>NZ_JAVHXC010000032.1:0-237 GCF_032248695.1 Dietzia sp. CH92 | reverse complement strand
TAACACAGATCGCCACCACACCGCAGTTCCCGGACATGATCCTGTCTGCGTCTCGAGACAAGACCATCATCATGTGGAAGCTGACCAGAGATGAGACCAACTATGGCATACCACAGCGTGCTCTGAGAGGTCACTCCCACTTCGTTAGTGATGTTGTTATCTCCTCTGATGGTCAGTTTGCCCTCTCGGGCTCCTGGGACGGAACGCTGCGCCTCTGGGATCTCACAACGGGCACCA
>NZ_JAVHXC010000031.1:0-308 GCF_032248695.1 Dietzia sp. CH92 | reverse complement strand
GGCGCCGACGCTGCGGGCGAGTAGTTCGATGAGGGCTTCGATGGTGGCGGGGCCCCCGCGGGGTAGGTAGATCTCGGGTTCGCCGTCTGGGCCCAGGGGTGCCAGCACGGTGATCTGGGGGCGGATCTGGGTGGCCAGGCGCCCGGGGCCCGGGCACGGACCGCCGGCGGCTGGGGCGCCGCTGGGCCCGGTGGCGGTGGCGCCGCTGGGCCCGCGGGTGGGGGCGGGGCTCGGCCCGGTGGGGGTGGTGGTGTCGGGGTGGTCGATGGTGGGGTCGAGGAAGGCGGCGACGAGGGCGTCGGCGCGTA
>NZ_JAVHXC010000030.1:0-314 GCF_032248695.1 Dietzia sp. CH92 | reverse complement strand
GGGTGGCGGTGGATGCGCTGCGTCGTGGGCTTCCGCTGGCGAGTTGGTCCAGACACGCAGCGCAACCCCTCGTGCGGCGTGCATTCTGCGATCGCAGGCCAGTGCGGCAGCGTACGTGGGGGCAGTCGCGCTGCCGCGATGTCAGCATCGGCGGGGCGGGGTCGGGCGCGCTGCCGCGATGTCAGCATCGGCGGGGCGGAGCCGGGCGCGCACTTTTCGCGGCTGTCGGCCGCGGCGAGCCTGCCCCCGGACCGGGCGCGGGAGGGCGCGGGAGGGCGCGGGCGGGCGTGATCAGCCGGCGGCCGCGGGGCGGA
>NZ_JAVHXC010000029.1:0-314 GCF_032248695.1 Dietzia sp. CH92 | reverse complement strand
GTTTGATGTTCATGATGTGACCCTGCATGCTGATGCCATTCACCGGGGAGGTGGCCAGATCATCCCCACAGCACGCCGCTGCCTGTATGCCAGTGTGCTGACCGCACAGCCCCGCCTCATGGAGCCTATCTATCTGGTGGAGATCCAGTGTCCTGAGCAAGTGGTGGGTGGCATCTACGGTGTCCTGAACAGGAAGCGTGGCCATGTGTTTGAGGAGTCCCAGGTGGCTGGTACCCCCATGTTTGTGGTCAAGGCATACCTGCCTGTCAATGAGTCCTTTGGCTTCACCGCTGATCTGCGATCCAACACCGGCG
>NZ_JAVHXC010000028.1:0-323 GCF_032248695.1 Dietzia sp. CH92 | reverse complement strand
GGTCCCGGCCGCCGAGCTGCACGCCGAGGTGGTCGCGCTGGAGCAGGCCCAGCGCCGGTTGCGCGCCACCCAGGCCCGCGTGCTGGCCGCCGCCCGCGCCTCCGGCACCGCCAGGCAGATGGGCTACATCAACGAACGGCAGATGCTCACCGGCGGCCTGGGCCTGGCCCCCGGCGAAGCCCGCGGACGCCTCGAGGACTCCTCGATCGCCGACACCGCCCGCATGCACGCCACCGCCGCCGGCCAGATCTCCGCCGGGCACCTGAAGATCATCAACGCCACCCTGGCCGCCCTGCCCGACGAGGTCGACGACGACGAACGCG
>NZ_JAVHXC010000027.1:0-325 GCF_032248695.1 Dietzia sp. CH92 | reverse complement strand
GTCGCAGCTCTTAATACCCATGGCGGCCTCATCGTCGGGAGGCCCCTCGTATAGCAGCTCACAACGGTACTTCTGTGCAGTGACGGGGGATGGTAAGTGGATGGTGATCATCTGCAGGAGGGCGTCCCCTGCAGGCAGCCAGCGGCGCATCACAGCCTTGAGCAATGGCTTGCCCTCCTTGTCTTTGTCCTCGCTGTCCAGCTTGATGTCCAGCTTCTCGATCAGCTTGGCTGTCTCCTCCTTCCTGAAGTTCATGATGGCGTCGAACACCTTGAAGATGGGGTCCAGGATGAGCTGGCAGAAGGTGCGGGGAAGTTTTTTCCCA
>NZ_JAVHXC010000026.1:0-479 GCF_032248695.1 Dietzia sp. CH92 | reverse complement strand
GTGCACCCGGGATGGCGGCAGGTGCCATCGCGCAGCCGGACTCGGCGCGCCAACTCCGCACCGGGCCGATACTTCAGTTCCGCGCCGGGCTGGTCGGCGGCCCCGATCGCGGGATCCACCTGCTCGACGCTGGCGCCGTCACAGGTGGCGAGCATCTCCAACAGGGCGGCCAGGGCGGCCTCACCGGTGCGGGTGAACTCCACCCGCACCCCGTCCTGATCCCGANGGATCCACCTGCTCGACGCTGGCGCCGTCACAGGTGGCGAGCATCTCCAACAGGGCGGCCAGGGCGGCCTCACCGGTGCGGGTGAACTCCACCCGCACCCCGTCCTGATCCCGACCGGTCTGGCCGGTGGCGATGACGGTGACCTTCGGCCGCAACACCGGCGCCCGCCCACCCGTGGCACCCGCAGCGGCGTCGGCGTCGGCGTCGGCGGGGTCGGCGGAGCCGCCCTCGGAGTCGGCGGCGTCGCGGGATC
>NZ_JAVHXC010000025.1:0-558 GCF_032248695.1 Dietzia sp. CH92 | reverse complement strand
GTTGGTCAGGCCGCCGGCGGCCCAGGGTGTTCCGGCGTGGTGGGCTTGGCTGTGGCGGGCGTCCTGGTCGCAGTCGGGGTGGGTGCAGCCGCCGTAGGCGGCGAACAGGGCCAGGCGTTGGTAGCGGGAGGCGGTGCGGCGGCTGCGGTAGAGCTTGAGGTCGACTTCCTGGTCGCACAGGGCGAGGAACCAGTGGTTGCCGGCGGCCATGGCGATGGCCTGGTCGACGGGTACGCGGATGCCGCCGTCGGTGTGGCCGCACCCGGCCAGGGTGGCCAGTTGGTCGAGGTCGATGCGCACGACGATCGCCGCGGCCGCGCCGGTCCTCGTGGCGTCGGTGTTCAGGGCGAGGGTCAGGGCGTGGACGAGGGCGTCGTGCATGCGTTGACCGTCGGTGCGGTTATCGGGGGTCTGTTCGTCGGGCCACAGGCGTCCGGGTTGGGCCCAGCGGGCGTGGACTTCGCGCATCAGGGCGGCCAGTTGGGGGTCCATGGTCATGGCGGCGCGGGCCATCAGGTCCAGTCCTTGGCCGGAGCAGGTGACCGAGCGGCGCCTGGC
>NZ_JAVHXC010000024.1:286-560 GCF_032248695.1 Dietzia sp. CH92 | reverse complement strand
AGGTGCTCGGTCCTTCCGAGGAAGCTAAGGCCGCGTTGGGGTGAGGCCCTCACTTCATCCGGCGACTAGCACCGTGCCGGCAGTCTACAGCATGGCTTCCGTCTCCGAGCTCGCTTGCATCTACTCCGCCCTCATCCTGCACGACGACGAGGTGACGGTCACGGAGGATAAGATCAATGCCCTCATTAAAGCAGCTGGTGTCAGCGTCGAACCTTTCTGGCCTGGCTTGTTTGCCAAGGCTCTGGCCAATGTCAACATTGGGAGCCTCATCTGC
>NZ_JAVHXC010000024.1:0-241 GCF_032248695.1 Dietzia sp. CH92 | reverse complement strand
GTCACGGAGGATAAGATCAATGCCCTCATTAAAGCAGCTGGTGTCAGCGTCGAACCTTTCTGGCCTGGCTTGTTTGCCAAGGCTCTGGCCAATGTCAACATTGGGAGCCTCATCTGCAATGTAGGGGCTGGTGGGCCCGCTCCAGCAGCTGGAGCTGCGCCTGCTGGTGGTGCTGCTCCATCCACTGCCGCCGCCCCAGCTGAGGAGAAGAAAGTGGAGGCAAAGAAGGAAGAGTCCGAGG
>NZ_JAVHXC010000023.1:0-565 GCF_032248695.1 Dietzia sp. CH92 | reverse complement strand
GCGGCGACGAGGGCGTCGGCGCGTAGTTCGTCGATGCTGCGCAGGTATTCGGGGTCGACGGCCGGGGCGTGGGGGTGTTGGCGGGCGCGGGCGTCGCGGGCGGCCTGCTCGCGGGCGGCGCGTTGGAGGATCTCGTAGATGGTGGTGGCTTCGGGGGCGGTGAGGTGGGCGTGGAGGTCGGCCATGCCGTCGCGGGCGCGGCGTAGGCGGATGTGGCGTTCGCGGGTGGCGGCGGCCCGGCGGGCGCGCAGGCCGGCGGGGTCGTGGGCGGCGATGCGGCGGTCGAGTTCGTCGAGCAGGGCGTCGCGTCCGGGGCGGCGTCCGGCGGCCAGGGCGGCCAGGAGCCAGTCGATGATGTCGCGTTGGACGGGGCCGCGGTGGCGGGGGTCCACGGTGCGCATGTGGCGGGCGAGCAGGGTGGCGGTGTCCTCGTCGAGGCGGCCGGTCTCCATGGCTTCGAGCAGGGCGGGAAAGCCGGTGACCAGGGTGCGGGCGCGGGTGAGCAGGGTGCGGGCGCGGTTGTGGTGCACGCCGTAGGCGGCGACGATCTCGGCGCAGGCGATGT
>NZ_JAVHXC010000022.1:0-574 GCF_032248695.1 Dietzia sp. CH92 | reverse complement strand
GCGGCGACGAGGGCGTCGGCGCGTAGTTCGTCGATGCTGCGGATGTATTCGGCGTCGAGGGTGTGCTCGCCGGTGCGGGCGGCCTGGAGGCGGGTGGTTTTGTCGCGGGTGGCCTGTTCGGTGGCGGCGCGGTGCAGGACCTCGTAGAGGGTGGAGGCTTCGGCGGCGGTGAGGTGGGCGGTGAGGTCGGCCATGCCGTCGGTGCCGCGGCGCAGGCGGATGTGGCGTTCGTGGGTGGCGGCGGCGCGGCGGGCGCGGACGCCGGCGGGGTCGTGCTCGGTGATGATGCGGTCGAGGGCGCCCAGGATCGCGTCGCGTCCGGGGCGGGTGCCGGCGGCGATGGCGGCCAGGAGCCAGTCGATGATCTCGCGTTGGACGGGGCCGCGGTGGGCGGAGTCCACGGTGCGCATGTGGCGGGCGAGCAGGTCGGCGGTGTCCTCGTCGAGGCGGCCGGTTTCCATGGCCTCGACCAGGGTGGGGAAGCGGGTGATCAGGGTGCGGGCCCGGGTGAGTAGGGTGCGGGCGCGGTTGTTGTGCACGCCGTAGGCGGCGACGATCTCGGCGCAGGCGATGT
>NZ_JAVHXC010000021.1:0-591 GCF_032248695.1 Dietzia sp. CH92 | reverse complement strand
AGAAGGGTGGTGTGTCGGGGTCGGGTGCGGGGGTGTCGGCGCGGGGTGGTGGTGGGGTGGTGTTGGCGGCGCGTTCGGCGGCGAGGCGGCGGGCGCGGCGTAGCCAGTGGGTGGCCTGGGGTCGGGGGTCGAGCCAGGGTTGGCGGGTCGGGGTGTGCTCGGGTTCGGGTTCGGGTGGGCGGTGGCGCCAGCGGGCCAGGGGGCCGGTGGGTGTGGTGGTCAGGGTGTGGCCGGTGTCGGTGGTGACGGTCAGGGTGCCGTCGGGGGCCAGGTGGTAGTGCCAGCCGTGGAAGGTTTTGAAGCGGTGGTGTTGTCGGCACAGGCAGACGAGGTTGGCTTCGGTGGTGGGGCCGCCGGTGGTGGGGTCGGTGTGGTTGAAGGGGCGGCAGTGGTCGATGTCGCAGTCGTCGGCGGGTACGGAGCAGCCGGGGTGGCGGCAGGTGCCGTCGCGTAGGCGTATGCGGTGGGCGAGTTCGGCGCTGATGCGGTAGCGGCGGGCCCCGGTGGGGGTGTCGGCGGTGCCGGGGTCGGTGCGGGGCACGGTGAGGGTGGCGCCGACGCTGCGGGCGAGTAGTTCGATGAGGGCTTCGA
>NZ_JAVHXC010000020.1:257-611 GCF_032248695.1 Dietzia sp. CH92 | reverse complement strand
GCACTTGCCAGCTGCAATCTCTTCCACCTTCATGATCTGGATGGAGTGGGCACGGGCACGGTGTCGGGCACCCATGTCTCGGTAGCACTGTGTGACTGCACCAGCAGTGGTCAGGTCCCTGTACTCCCGATACATGTTGTGTGTGCCACTGCGGGAGTCATAGCGCAGCCAGATGCCAAAGTTCTTCACACGCAGGGGTGACTTCTCAAACACCTGTCCGCAGTACACAATTTCCCCGGATGACTTCTTCATCTTCTTCAGCTGTGACACAAAGTACCAGAAGCGGGACTTGGCCACCACATGGTTGGGTGCAAAGATTCGCATACGGTACAGTGGTGGTGTGTGGCATTTTGG
>NZ_JAVHXC010000020.1:0-215 GCF_032248695.1 Dietzia sp. CH92 | reverse complement strand
CAGTACACAATTTCCCCGGATGACTTCTTCATCTTCTTCAGCTGTGACACAAAGTACCAGAAGCGGGACTTGGCCACCACATGGTTGGGTGCAAAGATTCGCATACGGTACAGTGGTGGTGTGTGGCATTTTGGGGTTGGCAAGCAGCGCCCCACCACCTTGTACTCCCGAAGCGTGCCCGAGGCCTTCATGGCACTGCGCACTCGTTCACCGCC
>NZ_JAVHXC010000019.1:411-611 GCF_032248695.1 Dietzia sp. CH92 | reverse complement strand
GCTGCTGGCGGCCGCCCTGGGTCCGACTCAGACCCGCGCTGGCTCACACTCGCTGAGGTATTTCGTCACCGCCGTGTCCCGGCCCGGCTTCGGGGAGCCCCGGTACATGGAAGTCGGCTACGTGGACAACACGGAGTTCGTGCGCTTCGACAGCGACGCGGAGAATCCGAGATATGAGCCGCGGGCGCGGTGGATAGAGC
>NZ_JAVHXC010000019.1:0-265 GCF_032248695.1 Dietzia sp. CH92 | reverse complement strand
GGGCCGGAGTATTGGGAGCGGGAGACACGGAGAGCCAAGGGCAATGAGCAGAGTTTCCGAGTGGACCTGAGGACCGCGCTGCGCTACTACAACCAGAGCGCGGGCGGCTCTCACACACTCCAGTGGATGGCTGGCTGTGACGTGGAGTCGGACGGGCGCCTCCTCCGCGGGTACTGGCAGTTCGCCTACGACGGCTGCGATTACATCGCCCTGAACGAAGACCTGAAAACGTGGACGGCGGCGGACATGGCGGCGCAGATCACCC
>NZ_JAVHXC010000018.1:0-774 GCF_032248695.1 Dietzia sp. CH92 | reverse complement strand
GCCGGGACCGTGCACCCGGGATGGCGGCAGGTGCCATCGCGTAGCCGGACTCGCCGCGCCAACTCCGCCCCGGGCCGATACTTGAGTTCGGCGCCGGGCTGGTCGGCGGCGCCGATCGTGGGATCCACCTGCTCGAAGCTGGCGCCGTCACAGGTGGCGAGCATCTCCAGCAGGGTGGCCAGGGCGGCCTCGCCGGTGCGGGTGAACTCCCCCCGCACCCCGTCCTGATCCCGGCCCGGCTGGCCGGGGGCGATGACGGTGTCCGTCGGCCGCCACACCGGCGCCCGGCCACCCGGTGCGGCAGGGCCGGCCGCAGCGGCGTCAGCGGCGGCGGCGTCGGCGGCGTCGGCGGAGCCACCCTCGGAGTCGGCGGCGTCGCGGGATCCGGCGTTGCCGGGTACGTCCCCGCACACCAGGGACATCAACGCATCCGCGCGACGCTCAGGCNCGTCGCGGGATCCGGCGTTGCCGGGTACGTCCCCGCACACCAGGGACATCAACGCATCCGCGCGACGCTCAGGCTTGGTGTACGACACCTCGGGTCCGGAGTCCGCGGCCTCGTCCGCACCGGCAGTGGCGGCGGCGGCGTCGGCGGCCTCGTGTTCGGCGACGCGGTGATCCAGGGCCTCGGCCAGGACGGCGGCTTCCTCGGTGGCCAGGATGGCCGAGACGTTGGACATGCCGTCGGCGCCTTTGGTGAACCGGACTCCGCGGGCCCGGCTGGCGTCGGCTTTGCGTAGCCGGATGCCGTCGGGGTCGTGGCGGCCGATGATG
>NZ_JAVHXC010000017.1:0-901 GCF_032248695.1 Dietzia sp. CH92 | reverse complement strand
GGACAGTGCCTGGTGGGTAGTTTAACTGGGGCGGTTGCCTCCCAAAGAGTAACGGAGGCGCCCAAAGGTTCCCTCAGCCTGGATGGCAATCAGGTGTTGAGTGCAAGTGCACAAGGGAGCTTGACTGTGAGACTGACACGTCGAGCAGGGACGAAAGTCGGGACTAGTGATCCGGCACCGGCAAGTGGAAGCGGTGTCGCTCAACGGATAAAAGGTACCCCGGGGATAACAGGCTGATCTTCCCCAAGAGTCCATATCGACGGGATGGTTTGGCACCTCGATGTCGGCTCGTCGCATCCTGGGGCTGGAGTAGGTCCCAAGGGTTGGGCTGTTCGCCCATTAAAGCGGCACGCGAGCTGGGTTTAGAACGTCGTGAGACAGTTCGGTCTCTATCCGCCGCGCGCGTAAGAAACTTGAGGAAGGCTGTCCCTAGTACGAGAGGACCGGGACGGACGAACCTCTGGTGTGCCAGTTGTTCCACCAGGAGCATCGCTGGTTAGCTACGTTCGGAAGGGATAACCGCTGAAAGCATCTAAGCGGGAAGCCTGTTCCAAGATGAGGTTTCTCACCACCTTCGCGTGGTTAAGGCCCCCCACAGACCATGGGGTTGATAGGCCGGAACTGGAAGCGCAGCAATGCGTGCAGGTGACCGGTACTAATCGGCCGAGGACTTACACACAAACACCTTTTTACAAGATCGACCCGCGTCCACTGTGCAGTATCTGAAACAACACACCCACACACACCACGTGTGGGCCCTTGTTTCACAGAGTTACGGCGGCCATAGCGGCAGGGAAACGCCCGGTCCCATTCCGAACCCGGAAGCTAAGCCTGCCAGCGCCGATGGTACTGCACTCGCGAGGGTGTGGGAGAGTAGGACACCGCCGAACACAACTTCACA
>NZ_JAVHXC010000016.1:0-2500 GCF_032248695.1 Dietzia sp. CH92 | reverse complement strand
GTTTGGTTGTTTCTGGTGGCACTGATTCCCGATACGCCTTCCGATGACCTTCGGGTCGTGGGTGTGGGTGGGGTTGGTGTGTGTTGTTTGAGAACTGCACAGTGGACGCGAGCATCTTTAATTGTTTGTGAATGTAAGTGTGTAAGAGCACACGGTGGATGCCTTGGCACCAAGAGCCGATGAAGGACGTAGTAGGCTGCGATAAGCCTCGGGGAGCTGCCAAACGAGCTGTGATCCGAGGGTGTCCGAATGGGGAAACCCAGCACGCGTGATGGCGTGTTACCCGTATCTGAATACATAGGGTGCGTGGAGGGAACGCGGGGAAGTGAAACATCTCAGTACCCGCAGGAAGAGAAAACAACAGTGATTCCGTCAGTAGCGGCGAGCGAACGCGGATCAGGCTAAACCGCATGCGTGTGATACCCGGCAGGGGTTGCGTGTGTGGTGTTGTGGGGCGCGATGTCCTTGGTTCTGCCGGACCGGGCGTTGAGTGATCGCGGGTTAGGGGAACGACTTGGAAGGGTCGGCCGGAGAGGGTGAGAGTCCCGTACCTGAAAGCCTTGCGGCCCAACGATTTGTGTACCCAAGTAGCAGCGGGCCCGTGAAATCTGCTGTGAATCTGCCGGGACCACCCGGTAAGCCTAAATACTCCTTGGTGACCGATAGCGGATTAGTACCGTGAGGGAATGGTGAAAAGTACCCCGGGAGGGGAGTGAAATAGTACCTGAAACCGTGTGCTTACAATCCGTCAGAGGCTTTCGGGCTGATGGCGTGCCTTTTGAAGAATGAGCCTGCGAGTTAGTGGTATGTCGCGAGGTTAACCCGTGTGGGGAAGCCGTAGCGAAAGCGAGTCCGAATAGGGCGATGTTAGTGGCATGCTCTAGACCCGAAGCGGAGTGATCTACCCATGGCCAGTGTGAAGCGACGGTAAGACGTCGTGGAGGCGCGAACCCACTTAGGTTGAAAACTGAGGGGATGAGTTGTGGGTAGGGGTGAAAGGCCAATCAAACTCCGTGATAGCTGGTTCTCCCCGAAATGCATTTAGGTGCAGCGTCGCATGTTTCACCTCGGAGGTAGAGCTACTGGATGGCCGATGGGCCCTACAAGGTTACTGACGTCAGCCAAACTCCGAATGCCGAGGTGTGAGAGTGCGGCAGTGAGACTGTGGGGGATAAGCTTCATAGTCGAGAGGGAAACAGCCCAGATCGCCGGCTAAGGCCCCTAAGCGTGTACTAAGTGGAAAAGGATGTGGGATCGCTGAGACAGCCAGGAGGTTGGCTTAGAAGCAGCCACCCTTGAAAGAGTGCGTAATAGCTCACTGGTCAAGTGGTCCTGCGCCGACAATGTAGCGGGGCTCAAGTACACCGCCGAAGCCGCGGCATTCATACAATAACCTCCTCCGGGCAGGTGTATGGATGGGTAGGGGAGCGTCGTGTGGCCATAGAAGCGCCGGAGTGATCCAGGTGTGGAGGCCACACGAGTGAGAATGCAGGCATGAGTAGCGAATGACGAGTGAGAAACTCGTCCGCCGGATGACCAAGGGTTCCTGGGTCAAGCTAATCTGCCCAGGGTGAGTCGGGACCTAAGGCGAGGCCGACAGGCGTAGTCGATGGACAACGGGTTGATATTCCCGTACCCGTGTATGCGCGCCCATGGTGAATCAGTGATACTAACCGCCCAAAACCACCTAGAGACACTTCGGTGTACGTGGTGGGGATGCGCGGGACCTGATCTGGTAGTAGCCAAGCGATGGGGTGACGCAGGAAGGTAGCTGGGCCAGTCAGTGGTTGTACTGGTGTAAGAGTGTAGGCCGTGACATAGGCAAATCCGTGTCACACATAAGGCTGAGACTTGATGCATACCCGTTGTGGGGAATTCAGTGATCCTATGCTGCCGAGAAAAGCCTCTAGTGAGTTCATACACGGCCCGTACCCCAAACCAACACAGGTGGTCAGGTAGAGAATACCAAGGCGATCGAGAGAACTGTGGTTAAGGAACTCGGCAAAATGCCCCCGTAACTTCGGGAGAAGGGGGACCACGCCCGGTGACCGGACTTGCTCCGTGAGCTGGGGGTGGTCGCAGAGACCAGAGAGAAGCGACTGTTTACTAAAAACACAGGTCCGTGCGAAGACGTAAGTCGATGTATACGGACTGACGCCTGCCCGGTGCTGGAAGGTTAAGAGGACCGGTTAGCCGCAAGGCGAAGCTGAGAATTTAAGCCCCAGTAAACGGCGGTGGTAACTATAACCATCCTAAGGTAGCGAAATTCCTTGTCGGGTAAGTTCCGACCTGCACGAATGGCGTAACGACTTCTCTGCTGTCTCGACCACAGACTCGGCGAAATTGCATTACGAGTAAAGATGCTCGTTACGCGCGGCAGGACGAAAAGACCCCGGGACCTTTACTATAGCTTGGTATTGGCGTTCGATTCGGTTTGTGTAGGATAGGTGGGAGACTGTGAAGCATGCACGCCAGTGTGTGTGGAGTCGTTGTTGAAATA
>NZ_JAVHXC010000015.1:0-8009 GCF_032248695.1 Dietzia sp. CH92 | reverse complement strand
CGGCCATAGCGGCAGGGAAACGCCCGGTCCCATTCCGAACCCGGAAGCTAAGCCTGCCAGCGCCGATGGTACTGCACTCGCGAGGGTGTGGGAGAGTAGGACACCGCCGAACACAACTTCACACAACGCTGGAACCCCGAACTCCACGGTTCGGGGTTCCCGCCATTTACACCCCCACACCCTCAACCAGCCCGGAGCCGGCGGCAGGCCCAGCCCCGCAGCCGGGGAACAGCCCGTGCCCGACGTCACGTGACACCAATGTGGCGACGGCGTTGAGTCCGCCTTCGGCTGTGCCGGAGTAGCTGTGCTGAGGCGAAGGGGGCAGCCCGCGTATGAGAATCCCGCCGAAATCGATCGGCCCTGCCACCTCTGTGCGCGACGAGAGGTGGCAGGGCCGGGGTATGGAGGGCTGTCCGATCAGATGGTGACGAGACCCCTTCGGCGAGCCTCCTCGAGCAGGCCACTGCGTCCCCACTGTTCGACGAGGTTGGTCTGGTCGAACTCCTGGGAGCCGCCCACCGCCTCGCCGATCGCCTGATAGTTGGCGCCCTCCTCCAGCAGGACCACGAACTTGGCCAGGGTGATCAGCCCGCCTCGCCCGATCATGTGCGAGCCGCCGTTGGCCTCGAAGATCGCGACCAGGTCCGGATCGATCTGCAGCTTCTCCAGGATGAAGTCGCCCGCGTTCACCGACCGGTCCAGGTGCGGGTAGATCTGCCGGGACAGGGTGAGGCGCTGGGACGCCGCGTAGCGGATGGGCAGAGGCTGATGGGTCTGGGCCCATCCGCCGAGCCAGGGGGAGTGGACGTGCACGGCAGAGGTGATCTCCGGGCGCTCCCGGAAGACCCGGCCGAAGGTGGGCACAAAGGCGGCATGGCCCCTGCCGGAGAGGATCTCGCCGTCGAACGTGGCAATCACCGGCTCGATGGTGGTGCTCGAGGCCCAGGGGCCCGGCGGGTTGAGCTGGACGGCCAGGTCCTCGCCGGGGACGCGCTCGACGAAGTTCACCGTGCCACTGCCGCGGACGGTGCCGGTCTCGTGGAAGACGCGGTAGGCGGTCTCGGCGTCGCGAGCTGCGGCTGCGGCGAACTCGAGTACCTCGGCGGAGAGTTGGGTTGCTGCGGTGGTCATGACGGGATCCTTTCGGTGATGGTGGAGGTGTGCTGGAGGACGGAGAGTGCGCCGGGCGAATCGGGCGGGGTCAGGCGGTGGCGGCCGAGCAGTGGCAGGACTTCCTCTCCGACCCGGTAGGCCTCCTCGAGGTGGGGGTTCCCGGCGAGGATGAAGGCATCCACGCCCAGTGCCAACAGCTCGTCAAGGCGCTCGGCCACCTGCTCGTAGCTGCCGACCAGGCCGAACGCAGGCCCGCCACGGATGAGGTTGAAGCCGGCCCACACGTTGGGCTGGATCTCCAGGTCCCGGTAGTCGTTGATGGTTCCCGGCACCCAGCCGGCGATGCGGGCGGCGCCGACGGAATCTCCCTGGGCGGCGGACCGGGCGGCTTGCCGGTCGACGTGGGCCCAGCCCTTCTCGATCTCGGCCCAGGCCGCTTCCTCGGTGTGCCGGGCGACGATGTCGATCCGGACCGCGAAGCGGGGCGTACGGCCAATGCGCTCTGAGTGGGCGCGGACCCCGTCGAACTTGGCCGTGAGGTCGGCGAACGGCTCCAGCCAGGACAGGTAGTAGTCGCTGTGGCGTCCGGCGGCGTCGATCGCTGCTCCTGAGGATCCGGAGAAGAACAGCTCGGGGAAGTCCTGTCCGGCAAGGCCGGGTGGGAGTGCGGCGCCGCGGGTCCGGTAGAAGCGGCCGTCGTAGTCGAACGGCTCGCCATCCCAGACGCCCTTGAGGACGTCCAGGAACTCGCTGGTCCGGGCGTAGCGGTCGTCGTGGTCGACCTTGTCTCCCCACCAGAGCTGCGCGGGTCCGCCGCCTCCGCTGATGACGTTGTAGAGCAGGCGGCCGCCGGTGGCGCGCTGCATGCTCGCCGTCATCCGGGCCGCCTGGACCGGATGGAGGAACCCCGGCTGGAAGGCCACCATGAACCGGTAGGTGCTGGTCTCCCTGGCGAGGGCCGCGGCGGTGGCCCAGGGGTCGTCGGTGACGGGGAACGAGGGCAGGAGACCGCCGAGGAATCCCGCAGACTCGCTCGCCTTGGCCACCGCCGCCACGTGGTCGATGTAGCTGTGGGAGTCGAGCTGTCCGCCGCGGATCGCCGGGGCGACATTGCCGGGACCGTACCCGGAAGCGTTCCCCCGGTTGTAGCGGCGAGGGGTACGGAGGGACGCGTGGTCCCCCTCCATCCCGATCCGCCAGTAGAAGTCGATGGTCATGCGCTGGCCTCCTCGGGCGTCAGAGTGCGTCCGGCCGGGTCGGCGAGGTGCAGCCAGTGCTCCCCGCCCCGGTAGAGCTCGTCGATGTGGGGGTGGGCGGTCACCACGAAGTAGTCGATCCCGTCGCGCTCCAACTCGGCGAAGCGGGACGCCACCTGCTCATACGATCCGACCAGGCCCCGCCGGGTGGAGTAGCCGAAGGCGTCGAAGCCGGACCACTCGTCCGGGCGGGCGTCGGGGTCAGGACCTGCCGTCGGTGCATCGGGCTGAACCTGGTGTAGGAGTCGATCGACCCGGGCCCAGGCCTCGTCCTCGGTCTCGCGGGCGATCACCGGAAGCTCGAGGCCCAGTCGGACGGTCCGCCCCCGGTCGGCGGCACGGAGCCTGATCTCGGTTCCCACCGCGGGGTCGTCGTCCAGGGTGAGCAAGTGGATGTCGGCGTGGGCGGCGGACAGTTCCACCGCGGCGTCCGATGAGCCGGACAGGATGACCCTCGGGAAGGGGCGCCCGGAGAGGATGCCGCGGAACCCGCCGTCGAGGACGTGGAAATACTCGCCGGAATGGGTGGCACCGGTGCCACGGAAGCCGGCGCCGGGGACGGGGTCGTCGTTCCACACGCTGCGTGCGACGGTGAGGAACTCGTCGGCGCGGCGGTAGCGGTCGTCGCCGGTGAGGTCGTCCCCGAGGGAGCGGGCCAGGTCCGAAACCACGTCCACGTGGAGCCGCCAGTCCAGTCGCCCGGACGAGATGGTCTGGAGCGTGGCGGACATCTTGGAGGCGTACACCGGGGTCCCGAAGGTCGGGGTGAACTCCACGACGCCCCGGACGTAGCGGGTGCCGCGCAGCGCGGAGGCGGTGACCACCCAGGATTCCTCGCCGAGCGGATCGTACGGTGCCAGGACGCCGTCCCACCCGGTGAGTTCGGCGGCATGAATGACCTGGTCCAGGTTGTCGAACGCCGTGGACCGTCGGCGGTCCGTGGCGATCGTGGGGGCGGCCCCCTCGCCACCGTCGGGACCGAACCCGCCGCGGGTGCGCTCGGCGGCGCGGGCGCTACGGCCGTCCCCGTGGGAGGGCAGTCGCCAGACGAACTCGCTCATGCGGGCACCCCCTGTGCGCGGGCGGCCTCGGGGGACACCGGGCGTGAGTCCGTGCGGGCGGCGATGACGGCCAGTGCCTGCTCGAGCGGCGCCGGATCGGCCCAGGCGGCCACGTCCACGCGAGCTTTGAGGAATCCATGGGCGTAGAGGAACTGCTCTTGGACGGCCAGGAGGTCGAGCCGCTCGGAGTCGAGGGTGGGGACCAGGCCCACGTGGAAGTCCTCGCCGTAGGCGTCCTCCACCCCGCTGCCCTCGGCGAAGGTCTCCCGAGCCAGTAGCTCTCGGACCCCCGGCAGGTCGGTGGAGGCCCAGGCGGCCGCGTCCAGGCTGCGGACGAGGAAGTCCACCACCACCTCGGGGTGCTCGTCGAGGAGTTGGGAGTGGACGGTGATGGGCCGTGGGGTGCCGTTGTTCACCCGCCCGCGCAGAGTCGTCTCGGTGTCCAGATCCACGGCGACGCGCAACCCGAGCTCGCGTGCGGCGTCGGCCCCGCGGGCGCCCTTGACGTAGATCGCGTCCACCGTCCCGGCGAGCAGTTCGTCCAGGCCGGGGGTGGTGACAGCCCGGCCTCGGTCGGCGCGGAAGGACGTGGCGTCGCTGTGGGGCAGGGCCTCGCTGCCGGCCGGCGCGGGGGAGGAGCCCCGGACCTCGGGGGCGCGTTCCACGTCCACCTCGACGACGACGACATCGGTGAGCGTCAGCCCCGCCGAGGTCAGTGCCGAGCTGAAGCCGTGCAACGCCATGGCCCGGGGGAAGCTCCGACCGCCGTCGGCCGCCCAGGCGGGGATGGCGATCCGGCGCCCGGCCAGGTCGGCGGCCGAGGAGATGTGGGAGTCAGCGGCGACGAGGATCTGCTGTGCCTCATCCACCCAGGTCAGCCCGATGAGTCGGGTGGGGGCGCCGGCGGCGCGGGCCGCGAGGGCCGGCACGTTGCCGCCCTCCCGGATGAGCCCGGTGAGCTGGTGGTCGAAGTGATGGAGGGCGGTCTGGGCGTCCGCGTCCTGGAGGATGCGGAAGTCCAGTCCCGCGCCGGAGGCGGCGTCGGCCAGGGTGCCGAGGCCGTGGGCGATGCCGCTCGCGGTGGGCACCGGGCAGCGGGTGTACCAGAGGGTGTCGATGGTCATGGTGAAGTCCTGTCGGGAGAGAGTCGCCCCACGCCGAGGCGGGCGAGGAATTCAGTGCGGTAGGCGAGTGCGCCGGGGTCGCTGCGGTCTCGGGGGCGGGCCAGGTCGATGTCCACGTCGAGGGCGATGCTCCCGCCGTCGAGCACCAGGACTCTGTCGGCCAGGCGGACGGCCTCGTCGACGTCATGGGTCACCATGAGCACCGCCGGGCTGTGGGTGGCCACGAGGTCGCCCACCAGGTCTTGCATCTGGAGCCGGGTGAGGGCGTCCAGGGCGGCGAAGGGCTCGTCGAGGAGCAGTAGGTCCGGCTCGCGGACCAGGGCTCGGGCCAGGGCCACGCGCTGGGCCTCGCCTCCGGAGAGAGTGGCGGGCCACTGCCCGGACCTGTCGCCGAGCCCCACCTCGCCGAGGGCACGCTCCGCGGCCTCCCGGGTGGCGGCCGATCGCTTCTGTCCGAGAGTGACGTTGCCGAGCACCTTCTTGGACGGGATGAGACGCGGTTCCTGATAGACGGTGGTCCGGACCTTGGGGACCCGGATCTCGCCGGAATCCGGGCCCTCGAGCCCGTCGAGAAGTCGCAGGAGAGTGGTCTTTCCCGTGCCGCTCGGCCCGAGCAGCACCACGAACTCCCCGCGGTGGATATCCAGGTCGATGTCCTGCAGGACGGTCTTGTCCCCGAACCGCTTGGTGAGGCCTCGCAGGGAAACTGCGACCGGACGCCCGCGGCGTCGTTCTTCTGCGGACTCCGGGGTGGGGGTGCGCTCGAGAAGCGGCGGGAGGTCGGAGTTAACGGCGGTGGACGGGGCTGCAGCAGTGGACGGGGCTGCGGTGGTGGAAGGATTCACGGCTTTGGAAGGGCTCACGGTGGCTGCGGTTGTCGTCGTCGGGCTCATCGGTTCGCCACCTGTCCTCGCCACGGCATGGCGACCTTTTCGATCAGACGGACCACGGCGTCAAAGGCCAGTCCGAGCAGGGCGTAGAGGGCCACACACAGGACCATGTAGTCCGTGCGGTTGTACTCCTGGGCCATGGTGGCCAGGTATCCGATGCCCTCCCGGGTGCCGATCTGCTCGGCGGCGATCAGCCCGGTGATGCTGATGGTCAGGCAGATGCGCAGGGCCATGAGGATGCTCGGCAGAGCGGACGGGAGGATGGCACCGAAGATGAGTGCCGGCCCGGTGAGTCCGTAGCTGCGGGCGGCCTCGACCATCTTGCGGTCGACGTTGCGCACGCCCAGGTAGGTGTAGGCGTACATGGGGCTGACCGTGGCGACGGCGATGAGGACCACCTTGAAGCCCTCCTCGATGCCAAACCACGCGATGAACAGCGGAACCAGGGCGAGGAACGGGATGGCCCGGTTGATCTGCATGGTGGCGTCGATCAGCTCTTCGCCCAGAGCGGAGAGCCCTGCGAGCGCACCGCACACCAGGCCGATCACCACTCCGAGCGTGACTCCGATCGCGGCCCGCTGGAACGACGCTGCGGCAAAGGCCGCCAACTCGCCGGACTGCGTGAGTTCCACGCCGGCGGTCCACACCGCGGGCGGACCCGCCAGGACCTCGGGCTGGATGAGCCCGGTGGCGGACCCGATCCACCAGACGGCCACGATGGCTGCGGGGACCGAGACCCGAATGGTCAGGGAGAGCCACCAGGGGTGCGGCGATGCCGCGCGGACGCGAGGGGTGACCAGCGGGATCGCGCCGACGGCGGAGGCGGGGTCGTCACCGGCGGCGGTCGTCACGGGCCGGGTACCGGGTGCCACCGCGCTGGTCATTGGCCGGCCTCGAGGTCGATCTGAGCCGCCTGCTCAGGCGAGACCAGCGGACGCAGGTCCAGGAAGACATCCTCGGCGGAGAGCTGGGCAGGGGTGACGCCGTTCTCGGTGAAGACTCGGGAGACGGCCTCGAGAGCCTCGGCCTCGTCCTCTCCAGGCGGAACCGGGGGAAGGGCCTGGGCGCCGACGGCGATGGCATCCTCCAGCCGGGTGCCGCTCAGCGCGGTGGGGCCGGTGGTGGTGAAGACGTTCTGGAAGTCGGCCGGCTCCGAGGCCTGTCGAAGGACGAGTTCCTGGAGTGTGGAGAGGAACGCGGCCACCACGTCGGGCCGTTCCTGCGCCACCGATCCACGGACCAGGAGAACCTTGCGGTCCTGCGAGTCGAGCTGGCCCTCGTTGACCAGTTCCACCGCACCGTTGGCCTTGGCCTCCTGGTAGGGCGCGTTGAACGAGGCCCAGGCGTCGACCTGGCCGGTGGAGAACGCCGAGGCGCCGTCCTTGATCTGCAGCGGGACCCGCTCGACCGAGTTCACCGGAACACCGGCCTGCTCGAGGGCCAGGAGGGTCAGGTACTCGCCCTTGGCCGCGGGGTTCACGGCCACGCGCTTGCCCTCGAGGTCCCGGACCGACTCGATGCCGGAGTCGGGCCGGGCGATGATGCCGCTCTGGTCCTGGCCGCCCTGCTCTGCGGCGGCGACGATCTTGAGATCGACGTCCTTGGACAGCGCGCCCACCACCGGGCTGAAGGCCCCCTCGGAGATGTCGAGCTCGCCCGTGCTGAAGAGCTTGAGGTTGGCGCTCACGCTGGGAGCCGCCTCGACCCATTCCACCCTGGCCCCGAGTGGGGCCAACGCCTCGTCGAACGTCCCGTCACGCTTGCCCACCGCGAGCGGGCCGGCGTTGGCACCGTCGGTGACCTTGAGGACGAAGGTTTCCTCGGAGGCGGTATCGCCGTCGGCGGCGCCGCCGCACGCGGTGGCTAGGACCATGAGCGGTGCGGCGATCACGGCGAGGAGGGCGAGTCTGGGAGTTGGCCTGGTGAACCGGGGCATTGGATGGGGCTCCTGGGTGCGTGCGATCAATGTGCGGCAGAACGCTAGTGAGCCGATCCGGAAACGGATACGAACCCGGTCGCCCCGACCGAAAAGTTTGACTAGACAGACCGGTCTGGCATAGGTGAACGGCCGGTAGCTGCAGGCCCTGTCGCGGCAGGCGGGGAGCAGTGGCGAAGGCCGCGTCTCAGGGTGGACGACGGCTCGATGAGAGCTGCCCCGAGGAGGCTCATACGTGAGACAAGGTCCGAACCCGGGCACCCGCCCCTTTCCGTGCGCCCGGACGAGACGGCGCCTACTGCGCGGGGCCCCTGATCCCCGGGCGCCGGGGTTCCGGGTCGATCCGCCGGCGGACTGACGACCATCTGGGCCCCGGAAAACCGGAAACAGCCTTTGACCTGGCGATTAGGTGAACGGCGAACGGCCGTGTAACTTTATCGGAGCCGCCAGGGAGCGGGGCCGGAACGAGAGAGACGGCCCAGCGAGCTGGTGGCGAGCCGGAGTAGGTGAGCGGCGGGCCTGGTTTTGACTGGGGCGGCCGGGAGGCTTACACTGGAGAAGTTGCCCCGAATTGGGCAGCGAGCCCCGCGAGACGGTGACTGTGAGGTCGTCGTGGAGTGGTGTGTGGG
>NZ_JAVHXC010000014.1:0-10631 GCF_032248695.1 Dietzia sp. CH92 | reverse complement strand
GCGGCGGACGTGCTGGGCATGATCTCCGTGCCGGACGTGGGCCGGCGGCTGTCCGCGGTGTGGCGTGCGGTCCTCGAGGCGGCGCTGGCGGCGGTGATCCGCGACATGATGCCCGAGGGCGGGAGCCCGCCGGCCCGCATCGCCTACATCGGCATGGGTCGGCTCGGCGGGGACGAGCTGTCCTACGGGTCGGACGCGGACGTGATGATCGTGTGCGAGCCCACCGCCGGGACCGACGACCCGGAGGCGGTCCGGTGGGCCACGCAGGTGGCCGAACGGGTGGGGAGGCTGCTGTCCTCGCCGTCGTCGGATCCTCCCCTGGACCTGGACGCCGACCTGCGCCCCGAGGGGCGCAACGGCCCCCTGGTCCGGACCCTGGCGTCCTACCGCGCCTACTACTCCACGTGGGCGGAGACCTGGGAGCTGCAGGCGCTGCTGCGCGCGTCGTTCGCGGCGGGCGACCGCGGGCTGGGCCTGGACTTCCTCCACATGATCGACGTGTTCCGCTACCCGGAGGACGGCGTACCGCCGAAGGTCGTGCAGGAGATCCGGCGGATGAAGGCGCGGATCGACTCGGAGCGGCTGCCGCGGGGCGCGGACCCGGCCACCCACACCAAGCTCGGACGCGGCGGCCTCGCGGACGTCGAGTGGTGCGCCCAGCTGCTCACCATGCAGCACGCCGCGCGGGTGCCGGGTCTGCACACCACCTCCACGCTGGAGGCCCTCGACGCGGCCGCCTCGGCGGAGCTGCTGTCGGAGGGCGAGCGCGACGCGTTGGTCCAGTCGTGGCTCATGGCCGGGCACGCCCGCAACGCGCTGGTCCTGGCGCGCGGGAAGGCGGTGGACCAGCTTCCGGGTCAGGGCAAGATCCTCGCGGCGGTGGCGATGATCTGCACGGGCTCCGCCGACGGTGCGGAGTTCCTCAACGAGTACCTGCGGGTGACCCGCCACGGTCGCCGCGCGGTGGACCGCGTGTTCTGGGGTGAGGACTGACGCGCGGGTCGGGTTCGGGGTGCGGATGGGGGTCGTCCCCGATGTACCGGCCCGGTGGCGCCGATAACCTGGGCACATGCCTGTGACCATGAATCTCACCCTCACCCTCGACGGCGTGACGTACGGGGAGTTGTACGAGTTCGTCGACGCCGTGCGTGCGGCCGGTGTGCCGGCCGACGAGCGGGTCCGCTGCATCGGCTCCGACGAGAAGGGCGACCGCTTCGAGGTGGAGCTGGGCCCGGATCGCCGCCGACCGGGCGCGGCGCGTGCGGCGTCCGGTGCCCTCGTGGGCGAGCCGGTCGGGTCGTCCGCCGTGCCGTCCACCCCGACGGTGGCGTCGGTGGCGGAGACGGTGCGCTCGATGGTGCGCAACGGTGACGACCTGGACCGCGTCATCGCCGCGCTGGGGGACCTGCGCAAGTTCCTGCGTTGAGCGGCCGGCGCCCGGTCGCCCGGGCCGTCGCACTGCTCGCCGCGCTCGTCGCCGCGGCCGGGGTGGCGCTGCACCACTCCCGCGCGGAGGTGGCGCTGGTGCCCGTGCTCGCGTCGTTCGCGGTCGCGCTCTGGGCGTTCTCCCTGGTGGCGGTGGTCGCCGCCGCGCGAGCGCGGTCGGTACTTCTGGGGATCGTGGCCGTCGTGCTGGTCGGCGTGGGCGTTGTCCAGTACGCGCCGCTGGTGGGGCCGGCACGGAACGTTGACGCCGACGACGACGAGGGCGTCGGCGTGCGGGTGATGGTGCAGAACCTCGAGTACGGCAGGGCCGCCCCGCACGACGTGGTGCGGGCGGTACGCACCGGCGGGGTGGACCTGCTCCTGACGGTGGAGACCACCCCGGAGTCGGCGGACGCGCTGCGCACCGCCGGCCTCACGGGCCTGCTGCCGCACGAGGCCGCCTCGACCGCGCCCACGACCCAGGGGGTGGCGGTGTGGTCGCGGTTCCCGCTCTCGCCGCCCGAGCGGGTGCCCGGCTTCAGTCTGGGCCTGGTGCGGACCGAGATGGCCGGGCCCGGCGGTCCGGTGACGGTGGTGGCCGCGCATCCGGTGGCGCCGGTGTTCGACGCCGCGCTGGCGGTGGAGGAGGCGGATCGCCTCCGGTGGTACCTGGGCAGCCTGCCCGGCCCCGCGCCGGTGATCGTGGGCGGTGATTTCAACGCGACGTGGGATCACGTGCGGTTCCGCGACCTGCGGGACCTCGGGTACACCGATTCCGTGTCGGGTGGCCGGGACGGCTGGGTGCCCACGTGGCCGGCGGACCGCTGGTACCCGCCGCTCATCGGGATCGATCACGTCCTGGCGCGTGGGGCCCTCGCGGTGGGCCGGACCAGCACCGTCGAGGTGGACCGGACCGATCACCGGGGCGTGCTCGCCACGGTGCGTCTGCCCGCTCCGGCGGGTGCGTGACCTACCATGCGCACCATGAGTTCACGTTCGCGCGCGACCGGGCCCGGGGCCGCCGTCGCCGCCACGGGCGCGGTCCTGTTGGCCGTCCTCGCGGGCTGCGGCGGGGCCACGGTCGAGGGGGAGGCCCCGGAGGTGTCCGCGGAGCCCACGGCGTCGACGTCCGCCACGCCGTTCGCCGAGGAGCGGCCGGAGAAGCCGACCGGGCCCGTCCCACCGCCCCCGCCGCAGTCCCCGCAACCCGAGCCGATGCCCGGCGAGCCGGAGCCCCTGCCCCCGCCCGAGGACGCCGCGCCCGCGCCGTCCGACGCCCCGCCGGCCGAGCCCGCCCCGCCCGCACCGGGCGCCGGGGACTTCGCCGCCCTGCTCGAGCGTCGCGGGGTGACGTTGCCCGAGGGGATGGATCCGGTGGCCACGGCCACGGAGGCGTGCGGCCGTTTCGACGGCGGTCAGCAGATGGACGAGGTGTCCGGCTGGCTCGGCGAGCGTGCCGGGTTGGATCCCGACGGCCAGGGCTTCTTCCTGGGCGCCGCGGTGGGTACGTACTGCCCGCAGAACTTCCCCAAGCTCGGCTGAGCCCGGCCGCCCGGTGGCGGGGCGCCGTCCGCGGGGGTCACATGCGGGCGAACCGGGCCCGCGCGATCGAGTAGAGACCGAACAGGGCGATGCCCGCGCCGGTGAGGACGAGGAGCACCTGTCCGAAGGGCTGTTCGCCGACCGTGCGCAGGGCGGCGTCCAGCCCGCCGGCCTTCTCCGGATCCGCCTTGACGACCGCGGCGATCACGAGCCCGCCGACGATCGCCAGCGCGACGCCCTTGGCGACGTACCCCACCCGCCCCGCGATGATCACCGCGCGGCCGACCCGGCCGCGGCCGGTGCGTTCGAGGTCCTCGACGAACTTCGCGGTCGCGCCCTTGTACACGTGATAGCCGCCCACGCCGAGCAGGACGAGCCCCACGATCACCAGCGCGACCTTGCCGGCGCCCGAACCCAGCAGTCCCGCCGTGGCGCCGGACGCGGTCTGCGAGTCCGACCCGCCGCCGCCGGAGGCGAACCGGGCGGTGGTCAGCCCCAGCGCCACGTAGACGGCCGCCTTCGCGCCGGCCTTGAGCCGGTCGGAGGCCTCCTCCGAGCCCACGATCAGCTCGGTGACCTGCCACAGGCCCAGCGCGATGAACGCCGCGGCACCAGCCCAGAGCATCACCTGGCCGCCGGGGGCCGAGGCGATCTGGGCGAGCGCGCCGGAGTTGGAGGCCTCGCCGCCGCCGGAGCCCAGGGCGATCCGCACGGCGATCCAGCCGATGAGCAGGTGGACGACGCCGTTCATGACGAAGCCGGCGCGGGCCAGCCATTCCAGCGCCGGGTGGTCCACGGCGGACCGGGCGGCCCCGGACGCGGACCGTGCGGTGCCGGGGACGGAGCTGGAACGCAGCGGCGATCTCATGGACGGATTCTCCCACGCGGGCGGCCGCTTCCCATCCGGTCGGCGGTCACCACTCGATCTCGCCGAGGACCTCGTTGCGGCGCCGGAGCTCCGCCACGCGCAGTTCGGCCGCGCGGTGTTCCTCCATCCGGCGTCGCGCCTGCTCGGCCAGGGCGTCGGCCTCGACCTCGGCGAGCAGCAGTTGCAGGCGGTCCTTCTGCTCGCGGAGGGTCTCGACGGAGGTGTCCATGGCGATGAGCTTGCGGGAGCCGGCGGTGGCGTGGAGGAAGGGGTTGCGTTCGAGGATGAGGCGGGCCTCCTCGGGGTCGAGCACCCGCGAGAGCTTGAGCAGGACCGGGTAGCCCCGGCCCTCGCTGTCCGCGTCGGGGTCGTGCTCGGGGTCGAGGGCGGCGGCGACCACCTTGAGGGGTCTGGCCCGCGGGGAGGCGCTGCGGAAGTCGAATGCGTCGCTGTCCATGGTGATCCCGGCTCCTTCCCGGCCCACCGCCCGGTGGTGCTCCGGGCGACCAGTGCTACCTGGCACAACCGTAAACGCCCCGGCCGTGGGGCCGGGGCGTTTCGGGTTTCCGGGGCTACGGGCCCGGCGGTGCGGCGCTGTGTCGCGCCGCGCGATCAGCAGTCGTAGTAGAGCTCGAACTCGTGCGGGTGCGGCCGCAGGTTGACCGGCGCGATCTCCTTCTCCCGCTTGTACGAGATCCAGTTCTCGATGAGGTCCTCGGTGAACACGCCACCCTCGGTGAGGTACTCGTGGTCCTGCTCGAGGCGGTCGATCACCGCGGGCAGGGAGGTGGGCGCCTGCGGGATGTCCGCGGCCTCCTCCGGCGGCAGCTCGTAGAGGTCCTTGTCGACCGGCGCCATCGGCTCGATCTTGTTCTTCACGCCGTCCAGGCCGGCCATCATCATCGCGGCGAACGCGAAGTACGGGTTGCCCGAGGAGTCGGGGCAGCGGAACTCGATGCGCTTGGCCTTGGGGTTGTTGCCCGTGATCGGGATACGGACACAGGCCGAGCGGTTGCGCTGCGAGTACACGAGGTTGATCGGCGCCTCGTAGCCGGGCACGAGCCGGTGGTACGAGTTGATGGTCGGGTTGGTGAACGCCAGCAGCGACGGCGCGTGGTGCAGGATGCCGCCGATGTAGTAGCGGGCGATGTCCGACAGGCCGGCGTAGCCGGACTCGTCGTGGAACAGCGGCTGGCCGTCCTTCCACAGCGACTGGTGGGCGTGCATGCCCGAGCCGTTGTCGCCGAAGAGGGGCTTGGGCATGAAGGTCGCGGACTTGCCGTTCTTCCACGCGGTGTTCTTGACGATGTACTTGAACAGCTGGACGTCGTCCGCCGCCCGGAGCAGGGTGTTGAACTTGTAGTTGATCTCCTGCTGGGCGCCGGCGACCTCGTGGTGGAAGCGCTCGAGCTCGAAGCCGGCGTTGGTGAGGTTGGTGGACATCTCGTCGCGCAGGTCGACGAAGTGGTCGTACGGGGCGACGGGGAAGTACCCGCCCTTCTCGCGGACCTTGTACCCGAGGTTGGGGGAGCCGTCGGCCTCGGTCCCGACGCCGCTGTTCCAGTGGCCGGCGCTCGAGTCGACCTCGTAGAAGCCGTGGTTGGTGCCGGAGCCGTAGCGGACGGAGTCGAAGATGAAGAACTCGGCCTCGGCGCCGAAGAAGCACGTGTCGGCGATGCCGGTGGAGACCAGGTACTCCTCGGCCTTGCGGGCGACGTTGCGCGGGTCGCGGCTGTAGGCCTCACGGGTGAACGGGTCGTGGACGAAGCAGCTCACGTTGAGCGTCTTGGCCCGGCGGAAGGGGTCCAGGCGGGCCGTGGCCACGTCCGGAAGGAGCATCATGTCCGACTCGTGGATCGACTGGAAGCCCCGGATGGAGGAGCCGTCGAACGCCAGGCCGTCCTCGAACACGTCCTCGTCGAACGCCGCTGCGGCGATCGTGAAGTGCTGTTCGTTGCCCGGCAGGTCGGTGAACCGGATGTCGACGTACTCGACGCCCTCGTCCTTGATGAACTTGATGACCTCGTCCGGAGTGGAGAATGCCACGATTCGCTCCTCGTCTCTTCAAGTGCGACAGGCGACCGGTGTCCCCTGTCGTGCGTTGACCTCACGATATGGGCGAGGTGTTGCCCGGCCGTCAAGCGAATGTTTCGCCGGTGTTACATGAGGCGACCGGGTTCGCGTCCCTCCCAATGGGGCAAGCCTAGTCGCGTGGGGCGCCCGATCGCCGACATGGGGAACAGCAGGTCGCCGGGCTACCCTGGCTCTATGCGTGACGTAGCGGGATCATGGCTGTCCGGGCCCACGTCCGGCAGCGGGCCGGAGCAGAGGTTCAAGGGCGAGAACCTCGGCCTACCGGAGTCCGGCCCCGGCTCGATGGCCTCGCTGGGGGTGCGGTTCGGAGCCCTCGTCGTGGACTGGTTCCTGGCCTACGGTCTGGTCGCGGCGATCGTGACGGTGGGCGGGCCCGGCGCGTTGGGCGGGGACTCGTTCGCCTCGGTGTCGAGCTGGGCGGTGCCGCTGGTGTGGGGTGTGATCGGCGTGGTCTGCGTGTGGCTGTTCGCCCAGACGCCCGGTCAGGCGGTTCTCGGCATCGGTACCGCGCGGGTGGACGCGGAGGAGCGCGTCGGGTTCGTCCGCTCCCTGGTGCGGGTGGTGTTCATCTTCTTCCTGCTGCCCCCGCTGATCCAGGACGAGGACGGCCGCGGCATGCACGACCGCGCCACCGGCACGGCCCTCATCCGGACGCGCTGACCGGCTCCCGCTGACCATCCCCGGCCGGGACGCGCCCGCCTGGGCGCCGCCCGGGCGCGCCCCGGCGGCCCCGGTCAGCCGCGGCGGCGGGCGCTGCGCTGGATGTTGCGGACCTTCGCGCCCTGGGGGACCGGTCCCTTGGGCATCTGGTTCTGCACGCCGGTCTTGGTGCTCAGGGCCCGCAGGCGGGTGTCCAGGGCGTCGACCTTGGCGCGGCTGATGTTCATCGGGTAGCGGGTGAGGCGCCGGTTGAGCTTGCGCAGCGGCACCTGCTCGGGGGTGGCGTCGGTCTCGTCGCCCACGATCAGTTCGTAGATCGGGGTGTCGCCCACGACACGGGCGACCTTCTTCTTCTCCTGCGTCATGAGCGGCTTGAGGCGGTGCGGCTGGCCCTCGCCCACGAGCACGATGCCGCAGCGGCCGACCACCCGGTGCACGGCGTCGAAGCTGGTGGTCGCTGCGACGGCCTGGTTGACCCGCCAGCCCGAGCGCAGCTGGTCCAGTGCCCAGGCGGCCGCCCCGGGCTGGCCCTCGGCCTTGCCGTACACGGTGTTCTGCACGCGCCGGGTGAAGACGACCATGGCGAGCATGAGGCCCACCAGGATGCCCAGCGGCAGCATCCACCACTCGCCGCCCCAGAGGGTGCCGAGGAGGAAGAAGACGACCGTGGCGAGCACGACGGCGCCGATCATCAGCGGCCACAGCAGCTTGTCCTGCTTGGACTGGATCTTCAGCGCCTGCCACATCTGGCCGCGCTGCTCCCTGCCCGCCGCCCGCCTCGCGGCCCGGGCCGCCTTCTTGTCCGCCTTGCTGACCTCGCTCTTCGCCATGCCCCTCAGGATACGTGGCCCCGGTCGCGGTCAGAGAACCGCGCCGCCCTCGCCCCGCGGGTGACGGGGGAGGGCGGCGGGCGGACCCGCGCGTCGGGCGTCCCGCGTCGCGGCCGCCGACGCGCAGGGGGTCAGGCGCGTGCGGCCTCGCGGGCCAGGACGCTGGAGGCCTCCTGTGAGGCCGAACCCTCCGAGGTGAGCTGGCGCAGGTGCTCGGGCACCTCCTGGCCGCGGTGCTCGAGGGCCTGGACGTACAGGCGGCCGGCACGGTAGGACGAGCGGACGAGCGGCCCGGCCATGACGCCGGCGAACCCAATCTCGCGCGCCTGGTCGGACAGCTCCACGAACTCCTCGGGCTTGACCCACCGGTCGATGGGGTGGTGGCGCGGGGTGGGACGCAGGTACTGCGTGATGGTGATGATGTCGCAGCCGGCGGAGTGCAGGTCCTTCATGGCGTCGACGATCTCCTCGGTGGTCTCGCCCATGCCGAGGATGAGGTTGGACTTGGTCACCAGACCGAAGTCGCGGGCGGCGCGGATCACGTCGAGGGAACGCTCGAACCGGAACGCGGGCCGGATCCGCTTGAAGATGCGGGGCACGGTCTCGAGGTTGTGGGCGAGCACCTCGGGGCGCGACTCGAAGACCTCGGCCAGCTGGTCGGGGTTGCCGTTGAAGTCCGGGATGAGGTTCTCCACCCCCGTGTTGGGGTTGAGCTCGTGGATCTTTCGGACGGTCTCCGCGTAGAGCCACGCGCCGCCGTCCTCGAGATCGTCCCGCGCGACGCCGGTGATGGTGGAATACCGCAGGCCCATCTCGCGGACGGACTCGGCCACGCGCCGCGGCTCGTCTCGGTCGAGCGCGGAGGGCTTGCCGGTGTCGATCTGGCAGAAGTCACAGCGTCGGGTGCACTGCTCCCCGCCGATGAGGAACGTGGCCTCCCGGTCCTCCCAGCACTCGTAGATGTTGGGGCACCCGGCCTCCTCGCACACCGTGTGCAGACCGCCACCCCGCACGAGGCCCTTGAGTTCCTTGTACTCGGGGCCCATCGTGGCCCGGGTACGGATCCACGACGGCTTGCGTTCGATGGGGGTCTCGGCGTTGCGGGCCTCGATGCGCAGAAGCTTGCGGCCCTCGGGAGTCACAGTCACATCACCAAGACTACGCGTGCTTCACGCCACGGGCAGTCGGCCGTCGAGGGCCTCCACCAAGTCGGAGGTGACCTGATCGAGAACGTCGGACACGGTGACGGTGCGGCCGAGTTCGGCGGTCAGTGACGTGACGCCGGCGTCGACGATCCCGCACGGCACGATCCGGGAGAACGCGCCCAGGTCGCAGTCGCAGTTGAGGGAGAAGCCGTGCATCGTCACCCCGCGTTGGACGCGGATGCCGATGGCGGCGATCTTGCGCTCGGGTCGCCCGTCCGAGGCCGCGCACCACACGCCCGAGCGGCCGTCGACACGACCGGCCTCCACGCCGAGCCGGGCGCAGGTGGTGATGAGGGCCTGCTCCACCCGCCGGACGTACTCGACGACGTCGATCGGGTCGGTCAGGGCGATGATCGGGTAACCGACGAGCTGACCGGGCCCGTGCCAGGTGATGCGGCCGCCGCGGTCCACGTCGACCACCGGCGTGCCGTCGACCGGCCGGTCCGACGGCTCCGTGCGCTTGCCAGCGGTGTAGGTGGCGGGGTGCTCGAGGAGGAGCACGGTGTCCCCGCGTCGCCCGTCGGCGCGCTCCTCGGCCAGGGTGCGCTGGAGGTCCCAGGTGGGGGTGTACTCGACGGTGCCGAGCCGACGGACCTCAGGGGCGACGGCCGGGTCGCGGCGCAGGGACTGACCGGTGTGAGACATGACACCAGGGTAGGCCGAGCGGGCGCGCGCGGCCCGCGAGGGTGGTGCCCGGGACGACGACGACGACGGGCGCCCTCCCCGGGAGGAGGACGCCCGTCGCGTGGTCGGCGGAACCGGCGGGAGGGTTACAGCCCGAGGTCGCCCTCGAACTCGGCCTTCTCCAGGCGGTCCTTGACGGTGGTGAGGAAACGGCCCGCGTCCGCACCGTCGACGAGGCGGTGGTCGTACGTCAGGGGGATGAAGCCCATGGACCGGATGGCGATCGACTCGCCGTCCGCGTCCGCGTCCACCACCGGGCGACGCACGATCGCGCCGGTGCCCAGCATCGCCGCCTGCGGCGGGACGAGGATCGGGGTGTCGAACAGGGCGCCCTCGCTGCCGATGTTGGTGATGGTGAACGTCCCACCCTGCAGGTCGTCCGGGGTGAGCTTGGACGCGCGGGCCCGCTCGGCGATGTCGATGATCGCCTTGGCCAGGCCCGGGATGTCCAGGTCCTGCGCGTTGTGGATGACCGGTGAGAGCAGGCCCGCCTCGGTGTCCACGGCGATGCCGAGGTTCACCGAACCGTGGTAGGTGATCTCGTTGCTGCTCTCGTCGTAGGACGCGTTGACGTTCGGGTGCGAGACCAGGGCCTCGACGACCGCCTTGGCGTAGAACGGCAGGTAGGTGAGCTTGACGCCGTGCGTGTCGGCGAACTGCTCCTTGACCTGCGAGCGCAACTGCGCGACGCGGGTCATGTCCACCTCGAAGACCTGCGTGAGCTGGGCCGTGGACTGCAGGGACTCGCGGGTCTTCTGCGCCGTGATCTTGCGGATCCGGTTGGCCTTCTTGGTGGTCCCGCGCAGCTCGGCGAGCTCGGGCCGCACACCGGCCGTCGACGGGCCGCCGGCGGGGGCCTTCGCCTGCGCCGGCGCCTCGGAACCGGAGTCGGACCCGGCTCCCTCGGCCGCCGCCAGGACGTCCTGCTTGCGGATCCGGCCACCGATGCCGGTGCCCTTGACCGAGTCGAGGTCCACGCCGTGCTCCTGCGCGAGCTTGCGCACCAGCGGGGTGACGTACGGCGAGGTGCCGGCCTTTGCCGCCGCGGCGGGCTCGGCCCGCTTCGGCACCGAGTCGGTCGACTCGTCGGTGGAGGCCTTCTTCGGCGCCTTCTTGTCGGCCTTCTTGTCGGCCTTCTTCTCGGCCTTGGCAGCCGACTTGGTCTCCTGCGCGGGCGTGTCCTCGGGGACCTCGTCCTCGCCGGCGGCGTCGACGTCCGCGTCCTTGGCGTCGGTCGCGTTCTGCTCCTCCGGCGTCTGCTCGTCGTCGGCGTCGTCGGCGTCGCCGGAGCCGTCGCCGATGACGGCGAGGGTGGCGCCGACC
>NZ_JAVHXC010000013.1:0-14112 GCF_032248695.1 Dietzia sp. CH92 | reverse complement strand
CGCCGACACCCCCGCACCCGACCCCGACACACCACCCTTCTGAAAGCGGTGCAGAGGATCAGGCGACGCGACCGGCTGACGGTGCGCCGGGCGAGTGACCGGACACGCCGAAACGCCGGGGCCCGGCGTCGCGGGTAGCGACGCCGGGCCCCGGCGGAGGATGAATGAGGAAGTCAGTGCTTCTCGCGACCCCAGTGGTACTCGAACACCAGGCCGGAGACGAAGATGATCAGAGCGACAGCGCCGCCGATCAGCACCCACCAGTTCCAGAATGCGGCACCGTAACCGATGATGAAGATCGCGAAGGCGACCAGGAACGGCCAGAAGCTGTGCGGGCTGAAGAAGCCAAGCTCACCGGCACCGTCCGAGACCTCGGCCTCCTCGAAGTCCTCGGGCAGGGTGCTGATACGCCGCGCCACGAAACGCAGATAGCCGCCGATCAGCAGGCTCAGGCCCGCCGACAGGACCAGAGCCGTGGTCCCCACCCACTCGACGCCCGTCCGCGACGTACCCGTGAGGTAGCCGTACGCGATCGCCAGGGCCGCCAGGAAGATAAACAGGGCGTCGAAAATTCGTACTGTTGCGCTCATCGTTCAGGAATCCTTCGCGTGATACCGGGAGAGACGTCAGTTCGCTGACGCGGTCTCGATGACGTTGTT
This sequence comes from Dietzia sp. CH92, assembly GCF_032248695.1. Classification (NCBI taxonomy): domain Bacteria; kingdom Bacillati; phylum Actinomycetota; class Actinomycetes; order Mycobacteriales; family Dietziaceae; genus Dietzia; species Dietzia sp. CH92. The sequence continues at coordinate 13,453 of NZ_JAVHXC010000013.1, read as the reverse complement.
CTGATCGCGGGTATCGCTGCGGCCGGTCTTGAACGGTGCAGTGGAGATCGAGTAAGGCTCCTCCCCGATGGACTCCAGCGCCTCCGCGTTCGTCGCGGTCGGATTGGCCTGGCGGAACTCGATGTAGTCAGCGAACGCCTCCGGGGAGACAGCGCGCAGCTCGAAGTTCATCATCGCGTGGTAGATGCCACACATCTCGGCACAGCGCCCGACGAAGGCACCCTCGCGCTCGATCTCCTCGATCTGGAACATGCTCAGCTGCTGGTTCTTACCCGGCTGCGGCATCACGTCGAGCTTGTAGATGAACTCGGGGATCCAGAACGAGTGGATCACGTCCGCCGCCGCGAGACGGAACTCGATGCGGGTGTTGGTCGGCAGGACCAGGACCGGGACCTCCTCGGAGGTGCCGACGGTCTCGATGTTGTTGTAGTGCAGGTACGACTTGTCCTCGGCGAGACGGCCGTGGATCGGGCCACCCGCGGCGGGCTCACCGTGGTGACCGAGGGCCATGCGGGCCTCGTCGGAGAGGACGCCGGCCTCCTCCGCCTGACGCTGCGCCTCGTAGTTGGTGCCGTCCTCGATGGACACGCCGGCCACGTCGACCTTGTTGTAGCCGAACTTCCAGTTCCACTGGAACGCCGTGACGTCGACCTTGACGCCGACCTCCTCCTCCGGACGGAGGTCGAGGACCTTGTTCTGCGTCACCACGGTGAAGTAGAAGAGCACCGAGATGATCACGAACGGCACAGCCGTGTAGATCAGCTCGAGGGGCACGTTGTACGCGGTCTGACGCGGGAACTCCCCGTTGTCGTTCTTCTTCTTGCGATGGAACGCCATCGACCAGAAGATCAGGCCCCACACGAAGAAACCGACGATGAGCGAGGTGATGACGGTGCCCGTCCAGAACTCGCGGATCGCGACGCCCTCCGGGGTGATCCCGGTGGGGAAGCCGAAGTTGATCGTCTGGTTCCACCACTTGTTGTCGGTGTGGAGGCTACATCCGGACAGCAGCAAGCCCAATGAGCCGAGAGCCACCGCGAGAGTCGCTCTGCGCGTCCGACGACGCCCGTCACGCTGTTCCACCATCACGCCTTCCTGATCAGCGGCACCGGCCACGTGGCCGGGACACCTTAGAAGAGTAGACCACGGCTCTCAGTTTGAACGCCGCGGGTCCGGCAATTCACCCACGAGGCCCCCACGCCGTCCGCCGGACACGGTGACCTCGCACAGACCAGTAGTATTCGAACGCGTCCGGACCCGCCCACGCGGGTCACCGTGGACGCTCACGACGACGATGGACGAGGTACCCGACACATGTGTGGCCTGCTTGGTCTGATCACCCCGGACGGCTCCGCCCGTACCCACGAGGCCCGCGTTCTCGACGCGATGGGGTGCCAGCGCCACCGGGGCCCCGACGAGGTCGGGACCTGGGTCGACGGCGACATGGCGTTCGGGTTCAACCGCCTGTCGATCATCGACATCGCCCACTCACACCAGCCGCTGCGCTGGGGCCCGCCCGAGCAGCCCGACCGCTACGCGCTGGTGTTCAACGGCGAGATCTACAACTACCTCGAACTGCGTGACGAGCTCCGTCGCGAGCACGGCGCCGAGTTCGCCACCGAGGGTGACGGCGAACCGATCGTCGTGGCCTTCCACCACTGGGGCCCCGCGGCCGTCCGCCGGCTGCGCGGCATGTTCGCCTTCGCGATCTGGGACACCGTCGAGCGCTCGCTCTTCGTCGCCCGCGACCCGTTCGGCATCAAGCCCCTGTACATGGCGACCGGACCCGGAGGGACCGTGTTCGCGAGTGAGAAGAAGTCGATCACGGAGCTGGTCGACCTCGTCGTCGTCGACACCTCCCTCGACACCCGCGCCCTGCAGCACTACGTCACCCTCCAGTACGTCCCGGAGGACGAGACCCTCACCCGCGGGATCCGACGCCTCGAATCCGGGTGCCACGCCACGCTCACCCCCGGGGGCGAGCCGGTCATCGAGCGGTACTTCGAGCCCACCTTCCCCGTCGTCCCCGTCGCCGACGGCGACGCCGAGCGGCGCTACGACGAGATCGCCGACGCCCTCTCCGACTCGGTCGCCAAGCACATGCGCGCCGACGTCACGGTCGGCTCCTTCCTGTCGGGCGGCATCGACTCCACCGCCATCGCGGCCCTCGCGCGCCGTCACAACGAGAACCTCCTGACGTTCACGACCGGGTTCGAGCGCGAGGGCTACTCGGAGATCGACGTCGCCGCCGAGTCCGCCGCCGCGATCGGCGTGGAGCACATCGTCAAGGTGGTCTCCCCCGAGGAGTTCGCCGCCGCGATCCCCGAGATCATCTGGCACCTCGACGAGCCGGTCGCCGACCCCGCGCTGGTGCCGCTGTACTTCGTCGCCCGCGAGGCCCGCAAGCACGTCAAGGTCGTGCTGTCCGGCGAGGGCGCCGACGAACTGTTCGGCGGTTACACCATCTACAAGGAACCGCTCTCGCTCGCACCGTTCGAGAAGGTCCCCGGCGCGCTCCGGCGCGCGCTCGGCCGCGCCAGCGAACTGATCCCCGAGGGCACCCGCGGCAAGAGCCTCCTGCACCGCGGATCGATGAGCCTCGAGGACCGCTACTACGGCAACGCCCGCTCGTTCTCCGAGGAGCAGGTGCGTTCCGTTCTGCGTGACCACCGCCCCGAGTGGAGCCACCAGGACGTCACCGCCCCCATCTACGAGCGTTCCCGGGGCTGGGATCCGGTCGCCCGCATGCAGCACCTCGACCTGTTCACCTGGCTGCGGGGCGACATCCTCGTCAAGGCGGACAAGGTCACCATGGCCAACTCCCTCGAGCTGCGGGTGCCGTTCCTCGACCGTGAGGTCTACGAGGTCGCCTCGCGTCTGCCGCACACGGAGAAGGTCGCGCACGGCACCACCAAGTACGCACTGCGCAAGGCGCTCGAGCAGATCGTGCCCGCCCACGTCCTGCACCGGAAGAAGCTCGGCTTCCCCGTGCCCACCCGCCACTGGCTGGCGGGGCCGGAGCTGCACGACTGGGCCCGCGAGCACGTGGCGGCGTCCGGCACCGACGAGTTCGTCGACAAGGCCGCCGTACTGCGGATGCTCGACGAGCACCGGCGGGGCGAGTCCGACCACAGCCGCCGCATCTGGACCATGCTGTGCTTCATGATCTGGCACGGCATCTTCGTCGAGGGCCGGATCACCCCGGACATCGAGCAGCGCGAGTACCCGGTCCGCCTCTAGCCCGGGGCCGCGGGGCGGTCAGGCGGGCAGCAGCGCCGACAGCTCCTCGGCGGCCTCGTCCCCGTACGCGTCGACGAGCCGGCGGCGGGCGGCCGCCGGGTCGATGGTCCACTCCTGTGTTCCCGTGGTCTCCAGGACGTGGGTCGCGACGAGGGCGCCGAACTGGGCGGACCGTTCCAGCGACAACCCGTCGAGCACCCCGGAGAGGAAGCCCGCGCGGAACGCGTCGCCCACCCCGGTGGGGTCGAGCAGGTTGTCCGACGGGACGATCCCGACCTCGATCGGCTCCGCGCCCTGCTCGACGATCACCACGCCCTTGCCCCCGCGGGTGGTGACGCGCGTCCCGACCTTCGCGTCAAGCTCCTCGGGCGTCCACCCGGTCTTGTTGAGCAGCAGCTCGTACTCGTACTCGTTGGTGAACAGGTAGCGCGCGCCGTCGACCAGGGCGCCGGCGGCCTCGCCGTCGAGGAACGCCAGCTGCTGGGAGGGATCGGCGGCGAAGTCCAGTCCCAGTTCACGACACTCCGCGGTGTGGGAGTTCATGGCGGTGGGGTCGTTGGCCCCGATGAGGACGATCTCCGGCCGGCCGATCCGCTCGACCAGGCGGGCCAGCGAGATGGTGGCCGCCTCCCCCATCGCGCCGGGGTAGAACGACGCGATCTGCGCCATGTCCGAGTCCGTCGTGCAGACGAATCGCGCGGTGTGCAGCGCCGAACTGATGTGGACGGCCGAGGTGTCCACGCCGTGACGCTCGAGCCAGTCGCGGTACTCCGCGAAATCCTCGCCCGCCGCGCCCACCAGGTGAGGCCGCCGGCCGAGCACACCGAGCGCGAACGCGATGTTGCCGCCGACGCCACCGCGCCGGATCTGCAGCGAGTCCACCAGGAAGCTCAGCGACACGTGCGCGAGCTGGTCGGGCAGCAACTGCTCGGAGAAGCGACCCGAGAAGGTCATGAGGTGGTCGGTGGCGATGGAACCTGTGATGACGACGGGCATGACCCAGACAGTAGACGACCCGGACCGATGCGTGATCGGTCCGGGTCGTCAGGAGGTCAGCGCGACCGGGGGCTCAGTTGAACGAGTCGCCGCAGGCGCACGACCCCGTGGCCTGGGGGTTGTCGATCGTGAAGCCCTGCTTCTCGATGGTGTCGACGAAGTCGATCGACGCACCCATGAGGTACGGGACGCTCATGCGGTCGACGGCGAGCTTGACCCCGCCGAAGTCGTCCACCACGTCACCGTCCAGCGAACGATCGTCGAAGAAGAGCTGGTAGCGCAGGCCCGCGCAGCCACCGGGCTGCACCGCGATGCGCAGCGACAGGTCGTCGCGACCCTCCTGATCGAGCAGGGCCTTGGCCTTGGCGGCCGCGGCCTCGGTGAGCAATACGCCGGTGGCGGTGTTCTCCGCTGTGGTCATGTCGGTTCTCCTTGCGATCGGAAAGAGGGCTTCGGGGACGTATGCAGGTTCCAACGCCCACCGGGGAGTCCTCTATTCCCCGGCACCCGTTCCCCCGCTCACGATACGCCTGCCACCGCGTACGGGTGAATGTCCTCCGCATCCGGCGATCGCCTAGCCTGGGAGCGTGAAGTTGCGCGCATTCGGCTCCAGAGACGACGAGACCGGCAAGGACTCCCCCGCCCCCGAGGCACGGCCGGAGTCCACGCCCGAGCCCGCCGTCGACCCGCGACGTCCCGCGGGCAAGGGCAAGCCCACCCCCCGGCGTCGCGACCAGGAGCGTGCGCGCGGGATGCGACAGGGGCCGGTCACCGCGCCCCTGACCCGCAAGGAGGCCAAGGAGCGTCGCAAGGCCGCGCAGGCCTCCATGACCAAGGAGGAGCGCCGGGCCGCCAAGGCCGAGGAGCGCGCCGCCCGCGAGGAGCGTCGTCAGCTCATGATGGAGGGTGACGACCGGTACGTCCTCTCCCGCGACCGCGGTGAGGTCCGTCGCTTCGCCCGCGACTGGGTGGACACACACCGCCGCCTCATCAACTGGTTCATGCCGTTGGCGCTGTTCGTCATCGTCTTCCAGCTCATCCCCAACCCGGAGCTGCTGGCGTTCAGTCAGACGCTGTTCCTGCTGCTCATCGCGGTCGTCATCATCGACGGGATCTTCGTGGGACGCGCGGTCAACAGGGCGGTCCGCGAGCGGTTCCCCGACACGGAGGACACCGGTTTCGGGATGGGCTGGTACGCCGTGATGCGCGCGACGCAGCCACGGATGCTGCGCACCCCGCGCCCCCGGGTCCGCCCGGGCGACGCGATCTGACCCGCCGCCCCGACCCACCCCCTGTGACCCCGCTGCTCCCCGGAAGGGCCTGACCACATGCGCCTGCTCGTCCTCGGTGGCACCCGCTCGGGTAAGTCCGCCCACGCCGAATCAGTGGCCGCCGCCACCGGCACCGGCGTGGTGTACGTCGCCACCGCCCGGCGTGACCCCGACGACGCGGAGATGGCCTCCCGCATCGCCGCCCACCGAGATCGCCGGCCGACGGACTGGGTCACCGAGGAGACCGACGAGATCACCCGGGTGCTCGCCGAGTACCCGGACTCGACGATCCTCGTCGACGACCTGGGGGGCTGGCTGACCCGCCGAATGGACGCCACCCTCGGGTGGACCGACGGGGGTGCGGCCGTCGCGGAGGAGACGGACGCGCTCGTCGACGGGATCGCCGCCCACCCCGGCCCGGTCATCCTGGTCTCCCCCGAGGTCGGCCTCGGCGTGGTCCCGGACACGCTCTCCGGCCGGGTGTTCGCCGATGTGATCGGGTCGCTCAACAGGCGACTGGCCCGGGTGTGTGACGCCGCGGTCCTCGTCGTCGCCGGTCGCGTGCTGCCCCTCGACGACGCGCGCGCGGCCGCCGACGCCCGACCCCGCGCGGGCGTGTCCGGGCCGGCCGCCGCGGCGACGCCTGTCAGCGCTGCCACCACCGCCGGCGCCACCGCCGGGGAGTCCGTCCCCCCGGCGACCCCGGCCGACGTCCCCACCGACTTCCCCGGCCTCGCGGACGTCGCCCACTACGAGGACCCGGTGTCGTTCCCCCCGGTCCACCCCCCGTCGCACTCGGTCGCCGAGGAGGCCCGCGCACGCCAGCTCACGCTGACCAAGCCCGCGGGGTCCCTGGGCCGGCTCGAGGAGCTGGGCGTGTGGATCGCCTCGTGTCAGGGGACCTGTCCCCCGCGCCCGCTGGAACGCGCCCGGGTCGTGGTGTTCGCGGGTGACCACGGGGTCGCCGAGCACGGGGTCTCGGCGTTCCCTCGTGAGGTCACGCTGCAGATGGCGGACAACATCGTCGGCGGGGGCGCCGCGGTGTCGGTCCTCGCCCGCGCCGCCGGCGCGTCCGTCCGGGTGGCCGACATGGCGATGGCCTCGGAGCGGCCCGGCGGGCTCGACGACCACAAGATCCGTCGCTCCAGCGGGGCCATCGATCGCGAGGACGCGCTGACCCCGGAGGAGGCACGCGCCGCGATCGCCGCCGGACGACGTATCGCCGACGAGGAGGTCGACTCGGGCGCGGACCTGCTCATCGCCGGCGACCTGGGCATCGGCAACACCACCCCCGCGACCGTCCTGACGTGCCTGGTCACGGGCCACGAACCGGTCGAGCTCGTGGGCCGCGGGACCGGGGTCGACGACGAGGGGTGGATGCGCAAGACCGCCGCCATCCGCGATGCCATGTTCCGTGCCTCGGGCGACCTGCGCGACCCCGTGGCGATGCTGCGCAAGGTCGGTGGCGCCGATCTCGCCGCGATGGCCGGGTTCCTCGCCCAGGCCGCCGTCCGCCGGACCCCGTGCCTGCTCGACGGGTCGGTCGTCACCTCGGCCGCGCTCATGGCCGAGGCCCTGGCGCCGGGGTCCCGTCAGTGGTGGACGGCCGGACACCGCAGCGCCGAGCCCGCCCATTCCGCCGCCCTGACCTACCTGTCGCTCGAGCCGGTCCTCGACCACGCGATGCGCCTGGGCGAGGGCAGCGGCGCGGTCGCCGCTCTGCCGGTCGTCCACAACGCGGTCGCGATCCTCACGGAGATGGCGACCTTCGCCGACGCCGGGGTCAGCGACAAGGGCTGACGGCCGTGCTCGACGCAGTCCGCCTCTCGCTGTCCTGGATGACGGTCCTGCCGGTCGGCCGCGACGGCGTCCCCGACGCGGCCGCGGCCGGGCGGGCCATGACGGCGCTGCCGGCGGTGGGGCTGGTGTGCGGCGGTCTGGCGACGGCGTCCGCCCACGGGGCTCACGCCCTCGGCGCGGGTGCGCTGCTCTCCGGTGTCGTCGGCGTGGGGGCGGTCCTCGCGCTCACCCGCGGCATGCACGTCGACGCGCTGGCCGACACTGCGGACGGGCTGGGATCCTACGCCGGCCCGGACCGCGCGCTGGAGATCATGCGATCCGGCTCGGTGGGGCCGATGGGCGCCGCGGTGCTGGTGCTCGTCCTGCTGGCGGAGGTCGCGGCCCTGGGGGCGCTGGTCGACTCGGGCGCGTGGCTGGCACCTGTCGCCGCGTTCGTGCTCTCCCGCTGCCTGCCGGTGGTCCTGCTGCGCCGCGGGGTCCCCGCCGCGTCGGCGACCGGGTTCGGCGCGATGGTCGCGGGGTCCCAGTCGGGTGCGGCGGTGACCCTGACCGGGGCGCTGTGCGCGGTCGCCGGCGCCGGGCTCGCCGGCGCCGGCCCGTCAGGGGCGGGCGCGCTCGCGTCCGGCCTCGTCGGCGCGGCGCTCGGGCTGCTCGCGTACCTCGCGGCGGCCGGGTTCGGCCGCCACGCCGTCCGCCGGTTCGGCGGCGTCAACGGTGACGTCCTCGGTGCGGTGATCGAGGCCGGCACCGCCGCGGCGCTCCTCGCGGCGGTGCTCCTGGCCTGACGACCTCAGGCCAGACGCGTCATCCAGCCGAACGGGTCCTCGACCGACCCACGCTGGATCCCGGTGAGGGTCTCGCGCAGGCGCATGGTGACCTCGCCGGGCTCGCCGTCGGCGATCGTGTACCCGCCGCCGGCGTGCTGGACCGACCCGACGGGGGTGATGACGGCGGCGGTGCCACAGGCGAAGACCTCGGAGATCTCGCCGGAGGCGACGCCGGACTCCCACTCCTCCACGGAGATCTTGCGCTCGGTGACGCTGTAGCCGAGGTGGCGGGCCAGCCGGAGGAGGCTGTCCCGGGTGACGCCGGGCAGCAGCGAGCCGGACAGTTCGGGGGTGACGATCCGGGCGTTCTCCCCGGTGCCGAGGACGAAGAACAGGTTCATCCCGCCCATCTCCTCGACGTACTTCCGCTCGATGGCGTCGAGCCACACGACCTGGTCGCACCCCTTGGTCGCGGCCTGCTCCTGGGCGGCCAGCGAGGCCGCGTAGTTGCCGCCGAACTTGGCGGCGCCGGTGCCGCCGGGGCTGGCGCGGACGTACTCGGTGCTCAGCCAGACGCTGACGGGGGCGACGCCGCGGGAGAAGTACGCGCCGGCCGGGGAGGCGATCACCGAGTAGAGGTACTCGTTCGCGGGCCGCACGCCGAGCCCGGTCTCCGTGGCGATCATGAACGGCCGCAGGTAGAGGGCCTCCTCCCCGCCGGCGGCGGGCACCCAGTCGCGGTCGATCGCGACGAGCTGCCGCAGTGACTCCAGGAACAGCTCCTCCGGCAGCCGGGGCATGGCCAGGCGCTGCGCGGAACGGTTGAAGCGGGCGGCGTTCTGTTCGGGGCGGAACGAGGCGATCGAGTCGTCGGACTGCCGGTAGGCCTTCAGCCCCTCGAAGATGGTCTGCGCGTAGTGCAGGACCACTGCGGAGGGGTCGATGGACAGGGGCGCGTAGGCCTCGACGACCGGCGTCCCCCACTCGCCGTCGGCGTACGGGAGGGTGACCATGTGGTCGGTGAAGTACTTGCCGAAGCCGGGGGCGGCGAGGATGGCGGCGCGCTCGGCGGCGGTGCGGGGCGAGGCGGACGGGCGGATGTCGAAGTCGGTCGAACCGGACATGGTGGGTCTCGTTCCTGGAGTGCGGGGGCGGGAGGCGGGGTCAGCGGGTGCGGATCTCGACGAGCGGGGGTACCGCGAGGCGGCACGGTACCTCTCGTCCGCGCACGTCCACCACGACCTCGTCGCCCTTCTTCAGTCCCGAGTCCAGGTCGATGAACGCCAGTGCGATACCGGTCTTTAGGGTGGGCGAGAACGTGCCCGAGCTGGTGACGCCCACGTCGCGGCCGTCGGCGCGCACGGTCTGGCCGGCGCGCAGGACCCCGCGGCCGGTGACCTGGAGGGCGTACATGCGCCGGGCCGGGCCGACCTCCTTCTGCCGGAGGAGTTCCTCGCGACCCCAGAAGGACGGCTTGTCCCAGCCGATCGCCCAGGCGCAGCGCGCCTCGAGCGGGCTGAGGTCCACGGACAGCTCGTTGCCGTGCAGCGGGTAGCCGGCCTCGGTGCGCAGGGAGTCGCGCGCGCCGAGCCCGCACAGGGCGCCGTCGCGGGACAGGACCTGCTCGGCGAGCGCGTCCCAGACCTCGCCCGCCTCGTCCCAGGCGGGCAGCACCTCGAAGCCGTACTCGCCGGTGTAGCCGGTGCGGCAGATGCGGACGGACCGGCCGGCGAGGTCGGCGTCGACGAAGGCCATGTAGTCGAGGTCGGTGGGCAGTCCGACCGCGGTGAGAACCTCACCGGCGAGCGGGCCCTGGACGGCGATCACGGCGCGGGAGCGGTGCTCGTCGGTCACGGTGACGCCGGGCGCGCGCTCGGCGGCGGCGGCCTGCAGCCGCCGGACGACCTCGGCGGTGTTGGCGGCGTTGGGGATGAGGAAGACCTCGGAGTCGGAGACGCGGTAGGCGATGAGGTCGTCGACCACTCCCCCGGACTCGTCGCAGCACAGCGTGTACTGGGCACTGCCCGCGGAGATGCGGTCGAGGTCGTTGGTGAAGCACGAGTTGACGAACTCCGCGGCGCCCGGGCCGGAGACGAGGGCCTTGCCGAGGTGGCTGACGTCGAACAGGCCGACCGTGGTGCGGGTGGCGGTGTGCTCACCGACGGTGCCGGTGTACTGCACGGGCATCGACCAGCCGCCGAAGGGGGCGAAGGTGGCGCCGGCCTCCACGTGGCGGGAGTGGAGCGGCCCCTCGTTGAGGTCCCCGGTGTCTGTCATGTGGCCACTCCTCGCGCTGGTGACGGTAACGGCTGCGTTCCCACGGTAGTCGATAGACTATGGTGCCCCCGCCGTGGCGGTCCCGCCATGTCGTCCGGGCACCGCAGATCCAGTCCCGTACCACCCTCGACACCCAGGAGCGCCCCTATGCCGACCGCGCAGACGATCCTCAGCCACACCCCGGACACGGCCCCGCTCGAGGCGGTGACCTCGCCCGTGGATTCCGACGTGGTGGTGATGGGCATCGCGGCGCCCGCCGGCTCGGGTGACGGGGCCCCCGTCGTCGTCGCCCCCGGCCTGGACGCCACGGTGACCGACGCGGTGGCCCGGGTCGCGCACACGGTCGGCGCCTCCACGAAGGTCGGTTCCACCACCCGCGTCCCGGCGCCGGAGGGCGTCCCCGGCGCGTCGGTCGTCCTGGTGGGCCTGGGGTCCGCCGACGACGAGGTCACCGACGAGACGCTGCGCCGCGCGGCCGGCGCCGCCGCGCGCGCGTGCCGCGGGCTGGGGTCGGCGCTGGTGCTGTTGGACGCCGCGCGGGCCGAGGCGGTCGCGCTGGGAGCGGGACTGGGATCGTTCCGGCCGGCGAAGGTCACCGCGTCGGACGGGGGCGACGACGACGAGAAGTCCGATTCCGTGCGCGTGTTCGTCGCGGAGGGGGGCGCGGACGCGGTGACGCGGGCGGCCACGATCGCGGAGTGTGTCGGTCTGGCCCGGGACCTGGTCAACACCCCGCCCAACCTGCTGTTCCCGGGCTCGTTCGCCGATCGCGCCGCCGAGCTGGCCCGCGAGGCCGGCCTGGAGGTCGAGGTGCTCGACGAGGCGGCGCTGGCCGAGGGCGGATACGGCGGCATCCTCGCGGTGGGCGGCGGATCGTCGCGCGGCCCCCGCCTGGTGCGGCTGACGTACCGCGGCGGCGAGGGCCGCCCGACGGTCGCGCTAGTGGGCAAGGGCGTCACGTTCGACACCGGCGGCATCTCCATCAAGCCCGCCGCGGGTATGGAGCAGATGACGATGGACATGGGCGGTGCGGCGGCCGTGATCGCGACCGTCATCCTCGCCGCGCGCCTCGGGTTGGACCTCACCGTGGTCGCGACCGTGCCGATGGCGGAGAACATGCCGTCGGCGACCGCGTACCGGCCGGGCGACGTGCTCACCATGTACGGCGGCACGACCGTCGAGGTGCAGAACACCGACGCCGAGGGCCGGCTCATCCTGGCCGACGCGATCGTGCGCGCCTGCGAGGACTCCCCCTCGCACCTCATCGACACCGCCACCCTCACCGGTGCGCAGATGGTGGCGCTGGGCAAGAAGACCCCGGGCGTCATGGGGACCGACGCGTTCCGCGACCGGGTGGCCGAGCTCAGCCGCGAGGTGGGCGAGGGCGGGTGGCCGATGCCGCTGCCCGAGGAGCTGCGCGACGGGCTCGACTCGGAGGTCGCGGACATGACCCATGTCACGCCCCACCGCTGGGGCGGCATGCTCTCCGCCGGGATCTTCCTCTCCGAGTTCGTCGCCGACGGCGTGGAGTGGGCGCACATCGACGTCGCCGGCCCGGCGTACAACGACGGCGCGCCGGAGGGCTACCTGGCCAAGGGCGGCACCGGCGTGCCGGTGCGCACCATGCTCGCGGCGCTCGAGGACATCGCCGCGGCGGGCTGACCCGGCCCGGCGGTTAACGCCCGTCGGCCTCGCGGATCTGTTCGCGGAGCCGGCGGGCGCGCTCGCGCTTCTCGCGGGTGATGCGGACCTGCTCGTAGTCGCGCATGCGCTGGGGGTAACCCTGGATCGACGCGTCGAACAGGGGCAGCTTCAGCTGCGCGGCGAGCCTGCGGGCGGTGGCCACGTCGCCGACCGGGCGGCGGGTCCACTCGCCGTCGAACGCCACCAGGCACAGGCCCGGCACGGAGACGAGGGTCTCGGGTTCCAGGTAGGCCTCGACGCCCACCCTGGTGCGACACCAGCGGCGGAGGTGGTCGAGGTCGGCCGGGTCCGCGCGCACCCCTCGCCGACGTCGTCCGAACAGGTCGCGGATCCCCACGGTCGGTCTCCTCCCGTCGGCCCCCGTCCGGGGTGGGGCCGGTCACGTCGGTTCGTACGTATCTACCACGAGCAGCGCCGATCGCGTCGCCCACCTCGGGATTCGGCGCCCGGATAGGGTCGGATCGGGGCGTCCGACGACACCGCCCAGTGGCAGAGGGCACAATGGACGACGATCGTCCGGTCGGCCCGCCACCGCGGGCCTGTCCGAGGCGCCATCGACGAACAGACAGTTGACCAACCACGACGCCGCTCACCGCGGGCGCTGACCGCGCCGGGGAGCAGCGCCCTTAGACCTCTCGAGGAGTCACGACACCATGGCCTTCTCCGTACAGATGCCGGCTCTCGGTGAATCCGTCAGCGAAGGGACCGTCACCCGCTGGCTCAAGAAGGAGGGGGACACGGTCGAGGTCGACGAGCCTCTGCTCGAGGTCTCCACCGACACGGTCGACACCGAGATCCCCTCCCCCGCGGCGGGCACGCTGAGCAAGATCGTCGCCGGAGAGGACGAGACCGTCGAGATCGGCGGCGAGCTCGCGGTGATCGACGACGGCTCCGGCGGCTCCGATGACGCCGACGACGACTCCGCCGACGAGGCCGAGCCCCAGCAGGCCGACGACGCCGACGAGGCCGAGGAGCCCGCCGCGGAGCCCGCCCCGGCCAAGAAGTCCTCCGGCGGCTCCGGCGGCGGCAAGGGCACCGACGTGACCATGCCCGAGCTCGGCGAGTCCGTCACCGAGGGCACCATCACCCGCTGGCTCAAGTCCGTCGGCGACACCGTCGAGGTCGACGAGCCCCTGCTCGAGGTCTCCACCGACAAGGTCGACACCGAGATCCCCTCCCCCGTCGCCGGCACCCTCCAGCAGATCGTCGCCGAGGAGGACGAGACCGTCGAGGTCGGCGCCACCCTCGCCGTCATCGGCGACGGCTCCGGCGGCTCCGACGACGACTCCGCCGACGAGGACTCCGCCGCCGAGGCCGAGCCCCAGCAGGCCGACGAGCCCGCCGAGGAGCCCGCCGAGGAGCCCGCCCCGGCCAAGAAGTCCTCCGGCGGCTCCGGCG
>NZ_JAVHXC010000012.1:0-25950 GCF_032248695.1 Dietzia sp. CH92 | reverse complement strand
GCCAGCGGAAGCCCACGACGCAGCGCATCCACCGCCACCCGCGCTGGCGAACTGCACGCCAGACCCGCCGCCGCGGCACACGCAGCCCGCCGGGAAGAACTCACGCTGGCGAACTGCACGGCGAACCAGCCCTCGCCGGCCCATCCGCCCCGCGGCCGCCGGCTGATCACGCCCGCCCGCGCCCAGCCAGCAGAAGTCTCGCCGCGACCGACAGACCCGCCGCGGCCGGCAGTCTCGCCGCGGCCGGCTGGTTACGCCCGGCCGGAAGTCGCCTCGCGCCGCCTCGCCCGGACCCGCCCGCCGCGCTCGCTCAGATGTTCAGCCGGTAGCCGCGCTTGACCACGGTCGTCACGAGTTCCGGAACACCGAGCGCCCTGCGGAGTCGACCCATCGCGGTCTCCACCGCGTGCGGGTCCGTGCCGTCTCCGGGCAGGGCCTCGAGAAGCTCATCCCGGCTCACGCACGCCCCCGGCCGACGCGCGAGCGCCCGCAGCAGCGCCAACTGGGCAGGGGTCACCTCGACTGGCCGACCATCGACCAGCACCGCCGCCGCGCACACGGTCAGCTCGTGGCCGGCCACGTCGATCGGCGCCGTCCGGGCGGCCAACTCGTCGGTGGTGTGGCGCATGAGCGAACCCAGGCGCATCCGGTCGGGGCAGGTGAACGGCACCTCGAGATCCGCCAACGGCGCGGCGGTCACGGGCCCCACGCACAGGGCGGCGACGGGCCCGCTCAGGGCGTCGAGCAGGTCGTCGAAGACACCGATCGCCTCCGCCCGCTCCAGCACGGCCACGACCGCCGGCGCCGCGGTGAACGTCACACCGTCGACCCCGTGGCGGGCGATCGTGGCGACCAGTTCGTCCAGCGCGGCCAGGTCCTCGGGAAGCTCCCACCGGTAGACGGGCACCTCGATCACGTCGGCGCCCGCGTCACGCAACCCGTCGAGCAGCGGGGCCATGGGGTTCCACCCGGAGCCCGCGCCCTGCACCTGCACGCCGATAGTCAGGCCGGCGACGCCGCGCTCGAGGAGCATCTCCAGCAACTCCGGGCTGGCCTCGCTCACGGCGGAGGCGTGTTCGCGCAGGCCGGCGGCCCTGATCGCACCGGTCGTCTTGGGCCCGCGTGAGTAGAGCGGGATCCGCCCCATCAGCTCGATCAGCGGCGCGGCCAGTCCCCATTCCTCGCACACCTGCATCCACCAGCGCACTCCGGCGGCGGTGGTGAGCACCATGAGGTCGGCGGGCGTGGCCAGTAGTCGCTCGGTGGCCTCGCGCACCACGGTGTCCTCGGCGATGGGGATCATGTGCATGGCGGGGGCGTGGAGGACGGTCGCGCCGCGACGCTCGAGGAGGGTGCGCTGTTCAGACGCCCGCCGGGCGGCGGTGACGGCGACCGTACGCCCGAGGAGCGGGAGATCGGGGCCGGCGGAGGTCACGTCGGAATCGGTCACTCCCCCATCATGGCCGATCTCTGTTGCCGGGGTGTTTCGCGACCGCGGCGCAGGTGTAGCCCCTGACGACGCGGCACCCCCGACCCCCGGGTCGCCCCGCCCGGCGCCCGGCCTCACCCCGCCGCCGCGAGCCATCCGCAGATCCCCTCGACGGCCGCCGAGCACCCGCCGCAGCCGGTGCCGGCGCGAGTGCTCGCGGCCAGCGCGTCGCGGTCGCGGGCCCCGTCGCCCCAGGCGGCCACCAGGTCGCCCTTGCTCACGCCGTTGCACCGGCACACCACCGCGGTGGCGGGCATCGTCGACGGAGTGGGTGCGGCGACCGCCTCGGCGCGTCCGAGGATCACCGAGATGACGTCGTCGGGCACGGGCAGGGCGTTCTCGTAGAGCTGGGTGAGCGTGCCGACCGGTTCGGGATGGCCGATCAGCGCGGCGCCCACCACGCGTCCGGCGGACACGTCGACGCGGGCGTAGCGGCCGCGGGCGGGTTCGCAGAGCGTCGTGACCTCGGTGGCCTCGTCGGCGCCGCCCGCCGAGCCGTACACGTCGTCGGCGAGCGCGCCGAGTGCCACCACGTCGAGCCCGTGGGCCTTGAGCCGGGTGACCTGGACGCCGCCGACGTACTCCGCGTGCGGGTGGGTCCCGGCGAGCCGCGCGGCCAGCACGACGGCCTGGTCCCACGCCGGGGCCACGAGCCCGCTGACGACGCCCCGGTGCTGGGCGCAGTCGCCGATCGCGCTGATGGCGGGATCGCTGGTGGTGAGCTCGTCGCTGACCACCACGCCGTGGCCCACCTCCAGCCCGGCGTCGCGTGCGAGGTCGGCCCGGGGCGCGGACCCGGCGGTGAGGACGACGGTGCGGCAGTACACCTCGTCGTCGTCGAGCGTCAGCGTCGCCCCGTCCCACCCGGTGGCGCGCGCACCGGTGACGACCCGCACGCCCAGGGCGGTGAGGGCGCGGACCAGGACGGCGCCGCCGCCGGCGTCGAGGCAGCCGTTCATCGGCCAGGCGCGGGGGTGGACGACGACGACGTCGTGGCCGGCCGCGGCCAGTGCGCAGGCCACCTCGAGGCCGATGAAGCCCGCACCGACGATCGCGACGGGGCCGGGGTGGGCCGCGAGATGAGCGGTCAGTTCTCGTTGACCCGCGGCGTCGCGGAGGGTGAACACGCCGGGCGCGAGGCCGCCGCCGGGTGAGCGGATGCCGTCGACGGGCGGGATGCGGGGTGCGGCGCCGGTGGCCAGGACCAGGTGGTCGTACCCGATGCGCTCGCCGTCGGCGAGTTCGACCTCGGACGTCGCCCGGTCGATCGCCTGCACGGGTGTAGAGGTCCGCAGGGTGATGTGGTGCCGGTCCCACCAGCCGGTGGGCTTGAGCCGCGCGATCGGGGTGGCCGTGGGGCCCGCAGGGGCGGTGGCCGCGTGCGAGAGCATGATGCGGTTGTACGGCTCCTCCGCTTCGGCGCCGAGCACGGTGACCGCCAGCCGCGTGGGGTCCGGTTCGCCCGCACGCAGTTCCTCGGCGAGGCGCGCCGCGGCCATACCGGCCCCGACGATCACCACGTGGCGCCGCACCTGCGGCCCCGTCGGCCCGGGCGGCGCGCCCGGCGTCGGGCGTCCCGGCCCTGCCGCCGCGCTCACGCGGTCTCCAGTCGGACCGCGCACACCTTGAACTCGGGCATCCGGCTGTGCGGGTCGAGCTCGGGCAGGGTGAGCAGGTTCGCGCGCCCGCCGCCGGTGAAGTGGAACGGCAGGAAGAGGGTGTCGGTGCGCATGTCCTCGTCGTAGCGGACCTCGGCCTCGACCGCGCCGCGCCGGGACACCACGCGCGCGGCGGCACCGTCGGTCAGCCCGGCGGCCCGCGCGACCACGGGGTGGACCTGCACCCACATCCCCGGCTCGGCGGCGGCGAGCTCGGCGACGCGCCGGGTCTGGGCGCCGGACTGGTAGTGCGCGAGCAGCCGCCCGGTGGTGGCCAGCAGCGGGTACCGCGCGTCCGTCGGTTCGGCGGGGGCGGCGGGGGCGTCCACGAGGAACCGGGCCCGGCCGTCGGCGGTGGCGAAGCGGTCGAGGAACAGCCGCGGGGTGCCGTCCGGGGAGTCGGCGCCGCACGGCCAGTGCAGGACCTCGCCCGCGTCGAGGCGGTCCCAGTCGACGGCCGAGTAGTCGGCCTTGCCGCCGGCCGAGGCGCGGGCGAGTTCGTCGAACACGGCGCGCGGGTCGGTCGGGAAACGCTCGGGTCCCCGGTCCAGGCGGCGGGCGAGCTCGTGCCAGATCCACAGTTCGTCGCGCGCGCCGTCCGGCGGGGAGATCGACCGGCGGCGGCGCAGGACGCGGCCCTCGAGGTTGGTGAGCGTGCCCTCCTCCTCGGCCCACTGCGGGACGGGCAGCACCACGTCCGCGAGCGCCGCGGTCTCGGAGAGCACGAAGTCGGCCACGACCAGGGTGTCGAGCGCGCGTAGCCGCTCGGCGACGCGGCCGGCGTCGGGCGCGGAGACCACCGGGTTGGAGGCGTGGAGCAGCATCGCGGTGGGCCCGCCGGGCTGCCCGAGCGCGTCGAGCAGTTCGAACGCCGACAATCCCGGCCCGGGGATCTCCTCTGGGTCCACGCCCCACACCCCGGCGACGTGCGCGCGAGCGGCGGGGTCGGTGATCATCCGGTACCCGGGCAGCTGGTCGGCTTTCTGCCCGTGCTCGCGCCCGCCCTGCCCGTTGCCCTGGCCGGTGAGGGTGCCGTACCCCGTGCCGGGCCGGCCGGGCAGGCCCAGCGCGAGCGCCACCGCGATCACCGCGCCGACCACGGAGGTGCCGTCGGCGTGTTGTTCGGCGCCGCGTGCGGTGAGGACGTAGGCGCCGGTGCCCGCGTCGCGGGCGTCGGCGAGGAGTCGCACCGCCCGCTCGAGGTGCGCGACGGACACGCCGGTGACGCGCTCGGTGCGCTCCGGCAGCCAGGCGGCGGCGTGCGCCCACGCGTCCTCGAAGCCGGTGGTGCGCTCGGCCAGGTACCGCGCGTCGAGGCGACCGGTGACGACGACGAGGTGCAGCAGTCCCAGCGCGAGGGCCGCGTCGGTGCCGGGGCGCAGGCGCAGGTGCACGCCGCCCCCGTCGAGTGCGCGCCGCGCGGTCGCGCTGAGCCGGGGATCGGCCACGATGAGCCCGCCCGCCGCGGCTGCGGTGTCGAGATGCTGGACGAACGGCGGCATGGTGTCGGCGGGGTTGGCGCCGACGAGCAGCACCGCGCGGGCGCCCGAGAGGTCGGTGACGGGGAACGGCAGTCCGCGGTCCAGCCCGAAGCTGCGGTTCGCGGCCGCCGCGGCCGAGGACATGCACCAGCGGCCGTTGTAGTCGATGAGCCGGCTGCCCAGTGCGAGGCGGGTGAACTTGCCCAACTGGTAGGCCTTCTCGTTGGTCAGCCCGCCGCCGCCGAACACCGCCACCCCGTCCGGCCCGCCCGCGGCCCGGGCTCGGCGGATGCCCTCGACGACCCGGTCCAGGGCCGTGTCCCAGTCACAGGGTTCGAGCCGACCGTCGCGCCGGATGAGCGGGGTGGTGAGCCGGTCCGGGTGGCGCAGCAGGTCGCCGGAGGTCCAGCCCTTGCGGCACAGCCCTCCCCGGTTGGTGGGGAACCATTCCGGGCTCACCTCGGCGGATCCGCCGGGCGTCGGTGTCACCGTCATCGCGCACTGCAGGGCGCAGTACGGGCAGTGGGTGTGGTCGGGCCGGGCCCCCTCGCCGCCGGTCGCGGCCGGGTGCGGCGTCGCCGGCCGGTTCGGCGTCACCGGGTCGATGTCCACGCTCGTCATGGCGCCCTCCTCGTCGTCGTCCTCGTCACGCGCGGCACGCGCATCACCGCTGTCGGGGGCCACGCTCGCTCCCCCCGTCTCGTCCGTGCTTTCCGTCTCTTCCCTCGAGTGGTCGGATCCGCTCACGTCATCCCGGGTCGGCACGGCCGCGATCCGGTCGTCGTGACCACTCGGCGCGCCGGCGCGGTCGGCCCGGGGCCCGGCGGGCAGTCCGTCAGCGCGCGGCAGGCAGTCGGTCAGCGCGCGGCGGGCACCGGCTCCGCCCCACCCGGCGCGGTGCCGGCCACCCCGGCGGCCACCGGCGCGGGCGCGGCGGTCGGGCGCCGCAGGTACACGGCCCGGGTGACCAGCGCGGCCACCACGTAGAAGGCGGTGAACACCACGAACGCCGCCGTCGCCGAACCCGACGACTGGTACGAACTGCGCAGCGTCATGTTGATGAGGAAGCCGCCGAACGCGCCGACCGCGCCGGCCACTCCGATCAGCGCCCCGGAGTGGGCACGCGACCACGCCGCCCGCCCCGCCTCGGTCAGGTCCAGGCCCCGGCTGCGCGCCTCGTAGACGGTGGGGATCATTTTGTAGACCGACGCGTTGCCCATCCCCGTGAGCGCGAACAGGGTGAGGAACGCGGCGAAGAACAGCACCAGCGCGCCACCGGACAACCGGCCCCCGTCGGCCGCCTGGATGCTGGACGTGACGATCAGCGCGACCGTCGTGACGGCCATCCCGAGGAACGTCACCAACGTCACCCGAGCCCCGCCGAAGCGGTCCGACAGGCGACCACCCAGCATGCGGGTCAGCGAGCCCAGGAGCGGGCCGAGGAACGTGATCTGCGCGGCGTGGAGTGCGGCGTCGGCCGGGGACTCGCCGTTGCCGGTGAAGGTCATGGTGAGCATCTGGCCGAACGCGAAGCTGAAGCCGATGAACGAGCCGAAGGTGCCGATGTAGAGCAGCGACAGGACCCAGCCGTCGCGGTCGGTCGCGACGTCCTTCATGCTGGCCACGTCCACGGTCTGGTGGCCGAGGTTGTCCATCTTCAGCGCCGCGCCGATCCCGGCGACCACGAGCAGGACCAGGTACACCGCGATCACCCAGTGCGGCGACCGGTTACCGGCCGCGGCGATCACCAGCAGGCCCACCACCTGGATGGTGGCCACACCGAGATTCCCGCCCCCCGCGTTGAGGCCCAGGGCCCAGCCCTTCATACGCTGCGGGAAGAAGGCGTTGATGTTCGTCATGGAGGAGGCGAAGTTGGCCCCGCCCAGGCCGGCGAGCGCCCCCACGACGAGGTACAGCCACAGCGGCTGGCCCGGGTTGGCCATGATCCACAGCATCGTGCCGGCCGGGACGAGCAGGACGAATGCGGAGAACATGGTCCAGTTGCGGCCGCCGAACGTCGCGGTGGCCAGGGTGTACGGGATGCGCAGGAATGCGCCGGTGAGGGTGACGACCGCGGAGACGAGGAACTTGTCCGGGGCGTCGAGCCCGTAGACGTCCTCCGGCATGAACAGCACCATCACCGCGAACAACGTCCACACCGAGAACCCCACGTGCTCGGCGAACACCGACCAGTACAGGTTCCGCATCGCGGTGCGTCGCCCGCCGGACTCCCACTGCTGTCGATCCTCCGGATCCCAGCCCTCGATCACGTGCGATCGCGCCATCTCGTCGCCCCTCCACGGTCCCGGACGCCCGGCCGGCGCCCTGTGCACGACGACCTTATGGAGGGGCTGTTTCCCCCGCGCTACTCGCGGTGACGCTCCCGTCACGGTGTACTCACCTGAGGCCGTTCACCCTGTGAGGGGCGCGCGGTCGTGGTGGACTGGGGCATGTCCTCCCGCGTCGCATCCCGCGTCACCGCCCGCCTCGTCACCGTGGTGTCCGCCGCGCTCGCCCTCACGACGGGTCTGGTGCCCGCGGCCTCGGCGCAGCAGACCGGGCCCCATCCCCTGGACACATGGCGGGCGCCCTTTCCTCCGCCCGCGCCGATCCCGGCCGACGCGCGGTACGTGGACACCCAGTCCACCACCGGCCCGGACCAGCCGGGGTTCTGGGAGCTGGGGCCGAATGTCATGCGCGTGGTCTCGCGCGCCCCGGCGGACTCGCCCACCTGGTGCGACGGTTACTGGAACCTGGCGGGTGTGCGGTGCTGGCAGGTGGCCCCGGACGGATCCGTCGCCGAGCTTCGCCGGTTCTCCCTCCTCACCGACGTGTGGCACGGCTCGTCGGACCCCTGGGC
This sequence comes from Dietzia sp. CH92, assembly GCF_032248695.1. NCBI lineage: Bacteria > Bacillati > Actinomycetota > Actinomycetes > Mycobacteriales > Dietziaceae > Dietzia > Dietzia sp. CH92. The sequence continues at coordinate 18,462 of NZ_JAVHXC010000012.1, read as the reverse complement.
CGGGGCCGCCTATCAGACCGGCTACCGCATCGCCTACGAGATGGGCTGGGACTACACCTCCGGCGGCATCTTCATCCCCACCGGATCCGGGACCGCCTACTCCACGATGATGCCGCTCGGCAGGCAGTCTCCGGATGCCGACGTATGGGTGGCGCCGGGGATCCTTCCCGGGAGCTGACGATCGCGGCCACGTCGGCTGAGTAGCCTGGGGGTTCCGCGTGCCCCCGGATGAGAAGGATGCCCCACGTGCCGTTCCCCCTGGATGTCCCCGAGTCCGTCCTGCGCAGGCGCCGCAGCCAGAAGTGGCAGGCCTATCCGGAGGACGTGCTCCCGCTGTTCGTCGCCGAGACCGACGTCCTGCTGGCCCCCGCGATCCGGGATCGACTCGCGGCCGCCGTCGCAGACGGGGACACCGGGTACTTCACGGAGATCGAGCGGCTGGCCGGGGTGTGCGCGCGGTACTACTCGCGTTTCGGGTACGACGTGCCGGAGGACTCCGTGGTCCCGGTCAACGACGTGGGGGTCGGCGTGCGCGAGTCGCTGGCGCGGATCCTGCCGGCCGGGAGCGGCGTCGTGTACACGCCGCCGGTGTACATGCCGTTCGGGCCGTGGATCCGGCGCGTGGGGATGTCGCCGGTGGCGGTGCCGTTGATCGATCACGACGGCGAGGACCCGCGACTGGATCTGGCGGGCATCGAACAGGCGTTGGCGGACGGGGCCCGGGCCGTTCTGCTCAGTCACCCGCACAATCCCACGGGCGTCCTCCACTCGCCGGCGGAGCTGGCCGAGCTCGCCGAGATCGCCGCCCGGCACGACGCCGTGGTGGTCTCGGACGAGATCTGGGCGCCCCTGGCGATGCCGGGAGTCGGCTTCGTGTCGTTCCTCGCCGTGTCGGAGACCGCGCGCGAGGTGGGCCTGGCGATCTCGTCGGCGTCCAAGGCGTTCAACCTCGCCGGGCTGAAGTGCGCGTTCGTGGTGAACGGCAATCCGGAGAAGTTCGCGGTCCAGCGTTCGGCGCTGTCGGGCGCCGTGGGTCACTTCGGCGCCCTGGCCGCCGAGGCCGCGCTCACCGAGTCTCTGGACTGGCTCGACGAGATGCGGGCCGCCCTCGCGTCGAATCTCGACCTCATGGAGCGGCTGCTCGCCGATCATCTGCCCCGCGCGCGGTGGCGGCGGCCTGACGCGGGGTTCGTCGCGTGGATCGATCTGCGCGGGTACCCGGGCCTCGGCGACGACCCTGCCGCCGCGTTCCTGGCCGAGGGTCGGGTCGCGCTGAGCCCGGGCCCGGCGTTCGGCTCCCAGGGCAAGGGATTCGCCCGCGTGAACTTCGCCTGCTCGGAAGAGCTCCTCTCCGAGGCATTCTCACGGATGGGGCGGATCGCGGCCGAGCGCGGTTGAGGTCCGCCCGGGCGCGGTGTCAGCGGGGCCGCGCCCCCTCGGCGGCGGGGCCGTGGCCCCGCCGCCAGAGGAACACCGTCATCGCCGAGGTGAGTACGGTCGTCCCGTCGAGCCGACACATCTCGTAGTCCAGCCCCACGCGGCCACGCGCCTCGTCGAGGCTGACGTCTGTCACCCTCACGGTCCCGCTCACCGTGTCCCCGGCGCGTACCGGGGCGGTGAAGCGCAGGCGGTCGAAACCGCGCCCGGCGATCACGGCCCACCGCGAGTAGAACGCGTCCACGCTGAGCCGCTGGAGGATCGCCAGGGTGTGGATCCCGCTGGCGATCACCGCGCCGTGGTGGCCGGCCGATGCCGCGACCGGGTCCGTGTGGAACCACTGGGGATCCCAGGCGGAGGCGAACTCGATGATCTCGTCCTCGGACACGAATCTGGACCCGAGGCGGATCTCCTCACCCGACCTCAACTCATCCGCATAAACGAACTCGGACATTCTTCGACTCCTCCGACATTTCGAATTCACAGTGCCCGCACGAGGCGCTTCCACTCACATTGTTCACGGCGCCGAACATCGAAGTCGGTATAGCGATTCTTTTACCGGTGACGTACGCTCATTAGGTAATCCTAAATAAGCACGGAGGACCAATGGAGACGACCATTTCCGCGCCCCTGTCGAAGGCACTGCACGACTCGACGATGGTCGCACACGAACAGGCGGAGAACGCCTCGTTCATCACCCGCCTCATGTCGGGCCTGGGCACGGTTGACGGCCTGGTGGCCCTCCTGCGGCAGTCACTTCCGGTGTACGAAGCACTCGAGGAAGCGTGCCGGGGAGTCGGATCCGATCCCCGGCTCACGCCGATCCTCGATCCGCGCCTGGACCGGGCCGGCGCGCTGAAGGCCGATCTGGCCGCCCACGCCGCTCAGGGACGCTCCTGCTCCCTCGTCGTACCCACGGTCGAGGCGTACGTGGACGAGCTGCACGCCAGCGCGTCCGACCCGGCAGCGCTCATCGGACACCACTACGTCCGCTACCTCGGTGACCTCTCGGGCGGCCAGATCATCAAGACCATGGTCCGTCGCCATTACGGGGTGGAGGAGGGACTGACCTTCTACGAGTTCGAGATCGACAAGCCGAAGGTCTACAAGGACGGCTACCGGGCCGCCCTCGATTCCCTCCCCCTCACGGATCGCGATCGCGAGTCCGCCCTGGCCGCCGCGACCCGCGCGTTCGACCTCAATCACCAGATCTTCCTCGATCTCGAGGCCGCCGGCGTCCGCTGAGTCGCCCGATCTCGGATGCCCCGGTTCCGCTCGGCGGAACCGGGGCATCGCGCGTTCGCGAGGGCATTCGCTCTGCAAACGAACGAGTCTCGGCAGGGCTCCACGTCCCCGCGATGACGAGAGGCCCCGGCACCGTTCGCGGTGCCGGGGCCTCTCGTTTCCGTGGGTTCGGGACTGAGCGCGTGTCAGCCGAAGAGGGTGGACAGGCTGCCCAGCGAGCCGGCCACTCCACTTCCGGGCTCGGTCGGATCCTCGATGTCGCCGTCGTCGTCGCCATCGGTGAAGGTGATCGGTACGAACAGCTCGTAGGACGCTTCCTTGAACCCGCCACCGGCATAGGTGTAGATGCCGTAGTTACCGGCCGAGGTCTTCGCGTCGATGGCCTCCTTGGAGACGGTCAGGGTGCCGGTGAAGTTACCGTCCTCATCGATCTCGATGTACGGCAGTTCGCCCCCCTGCATGGTGAACGTCTCGGTGGGCAGGGCCCACAGCTGGTTGGAGTTCACGCGCGAGCTGCTGGGCGCGTTGGCGGACGGGCGCCACTCGTCGAGGAAGCGTCCGAACACCACGTAGGCGCCGGTGCCCTTACCCGCGAAAGGGCCGTACGAGCCGACCACGTCGGGGTTGTTGAAGCCGGTGCCGGTCACGGTGACCCGGTGCTCACCCTCGGCGCTCAGCGTGGTCTCGGAGACCTGGATCGCCGGGGTGCCGACGGGCGCCTGGGTCTGATCCTCATCCACGGTGTAGTTCAGCTGGACGGGCAGAGGTGCCTTGGTGTTCTGGCTCCCACCGCAGCCGGTGCTGTAGTAGTGCGGTCGGACGGACGCTGCCAGCGACTCGACGAACTCGACCGGCCACGAACCCCAGACATCCGGACTGGAGCAGGTCGTCTGACCACCGGCGGCGTAGGTGACACCTGCGTACTCGGGGTTCAGCGTGATGGTGCCGTCCTGGGCGACCTCCGCGGACCCTGCGCCGAAGGTCACGACGTTCTTGCGACCGGCGTTGGTCTCCGGAGTCGGATTCCCGGCCTGATCCTGACCCGCCCCGACGAGCACCTCGAAGGTCAGCGCACCGGAACCGTCGGGGTTGACCGTCAGGGACGGGTCGGAGAGCTTCTCGTCCGGCGCGTTGAGGTGGGCCGGGTACCCGTTGAACGTGAAGTCGCCGTCCCAGTCGATGGTGACCGTCCCGTTCTCGTCGCGTTCGCCCTCTCCCCCGGTGTACTTGACGGCGTTGGGGGTCTTGCCCTCATCCGCCAGGGCGACGGGGTACGAGGTCGCCGGGAACGCCTCCGGTACGTATTCGGTCTGCGTACCGGTGCCCACGGACCCCGCGAGAATCTCTGCGTCACCCGTGGCTCCGAAGAAGCGCCACGGACCGAAGATGCCGTTCTGGGCGTATCCGCTGACGCCCCAGATCAGGGTGCCGTCCGAGATGGACCCGGGGGTCACGGGCTCGGCCTGGGCCACGGGGGCCGTCACCGCTCCGATGAGGAGCGCCGTCGCGGCTCCCACCACGGTGGACCGACGGCCGGCGAGCGCCAGCCGGGTTCGGATATCCTTCACTTCAGTCCTTTCGACGAACTGTTTGGACTACCAGCGCTGCCGCGATCGCGAGCAGTGCAGCCCCCACCCACCACTGCCATTGGTGGGTGGGGTTTCCCGTCTCGGAGGAGGCGGAAGTCTGTGCATAGACCACGTCGGTCAGCGGGAGGTTCGCCGCGACGGGCATCGTGGTCTGGTCGGATACAGGGGCGGCGGCGGGCGCTGACGGCGCAGCGCTGCTCGAACCCGACGCCGACACCGGCGCCGAGGCGGGGATGGATGCCACGGCGGCGCCGACGGTTCCGGCCGTCATCGCCGACGTCGTGGTGTAGTACTCCTCGAAGTACCCCTCGAACGTCTCGTCCACAGCGCCCTGGTCCGGGTCGCCTGTCGCCACCTGGGGTGCGGTCGTGGCACCCCCGCCGGACCTGAGGACCGCGTCCGGCTGGGCCGGCTTCCACGCTTCGTCCATCCAGGCGGCGGCCGTGTCGGCGAGGTCGGTTCCGGCGGCCCGGAGAATATCCTCCACAGTGTCGTCGAGAACCTGACCGAGAATTCCGTCGGACCCCCCGGAATCAACAGGATCCGGCATTTCCGCGGGCGCATCTGAATTCCAACTCACGGCGATCGGGAGAGGAACCTTTTTATCGTCGGAAGTTCCACTCGAATACCAGAATGAACCCGCGCCGGCTTCTGCCGCGAAATTCACGAATTCCCCGGGGAATGAACCCCAGTATTCGCCACTCCTGTTCTGCGGAGTTTCTCCCTGCCGTGCCTCATAGCGAACGCCGAGGTATTCCGGAGCTGCGGCGAATCCCTTCTGATCCTCGAGGGCGACGTCCCGCCTCGACAGGTCCGCGAGCACCACCTCGGTGGGTGGCATGGGTGACCACTCGTCCGTGTTCGCGCGGTCGCTGCGATGCCCGCCGAGCGTGGCGGTGACGACGGCGGTGGAGGGGGTGACGGTGAGCACCGGATCGCTGATCGTCAGGTAGACGAAGCCCGAGTAGTACAGAGCCGACACCGTCCCGTCCCACTCGACACGCGCGGTCCCCGCATCGGCGTCGACCGTTCCCTCGCCGCCGGTGAAGACCATCTCCAATCCGCTGTACCTGGTCGAGGACTGCGCCAACGGAGTGCCCGACTGATCGGTCGTCGTGCCCGCCCACGTCGCGGTGCTCGTCGACCCGCCAGATGAACGCTTCTCGATCGTCACGTCGCCCGCCCGGGCCCGCCAGTCCGATTCGGCGATCTGTTGGTTCGGGCCCGTCAGGGCACCTGAGATGTCGCCGGCGGAGAGGAAGTTGAGCCCCGGGCCATGACTGGGGCCGGAACTCTGTTTGTTCAGTCCCCACCGGAACTCGGCGTCGGTCAGGGTGCGCACGTCGCTGCCGGCGTCCTGCGCTCCGGCGAGTGGCGCGCCGAGCACCATGCTCGCGGACAACGCCAGGACCGCGGCGGTAGCGGAGCCGCGCCGCAGCACGGGTCGTCGTGACATCCGGTTCATCGCTGGTCCTCTTCCTTCAGCAGGGTCGTCGGGTGTCCGGCAGTGGGATATCCGCTGCCGTCGTGCGCCGGGCCGGCGTAGCCGCCGGTGTCGACGAGATCGCCCCAGGCGGGGTCGGGGTCACCGTCGTCTCCGGAGGGCGCCCCGCTCTGCCGACGCCGGATGACGAACGCGCCCGCCGCGAGGAGCGCCAGCGCGGCGATCGCCAGGAACACCCAGCTCAGCGACGCGCTCAGACCTGCCGAAGAGGAGGTCTGCGCGATGTCGACCCGCACGGGGAAACGCTCGACGGCCTCGATACCGGAGCCGGCCCCCGCAGCGCGGATCTCGTGGGTGCCCGCCTCCAGGTCCTCGGGGAGGGTGATGACACCCGCGATCTCGCCGTCGACGCCCGCGAGCACCGGCCCGACCGCCGCGATGCCCTCGCCGAGCACCACGTACACCTGCTCCCCCGGCCAGAATCCGGCCGCGGCGAATCCCATCGCTCCGCCCGCGCGGGCCGACTTGCGGTCCACCTCGATGACGCCGGCCGTCGAGAAGGTGGTCCCGCCCGTCGCGGCAGTGGGGGCATCCGCGGCGGGAGCGTCGCCGCCGGACGCTGCCGGCGCGCCGGGCTCGGCCGACTCCACCGGCGCCGCACCCCCCTGCGCCCCGACCGCAGCCCGCTCGGCGGGACGGGGCGCCGCCGCTCGCCCCTGCGCGCCCTCGGTGCGTCCGCTCGCCGCCCGCCCGGAGGGCGCGGGCGCCGGTGCCACCGTCTCGGCGGGCGAGTCGGCCTGATCGGCCGACGCCGCACCTGTCTGGAACGTCACCGGGGTGAAGGTCTCGTTGGCTCCGTTGCGGACCCCGTGCGCGCCCCACGTGAAGAACCCGCAGGTCATCTCGAGGCAGTTAATCCGCTTGCCTCCCGCACCGGTGAACTCGGGCCCGGGCACCGCCATCTGGACGCGGAACGAGCCGTCCTTGCTCATCTGCCCCTGCGCCTCACCCGCGGTCTCCGACCCGGGGAACGCCACGAAGGTCTGGTAGCCCTGGTTGTTCCTGGACTGGTCGTCCGGCACGTAGTCGTACGTCCTGCCCGTGGCCCCGCCCTGGGACGGGCCCCAGTTGGAACCGTTGACCCAGCCGAAGCCGATGTACACCCCACCGAAGCCGCCCTCGAGAGCCTGGAAACCCGAGCCCGAGACGGTGAACGTGGTGGCACCGGAGGCCGACGCCACCGCCCCACCGAGCGAACTCGACACGCTGAGACGAGCGGCGGCCTGTGCGGGCGCCGCCGAGGCCATGATCAGTGCCGCGCCCGCCAGCAACGCCGCCATCAGCACGGCGACGCACCGCCGCGCACCGGTGAGCGCCCACCGGATTCTGGTGTCCATCACGAGACCTCCTTGACGAGAACGGGCTCGGAGACACCGGCGTCGGCGCGGTGATCCGATACTGCGGGACGGTGGAATCCACGCCGGTCCGGGGTGACCAGCAGGTCCCCCGTGACGGGGTGACGGTGGATGAGCACGGGCTGCTGATAGACCTCTTCGACCAGCTCCGGGGTGAGCACCTCGGCGGGCGCCCCCTCGGCCCGGACCCGGCCGCCCGAGAGCATCACCATCCGGTCCGACCAGGCGGCGGCCAGCTCGAGGTCGTGCAGCACCACCACCACGGCCCCGCCCTCATCGGCGACCGACCGGGCCAGCTCCAGGACGATCTCCTGATGCCGCAGGTCGACGGCCGCGGTCGGCTCGTCCAGCAACAGCACCCCGGTCCGCTGGGCCAGGGCTCGTGACAAGGACACGCGAGCCTTCTCGCCCCCCGAGAGAGTGGGGAACGTCCTGAGCCGCATATGCGTGGTGTCGGTGGCGGCCATCGTCTCGTCGATGACGACCTCGTCGTCGTCGTCCTCGGGTCGTCCTGCCCACGGCGCACGCCCCATCGCCACCACCTCCCGCACGGTGAAGGGGAACGCCACCGCGTTGGCCTGGGTCAACAACGCGCGCCGACGTGCGAGATCACCCAGGCGCCACCGGCGCAGATCCGTCCCGTCCAGCACGGTCCGCCCGGACTCCGGCACGGTGTCCCCGGCCACCACTCCCAGCAGCGTGGACTTCCCGGCCCCGTTGGGGCCGACCAGCGCCAGCACCTCGCCGGCGTGGACGTCCAGGTCCACCGCGTCGAGGAGCACCCGACCCCCGATCCGGACCGTCACGGCCTCCGCCGACAACACCGGCGTGCGCTCCGCCCGCGCGCTCATCCCCAGCCTCCCGAGGTCCGACGGGTCCGGTGCAGCAGCCAGAAGAAGAACGGGCCGCCGACGGCCGCGGTGACCATGCCCAGCGGCAACTCCGCGTAGTTGACGGCCGTGCGCGCCACCAGGTCCGCGGCGAGCAGACACACCGCGCCGCCCAGCGCGGAGGCCGGCAACAGGAGCCTGTGGCCCGGCCCGGCGATCATGCGGATGAGGTGCGGCACCACGAGCCCGACGAACGAGACGATCCCGCAGAAGCTCACCGCCGCCGCGGTGAGCAGGCCCACCAGGAAGATCGACACGATCCGCAGGCGCTCGACGTTGACGCCCAGGTGCCGGGCCGGCCGCTCCCCCAACGACAACAGGTCCAGGGGGCGGGCCAGCCGCGCGGCCAGGACCACGCCCAGCAGCGCGAGCGGCGCCACGACCAGCACGTGCTCCCACCGGCTGCCGTTGAGGCTGCCCAGTTGCCAGAACACGATCTCCTCGCGCGCCTGGGTGTCGCCGAGGAACATCAGCAGCGCCAGCGCCGCGCCCGCCACCGCGTTGACCGCGATGCCCGTCAGCACCAGGGTCACGACCTCCGTGCGCCCGTTACTACGACTGAAGAGGTACACGGCCGTCGTGGTGATGATGCCCGCCACGAACGCGCAGACCACGCTCGTCCACGCCCCGAAGGTCGTCAGTCCGAACACGATCGCCGACGCGGCACCCACCGCGGCGCCGGCCGACACGCCCACCACGCTGGGCTCGGCCAGCGGGTTCCCGAACGCGCCCTGCATGAGCGCGCCCGCCACCGAGAGGGCCGCCCCCACCACCAGCGCCATCGCCACCCGCGGGAAACGGACACTCCACAGCGTCGCGTCGGCGCGCGGGTGACTCGCCGGCGGCCCGGCGTCGATCCCGAGGCCACGCAGGAACCCCGAGGCCACCTCGGCCGCCGGGATGGACAGCTGGCCGGACGCCGCCGCCACCACGGACAGCACCACCAGCGCGACCGCCAGCCCGACCAGCAACAATCCCCCGGTCAGCAGGCGGTTCGCGACCCCGGCCTCGCGCGCGCGGGCGGGGCGGGTCGCCTGCGCGGGCGCGGCCGGTGGCCGGTTGTCGGTGAGCGTCACAGCGCGTCGGGGGCGTAGAGGGCCACGGCCAACGCGTTGAGCACGGCCGGGGTGCGCGTACCGAACGACAGGACCAGGTCGTCGTTCATCGAGATCACGCGTCGGTTCGCGCCGGCCGGGGTCTGCGCCATGGCCGGGAACTTCTCCAACAGACCGTCGACGCCGCCGACCGAGTCCAGGCCCTTGTTCATCATGATGATGACGTCCGGCTGCGCGGCGATGAGCCCCTCGTCGTTGGCGGGCTTGGCGCCCTTCCAGCCGACCTCCGAGGAGACGTCGTAGCCGCCCGCCGCGGTGATGAGCTCGTCGGCGCCGCTGTCCTGACCGAACATGTAGTACACGCCGGCGGATCCACGGGCGTAGAGGAATACCGTGCGCAGCTGTCGGGTCTGCGACTCCGGCGTGATGGTGGCGATCGACTCCTCGGCCTCCGCGATCTGCGCGCGGGTCCGCTCGCCGAGCTCGCGGCCCAGTCCGGGGACGCCGAGCGCCGCGCCCACCGCGCCGGTGAGCTCCTCGACGTTGCCCGGGGACCGGTGGGAGTCGACGACGACGACGGGGACCCCGGCGTCGCGGACCTGCAGGATCACGTCCCACGGACCGAGCGAGGTGTCCGTGATGATCACGCTGGGGTCCAGCGCGAGGATCGCCTCGGCGTTGAGCTGGTGTCCGTCCTGCGTGACCAGGGGCCGATCGGCGATCTCGGGGAACGAGGACGAGATGTCGCGGCCGATGACGTTCTCCCCCAGCCCCAGCTCGTAGACGATGCGGGACAGGGTGCCGTAGATGTCGAGCGGCAGGATGCGCGAGACGTCGGTGACCTCGACGACGGTCCCCTGGTTGTCGGTGACCACCGCGGGCAGCTCGGGAACGGGATCGGCGGCGACCGGCTCCACCGGGTCGTCGACGAGCTGCAGCGGGAGTTCGCCCCGGAACGAGCGGGGGTCCTCGATCGCCGAGACCTCGGAGGCCAGCGGGATCCCCGAGATGCGCTCCACGTCCCCGCCGAGGCCGGTGGCGACCCCGCACGCGGTCAGCGAGAAGGCCACGGTGGCGATGAGCGCGACGCGGATCGAGCCTGTGCGCTTTCTGAACATGCGGTTACAGTAACACCCCGATTGAGGCTAGCCTAACCTGACTGAGCCAAGCCTTGCCTCATTTGCGTTGTCGCTGCGTACCGGGGTTCGAGTGCAGCCATGGGGCCACGATTGTGACCTGAACCGGCGTCCGGTTCGAGTAAGAGGCTGTTGCTGCAGCGGCATACAGCGCGCCGGGTGTCCGCGGCTCCCCTCGGGGACCACGGACACCCGGCGCGTGCGTCGGGAGCCGCCGATCAGGCCGGGGCGACCTCCGGGGCCGTCACCGTGAACGTCAGCGTCGTCGAGTACGCGCGGCCGTACCGGTCCGTCGCGGTGATCTCGGCGGTGTGCTCGCCCGGCTCGAGGTCCGTCGGCAGCGCGATCCGCCAGAGGTGCGAGCTCGAGCGGCCCAGCGCGCCGCCGGTGACCAGGTTGTGCGAACCCGAGACCGTCTCGGTGAACTCCCACCCCACGTTGAGCGCCTCGCCGGTCGCCGGCTGGGTGTGCTCGGCGGCGACGGGCGCGCCGCCGTCGATCGACACCTGCACCTCGGCGTCCGTGGAGCCTCCGAAGAAGCTCGCGGCGAGCCACGCCTCACCGCCGGCGAGGTCCTCGGCGCTGACGGCATCGGTCGGCACCGGCGCCGGGGCCGGGCCGGTCTCGCCGTCGTCCTTCCACTGCTGGTGGGCCTGGGCCCACGCACGCCACGCGGGGCTGTTGATCCCGGTGAGGAACTGGCGGTCCACCGGCTCGTTGCGCACGGTGTAGTACTCGGAACGCGAGGCCCCGTCGAATTCGATGGTGAGCACACCGGGTTCGGCGGCGTCAGAGGTGTAGGAGTGGGGCACGCCGTTCTCGTTGAGCTCGCCCGAGTACCAGGAGCCGGAGACCGCGCCGGCCACCAGCTGATCGTGGGTCAGCTCGGGAATGCCCGCGTCCGCCCACTCCTGGCGTGAATCGCCGGCCAGCAGGTGCTCGAGCGTGTGGGTGTGACCGCCCACGGTCACCGCGTTGGGGTAGTCCGCGAGGATCTCGTACAGCTCGGCGGCGTTGTCGGTCGTGACGCCCCGGTAGTCCACGATCGGGGCGTGGGCCGCCACGACGATGTTCTTGTCGCGGTCGACATGCTCCAGGTCGTTGCGCAGCCACTCGAGCTGCTCCTGCGAGATCGCCTCGGTGTACCCGCCGTTCGACCCCTCGGCGTCCGCGCCGTTGTAGACGATGTTGAACAGGCCCACGAAGTGGGTGTCGCCCACCTCGTAGGAGTAGTACGGGGCCCCGAAGTCGCGACGGTACGTGTCGACCGAATGCGTGGCGTCCGCAGCGTCGAAGTCCATGTCGTGGTTGCCGGGGATCGCGCGCACCGGGCCGTTCGCGTCGGCGTAGAGCTCCTTGAGCGGCTGGTTGAGGCTCAGATCGTCACCGACGTTGTCGCCCAGCAACAGGATGCCGCACCCGGCGTAGTCGTCACGGGCCGCGAGGTCGGCCGGAACGCCCCGGCTCGCGTACCCGACCTCTTCCATGTCGTAGGTCTGGGTGTCGGAGGCGATCGGGCAGGACTGCCTCGGATCGGCGGTCGCGGCCGACTTCGCCAGCGGGAAGTTCACCGCCGCCGGGAGGTCGCCGGTCGGCTCGAGGCCGCCGAAGCGCAGCTCCGGCGAGCCCGCCGGGAGATGGTTGTAACTGAACTGGGCGAACATCTGCTCGTCGACCGGCACCTGCCAGCCGGCGGGCTGGGTGACGAACGCGGTGAAGTTGTCGGAGGCCGGCAGCTCGTAGCGGCCCTCGTCGTCGGTGGTGACGACGTCTCGACCGTTGGAGACCCGCACATCGGGTACGCCGACTTCCCCGTCGTCGTACACCGAGTTGCGGTTGACGTCGTCGAACACGCGCCCGGTGAGGACGGACGGGTCCGCGGCGGCGCCGTCGACCACCTCGACGGATCCCGTGTAGAGGCCCTCGTCGGGCCCGGGCGCGGAGCTGCCGAGCTCGGCGCCGAGCGACCCACCCGGGTCGGCGGAGCCGCTGCCCAGCGACCCGGTGGGAAGTGCGTGTGCGGGCGCGGCGCCCACGATGATCGTGGCGGCGAGCGCCAGGCCGGTGGCGCGGCGTCGGTGTGGGTGCGGATGCGGTGTCTGCACTGACGGCATCGTCTCTCCTCGTCGGGTTGCGTACGACCTGCTCGTACGCCCGGCGAACGCTAGGGTCGCCGGTCAACATCGAGGTGACGGGCCGAGGGCGCGATGCTGAACCCCGCGTCGACCGCAGGCGACGTGCCGTCCCGCCGCAGGGACTATTCGGAGGAACTTATCGGAGTATTTTCCTTTCACGAATACCCGCGCACTGTGCTCATACCCGAACGCCCCCATCCGTTGTCCGGGACAACAGATGGGGGCGCGGGCCGCCGGGGCGTGGGCGGACGGGACGCGGGTCGCGGGCGTCAGGCCTGTTCGGCCGCCAGCTTCTTGAGCGACTCGGTGGGCGCGAAACGCTCCCCGTACTTCGCGGCCAGCTCCTCGGCGCGCGCGACGAAGCCCCGGTAGCCCGTGGCGGCCTTCGCACCCGGCTCGGAGTAGTTCTTCGCGTACTGGCGGGTGCCGCCCGTCCAGGCCGGGAAGCCGATGCCGATGATGGAGCCGATGTTGGCGTCGGCGTCGTCGGTGATCACGCCCTCGTCCACGCACTTCTGCGTCTCGAGCACCTCGGCGAAGATCATGCGGTCGACCAGGTCCTGCAGGGGCGGGGCGTTGTCCGGCGAGGTGGAGAACGCCTCGCGCAGGCCCGGCCAGAGACCGGCGCGCGTGCCGTCGGTGTACTCGTAGAAGCCGGCTCCGGCCAGACGACCGGCGCGGCCGAGCTCGTTGACCATCGTGGCGGTCACCCGGTCCGAGGCCACCTCCACGAACTCCTCCCCCGCGGCCGCGGCGGCCTCCCGCGCGGTCTCGCGGATCTTGAGCATGAGGGTCAGGTTCAACTCGTCCGACAGCTGCAGCGGCGCCGCCGGGTAGCCCGCGATCCGGCCGGCCTGCTCGATCGTGGCGGGCTCGATGCCCTCGTCGAGCATCCCGATCGCCTCGTTGACGAAGGTGCCGATCACGCGGGAGGTGTAGAAGCCACGCGAGTCGTTGACCACGATCGGGATCTTGCGGATCTGCAGGGTGAGGTCGATGGCCCTGGCGAGGGTCTCCGGGGTGGTCTTCTCCCCGCAGATGATCTCGACGAGCTGCATCTTGTCGACGGGTGAGAAGAAGTGCAGGCCGATGAAGTCCTCGGGGCGCTTGACGCCGGTGGCGAGGTCGGTGATGGGCAGCGTCGAGGTGTTGGAGCCCAGGAGCGCATCGGGTGCGACGATGTCCTCGATCTCCTGGAAGACCTTCTTCTTCAGCTCGGGCGATTCAAAGACGGCCTCGATCACCAGGTCGCAGCCGGCGAGCGCCTGCGGGTCGGTGGTCGGCGTGATGCGGGCCAGGAGCGCGTCGGACTTCTCCTGCGTGGTCCGTCCGCGCTCGAGGGCCTTGGCCTCGATCTTCTCGGAGTACGCCTTGCCCTTGTCGGCGGAGGCCTGCTCGACGTCCTTGAGGACGACCTCGATGCCGGCCTTGGCGCAGACGTAGGCGATGCCCGCGCCCATCATGCCGGCGCCGAGGACGCCGACCTTCGTGAACTGCGTGCGCGGGATCTCCGACCCGTCGGCGGCCTTCGGGCGGGCGCCTCCGGAGGAGCAGTGCTGCATGTCGAAGAAGAACGCCTGGATCATGTTCTTCGCGATGGGGCCGGTGACGAGGGAGACGAAGTAGCGCGCCTCGATCTTCTCGGCGGTGGCGAAGTCGACCTGGGAGCCCTCGACGGCGGCGGCCATGATGGCCCGGGGGGCGGGGGCCGGGGCGCCCTTGGTCTGCTTGCGCATGTTGGCGGGGAACGAGGGCAGGACGCCGGCCAGCGCGGGGTCGTCGATCGTGCCGCCGGGCAGCGTCCAGCCCTTGCGATCCCACGGCTGGGTGGGCTCGGGGTCGGTGGCGAGCCACGCCTTGGCGGCGTCGATGAGCTTCTCGGGCTCCACGACCTCGTCGACGAGGCCGGCCTTGAGGGCCTTGTCGGGCGCGAACGAGCGCCCGGACATGAGGATGTTGGGCACGGCCTGGGCGAGGCCGAACATCCGGACGGTGCGGACGATGCCGCCGCCGCCGGGCAGCAGGCCGAGGGTGACCTCGGGCAGCCCCACTTTGGCGCCGCGGGCGTCGGCCATGACGCGGTGGTGGCACGCGAGCGCGAGTTCGAGACCGCCGCCCAGGGCGGCGCCGTTGATCGCGGCCACGACGGGCACGCCGCAGGTCTCGAGGGCGCGCATACGGCCCTTGATGCCCATCGACCGCTCGTACAGTTCGTCGGCCTGCTCGGGCCCGGCCTTGATCATGGACTTGAGGTCACCGCCGCCGAAGAAGCTCTTCTTGGCGGAGGTGAGGACGACGCCCTTGATGGAGTCCTTCTCGGCCACGATGCGGTCGACCGTGGCGGAGAAGTCGTCGATGAACCGGGCGTTCATCGTGTTGGCGCCGTGGTCGGGGTCGTCCATGGTGAGGGTGACGATGCCGTCGCCGTCCTGATCCCACCGGAACATGTTGTCGCTCACTGGTTTCGTTCTCCTTCAGGCTGTGGTGTCGGTGGGGTCAGACGCGTTCGATGATGGTGGCCACGCCCATGCCGCCGCCCACGCACAGGGTGATGAGGGCGCGCTTGCCGCCGGTGCGCTCGAGCTCGTCGAGGACGGTGCCGGTGATCATGGCGCCGGTGGCGCCGAGGGGGTGGCCCATGGCGATGGCGCCGCCGTTGACGTTGAGCTTCTCGTCGGGGATGTCGAGGTCCTTCTGGAACCGCAGGACGACGGAGGCGAAGGCCTCGTTGAGTTCCCAGAGGTCGATGTCGTCCTTGGTCAGCCCGGCGACGTCGAGGGCCTTGAGGGCGGCGGGGGTGGGCCCGGTGAGCATGATGGTGGTGTCCGCACCGGAGGTGGCGGCGGCGACGACGCGGGCGCGCGGGGTCATGCCCATCTCCTGTCCGGCCTTCTCGGAGCCCACCACGACGAGCGCGGCGCCGTCGACGATGCCGGACGAGTTGCCACCGTGGTGTACGTGGTCGATCTTCTCGATCCAGTGGTACTTCTGCAGCGCGACGGCGTCGAAGCCTCCCATGTCGCCGACCATGGCGAAGGAGGGCTTGAGGCCGGCGAGCGACTCGACGGTGGTGCCGGGTCGCATGTGCTCGTCGCGGTCGAGGACGGTGAGGCCGTTGATGTCCGTGACGGGGACCACCGAGCGCGCGAACCGTCCTTCGTCCCAGGCGCGGGCGGCGAGCCGCTGTGAGCGCTCGGCGTAGCGGTCGACGTCCTCACGGCTGAAGCCCTCGAGGGTGGCGATGAGGTCGGCGCCGATGCCCTGCGGCGAGAAGTAGGTGTCGTAGTTGGTGGCCGGGTCCATGGCCCAGGCCCCGCCGTCGCTGCCCATGGGCACGCGGGACATGGATTCGACGCCGCCGGCGAGGACGACCTCGTCCCAGCCGGAGCGGATCTTCTGGGCGGCCATGTTGATGGAGGTCAGGCCTGAGGCGCAGAAGCGGTTGATCTGCACGCCGGCGACGGTGTCGGGCATTCCGGCGGCCAGCGCGGCGATGCGGGGCAGGTCCATCCCCTGGTCGCCGAGGGGGCTGACGATACCGAGGATGATGTCCGAGATCCGGTTCTCGTCGAGGTCGGGGAACCGGCGACGAGTCTCCTCGATGAGGCCGACGACCAGGTCGATCGGCTTGACGCCGTGGAGGGCACCGCCGGGCTTTCCCTTACCTCGCGGTGTCCGGATGGCGTCGTAGATGAATGCCTCGGTCATGGGTGGTCCACGGCCTTTCTCTGGGCGGGTCGATTACGTGTCCGGCCTCACACTACGTGGTCGCCGTCCGCTGTTCGGAGTCTGGTCCGTTTCTGTCTCCGGTGTGTCGCCGGCGTGGCCGGTGGCACAGTGGAGCGTGTGACTGCGCATGACATCATCTCCCCCGCCCTGGCCGAACTCGCCGAGGTCTGTGGGGTCGCCACGAGGTACGAGGATGCGCGCGGTGTGGACCGTGAGGTCCCGGCGCGGACGGTGCGTGCGGTGCTCGCCGCGATGGGTGTGCCGGTCGGTGGTGGTGGCGAGGAGCGCAGGACCGTAGTCGCGGCCGCGGGCGGCGACGCGGCCGGGTGCGACGACCACGAAGACGGGCCCGACGACGACGAGGTCCACGCCTCGGACCTGGAGGCTCTGCGTGCTGTTCGCGAGCGCCCCTGGCGGCGTGTACTGCCTCCGTCACTGGTGGCTCGTCAGGGCACCGCCATCGGGTGCCCCGTTCACGTCCCGCACGGCGCCACGGTGAGGGTGTCGGTCCTGCTCGAGGACACCGATGTCCCGGTCACCCTGCTCCCGCTCGACGAGCCCCGGGTCGCCCACGAGGTCGGCGGCGTGACGGTGGAGCGGGTGACGCTCGCGGTGCCCGGCACCCTGCCGGCGGGGTGGCATCGGGTGACGGCCGTGGTGGAGGTTCCGGGCAGCGCCCCGGAGCCGGCCGAGTGCACGTTGCTGGTCTATCCCCCGTCGATCCCGGTCCCCCATGGTCTCGACCGTCACCGTGCGGTCGGCCTGGCGGCCCAGCTCTACCAGATCCGGTCGGGCGGTTCGTGGGGCACGGGTGATCTCGCCGATCTCGGGGACCTCGCGGCGTGGGCCGGCCGCGACGTCGGCGCGGATTTCGTCCTGGTCAATCCGATGCATGCCGGTGAACCGTTCCCGCCGGTGGGACCGTCGCCGTATCTGCCGACGACACGGCGTTTCGCCTCTCCCCTGTATCTCCGTCCCGAGCAGGTGCCCGAGTACGCCGGGTTGTCCGCGCCCGACCAGGCGCGGGTGGACGAGCTCGCCCGGTCCGCTGCCGGGGCCAACCGGACGGATGTGATCGACCGGGACGCGTCCTGGTCCGCGAAGCTGGAGGCCCTGCGCCTGCTGTTCGCGGTTCCCCTGTCCCCGCGGCGCCGGGAGTCGTTCGACCGGTTCGTCGCCGGTGAACCGGGTGTGCGGGGGTTCGCCACGTGGTGCGCGCTGGCTGCCGAGTACGGCTCGGACTGGACCGTATGGCCGGCTGAGTTCCGGGATCCGGGTTCCGAAGCCGTCGCCGGGTTCGCCGACGATCATGCCGAGGAGGTGCGGTTCCACGAGTGGCTGCAGTGGCAGGTGTCCCAGCAGCGGGGACATACTCAACAAGAAGCGGTCGGGGCCGGTATGCGCCTCGGTGTCCTGCATGATCTGGCGGTCGGTGTGCATCCGACCGGGGCGGATGCGTGGTCGTTGAGCCGGTCCCTGGCCCGGGGCGTGTCGGTGGGTGCACCGCCGGATGCGTACAACCAGCGCGGCCAGGACTGGTCGCAGCCGCCGTTGCGTCCGGACGCGTTGGCGGAGGAGGGTTTCGCGCCGTTCCGCGACATCGTCCGGGCCGCCCTCCGGGATTCCGGTGGGGTCCGTATCGACCACATCCTGGGCTTGTTCCGGTTGTGGTGGATCCCGGAGGGCGCTCCGCCCACCGAGGGGACCTACGTCCGGTACGACCATGAGGCGATGCTGGGTGTCCTCGCTCTGGAGGCGACCCGCGCGGGGGCCGTGATCGTGGGTGAGGACCTGGGAACGGTGGCACCGGGGGTGCGGGAGACGTTGTCCGAGCTCGGTGTCCTGGGTACGTCGGTGATGTGGTTCGAGAAGCGGAACGACCAACCCGTCCCTCCCGAGGAGTACCGCCGTCTGTGTATGGCATCGGTGACCACCCATGACCTTCCTCCCACGGCCGGGTACGCCGATCTGGTCCATGTGGATGTGAGGGAGGAGCTCGGGCAGTTGACCGGGGATGTCGACGAAGAGCGTCGGTCCGCCGGCGAGGAGATCGCGGTGTTCCGGGAGGCGGTTCGTGACCGTGGGCTCCTCGAGGGCGGGTCGGCGGACGATTTCGTCGTGGCGCTGCACCGCTTCCTGGCGGCGGCACCGTCGCTGCTGCTGGCGGTCTCGGTGGCGGATCTCGTGGGTGATCGTCAGCCGGTGAACATGCCGGGGACGTCGGAGGAGTACCCGAACTGGCGGGTGCCGTTGTCGGATGCCGACGGCCGGCTGGTGAGCCTGGAGCAGTTGACGCAGTCCGCTCTCGCGCGTCGGGTGATGGGCGCTGTCGTGGCGGATGGTGGTGCTGGTTGAGGGTGTGGGGGTGTAAATGGCGGGAACCCCGA
>NZ_JAVHXC010000011.1:0-88064 GCF_032248695.1 Dietzia sp. CH92 | reverse complement strand
CGCCGACACCCCCGCACCCGACCCCGACACACCACCCTTCTAGAAGCGGTGCGGACGGTCAGCGGTGCTTGAGCAGGACCGCGCGGATGCCCTCGTGGAACCCGTCTCGCAGCCGGACACGCTGCGCCTCGGTCAGGGTGAACTCGTTGAGCATCTGACAGGCGAACTGCAGGAGCGGGCGGTCGATCGACGGCGGGAGGACACCGCCGGAGAGGAGGTGGGCCTCGTCCCGCTGCTGCTCGGTCGCGGCCTGCTCATACCACCAGGTGGCGTACTGCTGCCCCACGTCGAAGGGGGTCTGCTCACCGGCGGAGGTCCAGACCTCCTCGGGGAGCGGCACGAACTTGGACCGCAACGGCCGGCGGTGCGGCGCCATCATCGACGGGTTGGGCCGCGACGACCCGTTCTCCGGCACGCCCGCCGCCGAGGACTTCTGGACCGAACCGGCCTGCCCCTCCGGCGCACTCTGCGTCGGTTGCGGCGCTGGACCCGGCTTGGGCGCGAGGTCGGCGGGCGTCACCACGGGCGGGACATCCGGCTTGGCGGCCGGCTCCGGGGCCGGGGACTGGGACTGGGCCGCAGCGGGAGGCTCCTGCCCTGTCGCCACGTCCTGCCCGTCGCGATCACTCTCGATCCGGGCGACGCATTCCTGCTCGTCGGCGGCGAGCTCCTCCGCGTCCGCGGCGCGCTCCTCGTCCGCGATCGTCAGGCGGGCCTCGTCGGCGACGGAGGTCGCGGCCGCGCGATCGGCCCGCAGGTCCACCTCCATGAGGTCCACCGACTCGTGGGTGTCGGGCTCGTGCCCGTCCTCCCCCGGGTGCACCGGGGAGGTCGACGGCGTGCGGACCTTGGGCGGGATCGGTCCCTCGAGGACACGGATCTGCATGGCGTCGTGGAAGTCCGTCCGCGGGTCGAGCACCGTCGTCGTGTCGCAGGTGTGCCGCAGTGCTGAGGAGATGGAGTCCCAGCCGAAGCCCACCAGGTGCATCCGCACGCCGGCCTCCACGGCCACCCGGACACCCGGGATCATGTCCGCGTCACCCGTGACCAGGACCATGTCCGAACAATGCCCCTTGTAGGCCGCCTGGATCATGTCCGCCACGAGGAGGGTGTCGACCGCCTTCTGGGTGCGGCGTTCGCCCCACTCGATCAACTGGCCCGCGCGCAGCTGCACGCCCTCGATCACCCGGAGTGTGCGCTGGTACCGGTGCGGGCCCGAATCCGGTATGCCGTCGTACCAGTTCTGTCTCTGTACCGGCTGGTCCACGAGGCTGTGGGCGACCTGGTCTAAACGGTGCACGACCGTGGCGAGTGATATCTCCAGCTGCCCGCGCGCCCCCTCCTCCCACGAGTTGTAAAAACTTGCCAGTAGATAGGACGTGTCCACTAGGACCAGTGTCCGCTCAAGCATGATGACCACTACCTGTTCTGTCTGTTTACGTTGACTTCAAGCATGCCGCAGGTCGGCTGGCCCCGCAGGGCCCGCCGCCGTCGATCGTCAGGAGTTTCACCATGTCGCACCCCGCCTCCACGTCAACCGATCTGACCGGAAGGGTCGTGCTGGTCACCGGCGCAGCCCGCGGCCAGGGCCGTGCCCATTGCGAGGCGTTCGCCGCCGCGGGCTGCGACGTCATCGCGCTGGACCTGTGCCGGGACATCGAGACGGTGCCCTACCCCATGGCCGAGCCGGCGGATCTCGAGGCCACCGCGGAGGCGGTCCGCGCACTGGGGCGGCGCTGCGTGACGGGGATCGTCGACGTACGCGACCTGCCGGGGATGCAGGAGGCGGTCGACGCCGGGGTCGCCGAGCTCGGAGGCCTGGACTTCGTGGTGGCCAACGCCGGCGTCTCGCCGCAGCCCGTCGCCACCTGGGAGCGGTCCGAGGAGGAGTGGGACAGCACCATGGACATCAACCTCAAGGGCACCTGGATCACCACCAAGGTGGCGATCCCCCACATCCTGGCCACGGGCCGGGGCGGCTCGGTGGTGCTCATCAGCTCGATGGTGGGCCTTCGCGGCGGTTCGTTCACCGGCAGCTACGCGACCTCCAAGTGGGGCGTCCGCGGCCTCGCCAAGGCCCTCGCCGGGGAGCTCGGCTTCTCGAACGTCCGGTGCAACTCCATCCACCCGGGCAACGTGCGCACGCCGATGATCGAGAACCCGGCGATGATCGAGATGATGTCCGGCGGGAAGGGCACGACGCTCGAGGACACCGCGGAGACCTACAGCGGCATGACCCAGATGCCCCAGCCGTGGGTCGAGCCGTCGGCGATCGCGTCCATGGCGCTCTACCTGTGCAGCGACGCGGGCGCCGGGATCACCGGGGCCTCGATCCCCGTCGACCTGGGCGGGAGCGAGAAGTTCGGTCTCTGACCCCGGGTGCGGGGCGTCGACCCCCGGAACAGACGACGGCCCGCACCTCTGGTCGAGGGGCGGGCCGTCGTATACGAACGGGCGTGGGCCCGTTCCGAGGACTCAGGCGGACTCGGGCGCCGGCGAGGTCGGACGGGGGACGCTGACGGTCGAGCCGGTCGCGGTCCACACCAGCGACCAGAAGATGTCGATGACCGGCTGGATGGCCCGCAGGAAGATGTCGTTGGCGTTGCTCATGGTGTGTGTCCCCTCAAGTGTCGTACTCGTGCGTACTGGCTCGTACCGCGGTAGGCGCTGTCGTGTCCGTATCCCTACGCGACGACTGGTATGTCGTCACCAACCCGCCCGACGTTACACAACCGTGACTTCGATCAGAACATCGTTCGCCTCCGGTGCAGGCCAGCGCGTTACCGAGGACCACAAAGGAAGTTGGGGCCGCGTCCACGACGCGGTACGGGGATGGGTCCACCCGACCTCAAATCTGTGACCCGCGCAACCGGACGTACCTACGCGACCGTAAGTTACGCTACCGTAGCTTCATGGCAATCACCGACATCCCTGAATTCGCGCATCTATCGGAGGAGGACGTCGAGGCTCTCGGCGCCGAGCTCGAGCAGATCCGTCAGGACATCATCGGTTCCCTGGGCGAGCGGGACGCCGCCTACATCCACAACACCATCCGCTTCCAGCGCGGCCTCGAGGTCGCGGCCCGCGCCCTGCTCATGGTCGGCTCGCGCAACAGGACCGCCTGGGCGGTCGGCGCCGGCGCACTCGGGGTCGCCAAGATCGTCGAGAACATGGAGCTCGGGCACAACATCATGCACGGGCAGTGGGACTGGATGAACGACCCGGAGATCCACTCCACCACCTGGGAGTGGGACATCGTCGGTACGTCCGAGCACTGGAAGCAGACCCACAACTACCTGCACCACAAGTTCACCAACATCGTAGGCATGGACGACGACGTGGGGTTCGGTCTGCTGCGCGTGACCCGCGACCAGCGGTGGAGCCCGTTCTTCTACGGCAACGTCGCCTACAACGCGGTGCTGGCCCTGCTGTTCCAGTGGGGCGTGGGCATCCAGCACCTCGAGCTGGGCAAGGTCGCCAAGGGCCGCGACGACCGCGGGGAGACCAAGCGCAAGCTCAAGCTCTTCGCCAAGAAGGCGTCCGGCCAGCTGCTCAAGGACTACGTCCTCTACCCGGCGCTGTCGGGTAAGGGGTGGAAGTCCACCGCGACCGCGAACCTTCTCGCCAACGGCATCCGCAACGTGTGGACCAACGCCGTCATCTTCTGCGGCCACTTTCCCGACGGGGCGGAGAAGTTCACCAAGAAGAACGTGCAGGAGGAGACGCAGGCCGAGTGGTACCTGCGGCAGATGCTCGGCTCCGCCAACCTCACCGGCGGGCCGATCATGGACTTCATGTCCGGCAACCTCTCGTACCAGATCGAGCACCACATCTACCCGGACATGCCGTCCAACCGCCTGTCCGAGGCGTCGCTGCGCGTGCGCGCGGTGTGCGACAAGTACGACCTGCCGTACGTGGCCGGGCCGCTGCCGGTGCAGTACGCCAAGACGTGGCGCACCATCGCCAAGCTGTCGCTGCCCAACCACATGCTGCGCGCCACCGCGGACGACGCCCCGGAGACCCACTCCGAGCGGATGTTCGAGGAGCTCCCCACGCCGCTGCCCGCCCCTGAGGGCAAGCGTGCGGGCCTGAAGACCGCGCTGAAGCATCATCGTGCGCGTCGTCGGGCGCGCAAGGTCGTCGCCGTGGCCTGACCGGCCCGCACGACATCCCAGCCCGGGAACGCCCCGGCGCCGTAACCCGGTGCCGGGGCGTCCGTCATTCCGGCGCCTGGCGACCCCGGTCGGCGATAGGCTGTCGCTCGGGTCATCGGGACCGCGGGCGGGCCGGCGCTACACCGGTCGAGCCGGTCACCGTATGGGAACACGACGACGGGAGCCCCCATGGAGGACCGGCGGATGCTCATCGCCGATTCCGCGATCGAGGTCGTGGCGAGGGACGGCGTCCGTGCCCTCACACACCGCGCCGTGGACTCGGAGGCGGGCCTGCCCTCCGGCTCCACCTCTTACTACTGCCGCACGCGTTCGCAGCTGCTCACGCTGACCGTCGACCGGCTCACCTCGCTGCTGCGGGGGTTCGTGGAGGTCTCCGGCATCCAGGACCTGGCGTCCTCGAACGCGGACGAGGTGCTCGCGACGCTCACCCGCATGGTGGACGGACTGCTGGCGGATTATCGCGGCGAGCTGGCGGCCCGGTCGGCCCTCATCGTGGAGCTCGCCGGCAAGTCGGACACCGGCGACCTCGTGGCCGCCCTGCTCGACCCCAGCGATCTGGTCGGCGCACTCGACGCCGCGGGCCTGCGCGACCCCGCGACCGCCGCCCTGGATCTGCTCACGGTCTACGAGGGTCTGCTGTGGGAGCGCACGGTGGGACGTCTGGCGGGTGCCGAGGTCGACGCCCGGCACGACGCCGAGCTGCTGGGCGCGGTGCTCGCGCGACACGAGCACCGCGGCCCCCGCAACCTGTTCGGCCTGCGCCGCTGACCGCAGCCGCTGACTGCAGCCGCTAGCCCGCGCCCCGGGCGCACGCGGCGGACCGGCGGCGTCAGTCCGCGATCGCCTCGAGCGGCCCCGTCTTGGCCGCGCGGTGGGCGGGCCACAGCGACGCGAGCACGCCGACCACGGCCGAGGACGCCAGCACCACGACGATGCTGCCCCAGGGGATGGTTGTCTCCGTGAGCCCGCTGTCCGCGAGCACGGTGACGAACGCCCAGCCCAGGTACACCCCCACCGCGGCGCCGACGAGCGCGCCGAACACGGCGATCTGCGTGGACTCGAGGTTGATGGTGCGGCGGATCTGCGAACGCTGCATGCCGACGGCGCGCAACATCCCGATCTCGGTGCGGCGTTCGATCACCGACAGCGCCAGGGTGTTGACGATGCCGAGGACGGCGATCACCAGCGCCAGACCGAGCAGGGCGTAGATGATCGAGAGAAGCTGGTCGATCCCGCCGGTCTGGACGTCGATGTACTGCTGCTTGCTCTGCACCATGGCGATGGGGATGTCGGTGAGCTCGTCGGTGACGGCGGCGAGCACCTCGTCGGTGCTGACGCCCTCGGCCGCGGAGGCGAGCATGATGAACGTCGTGCGCAGGTTCTCCGGCACCAGGCGTTCGTAGACGTCCATACCGGTGTAGAACGGCCCGAGGATCTGGGAGTCCTCGTAGACGCCGGTCACCCGCAGGGTCGACTCCGCGCCGTCGGGGCCCACGAGCGGGACGCGCGCGCCGACCGTCCAGCCGCGGTCGCGTGCGACGGTGCGCGACACCACCAGCGAGTCCGTGCCGGGCGTCAGGGAGCCGTCGACCATGGTCGCGTCGATCATCTCCTCGAGCGGCCCGCCCGCGGCGGCGAGCGCCTGGGGTTCACCCGCGAGCTGGGCGAAGGAGAACGCCAGCCACGCCACCTCGCCGACCTCGTCGACGGCGGCGACCCGGTCCTGGACGCCGCCGGGCAGCGGGGTCGGCGGGCCCTGGGAGGCGACGCCCTGGATGACGAGCTCGGCGTTGATGTCCTGGTCGATGACGCCGGAGACGCTCTCCTTGGTGGTGGCGCCGAGGGTGCCGAACGCGGCGACCAGGGTGAGCCCGAGGGTCAACGCGAAGGCGGTGGCGGCGGTGCGGCGGGTGTTGCGCCCGGCGTTGGTCGCGGCGAGCTTGCCGACCGCGCCGAAGGGCGCGCCGATGACGCGGCCGATGCCGCCCGCGATGGGCTTGGCCAGCGTGGGCATGACGAGAAAGCTGCCGATGATGAGGGCGGCGGCGCCGACGCCGACGGTGATCGCGCCGTCGCGGGTGGAGTCGTTCCACGTGCCGATGAGGGCCAGGGCGAGCCCGCTGATCACCGCGAGGACGCCGATGTAGGTGCGCCACACGCCGCCGGCCTCGGTGGAGGCGGAGCCGACGCGCATGCCCTGCACGGGGGCCACGCGGCCCGCGCGCCGGGCCGGGGCCCAGGCGGAGAACACGGTGACGACAAAGCCCAGCACGAGCGGGGTGAGGACCGACATCGGGGTGAGCGCGAGGGCGCCGGACGGGATACCCAGGTCGAGGGCCTCGAGCACGGTGAAGATGAGCTGTGCCAGCCCGAACCCGGCGACCACGCCGATCGCGGACCCGACGAGTCCGGTGACGGCGGCCTCGGCCATGACGGAGCGGGTGAGCTGACCACGGGACGCGCCGATGGCGCGCAGCAGGGCGAGCTCGCGCAGCCGCTGGGCGACGAGCATGGAGAAGGTGTTGTAGATGATGAACGTGCCCACGAGCAGGGCTATGAGCCCGAACGCGACGAAGAAGTAGTTGACGAAGTCGAGGATGGTGGACAGCTGCTCGGAGAGCCGCTCGCGGATCTCGTCGCCGGTGCTCACGGTGTAGTCGGGGAACTCGGCGGCGATGGTGTCGCGGACCTGCTCCTGGCTGACGCCGGGTTCGGCGCGCACGGAGATCTGCGAGGCGTTCTCACCGTCGGTGAACAGGGCGCGGGCGCGGTCGGAGGAGAAGCCGACGCCCACGTAGCCGCCGATGTCGGTCTCGTTGGCGTAGGAGCCGACGATCGTCACGTCGAGCGTGCCCTGGCTGGTGGTGTAGACCTGCGCGGTGTCGCCGAGGGACAACCCGGCGCTCTCGAGGACGGTGGTGGGCAGGACGACCTCGTCGTCCCCGGCGGGCGCCCTGCCGTCGACGATCCAGCTGGAGTCGCCGACAGACTGGTCGGGTTCGACCCACGCCAGGCCCTCGGAGGGGGCGCCGCCGGACTGGTAGGGGGTGCCGTCTGCGTTGAACAGCACGACGGTGCCGGACACGCCGGGGGTGGCGGCCTCGACGCCGGGCAGGTCCAGGACCTGCTCGGCCACCTCGAACGGCACCCCGGCGCCGCGCGGGTCGGAGGGTTCGATCATCGCGGACAGGTCCTGCGTGCCCTGGTCGAGCAGCCCGTCGAAGGTGCTCTTGAGGGTGGAGGTGAACACGAGCGAGCCGGTGACGAAGGCGGTGCCCAGCACCACGGCGAGGACCGACAGGAGCAGGCGGAGTTTGTGGGCGGCGATGTTGCGCAGGGAGACGCGCAGCATGGGCCGTGCGTGGCGGGGCGCGTGGCGCGCCTCGTGCTTGCCGACCATCACCGCTCCTCGAGGGCGCCCATGGCCGACAGGATGTCGTCGGCGGTGGGGCGCTCGAGCTCGCGGACCACGCGGCCGTCGGCGAGCAGGAGGACGCGGTCGGCGTAGGTGGCGGCGCGGGGATCGTGGGTGACGATCACGACGGTCTGGCCGAAGTCGTCGGCGGCGCTGCGCAGGATGGACAGGACCTCGGCGGAGGAGGTGGAGTCGAGGTTGCCGGTGGGCTCGTCGCCGAAGAGGATGTCGGGCCGGCCGACGAGGGCGCGGGCGCAGGCGACACGCTGCTGCTGGCCGCCGGAGAGCTCGGAGGGGCGGTGCGAGAGCCGGTCGGCGATGCCCAGCCGGCCGATGACCTCGTCGAACCACGCGCGGTCGATGGTGTGGCCGGCGATGTCCTGCGGGAGGGTGATGTTCTCCTCGGCGGTGAGGGTGGGCACGAGGTTGAAGGACTGGAACACGAACCCGATCCGGTCGCGGCGCAGGGCGGTGAGGTCCTTATCGCCGAGCCCGACGATCTCGGTGTCGCCGATGCGGACGGAGCCGGAGGTGGGCCGGTCGAGGCCGGCCATGCAGTGCATGAGGGTGGACTTGCCGGAGCCGGAGGGGCCCATGATGGCGGTGAACCGGCCGCGTTCGAAGGTCGCGCTGACGTGGTCGAGGGCGCGGACCTCGGTCTCGCCCTCCCCGTAGGTCATGACGAGGTCGGTCGCGACGGCGGCTGCGGAGTCCGCCCCGTCCGCGCGGTGGTGGGTCTCGGCCTGGGTGGTCATGTGCTCCCTCGGATCATGGTGGTCGACCTACAGCTTGCAGGAGTTCGGAGCCGGGGCCGATGGGGGATTGCCCTGGTTCGCACCCTGATCCTGCCCGCCCGGCCAGGCGTCGAGGGCGCGCCTCGTGGTGAACCGGCGTGGTCGCCCGGTGACGGGGTCGGTGAAGGCGAGCTCGGCGGCCAGGAGTTGCAGGGGGCGGGTGAAGTCGCCGGGGGTCACGTCGAGGACGTCCGGGTAGAGGTCGTCGCCGAGGATGGGGGTGCCGAGGGCGTTCATGTGGACGCGCAACTGGTGGGTGCGGCCGGTGGTCGGTTCGAGGCGGTAGAGGCCCAGTCGGTCGGGCCCGGCGCCGCGGGTGTCGAGCAGGGTGATGCGGGTGTGGGCGTCGGGTTCGCCGTCGACCTCCGCGGCCCGGAGGACGCCGCGGGTCTTGACGATCCGGCTGGAGCGTTCGCGGACGGCGGGGACGCCGTCGGGGGCCGGGGCGACGGCCAGGTAGGTCTTGGTGACGCGGCGGGCGGCGAAGAGGTCCTGGTAGGCGCCGCGGCGGTCCGGGTCGACGGTGAACACGAGGACCCCGGCGGTGAGCCGGTCGAGGCGGTGGGCGGGCGCGAGGTCGTCGAGGCCGAGGTCGCGCCGCAGGCGCACCAGCGCGGTCTCGGTGACGTGTCCGGCGCGGGGGGTGGTCGCGAGGAAGTGGGGTTTGTCGACGACGACGAGGAGGTCGTCGCGGTGGAGCACCTCGATCTCGAACGGCACGGAGATCTCGGGGTCCGGCGTCCGGTACATCCACACGTCCATCCCCCGGTGCCGCCGGGTGGCGGGGGTGACGGCCGCCCCGTCGGCGGTGACGACCTGCCCCGCCTCGAGGGCGGCCTCGAGCTCGGCGAGCCGGTCGGGGAAGCGTCGCCGCAGCTCCTCGACGATGCTGCGGGGGCCCTGGCCGGGGTCGGCGAGGCGGATCCGCACCGGGTCGACGCCGTCCCGGAGAGGCAGGGGCCGCGCACGTCGCCTGGAACCGGACATGTCCCTCACCCTATCCGGTGGGCTACACTCACTCGCGCAACAACTGTCTCGTGCATCACACGCACCACTAGAGCCCCGGGAGTGCCCCATGATCGACGTCGTCGTCGACTTCTTCCTCTTCGGCCCCGGTCGCGCCGTCCTCCCGGCGTTCCAGGGCAGCTTCAACCTCGCCTACCCCGCGAACGCGCCTTTCCCCGAGCAGCTGTAAATCCCGGGTACACCGTCGGACCCCGGCGGTAGGCTCGGGACATGAGCTCCCTCGAGAACACCGTCGTCGTCGGCGTCGACGGCTCCGCCGCCTCGACCGGCGCGGTCGCCTACGCCGCCCACACCGCCGCCACCCGACGCGTCCCGCTCAGGCTCGTGACCACCTACACGATGCCCGCGGCGATGTTCGCGGAGGGCATGATCCCGCCGCAGCCCGTCTACGACGAGCTGGAGCGCGAGTGCCACCCGATCATCGAGAAGGCGCGGGCCACCGCGGAGAAGGTCGCGCCGGGTGTCGAGGTCTCGCACGCGATCGTCGAGGGCAACCCGGCGCAGGTGCTCATCGACTACTCGCGCAAGGCCAAGATGATCGTCCTGGGCTCCCGCGGGCTGGGCGGCATCAAGGGCATGGTCCTGGGTTCGGTGTCGGCCGCCGTGGCCAGCCACGCGTTCAGCCCGGTCGTGGTGACCCGTGAGGACACCGACGACCTCGACCGCACCGGGCCGGTGGTGGTGGGAATCGACGGCTCCGAGGTCAGCGCCAAGGCCACCGAGTGGGCCTTCGCCGAGGCGTCCGCACGCGCCACCCCGCTCGTCGCGGTGCACACGTGGATGGACCCGCAGGTCCAGGCGGCGGCCGCCGGCATCTCCCTCTCGGAGGACGACTGGAAGCAGCTCGAGGAGCAGCAGCTCCAGACGCTGTCGGAGCGGTTGGCGGGCTTCTCGGACCGCTACCCGGATGTCGAGGTGCAGCGCTTCGTGACACGCGATCGCGCGGTCCGGGCACTGGTCGAGCAGTCGGAGAACGCCCAGCTCGTCGTCGTCGGCTCCCACGGGCGGGGCGGATTCGCGGGCATGGTCCTCGGTTCCACCTCGCGCGCGCTCCTGCAGGCCGCGCCGTGTCCCGTGATGGTCGTCCGTCCGGAGTCGCACTCATGAGCAACTCGGGAGACGTTCAGGTCCGGCTCGACGCCGCCGCGGGGCGGTTCGAGATCCTGGTGGGCGACGTCGTGGCGGGCCAGGCCGAGTACCACGACCACCCGGACGGGGTCCGCGAGTTCCCGCACACGGTCGTCGCCTCGGAGTTCGGCGGCCGCGGCCTGGCGGGTCAGCTGGTCGGCGAGGCCCTGCGCGTGACCCGCGAGGAGGGACTGCGCGTGCGCCCCACCTGCTCGTTCGTCGCCGGGTACATCGAGAAGAACCCGGATTCGGTGGAGGTCGCCTGAGGACACGGGGACGTAACGAGTGAGCGACGTTTGATCACCGGGCGCGCCCGATCGGAAGCGTTCGTTGCCTCAGCGTGTTCTCCTGAGTGAGCGGCCCGTCCCGGGCCGAGAACGACTCTCGGGAAAGGACAACCACAATGCTGTGGAGCATCATCTCCTGGATCATCGTCGGTGGCCTCGCAGGCTGGATCGCCTCCATGATCATGGGCCGGAACGCCCAGATGGGGTTCGTCGCCAACGTGCTCGCCGGCGTCGTCGGCGCCTTCGTCGTGGGGCTCATCGTCTCCTTCCTCACCAGCGACGGCGGCGGTATGCCGGAGGCCTTCTCGCTGTGGGGCTTCATCGCCGCGATCATCGGCGCCTGCCTGCTCATCTGGGTCGTCTCCCTCGTCCGCGGCCGCGGACGCAGCCGGGTCTGACCCGCTCGGCGCAGCGCACTGTCCGGACGGCCCGGCCCCCACTCCGGGGCCGGGCCGTCCGCGTACCACCCCACCCGAGCCCGGGCCCGCACCCGGACCGGCACTCACGACAGGAGATCGACATGGGACTGTTCGACAAGGCCCGCGAGTTCGCGCGGAAGAACCCCGACAAGGTCGAGGCCGCCCTCGACAAGGCCGGCGACGCGTTCGACGCGCGTACCGGCGGCGCGCACGCCGCCCGGATCGACACCGTCCAGCAAAGGGCCGGCGAGTTCCTCACCGGCCGCACGGCCGAGGCGCCCGAGGTCCCGGACGCCCCCGACGGCACGCCGACGCCCGATCCTGACGCCTCCCAGCACAGCCGCGGGCCCGGGGACTGACCCGCGCCCGCCGCGGCGGAGGTGGTGCCGGTGATCACTGCCGATACTCTGTTACCCGTGACGAGAACACGGTCGACCAAGCCCGGACCGCGGGAGCGGCTCCTGGCGACGGCGACCCGTCTGTTCTCCACGGACGGCATCCGGGCCGTGGGGATCGACCGCATCCTGCGGGAGGCCGGGGTCGCCAAGGCCAGCCTCTACAACACCTACGGCTCGAAGGACGAGCTGGTGGTGGCGTACCTGAGGTCGGTCGGCGAGCGGGACCGCGACCTGTGGCGCCGCCGCGCCGACCTCGCCCCGGACGCCCGGGGCCGCATCCTCGCCCTGTTCGACATCGTGCGGGAGCAGGTGGAACCGGCGATGCCCGGGTCCTGCCACCTCGCGGCCGCGATCGAGTTCCCCAGCCCCGCGACCGACGGCGAGCGGGCGATCCGCGCGGCGGTGGCCGACCAGCGGGCGTGGGTGGCTCAGACCCTGCGCGACGAGCTCACCGCGATGGGCCTGCAGGACCCGGACAACATCACCGACCTCGCCGAGCGCCTGGCGTTGCTCCACGACGGGTCGGTCACCGCGGCGATGCTGGGCGAGGTCCGCACGACCGCGATGACGGCCCGGAGCATGGCCGAGCTCATCCTCGCGATGGTCACCGAGGGCTGAGCCGGCCGACACGCGCCCGGGCCGCGGGGCCGCCCGGTCCGCCCACGCGCGCTCAGTCGGCCACGCGCGGCGCCACGATCTCGACGACACCCCGCACCACGGCGGCGTCGTCGCCGGTGGACTGCACGGCCAGGACGCGGTTGTCGCGGGCGAGCACCGCCAGCGCGCCGGCGGGCCCCACCGTGACGCCGCCGCCCCATCCGCCCTCGGCCTCCGCCGGCTCGGACGCGTCCGGCGGCGCGGACTCGGTGACCAGTTCCCCGGCACGCGCGGAGGAGGACACCTCGTAGACGGTGGTGGTGAGGTGCACGGCACCGTCGGCGTCGTAGAAGAAGCAGGCCGCCGGGTCCACGCTGTCGTCCACCCGGGCCTCGTCGGTGGGCGTGCCGGACGCCCCGGTGACCTCCTCGACGGAGAGATAGGGGCAGTCCCCCTCCGAGACCGGTTGCACCGGTGGG
The DNA here is from genome assembly GCF_032248695.1 of Dietzia sp. CH92. Lineage (NCBI taxonomy): Bacteria > Bacillati > Actinomycetota > Actinomycetes > Mycobacteriales > Dietziaceae > Dietzia > Dietzia sp. CH92. The sequence continues at coordinate 75,346 of NZ_JAVHXC010000011.1, read as the reverse complement.
AGTTCGGGCTGCGCGGTCTCGACCGGGGCGGTCCGGATGGTGCCCATCTCCGCGGCGGGCTCCGACCCGCCGCCGCATCCGGCGAGGACACCGAGCAGGATCGCGGAGGTCGCACCCAGGGCGAGTGTGTCGGGTGCCATACCGGTGGGTTTGCGCATACCGCCAGGATAGAGGCCGGGCCGCTCAGTAGAGTCGGCGACAGCAGCACCTGAGACGAGGAGCCGGGAGGTGGGCCATGGGCGGGTCGGCGGGCGCCGCCTCCGGCGCCGACCGCACCGAGGACCGACGGCGCGAACTGCGCTCGGTGATCTCGGCGGCGGCGGTCGACCTGGTGATCGAGCGCGGGCTCGACGCGGTGACGGTCGACGAGATCGCCCGCGCCGCGAACGTGTCGCGCAGGACGTTCTTCAACTACTTCCCGTCCAAGGCCGCCGCGTGCATCCCGGACACTCCCCCGGCCGGGCGTGAGGCCGTCCGGGAGTTCCTCACCGACCGCAGCGTGTCCACCATGACCGCGCTGGCCCGCCTCATGTGGCACCAGGTCTCCAACGCGCGGCGCAGCAGCGGGGCGTTCGACCGGTTCCACGACATGTGGCGGCGCGAGCCCGGGGTGCGGACGCAGGTGCACGAGATCCTGGCGATCACGGAGAAGGAGCTCGCGCAGCTGGTGGCACGCCGGGAGGGCCGCGAGCCGGATTCTGTGGAGGCCGCGACCGTGGCGGCGGCGTCGATCGCGATCCTGCGGGTCGCGGTGGAGCGCTGGCGGATCGACGAGTCGGGCTCGTTGCTCGAGCACCGCATCCGTGAGGCGTTCGACGCGGTCGCCGACTCGGTGGCGATGCCCGACCCGCGAGCCGACACCACCGACTGACACCGCGAACCGGCGCCGGGGCCGTCGCCGCCGCGTTCGGCTACCCGTGCCCGATTACGCCCGCGCCGCGGTGGGCGGCGCGGCCAGGGCGCGGAGCAGTCGCTCCGCCATCCGGGCGTGGGCGCGTGCCTCGCGCGTCGCGGCGCCGGGCAGCACGTAGAAGGTCCGCGGCCGCCACACCGTGCGGACCGTCGCGGTGACCGCGCCGGACGTGGGGTCCAGGTCGAGGTGGCAGCGGTGCTCGGCCACCGCGGTGTTGCCCTCGAGTGTGCCGACGACGAGGCCCTGCCTCAGCGACTCGTCGATCCGGTCGACGAGCCGACAGGCGCCCCGGAGAGGCCCGTCGAGGACCACCACGTCCACCGACGGGTCCCGATCGGCAGGGACGATCCGCAGCCCCGAGCGTCGGTGGGCGGCCAGGGACAGCAGGTCGTCGGCCAGGGCGTCGAACCGGGTGATGCCCTGGCCCAAATCCCTGGTCGCCACGACCTCCCGCCAGGCCTCGGGCGTGCGGCCGTCGTCCTGCAGGAGCGCCCGCGGGTAGCCGAGCGCCGGCCCCGGCAGCGGCGCCGGCCGCGGGCGCGGACGCCGCCGTCCGTCACCGACGGGAGATGCACCGGGTCTCGACTCCACGGCGCCAGTGTGGCCGCGTCGCATGAGGGGACGGCGCACGCGGGATGAACGGCGGACGTCGGGCGGGCGTCCGGTAGGGCGCACCGTAGGATCGGGCCATGCGATCCCCGCGACCCCGACCGGCACCCGGTCGTCGTCTCGCTCGCGGATCCGCCGCCCTCGCGGCGGTCGCCGCGGCCGCCGCCGTCGCCGGCTGCACGGCCGCGCAGGACGCGGCCGACTCCGGTCCCCCGCGGCTGACCCCCAACCCGCAGTACGACGTCGCCGCGGCGATGGTCGAGGGCCGGTCCGCCCCGGGCGAGCGGCTGAACGCGTGCGAGCTGCTCGACCTGTCCACGGAGGAGGTCATCGAGCTCACCCGTGCCGACATGCCCGAGGTCGACCCCACCGGCTCCGGCGACCTCGGCCTGCTGTGCACCTATGGCGGCCCCGGTTCGCCCGAGCGGCTCGAGGCCGAAGAAGAGGCGGCGGCGGAGTCCGAGACCGGGGCGGAGTCGGAAGAAGAGGCGGAGGACACGACCGAGTCGACCACCGCCGCGTCCCCGACCTCCACGACCGCGACCACTACCACGACCACCGCGACCACGCCCGCGTTCGACCCGGACATCGTCCCCGACACGTTCGCCGCGGGGGTGGTCACGCCGCGGGGCGGGGCCGAGGCGGCACTGGCCGGGCAGGCGACGCTCCTGGGCGTCCGCTACGCGTGTTCGGAGGTGCGTGGTTCCGACGCCGCGGCGATCGAGGGCGCCGCTCCGGCAGCCCCCGGCGCGCCCGCCCCCGTCCGACCCGACCTCGACACCGCCTACATCGACTGCGTGGCCGCCCCGACCGGCGGCGGCATCGAGGTACACACGATCCTGGTGTCCGGGGACGAGCTGTGGCACATCACCCTGCTGGGGCCGGAGACGCCGCGCTCACCGGAGGCCGAGGCCGCCGCGCTGACGGGACTCCACCGGGTCGCGCAGCGCATCCTGGCCTGACCCGGCCTGACTCCAGCCCCGGCCCCGGCCCTGGCTCTGGCTCCGGCTCCGGCCCCGGCCCGGAAATAGGGGAACGGCGCCGGAGCCCCTCAGCATCCGACGCCGTTCCACTTGTTCGGAACGAGACCGCGAGCGATCCCTTCCTCCACGCTGCCCTGAAAGGCCGCGGGCCGGCACCCCCCAGGTGCCCCGGTCTCACGACCGGCCCCTCTGTGCGAAGTCGTAGCCCCTCAGCAACCACTTCACTCTCGCCACCGACCCCTCAGACGGTGACTGACACGAATATATGTTGCACGCGAGACCCCCTCAACCCGGTGAGCAGGCATTCTGTCGCTGACATTTGCTCAGCAAGGGGCCGCGAGCAGGCCTACCTGCACTTCTCGGGCGCCCGTTACCAATGAACGTTGGAAGGGTCCCCGCGCGCCCCGGGCCGGATCGCAGCCGGATGGCGCCCGCCGACCGGGCTCCGCCGCGGAAATGCCCGGTGGCGCACGGGATGTACAGGCGGGCCGCCGCAACGCTATTGTTGCTCGTGTTACTGATGTGACGCGTGGGGCGGAGCTGTGCCCGGCCCGTCCCCGCGTCCATCGCCGCCCGCCCCCGCCGCACTATCGCGGCCCGCTCCGAGGAGTCCGATGTCGCGCCGATCCCGGATCATCGCCCCGCTCGTGGCCACGGCAGGCCTCGTCGTCGTCGGCCTCTCCCCCACCGCCTCCGCCCAGTCCCTCGACTCCGTCGGCTCCTCCGGCTCCGCCGGCGTCCTGGGCATGGAGACCGCACCACTGCCGATCCCCTCCCTGTTCGGCCTCACCCCCGTCCTCACGATCCCCGTCCCCGCGCCGCAGCGACCCGTGATCGACGCGGCGGTCGCGTCCGTCTACCCCACCGCCAGCGAGACGGTCGGCGTCGCACAACCGGTGATGATCACCTTCGACCGCCCCGTCGCCGACCGCGCGGCCGCCGAGGCGGGCGTCGGCATCCGCTCGGCGCCGTCCGTCGAGGGCAAGTTCTACTGGGTCAGCGACACCGAACTGCGCTGGCGCCCCCACGAGTTCTGGCCCGCCCACACCGCCGTCACCGTGTGGGCCGGCGGCCGCGAACACACCTTCCGCACCGGCGACGCGATCGTCTCCACCTACGACGACGCCACCCACCAGGTCACCGTCACCCGCAACGGCCAGGTCGTGCGCACCATGCCCGCCTCCGCCGGCCGCGACGCCTACGCCACCCACAACGGCATCTACTACAACGGCTGGCGCGCCCGCGAGGTCCGCATGGACTCGGAGACCTGGGGCCTGTCGCGGGCCGCCGGCGGCTACGACACGGTCGTCAACGACGGAGTCCGCCTGAGCTACGACGGCATCTTCATCCACTCCGCCCCCTGGTCCGTGGCCGACCAGGGCGTCCGCAACGTCTCCCACGGCTGCATCAACCTCAGCCCCGAGGACGCCGCCTGGTACTACGACAACACCCGCAACGGCGACCCGTTCATCGTCGTGGGCGGCCCCGGCCGGCAGTTCGGGGCCTTCGACGGCCAGGGCGACTGGAACTACTGACCGCGCAGGCGCACACCGGTTGTGGCGCGCGGCATCTCCTTGTAAATGTCTGGTCGGACACTGAGCACACGCTGACCGACCGAGGAGTCCCGATGCCCCGCACCCGCCGCTCCACGGTCGTCGCCGCGATCCTCGCCGTGGGCGCCCTCGTCCTGGGACTCCCGGCCGTCACCGGGACCGCGCCCGACGCGCGGGCCCAGTCCGTGATGCCGCTGAGCCCGCCCGGCATCCCCCAGCTGGAGAACGCCCCCCTGCCCACCCCGCTGATCCCGGGCGTGCCCGCCTATCCCGTCCTCACCTATCCCGTGGTCGGCCCCGCCCGCCCGGTCCCCGAGTACGGCGACGTCCACGTCTTCCCCACCCCGAACGAGGTCGTGGGCGTCGCCCAACCCGTGATGTTCTTCTTCGACCGCCCCATCCGCGACCGCGCCCTCGCCGAGGCGACGATCGGCATCCGCACCGAGCCGGCAGTCGCCGGCAAGTTCTACTGGGTGGGCGACCGCGAGCTGCGGTGGCGCCCACACCAGTTCTGGCCCGTGAACACCTCCGTCACCGTGTGGGCCGGCGGGAAACGCCAGCAGTCCTTCCGCACCGGAGACGCCGTGATCGCCGAGTTCGACGACCGGACCAAGCTCATCACCGTCACCCGCAACGGCCAGGTCGTGCGCACCATGCGCGCCTCCGCCGGCCGCCCCGGCATGGACACCTACAACGGCGTCTACTACACCGGTCAGCGCGGACGGCAGGTCCGCATGAACTCCGAGACCTTCGGCCTGCGAGTCGAGGACGGCGGCTACAACTCGATCGTCAACGACGCCGTCCGGCTCAGCTACGACGGCATCTACATCCACTCCGCCCCCTGGTCGTTGGCCGACCAGGGCGTCCGCAACGTCTCGCACGGCTGCATCAACGTCAGCCCCGAGGACGCCCGCTGGTACTACGACACCACCCGCAACGGCGATCCCTTCATCGTCAAGAACGGTCCCGGGCGCCAGTTCGGGCCGTTCGACGGCCAGGGCGACTGGAACTACTAGCCCCACGCCGCGCGGGGCGGTCGCGACAAGCGCTCGACAAGCGGTCGCGACAAGCGGTCGACAAGCGGTCGCGACAAGCGGTCTCGCACCCCCCTTTTCAACATCTGTACTGTTTCGCCCTCGGCGGGCCACCTGTGGTCTATCGTCCGGTCAGAGTCCGTTCACCACCGACGACGAGGCTTACCACCGTGCAGACACCCCCCTCCCCGGTCGCCGCCACCCCGGCGACCGCACCCGACGGCCACACCGGCCGCGGCCCGGCCCGGCGCCGCCTCCGCCCGGGTGGGGCGTTCCGGGAGAAGGCGCTGTTCCTCGCGCTGGTGCTGCCCAACCTCGTACTGCTCGGCGTGTTCACCTACCGCCCGCTGCTCGACAACGTCCGGCTGAGCTTCTTCGAGTGGAACATCTCCTCGCCCACATCGACGTTCATCGGGCTGGACAACTACATCGAGTGGTTCGGTCGCGACGACAGCTGGCTGATCCTGCGCAACACCGGCATCTTCACCGTCTCCGCGGTGGTCGGCTCCATGGTCCTGGGCCTCGCGCTGGCCCTGCTCCTGGACCAGCAGCTCGTGGGCCGTGGGATCGTCCGCTCGGCGGTGTTCGCCCCGTTCGTGATCGCCGGTGCGGCGATCGGCGTGGCCTTCCAGTTCATCTTCGACCCCCGGTTCGGCATGGTCGCCTCGCTGCTCACCATGGTCGGACTGCCGGTGCCGGACTTCTACCAGGACCCCGACTGGGCACTGGCGATGATCACCATCACCTACATCTGGAAGAACCTCGGCTACACGTTCGTCATCTACCTCGCCGCCCTGCAGGCCAAGCCGGCCGAGCTCTACGAGGCCGCCGAGATTGACGGCGCCAGCCGCTGGACCACCTTCCGGCGCGTCACCCTGCCGATGCTGCGGCCCACGACGTTCTTCCTGTCGATCACCGTCATGCTCAACTCCCTGCAGGTGTTCGACATCATCTACGTGATGACCCGCGGCGGCCCCCAGGGCAACGCCACCACCACCATGGTGTTCCAGGTCTACCAGGAGACGTTCCAGAACTTCCGCGCCGGCTACGGCGCCACCGTCGCCACGATCATGTTCCTCATACTCCTGGTCATCACCGTCCTCCAGGTCCGCGTCATGGACAGGAACATGCGATGAACACCATCCAGGGTGGCTCCCGGACCGCCAAGATCGTCGGCTACGCCGTCATGGCGCTCGTCCTGCTCGTGATCGGCCTACCCCTGTTCTGGGTCGTCATCACCTCACTCAAGCCCGACAACCAGGTGTACGTCCAGCCACCGGTGTGGTGGCCCGAACCCATCACCACCGACGCGTACCCGCAGGTCCTCGCCGACGTACCGTTCCTGCAGTACTTCACCAACTCACTGGTGATCACCGGCGTGCTCGCCGTCGTCAAGATCACGCTCGGCGTGATCAGCGCCTACGCCTTCGTGTTCCTGCGCTTCCCCGGCCGCGGGCTGCTGTTCATGCTGGTCCTCGCCGCGCTCATGGTGCCCAACCAGATCACCGTGATCTCCAACTACGCACTCGTCGCGCAGCTCGGCTGGATCAACACGTTCCAGGGCATCATCATCCCGCTGGCCGGGGTCGCGTTCGGCACCTTCCTCATGCGCAACCATTTCCTCAGCCTGCCGTTCGAGATCATCGAGGCCGCCCGCATGGACGGGTGCGGCCACCTCAAGCTCCTGTTCCGGGTGGTGCTGCCCATGAGCTGGCCGACCCTGGTCGCGTTCGCGCTCATCACCCTGGTCAACGAGTGGAACGAATACCTGTGGCCGTTCCTCATCGCCTCCGACGACGCCGTCGCCCCGCTGCAGGTGGGCCTCGCCCGCCTGGTCAACACCGACGGCGGCTACACCGACTGGCCGATGGTCATGGCCGCCACCATCCTCACCATCACCCCGATCCTCATCGTCTTCCTGATCCTGCAGCGCCACATGATCAAGGGCCTCACCTCCGGCGCGGTGAAGGGCTGACCCGCCCGACACCCCAGACCACCACCGTCCTGACCCGACACGGTCCGGCACAACCGAAAGGATCCACCACCATGAATCCACTCACTCGCCGCGGCTTCCTCGGGGTGCTCGGCGCCGCGACCGCCGCCACCACCCTCACCGCGTGCGCAGGCACCGGCTCCGACTCCGGAACCGACGGTGGCACCGGCGGCGGGGCCTCCGGCGGAGGCGACACCGGCACCATCACCTTCTGGTCCAACCACCCGGGCACCTCGAAGGAGCTCGAGCAGGAGATCATCGACGCGTTCGAGGCCGAGAACCCCGACCTGAAGGTCAACCTCGTCGACGGCGGCAGCAACTACGAGGAGGTCGCCCAGAAGTTCAACGCGGCCCTCACCGGCGGGGACCTGCCCGACGTCGTGGTGCTCTCCGACGTCACCTGGTTCAACTTCGCCCTCAACGACCAGATCACGCCCCTCGGCGACCTCTTCACCGAGGCCGGCGTGGACACCGGCGACTTCGTGGACGCCCTGCTGGGCGACTACGTCCTCGAGGGTGAGAACTACGGTGTGCCGTTCGCCCGGTCGACGCCGCTGTTCTACTACAACAAGGAGGTCTGGCAGGCGGCCGGACTGCCCGACCGCGGGCCCGAGAACTGGACCGAGTTCGCCGAGTGGGCACCGCGGCTCCAGGACGCGATCGGCGACGGCAAGCACGCGATCGCCATGTACGACGGGTCCAACTACATCGACTGGACCGCCCAGAACATCGTCTGGGACTTCGACGGCGCCTTCTCCCGCGACTGGGATCCCACCTTCACCGAGGACGGCACCATCCGGGGCGTCGAGTACGTCACGCAGCTGAACGACGACGGCTTCCTCGTGGTCTCCGCCGACTCGATCGTCGAGTTCGGCTCCGGCCTGGCCGCCTGCGCCCTCGCCTCCACGGGATCGCTGGCCGCCGCCAAGACCAACGCGAACTTCGAGTTCGGCACCGCCTTCCTGCCCGGCGCGGCCGAGAAGAACTCCTGTCCCACCGGCGGCGCCGGTGTCGCGATCCCCGCCGGGATCTCGGACGAGCGCAAGCTCAACGCCATGAAGTTCATCGACTTCCTCACCAACACCCAGTCCACGGCGAGGTTCGCCCAGGGCACGGGCTACATGCCGGTCCGCAAGTCCGCGCGCGAGGCGGAGGAGATCAAGGCCTACCTCGCCGAGACCCCGCAGGCCGCCACCGCGATCGACCAGCTCGCCCACACCCGCCCGCAGGACAACGCCCGCGTGCTGGTCCCCAACGGCGGCCGGCGCATCGGTGGCGCGTTCGACCGGGTCCTCGGCGGCGCCGACGTCCGCCAGGCCATGCAGCAGGTGCAGGACGAGACGGCGCAGATCATCGACTCGCAGATCCGGCCCAAGCTCGACGGCTGAGGCCGCCGACCCGGCCACCACCCCGGCCGCCGCAGCACCCGCTCCGGCGGCCGGGGCCGCCCGGCCCTCTCCCGACTCCCCCGTCCCCACTTCCCGAGGAGCACCCGCGCCCGATGGCCACCGTCCGCTTCGACCACGCGACCCGCCGCTTCGACAAGAAGTCGGCGCCGGCCGTCGACGCCCTCGACCTGGAGATCGCCGACGGGGAGTTCCTCGTGCTCGTCGGCCCGTCCGGGTGCGGTAAGTCCACGAGCCTGCGGATGCTCGCGGGCCTGGAGCCGGTCGACGAGGGCCGCGTGCTCATCGGCGACCGGGACATGGCCGGCGTCGCCCCACGCGACCGCGACGTGGCCATGGTCTTCCAGAACTACGCGCTCTACCCCAGCATGACGGTCGCGCAGAACATGGGCTTCGCGCTGCGCAACGCCGGCGTCAACAAGGCCGACACCCGCCGCCAGGTCGAGGAGGCCGCCCGCGTCCTGCAGCTCGAGAACCTCCTCGACCGCAAGCCCTCGCAGCTGTCGGGCGGCCAGCGCCAGCGGGTGGCCATGGGCCGGGCGATCGTGCGCCGACCCAAGGTGTTCTGCATGGACGAGCCGCTGTCGAACCTCGACGCCAAGCTCCGCGTCTCCACGCGCGGGGAGATCGCCGGGCTCCAGCGTCGGCTCGGCGTCACCACCGTCTACGTCACGCACGACCAGGTCGAGGCCATGACCATGGGCACCCGGGTGGCGGTGCTCAAGGACGGCGTCCTGCAGCAGGTGGCCGAGCCGCGCGAGCTGTACGACCGGCCCGTCAACGCGTTCGTCGCCGGCTTCATCGGCACGCCCGCCATGAATCTCATCGAGGCGCCCGTCGTCGACGGCCGGGCCCGTGTCGGTGACGCCGAGATCGACGTGCCCGCCCCGCTCGGTGGCCGCGACCGCGTCACCGTGGGCGCCCGCCCGGAGTCGATGCGGCTCGTCGGTGAGGGCGAGCCGGGGCTGGAGTTGACGGTCGAACTGGTGGAGGAGCTGGGCGCCGAGGCCTTCGCGTACGGGCACACGGCCGGCGGCGAGCGCATCGCCCTGCGCCTCGACCGCGGCCACGCCACCTCGGTCGGCCAGCGGGTCCGGGTGCGCCACGTCGACGCCGAGGTCCACGCGTTCGACGTCGAGACCGGCCTCCGCCTCGACTGACCGCAGCCGCCCCTGCCCATGGCGTCTCGCGTGCGCCCCGGTACGCGGTGACCGCAGCCGCTCCTGCCCATGGCGTCTCGCCCTCCCCGCGGGGCGCGCGAGACGCCATGCCGGGGAGCGGCTGCGTGGTCGGCCCGGCTCAGCGGGCAGGGACGGGCGCGAGCACGCCCACGAGCTGGTCCGCCAGCACGCATCGGGGCGGGGACACCTCGAGCCCCGCGCCTGCGCCCGCGCCCTGCCCTTCGCCTGCGCCCGGCCCGCCGTGCCCACCGCGCCGCGGCCCGCCCAGGGCGTCGATCACCAGGTCCACCGCCCGTGGCGACGCGAGAACCGTGAGATGCCCTGATCGGTCGGCCTCGCACCCGTCCTGCAGACGCACGACGCGCAGGTCGACGAAGTCCGGCACCTGCGGCGCGACCACCGGGCCGGTGAGCTCGTCGTAGTCCGACGAGACGGCCACGTAGCGGACGCCGCGCGCGAACGGCACGCCCTCGTCGCCCAGCCACGCGAGGGTCGCCTCGGCGTCACGTTCGGCGGTCTCGGCGGACAGGACGCCGAGCAGGTCGGTGACGAACTCCGGTGGCCCCTCGCCGGAGCGGGCGGGGTCGGCGCCGAGGGTGACGACCGTGCGTACCGCGTCGGTGCGGGCGGTGGCGGCGACGTACGAGGCGATGATGGCGCCCTGCGAGTGCCCCACGAGGTCGACCTCCGCCGCGCCGGTGAGGGCGCGGACGCGGTCGATCTCGGCCGCGAGCTGCGGGGCGGACGCCCCGGTGAGGGATGCCAGGCCGCCGGCCGCGCCCAGTCCCGGGAGCGCGCCGACGGTCGGCGCCCACACGCAGTAGCCCTCCGCCGCCAGGGCCCCGCCGAGAGTGGCCCACGAGTTGCCGCCGTTGAGGCCGGTGCCGTGCACAAGGATCACCGGCACGGGCCGGTCGGGGCTCGGCCGGCAGTCGTCGCGGTTGAGGCCGGGCGGGTCGGCGAGGCCGTGCGTGAGCTGGTGCGCGGCGCCGTCCCACCAGCGCCACCCGACTCCGGCGGCGGGGTCGGGGGCGGTGGCGGGGGCGGGAGTGGCGGCGGCGGTGGGGGTCGGTGCTCCCGGGGCGACGACGACGAGGGCCGCCGCCACGGCCAGACCCGCTACCGCCGAGACCGCCGAACGGGCCGCGTCGGCCCGCGTCCGGAGACGGTTCACGAGCCCGGTACGGCCGGCAGGGCCGGAGCCGCGGGGACCGGTCCCAGGTACGGGGCCACCGGCTCGCAGCGGGGCTCTCGCGGGTGGTGCGGGTCGAGGGCGTTGAGCACGAAGTCCGCCGTGCGACCGTCCGCGGCGATCGCCAGGTGCTCGGCGCGGTTCTGCTCGCACCCGTCCTGGATGACGATGTTCGTGGCCCCGGGCCCCTCGACGACGCCCGAGGTGTAGGGCTGCACGAGCTGGTCGTAGCGGGTGACGAGGTTGAGGTAGGTGACGTCCGGCGCGTACGGCGTTCCGCCGGACCACAGCAGGTCGAGGGTCTCCGATCCCACCGCCATCTGGCCGAGCGCCGGGGCCACCTCGACGGCCCGCCCACGGTCACCGCTGGCCAGGGCGGCGCCGATGGCCCCGGAGCCCGTGCCGCGGGAACCGTGCCACAGCGGCGCGATCGCCGCGACGGTGCCCACCCGGCCGGGTCGGGCGACCTTGGCCACGAGGCCGGAGACCAGCGTGCCCTGGGAGTGGCCGACGAGGTCGACCTGCTGCGCGCCGGTCGCGGCGAGGACGCGGTCGACGAATTCCGCGACCTGCGGCATCGACACCTCCGCCGTGTGGGACAGCCCGCCGAGGACGCTGATCGGCCACGGCTGCCCGGGGAGCGCCCCGTAGGTGAGCGTGAACACGCAGTAGCCCTCGTTGTGCAGCAGCGGGCCGTAGGTGGCCCAGTTGGTCACCGCACCGCCACTGGTGCCGTGCACGAGCACGACCGGGCGGGGCTTGTCGGCGGTGGGCCGGCACGACCAGTCGTTGGCCCCGGCCAGCTCGGCACCCGGGGCGGTGAGCGCCTGCGCCGCCCCGGCGAAGAAGAAGTGCGGCACCGGCAGCGGCGCCCGCGTCGACGGATCGGTGGCGGGTTGCGCGGCGGCGGCGCCCGCGCCGGCCAGTGCGAGGGCCGCGGTGGTGGCGAGGGCGACGACGGCGCGCACGAGGCTCATCAGCCCATTAAGCCACGGCCCGTGATCATCGGCAGGTCCTTGGCGTAGACGAGTCCCGGCTCCGCCGCGACCACCGCCTCGACCGAGTTGACCAGTCGCATCGCGGTGACCCGCATGCCGGACTCGTTGTGGTCACCGCCCTCGGCGTGGTGGGTGAACTCCACGCGCATCGCCGGCTCCCCGGAGATCTCGACGCGGTAGCAGCCGTCGCCGTGATCGGGCCGCGGCCAGTCGGGGGCCTGGTCGACCGCGGTGCGGGTGACGTGTTCCAGGGCGATGCGGTCCTCGCCGTCGACCTGTCCCACCACCTCGAACCGCAGCGCCGCCTGCGTGCCCTCGGGCACCTCGCACGCGAGCAGGGACAGATCGCGGTCGGCGGGCAGGCGCTCGTGCCTCTCCACGAGCGGCTCGTCGAGGGTGACGTCCAGCGCGGCCGCGAGCTGCCGGACCACCGATCCCCACCCGGCGGCGAGCATCCCGGGGCGCAGTAGCGGCGGCAGGGTGTCCATGGGCCGGCCGAAACCGAAGAGCCGGCGCATGGTCTCGCCCTGGTGGTACACGGTGTAGTCGGCGATCTCGGCGACGCGGATGTGGTCGATCCGGCGGGCCAGACTCGTCATGGCCAGCGGCAGCACGTCGTTGGCGAAGCCGGGGTCGATCCCGTTCACGTGCAGTGTGGCCCCACCCTCGCGGCCGGCGGCGTCTAACGCGGCGATCATCTCCTCCGGGATCGTGCCGAGCGGGTACTGCAGCAGCACCGGCCCGGAGGCGATGACGTCGATCCCGGCGCGGAGGAGACGGTGGAAGTCCTCGATCGCCTCGGCGAACCGGGTCTCGGTCTCGGCGGTGTACACCACGGCGTCCGGCCGGAGTGCCAGCACCGCGGCGGCGTCGTCCGTGGCTGTGACACCGAGGTCGCGGCCCATCCCGGCGAGCCGGCCGGCGTCACGCCCGACCTTCGCCGGGTCGGAGACGACCACCCCCACCAGCTCGAGCTCGGGACGGGCGTCGATCCCCTCGACCGCCATCCGCCCGAGGTACCCCGTCGACCACTCCACCACCCGGATCGTCATGGCAGGTGACACTATGCGAGGACCCGGGCGGCGGGGCGGGTCACCTCTCCTGCGGCGACGGTCCCCGCTCGGGCACGTCCTTGGCGGAACCGGGGTCCTGGGCCCTGCCCCGGCCGCCGACGTGGGCCTCCGCGCGCATCCGCTCGCTCATGTGCGGGTAGTGCAGCTCGAACGCGGGACGCTCGGAGCGGATCCGCGGCAGGCTCGCGAAGTTGTGGCGCGGCGGCGGGCACGAGGTGGCCCACTCCAGGGAGTTGCCCGCTCCCCACGGGTCGTCCACCAGGACGAGCTCGCCGTAGCGCCAGCTGGAGATGATGTTCCAGATGAACGGCAGCATCGCGATCCCCAGGATGAACGAGCCCACGGACGAGATCTGGTTGAGAACCGTGAAGCCGTCCGAGTCCAGGTAGTCGGCGTAGCGGCGCGGCATGCCCTGGTTGCCCAGCCAGTGCTGGACGAGGAAGGTGGTGTGGAAGCCGATGAACGTCAGCCAGAAGTGCCACTTGCCCAGCCGCTCGTCCAGCATCCGCCCGGTCATCTTGGGGAACCAGTAGTAGATCCCGGCGAAGGTGGCGAACACGACGGTGCCGAACAGCACGTAGTGGAAGTGCGCCACCACGAAGTACGAGTCGTGCACGTGGAAGTCGATCGGGGGCGCGGCCAACATGATGCCGGTGAGCCCGCCGAAGAGGAACGACACGAGGAAGCCCAACGCGAAGATCATCGGGGTCTCGAACGTGATCTTCCCGCGCCACATCGTGCCGATCCAGTTGAAGTACTTCACGCCCGTGGGCACGGCGATGAGGAACGTCATGAAGGAGAAGAAGGGCAGCAGCACCGCGCCGGTGGCGAACATGTGGTGGGCCCACACCGACATGGACAACGCGGCGATGGCCAGGGTGGCGAAGACCAGCCCCGCGTAGCCGAACAGCGGCTTACGGGAGAACACCGGCAGGATCTCGGTGATGATCCCGAAGAACGGCAACGCCAGGACGTACACCTCGGGGTGACCGAAGAACCAGAACAGGTGCTGCCACAGGATCGACCCGCCGTTGGCCGGGTCGTAGATCCGGCCGCCGAACGTGCGGTCGTAGAACACGCCCATCGCGGCCGCCGTCAGCAGCGGGAAGATGAGCAGGATCAGGATCGAGGTGACCAGGATGTTCCACGTGAAAATGGGCATCCTGAACATCGTCATGCCCGGCGCGCGCAGGCAGACGATGGTCGTGACGAAGTTGACGGCACCGAGGATCGTGCCGATGCCGCCGATCGCCACCCCGAGGATCCACAGGTCCGCGCCGACCCCCGGTGAATGGATCTTGTCCGCCAACGGCATGTACATGGTCCAGCCGAACGACGCCGCACCTCCCGGTGTGATGAAGCCGGTGAGGAGGATGATGCCGCCGGAGAGGAAGAGCCAGTAGCCCAGGGCGTTGAGGCGGGGGAACGCCACGTCCGGAGAGCCGATCTGCAGCGGCATGACGTAGTTGGCGAACCCCACGACGATCGGTGTGCCGTAGAACAGCAGCATCACGGTGCCGTGCATGGTGAACAGCTGGTTGTACTGCTCGTTCGACAGGAACTGCATGCCGGGGAAGAACAGCTCCGCCCGGATGAGCAGGGCCATGAGGCCGGCGATCGAGAAGAACACCAGGCAGGTGGCGATGTACATCAGCCCGATCTTCTTGTGATCGGTGGTGATGAACAGCTCCCGCCACGAGAGCCTGAACGGCTGGCGGATCGCCGGGGCGTCCGCCGCGGTGCGCGCGCCCTCGCGCGGCACGAGAACTTCAGACATCGAGACCCCGCTCCTCCTCACGGTCGAGGCGGGACGCGGCTGTCGCCGCGTCCCGCACTGTGACCAGCGTTAAGATCAGGTGACGGCACTCACCGTACCCATTTCGCCGCGGGGAGGAGCGGGATCGCCCCCGGGCGAGCTCACCAGATGCTCACCCGCTCCTCAGGTGCCAGCCACAGCCCGTCGGCCTCGGTCACGCCGAACGCCTCGTGGAAGTCATCGAGGTTGCGCACCACCTGGTTGCACCGGAACTCCGGCGGCGAGTGCGGGTCCACGGCGAGCCGGCGGGCGGCCTCCTCGGCACGGGTCTTGGTGCGCCACACGATCGCCCACGAGGTGATGAGCCGCTGGATCCCGGTCATCCCGTCGATCTCCGGGCCCACGTCCGTGCCCTGCGCGGGTTCGCCGTCCGTGCCCTGCGCCAACCGGTAGGCCAGCAGCGCGATCGTCAGGCCTCCCAGGTCGCCGATGTTCTCCCCCACCGTGAAGGCCCCGTTGACGTGGTCCTTGGCAGGGTCCAGGCCGTCCGGGGTGAGGCCCTCGTACTGGGCGATCAGCGCCTCCACGCGGGTTCCGAACGACTCGCGGTCTGCGTCGGTCCACCAGTCGACCAGGTTGCCGTCGCCGTCGTACTTCGATCCCTGGTCGTCGAAACCGTGGCCGATCTCGTGCCCGATCACCGCGCCGATCGCCCCGTAGTTGGCGGCGTCGTCGGCGTCCGCGTCGAAGAACGGCGGCTGCAGGATCGCGGCCGGGAAGACGATCTCGTTCATCACCGGGTTGTAGTAGGCGTTGACCGTCTGCGGCGTCATGTGCCACTCGTCGCGATCGACGGGCCCGCCGAGCTTTCCCAGCTCGTGTGCGTGCTCGAACTCGGCGGAGCGGCGGACGTTGCCCAGGAGGTCGTCGGCGCGGACCTCGAGCGCCGAGTAGTCCCGCCACTTGTCGGGGTAGCCGATCTTGGGCACGAACGCCTCGAGCTTGTCCAGGGCGCGCTCGCGGGTGGCCGGGGTCATCCACGGCAGCCGGCTGATCGAGTAGCGGTACGCCGCGGTGAGGTTGGCGACCAGCTCCTGCATGTGGGCCTTGTGGCCGGGCGGGAAGTGGCGGGCCACGTATTCCTTGCCGACCTCCTCGCCGAGGGCGGCCTCGACCGCGCCGACGCCGCGCTTCCAGCGGGCCTTGATCTCCTCGGTGCCGGACATCGCGGTGCCGTAGAAGCGGAAGTTCTCCTCGACCAGTTCCGCGGGCAGGTACGGCGCGCGGGACGAGACGATCCGCCAGCGCAGCCACTCCTTCCAGGTCTCCACCGGCTCGGACGCCCAGAGGGCGGCCACCGCGGTGAGGAAGTCTGGCTGCATGGCGACCAGCCGGCCGAAGGTCTCCTCGCTGCCGCCGAGCTCGCGCGCCCAGTCGTGCCACGGGAAGCCCGGAGCCAGCTCCGGCAGCTCGTCCCAGGTCACCGGGTTGTAGGTCCTGTCGGCATCGCGGCGGGCCACGACGTCCCAGTGGGCGGCGCCGATGCGGGTCTCCAGCGCGAGGATCTCGACGGCGCTCTCCCGCGCCGCGGTGGCCTCGGCGAGCCCGGCCAGCTCGAGCATCCGCGCGATGTGGTCGGTGTACTGCTCGCGGATCTGCGCGTACTGCTCCTCGCGGTAGAACGACTCATCGGGCAGGCCGATGCCGTACTGCACCAGGTAGAGGATGTACTCGGTGGAGTTCTTGGCGTCGTTGTTGACGTAGGCGCCGATGAGCCCGCCGACGCCGACCTTCTCGAGCCGCGCCATCGCCAGCGCGAGGGAGTCCGCGTCCGTGGCCGCGTCGACCTCCTCCAGGTCCGGCGCCAGGGCCTCGACGCCGGCGGCCTCCACCGCGTCGGTGTCCATGAACGAGGCGTAGAACGCGCCGATCCGCGAGTCCACGGGGGCGTCGGTGATGATGTCGCGCACGCGCTCCTCGGACAGGTCCCGCAGTGCGAGGAAAGCGCCGTCGATCGGGCGGTCCGCGGGGATCACATGGTCGCGGATCCAGGTGCCGTTGACGTGTTGGTACAGGTCGTCCTGCGGCCTCACGTCCGGGTCGACATACCGCAGGTCCAGGCCCGAGGGGCGGGAGGCGTCGGTGGTGGGGATCTCGGTCGCTGTCATGCGACCAGGTTACGGAAGGCCGCCGTCCGCGCGGGGGCGATGACGCCGACGCGGACCCGCGGCGGCCGACCCGGGATCAGGGCAGACCGTGGCGGGCGTTGTGATCCTTCGCCCCCTGATAGGCGTCGACCATCCCCCAGACCCAGAACCCGAGCATGATCGGCAGCCCGATGAGGACGATCGAGAGCAGCACGCCCACGCTGTAGCCGAGGAAGATGCCCACGCCCCGGCCGACCCGGCCGTTGAGCATCGTCCCCAGTCCCGGGATGAGCAGCGAGGCCACCAGCATGAGTGCGGGCTCCTTGCGGGCGGCCGGCGGGTACTGGCCGTAGGGCTGCATCGCACCGTACGGCTGGCCGTAGGGCTGCATCGCGCCGTAGGGCTGGGCATAGGGCTGGGTCGCGCCGTAGGGCTGACCGTAGGGTTGCGTCCCGTACTCCGGCTGCCCGTACTGATGCTGCCCGTAATCCGGCTGCCCGTATTGCTGCTGCCCGTAGGGGTACGCCCCGAACGACTGGTCGCCCCCGGGCAGCGGCTGCGCGCCGTACCGACCCGAATCGAACCCGTCCACGGCGGCCGGCGGCTGCCCGTACGCCGCCCCTGACCGCGGGGCGTCGAACTGCTGGTCCGAGTAGCCGGCGTCGCCGTGGCCCGAGCCGCCGTCGCCCACGCCGCCGTAGCTCGTCCCGCCCGCGGTCGGGTCCCCGAAGCCGGCATCGCCCCACTCGGAACCCGGGTACCCGCGCACGCCTTCCTGCTCGGCCCACGCGTCATACCGCTTCTCGAAGTCGCGGTCGGAGGCGCTGTCGTCGGCGGGAGTACTCATGCATCCAGCCTAACGCGGCCGAACGCGGACTAACGCGGGGCGAGAGCCGCGCGCGCGTGCCCCGCGGCAGCACACCCGGCCCCGGTCGCGCTGCCCCATTGTCCTGCGCTGGGACGATGCGCGTTCTCACCGCACTCGCGCTGGCGAGATGGACCATCGCGCCAGCGCGGGCCGAAGAGGCAGCGCATCCAGCGGGAGTCGCGCTGGGAGGATGTCAGTTCGCGTTGGTCATCCCGGGCCGGGCCCAGATGTCCGCGCAGTCGACACACGCGTCGTCCGAGACGAGGCCGACCCGCTGCAGTTGCCCGTACATCCAGCAGCCCAGGCAGAATCCGAGCGCCGCCTCCGCGAGCGCCGCCGCCACCAGCACCGCGAGCACCACGACACCCGCCGTGGTCAGCCCACCGAGGAACAGCCCCAACGCGAGAGACGACATCACCAGGCCGATGGTCTGGGCGAACCGCTTGGGCGCGCCGGAAACCAGCTTCGGCGCGGCGCTCACGCGCGGGGCCAACACGTGCACCGAGAGACGGCCGAACGGGGAGTACCGGGGACCACCGGCGACACGCAGGGCGAACCCGACCGCCAGCGCGGCGGCCAGCCAGACCCGCGCGGGCGACGGCACGAGGATCGTCGCCACCGCGAGTGCCACCACGAGCGCGGCGGTGCATCGGGCGGCGTAGTCGTTGACGACCTCGGGGAAGGCGAACGCCTCACGAAGACCCATGGTCCCACCTCTCATCCGTGACACCCGGAATAGACCGGTCTGTCTACCACGCGGTCGAGCGTACTCCTCCCCACCCCGCACGCGGGAGGCCAGACCCGGGGCCGCGCCCGCCGGAGCCTAGGCTGACGCCCGTGCCCCCGCCGCTTCGCCGTCGCTCCAGTACGCCCCGACCCCCCGCCGGGCCGACCCTCCCCCGACGTGACCAGCTCGCACCGCCGCGGTCCGACCTCGAACCCGACGGCCTCTGGGACGGCGTCCTCGCGACCGCCGAGCACGCCCCCGCCCCGGAGGAGGGCGCCGTGTCGATGGGCGGCATGGAGATCCGCGAGTCCGCACTGGAGGGGCTGCGGCTCAGCGGGGCCCGCGCGGACGGCCTCCGCCTCACCGACGCGGTGTTCAGCGGCTGCGACCTGTCCGGACTCGTCGCCGACGGTGCGTCACTGACCCGGGTCCGGTTCGTCGGCTGCCGCCTGACCGGTCTCGTCCTGTCCGACGCGCGCCTGACCGACGTGACGTTCGAGGACTGCCACGCCGACATGATCAATCTGCGGATGGCGCGCCTGCAGCGGGTGCGCCTCGCGGCGACACGCTGCCGCCAGGCGGACCTGCTCGAGGCGCAGGTCGCCGACCTCATCACCGAGGGCGCCGACCTGCGTGGCGCGACCGTCGAGCGGGCGACCCTCGCGGCCGCCGACCTGCGGGGCGCGGATCTGGAGGATCTGCGCGGAGCCTCGGCGTTGCGGGGCGCGCTGATCTCGCCGGAGCAGGTCCTGGGCGTGGGGCTCGCCCTCATCGGCGAGGCGGGGATCCGGGTCGAGTAGGGCGGCGGCGGAACGTCACCTGCGGCCGTCCGGGGCCCGGCAGCCGTCCGGGGCCCGGCCTTCAGGCCAGGTGGGAGGCCGATTCCCGCCACTGGTTGACGGCCCGGTTGATGATGGCCTGGAGCTGGAGGATCTGGTCCCGGTCGGTGAGCGTGATGCCCTCGACCCCGGTCTGCAGCCGCAGTTCGGGCACCCCGCGATCGGCGCCGTGCTCGTCGAGCACCACGGTCTCGGCGACGGTCACCTCGAGGAACGGGTCGTCGTCCGGGCCGTCGACCTCCGTGACGAGGTCCTGGCGGTAACGAGGGGCGGAGAGGTCGATGGCATCGGTCATGAGGGGCACTCCCGACTGGTCGGTGGGCTGCCTCGAGCGTAGGTCAGAAAAGCAGGTCACCGTACGCGTGGGACAGCGTGTTACGGGTTGTTGTGATTCCGTGACCCGCGCCACCCCCGGTCCGGACGACCCCGCCTCGCAGCGGCGGCGGCGCACCCGAACTGGACAGTTGTGGAGAAAGTTGCGCGAGTTGCTTGTGTGACTGTTGTGGTTGCCACATACTCACCCCATGACTTCTGCCGGACCGTCAGCCCGACGCGCCCTCCTCCCCCGACTCCTCGTCGCCCTGGCCTCCGCAGCAGCTCTCTCGATCGGCCTCCTCGTCGTCGTCATCTCCCCCCGCGCCGACGCCGAGGTCCCGCTCGCGCCCGCCTACCACGGCCTCGCGCAGGGACTCGACGCCTCCAGTTGGCAGCACCCGCACGGCGCCGGGGTCGACTGGCACTCCGCCGCGGCGGCCGGCCACTCCTTCGTGTTCGTCAAGGCGACCGAGGGCACCGGCCCGGCCAACCGCTACTACGAGGACGACGTCGCCCGGGCGCGCGCGGCCGGGATGCTCGTCGGCAGCTACCACAAGGCCCGGCCCGCGATGGACCCCGCGCAGCAGGCCCACGCGTTCGCCGACCGCCTGCAGTCCGTGGGCGGCCCGCAGCTGCCGCCCGTGCTGGACCTCGAGACCGACGAGGGGCTCGACCCGCAGCAGCTCGCCGACTGGACGCAGGTCTTCCTCGACACCCTCGCGCACCGCACCGGCCGCACCCCGATCCTGTACACGTACCGCTACTTCTGGATCGACCGCATGGCCAACACACCGCGCTTCGCCGAGTACCCGCTGTGGCTGGCCGAGTACGGCGTGTCCGAGCCGACGCTGCCCGTGATCGGCGGCTGGGACCAGTGGCTGTTCTGGCAGCGCTCGGAGACCGGAGAGGTCCCCGGGTTCGCGGGCGACGTCGACCTCAACGTCTTCGCCCGCACCCGCGCCGACCTCGACGCCTGGCTCGGCCCCGTCGAGCCGACGCCGGAGCCCGCGCCCGCGCCCGCCCCGGCCCCCGAGCCTGCGCCCGCCCCGGCGCCCGCACCCGCGCCGGTGAACGACGCCGCCCCGGCCCCGGTCCCGCCGGAGGTCCCCGTGCCGGTCGAGGCCGTGACGATCCCGGTGCCGCGCGATCTGCCGACGCCCGACGGCGTGCGGCTGCCCGAGTCGATCGAGGTCCCGCCGGAGGTCGTGGCGCGGCTGGCCGACGGCCTGCGCTGACCCGACCCGCCCTGGCCCGGCCGGGCCGACCGGGTCTCCGCCTACTGGCCGGGGCGGATCAGCCCGCGACCGCCCGCGCGGCCCGCCGCCGGACGAGCAGCGCGCGGACGGCCCGCCAGCCCACCAGGAAGACCCCGGTGACCACGCCGGCCACGATGATGAAGCTCCAGTGCGGCACCCGCCCGTCCCCGACACCGCGGATCACTATGCCCACCACGAGCGTCGTCAGCCACACGAGCATGCCCGAACCGACCGACGCGGGCGCCCGGCGGCCGGCCAGCAGGATCAGCCACCCGAGCGCCAGGCCCACGAGGAACGGCCACGCCGTGCCCCACACCTGCGCCACGCCCAGCCCCTCCGAGTGCGCGCCGCGCCCGAACGTGGAGAACACCACCACCAGGACCGCGTCGAGCACGATCATCACCGGAACGCCCACCCTGATCACCGACCCTTCTCGTGGCGGGACTCCTCGCCGCCGATCGTGCAGGACGCCCCGCCACCGGATTCGTCCGCTGCGTCGTCATCGCGCACCCGCAGCAGCGGCAGCGGCCCCGACTCATGGGCCACCGTCGGGCGCCACGGCGTGCCGCGCAGGGGCCACATCGCCGTCAACCCGGCCGGAGGGGCCGCCGTGACCGTCACCCGCGGCGTCGCGTCACCGTCGGCGGGGGTCGGCGGCGAGGAGGTCGACGACGACGAGGTCCGCCCGTCCTGTCCGTCCTCGGCCTCCGGCTCGGCATCCGGGTCCACGTCCACGGCACCCCGGTAGAAGAGGAAGAAGATCACCCAGCCGGCCAGGGCGACCAGCACGAAGCTGACGATGCGGTAGACGAACACCGCCGCGAAGGCCTGGTGCGCGCCGAGCCCGCCCGCCGTGAGGGCGGTGATCAGCGCGACCTCGACGGTGCCCAGGCCGCCCGGCGTGATGGGGGCGGTGGCGACGATCTTGCCGGTCACATACGCGATGCACAGTCCCCCGATGCTGTGCTGCGCCCCGACCGCATTGGCGGCCGCCCAGAGGCAGCCGATGTCGGCGACCCAGTTGAGCAGGGAGAACGCGAAGGCCTGCGACAATTGCCGCTTGCTCAGGTCGACGGCCTCGGCCTGCTCGACGACCTTGCGGACCCCGGCGGCGCCGTGGTCGGCGGGCTTGCGGCGGCGGGCGTTGACCCAGCCCAGGATCGACAGGAGCGCCCCCTCGATCTTGTCCGGGTGGCGGGCCGCCCACTGGACCACCACGACGATCGCGACCAACCCGAACGCGGACAGCACCAGCAGGAACGGGTTGGACACGGACCCCACGAGGAAGAAGCCGAGCAGCGCCAGCAGCACGATGCCGACGGTCGACAGGACGCCGGAGATGACGAGCTGCCACGACGCGACGACGCGGGTGGCACCCCACTGCCGGGTCTTGCGGTAGGTCAGGGTGGTGCCGAAGACCTGACCGCCGGGGATGCAGGTCGAGAAGGCGTTCGCCGAGAAGACGAGGCCGACGCTGGCCCAGTAGCCGACGCGGACCCCGGCCGACTGCAGCAGCACCTTCTGCACCGAGCCGTAGCTCGACATGGACAGGTAGGAGAAGACGAGCGCGGCCGCGACCCAGCCCCAGTGCGGCCTCGCGACGGCCTCGAAGCCCTCCGCGAAGAACGGCATCTGTCCGCGCAGCCAGTACAGGATGAAGCCGAGGACGGCGAGCGTCGCGCCGGCCTTGAACCACGGGTTGCCCAGGACCGCCCGGATACGGCGCCGCGCACCGGCGCCCCGCGTCCCCGTCATCACCTCACCATAACCAGAGCCTGCGCCCCTGCCCAGGCTCCCACTCCGGGGACCCGGGACCGCGGTCACGCCTCCGGTCCCTGTTGACGCTCCTGCATGAGCCGGGCGATCAACTCGGACGCGGGGATCTTGCCCTCGGGCGACGGTTCCGGCTCGTCGTCATATTCGGTGTCGTACACCGGTTCGTACTCGGACTCCGGCTCGCGGTCGAGCACCGCGACAGCGCCGGCGGCCCCCGACGGTTCCGCCTGACCTGTGTCGTGGCCGGCGGCGGCGGGCCGGCCGGTGAGGAGCTCGGGCTCGTCGTCGATCTCCGCCTCCCCCAGGCCGATCCGCTCCTGGACGCGCTTCATCCACCTGGGCGCCCACCAGTTGTCGGTGCCGAGCATCTGCATCACCGCCGGGACCAGCAGCATGCGGATCACGGTGGCGTCGATGATGAGCGCCGCGATCATGCCGAACGCGATGTACTTCATCATCACGATCTCGGAGAACGCGAACGCGCCGGTGACCACGATGAGGATGAGCGCCGCGGAGGTGATGATCCGGCCCGTCTGCGCGACGCCGCTGCGGATCGCCTCCGCCGTGCGTGCGCCGCGGGAGCGGGCCTCCACCATCCGGGAGACCAGGAAGACCTCGTAGTCCGTGGACAGGCCGTAGATGATCGCCATGAGCAGCACCACGACCGGCGACGTGAGCGGGCCGGGCGTGAAGCCGAGCAGGCCCGACAGGTGCCCGTCGACGAAGATCCACGTGAGGATGCCCAGCGTGGCGCCCAGGCCGAGCATGTTCATGATGGCGGCCTTGATCGGCAGCACCAGTGAGCCGAACGCGAGGAACATGAGCAGTGTCGTGGCCAGCAGCACGTAGAGGATGAACCACGGCAGCCCGTCGACCAGCGCGTCGACCGAGTCCTTCTCCATGGCGGGGTTGCCGCCGACGAACACCTCGGTGCCGGCCGGGATCGGGAAGGACTGGAGGTACTCGACCGTGTCGGTGGCGGCGTTGCGGTCCACGACGCCGGCCTGCAGCACCACGACCTCGCGGCCCTGCGCGTCCTGCTCGCCCGAGCGGGCGAACTGGAACGGCCCGGTGAGCCCGGGGGCCTCGTTCGCCGCCGAGCGGATCTGCGACAGGGTCGCGCCGTCGGAGCCCAGGATCACGAGCTTGACGGGGTCGGTGCGGGTGCCGGGGAAGTTCCGGTCGTACTCCTCCTGGGCCACGCGCGTGGGGTTGTCGGGCGGCAGGTAGGTCTCGTTGATGCCGCCGAACTTCACGCCGGAGAAGGGGATGATGAGCGCGACCAGCACCACGACGACCGGGATCGCCACGGCCACCGGGCGCTTCATCGAGAAGTCGGCGACGCGGCCGAACAGGCCGTTCTCCACCTCCTCGCGCGTGCGGTGACGCTGCATCCGCTTGATCCCGAGCGCGTCGACGCGGTGGCCGAGCAGCATCAGGACGGCCGGCAGGAGCGTGACCGACAGCGCGGCGGCGAGGATCACGGCGGCGATCGCGCCGTACGCGACGGACTTGAGGAAGTCCTGGGGGAACACGAGCAGACCGGACAGGGTCACGCCCACCATGACCGCGGAGAACACGACCGTCCGGCCGGCGGTGGCGACGGACCGGCGCACGGCGGCGTCCGGCGGATAGCCCTCGGCCATCTCCTCCCGGAAGCGGCTCACCACGAACAGGCCGTAGTCGATCGCCAGCCCCAGTCCGATGAGGGTGACGACGTTCTGGGCGAACGAGTTGACGGGCGTGATCAGCGAGAGCAGGTGCAGGGCACCGAGCGAGCCGAGGATCGTCAGCACGCCCACCGCGACGGGCAGGAAGGCGGCGACGAGGCCGCCGAATACCACGATGAGCAGCAGGAACACGAGCGGCAGCGCGATGAGCTCGGCGCGCACGAGGTCGGCGTCCATGCCGTCCTGCAGGGCGCCGGCCACGGGCTGGAGCCCGGCGATGTCGGTCTGGATCCCCTCGACGGGGATCCGGTCCTCGATCACCCGGAAGTTCTGGAGGATCTCCTCGGCCTCGCCGGCGATCTGGATGGAGGCCACCGCGATGCCCTCGTCGCGATTGACCAGGGCCGGCGACTGGTTGAACACGAAGCTCGTGACCCCGGTGACCTGGTCGGGGTGCTCGGTGCGGATCGCCTCCAGCGAGGCCCGGATGGGCTCCTGGAACGCCGGGTCGTCGACCGAGGTGCCCTCGGGGGCGTGGTACGAGACCACGACGTCGCCGAGCGCGTCGCGCCCGTACGCCTCCTGCTCGAGCCGCTCGGCGGTCGCCCACCCGCTGTCCGGGTCCTCGAACCCGCCCTGGCCGAACGGGTTGCCGAACGCGCTGCCGGCGACGCTGAGGAAGGCCATGACGAGAACGGAGCACACCACGACCAGGATGCGGCGGCGGGCGACGAACGCCCCGAGGGAGTTGAACACGCGGGACTCCTAGCGCGAGGTGAGCAGTGCCGTGAGCGGCCGCAGGGGCTGCAGCCAGGCACCCTCGTCGGGCAGGTTGTCGAGGCTGACGCGCGGCAGCGGCTCGCGGAACACCCCGGGGATGTCCTCGAGGTCGAGGAACGTGATGGTGTCGTGTTGGACGGCCCAGGTGGCGTGCTCGCGGAACCCGATCACGGCGACCGGGATGTCCTCGGCGAGCTCCTCGAGTGGCTCACGGAAGGCCTGGCCGTCGGCGGAGGCCACCACGACGCCGGCGAGTCGGCCGGATTCGGCGCGCCGGTCGATGTGCTCCAGCATGTCGTCGTCGACATCGGAGTCGTCGCTGGTCTTGGGCTTGGCGAAGACGGCGAAGCCGACGTTGCGCAGCGCCTCGACCCACGGCCGGACGTTGTCGGAGGTGCCGGGGACGATGTTGGTGAAGACGGTCGCCTCGGCCTCGAGCGCGTCCTGGGTCTGCTGTGACAGGTCCGCGGTGTAGCCGAGCAGCCAGCGGCCCAGGGCGTCGAAGCGCGGGCGGTACACGGCGGTCGGGCGCCCGCCGAGGATCGAGCCGAGCCCCATGTCGACGTTGGGCGCGTCCCACACCAGGAGCACCACCCCGGGTGCGTCGGGCGTGGCCACGTCCGCCGTGTCGTGGTTACGCGTGTCGTCTGCTGGGGTCATCGCCTCGTCCGCCTCGGTTCTCGTCGTTCGGGGGTCCGGTGGTGGGGCGTCAGTGCGCCCGACGCCAGAGGAACTCGTTGATCACGCGCTCCTCCTGCAGCCCCTTGCCCTCGAACTTCGTCACGGGTCTGTCCAGACTGAACGGTACGTGGCGCAGGTCCGTCGCGGGGTCCAGCCGCTGGAGGGCGGGTTCGGCGTCGCCGGTCTCGGCGATCCACTCGGCGTAGTCGGCGTGGTCGGTGGCCACGTGGAGCACGCCCCCCGGCTTCAGCCTCGAGGCGATCAGCTGGAACGTCCCGGACTGCAGGAGCCGCCGCTTGTGGTGGCGGGCCTTCGGCCAGGGGTCGGGGAAGAACACGCGCACGCCGGTCAGGCTGTCCGGGGCGATCATGTTGGTGAGCACGTCCACGCCGTCGCCGCGGATCATCCGCACGTTCTCGAGGCCCTCGCGCAGGATCATCCCCAGCAACTGCGCGAGCCCGGGCTGGTAGACCTCCACGGCGATCACGTCGACGTCCGGTTCGGCGGCGGCCATCGCGGCGGTGGAGGTGCCGGTGCCGGAGCCAATCTCCACGATCAGGGGCGCGGTGCGGCCGAACAGGGCCTCGGGGTCCACGACGTCGTCGGAGACGTTACGGCCGTAGGTCGGCCAGAACTCCTCCCAGTTGCGCTGCTGACCGGGGCGCAGGGTGCCGCGGCGGAACCGGTAGGCGGTGACCCGCGGGAAGAGACGGGCACTGTCGTCCGGGGTGCCGCCGTCCGGGGTGCTGCCGTCCTCGTGGGCGGGGTTCTCGCTCTGGTTCACCCGGCCATCATCCCGTAATCAATGGTCGGGTTCCGAATCCGGGCGTCGGGCGGCGGGGGAAGGTCTTGCCGCGCGCAGGCGGTCGGGCCACGATGAGCGCGTGCCGACCCAGACCCCCGACACCGTGCCCCGGGCCCCGGTGTGCGCCCCTGATCCGGATCCCGCCGCGCGGGTCCGGCGCCTGGTGGCGTCGGCGCGGGAGCGTTCCGGCGGGGCGGGTGCCGGGGAGGACGTCGGACCCGTCGAGGCCGCCCTGGCGCGCGTCGACGCCCCGGCCGATGTCCGCATCCGCGGGGGTCTGGGCTCGGGTCGGCGGACGCTGGCCGCCGCGCTGCGGGCCCGCCGCGGGTGGCGGGCCCGGGTGGAGGACCTCGACGTGGTCGCCGCGCCCGGGGCGGGCGCCGTGTCCCCGCCGGACGTGGAGATCGTGTGCCTGCGGACCGCGCCGTGCCGCCACGAGGAGCTGTGGGTGCGTCGCGCGCGCCGGCACGCGCTGCTCGTGGTGGCGACCGGGGTCGACGACGACGAGGACCCGCCGCGCTGGGCCCGGGGGCTGATGGCGGTGGACGCGCGCGAGCCGGAGCACCGGTCGGTCGACGGCGTCGTGTCGTTCGTCGAGCGCGCCCTGCACGATCTGGCGGCCGTCCGGGTGGCCCGTCTCGAGGCCGAGTTGGAGATTCTCGCAGCCCGTGACGGGGTGGGCGACCTCGCCGAGGCCGCCCTCTGCGCCCTGGCCGCGGGGGCGCCGGTGGCGGACGGGCCCGCCGGATCGGTGTCGTCGTGACCGCCGCCCCGGCCCCGCCCCGGGAGCTGACGATCGCGGTCCTGGGGGCCCGGGACTCCGCCGCCCCCGCGGTCGCCTCGGCGCTGTCCGCCGCCGCGGGCACAGCGCTGTCCGCCGCGGCGGGTCCGGCCGCCGGCGCCGGGGTCGACGCCCGGATCCGCGTGCTCGTGGACGCCACACCCGAGGACCGTCCCGACGCGGCGGTCCTCGTCGTCGACGCCGTGTGCCCGGTCCGCCCCGACGACGTCGAGGTCGCGCGCGGCGTGGCCGCCCGCCTGCCGATGGCGGTGGCCCTGGCCGGGCGCGCGCACACGTGCACGGCCGAACACCTCGCGGCGACGGTGGACGTCACCACGCGGCGCCTGGCCGACGCGGGCGTGTCCTGCCCGGTCCACGCGGTCGACGACCGCCACCCCGGCGGCCCCGCCGCCCTGCTCGCCGCACTTCTCGGCGCGCTGCGCGGCGCCGCCCCGCGCCCCGCCGCGCCCCGCCCCACCGGGGCCCGTCCCGCGCCCACCGCCGCGCCCCCGGCCGCACCGACGACACCGACGGGGCCCGGCGCGACCACCGCCACCGTCGACTGGCTCCTCGCGCGCCGCACCGAGACCATCACCACCCGCTCCCAGGCCCTGCGCCAGGACGCCCAGGCGCTGCGCATGGAGGCGGTCCAGGACCTGCACCGCTCGGTGCGCGATCTCGGCGCCCGGGCCCGCGAGGAGCTGGCCGCCGCCCCGCGCCGACGCATCGACGCCCTGGTGCACGCCCTCGCCGCCGACGCCGATGCCGCCGTGGCCGCCACCATCGCCCGCGCGGACCACCGCGCCGACGCGCTCGTGGCCCGCCACCTCGGGGCGACCGCCCCGGCCGGCCCGCGGATCCCCGCGCCCACCAGTGGCATCGCGCCGGGACGCCCACCCCGCAACGCCGGGGAGGAGCTCCTCGTCATGATCACCGGCGCCGCCGGTGGCACCGGAGTGGGGCGGATGCTGCTCGCGCCGCTCGCCGAGGTCCCCGGCGCCGCGGCGGTCGTCATCCCGCTGGCGCTGCTGTGCGGCCTCGCGCTGGGGTGGATCACCGTCACCGTCCGCCGGACGCAGGCCCTGCGCACCCACTCCGTCGCCGCGGTGGGCGACCGGCTCGCGGCCCTGCGCGCCGAGGCCGAGCAGTCCCTCGGATCGCGGATCCTCGCCTCCGAGGCCACCATCACCGACGGGTTCGCCCACGATCCCGGCCCCCGGGTCGCGGACCTCGAACGGCGCATCCGCCGGCTCCGCGGGGCCGGGTCCACCCCGACCCCCACCACCGCAGGGAGCACGTCGCCATGACCGATCCACTTCCCGGGCCGGACCCGTTCGATCACCACACCGCGCCGGACGTCTGCGGGCTCCAGGACGCGCCGCTGGCCGAACCGTCCTCGCTCGGCCTGCACGTCCCCGTGGGGGACGAGGTGCTCGACCTCGGTTCGCCCGAGGCCGACCTCGACGGTGACGGGTTCATGGAGGCCGTCACCCTCGGCGACGACCGCGGGCTGACCGTCTACACGGACGTCGACGGCGACGGCACCGTCGACCACGTCTCCACCGTCCGCTTCGACGGCAGTTACGACTCGTGGCGACTGGCCAACCCGACCGAGGGCGTACCCTTCGGGGGCTTCACCAACGCCGCCGACGACGACCCCGGTGCCCCGCCGCCCCCGCCCGCCCGGTGGGAGCGCATCGACCACGGGCACATCTGACCCGGCGACACCGGTCCGACACCCCCGCGACCGACCCCCACCGCGCCGCCGACCTGAGGGATCCCTCACATATCGGCGTCAACGGGGGCTCTGACGCGGCGGTTCACACCGGTTGGCGATACCCTGTGACCAAGACCATGCACCACGCGCGAGGAGCAGTGATGACCACCACCACCATTCCCGGCCTCGAGGGTCAGGCACCAACCGATCACACCGAGATGCTCGCGTGGATCGCGGAGGTCGCCGAGCTCACCCAGCCGGACCGGGTCGTCTTTGCCGACGGCTCCGACGCGGAGTGGGATCGACTCACCTCCGAACTGGTGGAGGGCGGCACCTTCGTCAAGCTGAACGAGGAGAAGAACCCCAACTCCTTCCTGGCGCAGTCCGACCCCAAGGACGTCGCCCGCGTCGAGTCGCGCACGTTCATCTGCTCCGAGACCGAAGAGGGCGCCGGCCCCACGAACAACTGGCGCGACCCGGCCGAGATGCGCGCCCAGATGACCGAGCTCTACCGCGGCTGCATGCGCGGGCGCACCATGTACGTGGTGCCCTACTGCATGGGCCCGCTGGACGCCGAGGACCCCAAGCTCGGCATCGAGCTCACCGACTCCGCGTACGTGGTCGTCTCCATGAAGATCATGACCCGTATGGGCGCGGCCGCTCTCGAGAAGATCGGCGCCGAGGGCTCGTACGTCAAGGGCCTGCACTCCGTGGGCGCCCCGCTCGCCGAGGGCGAGCAGGACGTGCCCTGGCCGTGCAACGAGGACAAGTACATCACCCACTTCCCGGAGACCCGCGAGATCTGGTCCTTCGGTTCCGGCTACGGCGGCAACGCCCTGCTGGGCAAGAAGTGCTTCGCGCTGCGCATCGCCTCCGCGATGGCCCGCGACGAGGGCTGGATGGCCGAGCACATGCTCATCCTCAAGCTCATCTCCCCCACCGACGAGGTCCACTACATCGCGGCCGCCTTCCCGTCCGCGTGCGGCAAGACCAACCTCGCGATGATCCAGCCCACCATCCCCGGCTGGCGCGCCGAGGTCGTCGGTGACGACATCGCCTGGATGCGCTTCGGCGCCGACGGTCGCCTCTACGCCGTCAACCCCGAGTACGGCTTCTTCGGCGTCGCCCCGGGCACCAACTACTCGTCCAACCCCAACGCCATGAAGACGCTGGAGCCGGGCAACGCGATCTACACCAACGTCGCGCTCACCGACGACGGCGACGTGTGGTGGGAGGGCCTCGAGGGCACCCCCGACCACCTCATCGACTGGCTGGGCAACGACTGGACCCCGACCGGCGACGGCGAGCCCGGCAACGCCGCGCACCCCAACTCGCGCTACTGCGTGCCGATCGACCAGTGCCCCGTCACGGCGCCGGAGTTCAACTCGCCCGAGGGTGTGCCGATCTCCGCCATCCTGTTCGGCGGTCGCCGCGCCGACACCGTGCCGCTGGTCAGCGAGGCCTACTCCTGGAACCACGGCGTCTACATCGGCGCGACCCTGTCCTCCGGGCAGACCGCGGCCGCCGAGGGGCAGGTCGGTGCGGTCCGCCGCGACCCGATGGCCATGCTGCCGTTCCTCGGCTACAACGTCGGCGAGTACTTCCAGCACTGGATCGACATGGGCGCCCGCGGTGGCGACAAGATGCCCAAGATCTTCCTGGTCAACTGGTTCCGCAAGGGTGCCGACGGCCGCTTCCTGTGGCCCGGCTTCGGCGAGAACAGCCGCGTGCTCAAGTGGGTCATCGACCGCATCGAGGGACGCGTCGAGGGCGACGAGACGGCTGCCGGCCTGACCGCCCGCGCCGCCGACATCGACCTGACCGGGCTCGACACCGCGATCGAGGACGTCGAGGCGGCCCTGGCCGTGGATCCGGAGGAGTGGCGTCGCGAGCTGCCGCTCATCAGCGAGTGGCTCGAGTTCTGCGGCCCCAAGGTCCCGGCCGAGGTGCACGAGCAGTTCGCCGCCCTCAAGGAACGCCTGGGCTGACACCCAGCCCGACACACGGTTTTTAGCGGACGGGTCACACAAATTTTCCCGGTGTGACCCGTCCGCTATTACTATGTGAGCGACGGCCTTCACAGTGACGCCGGGAAGTGTCCAGAGTGAACGGCTGAACGGGGAGCACGGCGCTCCCCCGGGAGGAGGGGCATGAGAGCCACCGTCGTCGGACTCGCCGCCCTCCCGGTCGCGGCGGCAGGGCTGGCGCTCGTCGCCGCCATCATGGGTCCGGACGACGAGCAGCCTCCTGCGCCCCAGCCGGAACGCACCGCCACCGCCTCGACCGAGGCGACCTCCGGTCCCTCCGAGGACACCCGGACGGCCACCCCGACCAGCGCCGGGACGCCCATCGAGGGCATCCGGCCGTACCTCACCGTGATCGACGGCCTGTCCACCCTGCCGGTCCCGGCCCCCATCCCCGCGGTCCTGTCCACCCTCCCGGCGCCGCAGGTGGAGCTCGCCCCCCTTCCGCCGCGGACCGGTGAGACCGCAGCGCTCCCGGGTGCCGCCACCGGGTCCCGGAGCGAGGCCCGCACGGGCGATGACGACCGCGGCACGATCCGCGACCTGCTGGACGAGGAGCGGCCGCTGGGCTCCACCGGTTCGGAGGACGACTCCGGCCGCGCCACGGACACCGACCCGCGCGACGTCGCCCCCGACCGGGAGCCGCCCGCCGGCCCGCCGCCGGTCGTCGACCCGCCGGGCAGGGAACAGCCGGGCGGCGGCGAGGTCGTGGACGAACCGATCGAGGGCGGCACCGCGCCGGGCGGCGGGGGTCGACCCCCGCTCACCGGCACGCCACCGCTGACGGGCCCGCCGCCGGCACCGCACGGCCCGCCCGTGGGCGTGCCCCCCACGGACCCGGTCGACCCCGTCCGCCCGACCCACCCCATCGGCGGCGACGGCCCACAGGCGGGGCCGCCGGTCGCCATGCCGGCCCCGGACGCTCCTCCGGTCGACGGCCCCACGCTCGGCGAGCCGCCGGTCGACGGCCCCACGCTCGGCGAGCCGCCGGCCGACGGCCCCACGCTCGGCGAGCCGCCGGTGACCGAGCCGCCCGCGGTCGACGATCCGATCGCCGGCGCGCCCGCGGAGGACGCCCCGGCGGCCGGCGGCGACGCTCCCGCCGGCGACACCGACCTCGGCGATCCCGGCGTCGACGGCCTGCCGGCGCGGTGAGCTCCGCCTTCCGCAAGTCGCACGCGGTCCGCTGGTGGCATTCGGCGCGCCTGCGCATCACCCTCGGGATCACGCTCATCACCGCGGCGGTGTTCGCCGCGATGTTGGTCTTCATGATCCAGTTGATCGACCTGAGCACGGAACGCGTCACCGATTCGCGCCTCAACCGTGAGGCGGCCGACTTCTCGACGTTCATGTCCGCGGGGATCCTGCCGTCGTTCGAGTCGGAGGACCCCACCGTCGAACAACTCATCCGGGCGTATCTCGCCCAGCAGTACCCCTCGTCGGAGATCCTGCTCGTCGGCACCGCCAACGAGTCCGGCACGCAGTTCACCCTGTCCCGGTACGGCCCCGAGGACGACCGACTGTTCCCCCCGGGCATGCGCTCCCGGGTCCAGCGGATCGGGCTGTCCCCGACGGAGGACTCCGGCGTGATCGACGGCTCGGTGCGGTGGCGCAAGGCCACCGTCGAGAGCCCCGCCGGGCTGGCCAACATCGTGGTGGCGATCAACGACGGCGCCACCCACCAGGAGACCCGCCGGGTGGCGGGCTACCTGCGCTGGGCCGCCGCCGGCGGCATGGTGGTGAGCGCGTTGCTCGCGTGGTGGATCGCCGGCCGGATGCTGGTGCCCGTGCGGCGGATCCGCGAGGCCGCGGAGACGATCTCGGCGGCCGACCTGTCCCGGCGCGTGCCGTCCGACGGGCCGGACGAGATCGTCTCCCTCGCCGACACCGTCAACGACATGCTCGAGCGGGTCGAGGACGCCTACCGGACACAACGGGAGTTCCTCGACGACGCCGGGCACGAGCTACGGACGCCGCTGACCGTGGTCCAGGGCAACCTCGACCTCATGCCGGAGGACCCGGAGGGCCGGGCGGAGACCGTCCGGCTCATGCAGGACGAACTGTCCCGGATGACCCGCATCGTCGAGGACCTGCTCACGCTCGCCCGCGCCGACCGCCCCGACTTCCTCCGCACCGCCGCGACCGACGTCGCCGAACTCGTGCTGGACGTCGAGGCCAAGATCGAGGTGGTCGCCGACCGGAACTGGCGGGTGCTGCCGTACGCCGAGGGCGTGGCCAGGCTGGACCAGCACCGGATCACCCAGGCCCTCTTGCAGTTCTGCTCCAACGCGGTCCGTTTCACCGAGCCCGGCGACACCATCGACATCGGGTGCCGGGTCATCGAGCCCGGTGTCCCCACCATCGCCGACGGGCTCGCCGACGGCCCCGTGCCGCCCACCCCCAAGCGCGAGTCCTACCGTCGTCGCCTCCTGTGGTGGGTCCGCGACCGCGGCCCCGGCATCCCGGCCGGCGAGGAGGAGAGCATCTTCGAGCGCTTCCACACCGCCCGCGGTCAGCTCCGCGACGGGCGCGGCGGCACCGGCCTCGGGCTCGCGATCGTCTCGACCATCGCCAAGGCGCACGGGGGTCGCGCCTTCGCGTACAACGCCGCCGGCGGCGGGGCGACGTTCTGCATCGTCATCCCCTTCATCGCGCCGCCGCCCGAGAAGGGCGCCGACCCCGCGCCGCGGATCGCTCCGGCCGCCGCGGGGGACCCCGAAAACCGGTGAACCGGACCGGTACCGGGCCGAACCGCGGACACGAGAGGTCGGCAGCGTCCAGCAGGGGTGCCCTCGTGACATACTCCGAAGTCGGAGAAGGAGGGATGCATGACGAACGTTCTCGTCGTGGAGGATGATGACCTCATCCGCTCGGTCTTGGTCAAGGCACTCGGTGGTGCCGAGTACACCGCACTCGAGGCGGTGGACGGTGAGAGCGCGCGTGCGATCCTGTCGACCATCTCCGACATCGACCTGATGTTGCTCGACATCGGACTGCCGGACACCGACGGCCTCACGCTGCTGCGTGAGGCCCGCGACCGCGGGTTCAGTGCACCCGTCATCATCCTCACGGCCCGCGACAGCGTGTCGAACACCGTCGAGGGCCTGGAGTCCGGCGCCAACGACTACATGGTCAAGCCCTTCCGCGTGCCGGAACTGCTCGCCCGTATCCGCCTTCGCCTGCGCGAGCACGAGGCGACGGAGGATCCCGGCATCCTCGAGCACGCCGGTATGCGCCTGGACATCCGCACCCGCCGCGTCGAGGTGGACGGCCGGATCCAGGAGCTCACCAACCGCGAGTACTCGCTGCTCGAGATGCTGCTGCGCAACAAGGGTGAGACCATCAGCCGCGAGCAGCTCCTCGAGAGCGTGTGGGGCATGGACTTCGACCCGGGCTCCAACATCGTCAACGTCTACATCCGTTCCCTGCGGCGCAAGATCGGCGAGAACAAGGTGCAGACCGTGCGGGGCGTCGGCTACCGCGTGGAGTGACCGGGCGGCCCGGCCGCGGCCGGACGAGGTCAGGCCGCGGCCCCGGGCCGCACCTGGACCCGCCCGCCCGGCATCACCTCCATCCGGTGTAGGCGGCGGGAGCGCATCGCGTTCTGCTCCCACCGCCGGTCGTGCGTGACGGTGAGGACCGCGCCGCTGTACCCCTCCAGCGCGGTCTCCAGTTGCTCGACGAGCTCAGGAGCCAGGTGGTTCGTCGGCTCGTCCAGCAGGAGGACGTCACTCGGCACGGTGACCGCGACGGCGAGCTCGAGTCGGCGTCGCTGCCCCACGGAGAGCTGCGGGGGCTTCAGCTCCAGGTCGCGCGGGGAGAAGAGCCCCAGGTCGAGCAGCAGCCGGGCGGCGTCTTCGGGGTGGGCGCCCGTCGCGCGGGCGAAGCGGCCGAGCAGGTCGCCGTCGACACCCGCGTCGAGACCCTGACGGAGCCACGCGACACGGAGCCCGGGGCGTCGCCAGACTGCTCCCTCGTCCGTGTCGTGTTCGCCGGCGAGGACCCGCAGCAGTGTCGTCTTCCCTGCGCCGTTGGGGCCGGAGATGAGCCACCGGTCGCCCGAGTGGACGGTGAGGGAGTCGAGGCTGAGGCGCGGCCCCCGTCCGTCGATCCCGCACGCGACGGTAGCTGCGGCGAGGATCCGCCGCGGTCCGTGGACGCCCTCGCGGTCCCCCGACCCCGCGCCCTCCGTGAACGAGGGCGTGAACGCCAGCGGTTCCGGCGGCGCCGGCGCCGGTCTCGCCGTGAGGCGCGTGACCCGCTCCTTCGCCTGCGCGATGCGGCTCGACGCCCCGTGGTCACGGCTTCGGGCGCGGAAGGCGCCGTGCCCGAAGGCGGCCCGCTCCTGCTTGCGGGGGATCGCGGCGAGGCGGAACGAGTTCGCCGCGACGAGCGCCTCGTTCCGGGCTAGGTCGCGGCTCCATGCCTCGCGTTCCTCGAGCAGGCGCCTTCTCTCCGCGGCACGGGCCGCGAGGTACCCGCTGTAGCCGCTGCCGTAACGGCGCAGTCCGCCGTCCTCGAGGCACACGATGTCGGTCGCGAACCGGTCGAGGAATGCGCGATCGTGGGTCACCACGACCAGTGCCCCACGATGGTGCGCGAGCCGACCCTCCAGCCAGGTGATGCCCGCGTCGTCGAGGTCGTTGGTCGGTTCGTCGAGCAACAGGAGCTCGGCCCGCGAGGACAGCGCCGCCGCGAGTGCCAGGCGGGATGTCTCCCCACCTGAGAGCGAGTGCACCGGGCGGCTCCGTTCGAGTCGCCCGAGAGACAGCTGGTCGAGAGCGGCGTCCACCCGCTGGTCGAAGTGGTAACCGTCGCGGGCCTCGAACCGGTCGGTCAGATCGCTCAACCGGTCGAGGAGCCGGGGCTGATCCCCGGCGTCGGCGTCCGCCAGCTCCTCGGCGACCGCCCGCATCTCGGCCTCGAGCCGGCGGATACCAGCCGACATCATGTCGAGCGCCCCGGCGACGGGCGTCCCCGGCGGGAACTCGGGCCGCTGCTCGGCTGTCGCGAGACCTCCCGGGAGGTGGACCTGACGTCGCCCCGCGGAGATCGGGAGCGCTCCCGCGAGCACTCGCAGGAGGGTGGACTTCCCGGAGCCGTTGTCGCCGATCACGGCGAGCCTGTCGGCGGGTCCCACCGTCAGGTTCACGCTGTCGAGCACGGTCCGGTCCGCGAAGCGCACGACGGCGTCGCGGATGAAGCATTCTCGGTGGGGGCGCCCCGGGGAGATGGTCCGGGGGCGCGGGGATTCGGGTGGGCGGGTCATCGGCGGTGTCCTCTCCGCGTCTCGCGGTGGGGGCACCAGCGGACTGCGGTGATGTGCGCGCTCCTCGGGGGGCGCGTACTGCGGTACGGGACCTCACGTCAGCGGCAATCGCCTGCCGAACGTGCGTAGGACCCACCACGGAGAAGACTCGACGTGGCGTCCCGTACTAGAGACCCAATGAACCCATGGTGCGGAGGATATCAGGGCGGAGGTCTATCCGCCGCCGATCACCGCGCGGAACCCGGGGGCCGGCGGCGCGCGTGTGTGGCGCCGCCGGCCCGCTCGCGTCAGTCGCCGGACGGCTCCCAGCCGAACGGCATGAGCACGCTCTGCAGCTCGCAGAACGCCTCCAGGCCCTCGGGACCGTTCTCCCGGCCGAGGCCCGAGTTCTTGAAGCCGCCGAACGGGGCGCTCGGGTCGAAGGCGTACCAGTTGATACCCATCGTGCCGGTACGCACGCGCTGGGCCACGGCCAGCGCGGCGTCCGGGTCGGACGAGTACACCGCGCCGGCCAGGCCGAACTCGGAGTCGTTGGCGATCCGCACGGCGTCGTCGACCGTGTCGTAGGGGATGACCTGCAGGACGGGACCGAAGATCTCCTCCTGGGCGATGGTCATGGAGTTGTCCACGTCGCGGAAGACGGTCGGCTGGACGAAGGCCCCCTCCGCCACGTGCTCGGGCAGGCCCTCGACCTCGCCGCCGCCGTAGGCTATGGTGGCGCCCTCCTCGAGGCCCTTGCGGATGTAGCCCTCGACGGTCGCCTTCTGCTTGTGGTTGGCCAGGGGGCCGAACACGGTGCCCTCGTCGGCGGGGTCGCCGACGGGCATGAGCGAGACGTTCTCCACCAGCGCGTTGACGACCTCGTCGTAGCGCGAGCGCGGGGCGAGGATCCGGTTCTGGGACACGCACGCCTGGCCGGAGTTCATCAGCGCGGAGAAGACCATGGTGCCGGCGGCGGAGGCCAGGTCGGCGTCCTCGAGCACGATGGCCGCGCTCTTGCCGCCCAGCTCCAGCGAGCACCGCTTGAGGCTCTGCGCGGCGATGCCGGCGATGTGCTTGCCGACCCCGGTGGACCCCGTGAACGAGATCTTGTCGACGTCCGCGTGGGAGACCAGGTGATCGCCCACGGAGCTGGGGCCGGTGACCACGGACAGCACACCCTCGGGCAGGCCGGCCTCGCGGAACAGCTCGGCGAGCCACAGCGCGGACAGCGGGGTGGCCGAGGACGGCTTGAGGACGACCGAGCTGCCGGACAGCAGGGCCGGGGCGAGCTTGGCGGTGTTGAGGTAGAGCGGGACGTTCCAGGCGGTGATGGCGGCGACCACGCCGACGGGCTGGCGGGTGACGACCGAGGCGCCGAAGTCGCCGTGGCGCACCTCGGACCACGGGAAGGTCTCGGCCAGGCGCGAGTAGTAGCGCAGCACACCGAGCGTGGGCGTCACCTGGATCATCGACGCGGCGCTCGCGGGGGCGCCCATCTCCTGGGACAGCAGCGTGCAGACCTCGGCCTGGCGCTCCTCGAGCATGTCGGCGACGCGGGCGAGCAGGGCGCCGCGCTCGGCGGGCGGCGTGTTCCGCCACACGCCGGACTCGAACGAGTCGCGGGCCTGGCTGATCATCTCGTCCAGGTCCTCGGTGGTGGTCTCGGCGACCCGGCCCACGACCTGGTTGGTGGCCGGCGAGGTCACCTCGAGGACGCCGGTGGTGATGGGATCGGTCCAGCGGGTGCCGGAGAAGAGCTTGTCATGGACGACGACCACGGGGGACCTCCGTGCGGTGGGGTACAAGAGCGGTGGGAACCGTCCCGTCAACCGGGAGTGAAGCTAACAAGAACGTGTTCCACCTCACTGTAGCGAGGGTCCGGCCCGCCGTGGGGCGCTACTTCGCGCGCAGCACCAGCACCAGATTCGACACGAGGACCTCCCGCACGAGGGGGACGCGCACCAGCCACCACGCCCACCGCGGGTGGTAGCGGGGGAACGCGGCGAGGAGCTCGGCGGAGTCGGTGCCGCGCGCCCAGGCCAGGCCGTCGGCGCAGCCCACCTCGAACAGGGACTCGCCGTAGACGTTCTTGGGCGGGTGGCCGTGCCGCCGTTCGTAGAGCCGCCGCGCGCGCTCGCCGCCGAGGTAGTGGGTCAGCCCCATCTCGTGGCCCCCGAAGGGGCCGTACCAGAGGGTGTAGGAGACGACGACGAGGCCGCCCGGTCGCGTCACCCGGCACATCTCCTCGGCCATGCGCCAGGGCTCGGGCACGTGCTCGGCGACATTGCTCGAGATGCACACGTCCACCGCGTCGGTGCGGACGGGCAGGGACATCCCGCTGCCGCGGATCGACCCGGTCTGGTCGAGGCCGGCGGCGGACATCTCCCCGACGTCGGGCTCCACGGACACGTACCGCGCACCCTCGGCGGCGTAGGCGTCGGAGAAGTAGCCGGGCCCGCCGCCCACGTCGAGCACCGTGAGCCCGGGCAGCCGCGCGCGACCGGGCCGCGCGTCCGCACCCGCGGCCGCCGCGTCCCCGCCGACCGCGCCGCCGGTGCCGCCGGTGCCGCCGGTGCCGCCGGCGCCCTCCCACAGGTCCGCGACCAGCTCGACGGTGTCGCGGGCGAGCCCGGAGTAGAAGGTGTCCGGGTCGGACTGCTCGAGCGGGAACGAGCGCAGCAGCCCGAGCGAACGACCGAGCGTGGCGCGGCGGGCCACCGGGCGCAGCGCCGGCGAACGGTGGACGGGGTCGGTGATCACGGCGGTGACGATACCGGCGGTCCGGGGCCGTCCGACCCCCCGCGTACAGTGTCCGCGTGGCTCGAATCCTGCTGTTGTGCTGGCGCGACAGCACCCATCCGCAGGGCGGCGGCAGCGAGCGCTATCTCGAACACGTCGCCGACGGCCTCGCCGCCGCCGGCCACACCGTCGTCTACCGGACCTCACGCTCCCGGGGCGCGGCCCGCTCCGCGACCACCTCCGGCGGCGTGCGTGTCAGCCGCGCGGGCGGCCGGTTCACGGTCTATCCCCGGGCTCTGCTGGCGATCCTGTCCGGCCGGCTCGGCCTCGGTCCGCTCGGGCCCCTGCGGCGGCCCGACGTCGTCGTCGACACCCAGAACGGCGTCCCCTTCTTCTCCCGCCTGGCCACCACCGCCCCCGTCGTGGTGCTGGTCCACCACATCCACCGCGAGCAGTGGCCGGTCGCGGGGTGGCTCGTCGCGCGGATCGGGTGGTGGGTCGAGTCGTGGCTGGCGCCGCGCGTGCACGCCCGGTCCCAGTACGTCACCGTCTCGCTCCCCTCTGCCGAGGAGCTCGCCACGCTCGGCGTCGCACCCGACCGCATCGCCGTGGTCCGCAACGGCCTCGACCCCCTGCCTGCCGGCATCGCCCCCGGCGGCCCCGACACCCGCGCCGACGGTCCCCACCTGGTCGTGCTCTCCCGGTTGGTCCCGCACAAGCACGTGGAAGACGCGCTCGACGTGCTCGCCACCCTCCGCGCGAGCAGGCCCGGGCTCGTGCTGGACGTCATCGGCAGCGGCTGGTGGGCCGACCGGCTGCGTGAGTACGCCGCCGAACGCGGGCTCACCGCGCCGGTCGTCGCCCCCGGTGCCGACGCCGGCCCGCTCGACCCCGGCGGGGTGGTGTTCCACGGGCACGTCGACGAGGCCACCAAGCACCGCCTCCTCGCCGGCGCCGCCGTCCACCTCATGCCCTCACGCAAGGAGGGGTGGGGCCTCGCGGTGTCCGAGGCCGCGCAGCACGGGGTCCCCACCGTCGGCTATCACCACGCCGCGGGGCTGCGCGACTCGATCGACGACGGCGAGACGGGCCTCCTCGTGGACGACGTCGCGGCCATGACCCTCGCCGCGGACCGTCTCCTCTCCGACCCCGACCTGCGGGAGCGGATGGGTGAGGCCGCCCGCCGGAAGGCGGCGGGGATGTCGTGGCCCGCCACCGGCGCGGCGATGGCGGAGGTCCTCTCGGCCGTCACCGAGGGACGGCGGGTCAGCGGCGTGATCCACGCGCGCGCCGGCCGCTAGCCACCGCCGCGCCGGCCAGCGTGAGCAGCCACAGCGCGTGCGCCGCCAGTACCGCCCCGCGGGCCCCCGCCGGAGCGGCCGGTTCGGCCACCGCCGCCCATCGGGCGTCCGCGTCACCCGGCCCGTTCGGCGGGGCCAGCTCGTGCAGGGTCAGCTCGGGGTCGGAGAACCTCGTCGTCGTCGCCGTCAGGGTCTCGGCCGCCGCGCCCCGGGGCCCGGCGGACGTGCGCTCGTCGAGCACCCACCGCACACCCAGGCCCGCCAGCTCACGCGGGTCCGCGCCGCGGAGCAGCGCCTCGGTGGCGCGGCGCGCGCGATCGCCCTCCCCGGGCACGGCGGTGGCCGCCTCCCCCGCCACCAGCAGGTCGCCGGGGACGAGCACCCGGGTGTCGAGAAGGCGCGGCGCGGGGTCGAGGACCGGCCGGCCGCCGGCCCACAGCGGCGTCGAGCGGAACGAGCCGGCGGGCAGCACCAACAGATCCCCGGGGCGGTCGTCGACGAGGCGCGCGACCTCCGCCCACCCCGGCCCGTAGGTCACCGGCCGCAGCTGCTGCCACAGGGCGCGCGGGGCGTCCGGGACGGCGGCCACGGCCACGGCGGTGACGAGCACCCCGGCGGCGATCGGCCGCACGCGCGCGGGCAGGGCCCGGGCAGGGACGGCGCCGGCGGCGAGTGCGCGGGTGGCGAGCGCGCGGGCGGCGAAGGCCAGCGCGAGCACCGTGGCCGGCAGCGCCAGCGCCACGAACTTCTGGGTGTCGCGCAGCAACCCCGCGCCCGGCACGGCGGTGACCAGCGCCTCCATCACCGCGAGGCCCGGGCCCGTCGCGGCCGCGGCGACGAGCAGCCACACGGCGAGGGCCGCGGGGACCGTCGCGCGCACCACGGGGTCACGCCGCGCCCGCCACAGGCCCCGCGCCGCGAGCGCCCACACGAGCAGCAGCGCGACCAGCGCGGCGGCCGCCCACCACGTGGCCCTGGAGGGCGGCACGGCCTGCGAGTTCCAGATCCCGCCAAGCGCGACGACCGAGCCCAGCGTCCCGATCCCCGGCTCGGCGCGGGCGGCGAACGCGGCCACCCCCGCGGCCGCGTCCACTCCCCCACCGGCCACGACGGCCGACCCGACCGACCCACCCGGCCCGGCGCCGGCCCGGTCGCCCGCCGCGGTGAGGGCGGTCGCCAGCACCCACGGCATGGCGGTCACCACAGCTGTAGCGGCCAGCGCGACCGCGGCCCGGGTCCGGCGGGTGCCCTGAGCACGCCAGCCGCAGGCCAGTGCCACCGCCGCCGCGACGACCGCCAGCACCCACCCCGTCGGCGTGAGCCCGGCG
The DNA here is from genome assembly GCF_032248695.1 of Dietzia sp. CH92. NCBI lineage: Bacteria > Bacillati > Actinomycetota > Actinomycetes > Mycobacteriales > Dietziaceae > Dietzia > Dietzia sp. CH92. The sequence continues at coordinate 33,650 of NZ_JAVHXC010000011.1, read as the reverse complement.
GCGGCCAGCGCCACGCACGCCGCCGCCACCCGGGGCCGGCCGCGCGCGAGCAGCACCGGCATCGTCACCACCGCCGCGACCCCCGCGAGCAGCGACCAGTGCCCCTGGAGCAGCCGCTCCACCACGAACGGGTTCCACACCGCGCCCACCACCGCCGGCAGGCGCAGCCACGCCCCCGCGGCCCGGCCGGCGGGGAGCACCCGCCGCACGAGCGCGCCCGCCGCGACCGCCAGCCACGCGCAGAACACCGCCGTGAGCAGGCCCGTCAGCGGCCACACCGGCAGCCCGACCGCGTCCAGCCCCCGGGTCGCCCACACGACCGCCACGTCCTGCGGAACCGCGCGCGCCGCCGACTCGCCCAACCCGAGCGCCGCGTCCGACAGCGGGGGCGTCGGCGTGGCCACCCAGTCCCGCAACAGCGGGAAGCCCGGCCGCGCCACCCCGGCCAGCAGGACGCCCGCGACGACCGCACCCACGGCGGCGTCCGTCACGGGCGGCCGCGCGAGCACGCGGCGGAACCCGGCAGCGGAGGACATGCGCACATTCCACCACGCGCCCCGCTCGCCCCGGTCGTCCTGGCCGAGGCGTCCGGCCCCGCGCCACCGCCCCACCCGACCCCGCGCCACCGCGCCGCCCGGCCCACGGGAGAGGCCGCAGGACGGCCCCCTACGATCTCGGATGTGGACCCACAGGCGCGCGAGGCGGCACCCGGCTCCGCCGCCAGGCGCGTCCTGACCGGTGCGGGCGCGGTCACGGCCGGGTCGATGCTGGCCAACATCGCCGCCTACCTCCTGCATCTCCCGGCCTCCCGGTGGCTCGGCCCCGAGGGCTACGGCGCGTTCGCCGCCCTGCTCTCCGCGCAGCTGCTGGTGGCCGTGCCCTCCCTGGCGCTGCAGGCGGTGGTGGCCCGCGAGCACGTCCGGGGTGTCCCCCACGACGTCCTGCGCGCGCTCGGCAGGCGGGTGGCGCTGCTGGTCGCGGTGGTCGCGGCGCTGGCCGTGGTCCCCGTGTCCCTGCTGCTCGACACCCCGGGGTGGGCCACGGCCGCCGCGTTGGCCCCCGGCCCGGTGCTGTGTCTGCTCGCCACCGAGCAGGGGCTGCTGCAGGGCGCCGAGCGGTTCCGGGCGCTGGGTGTGGTGCTCGCCCTGGCCGGCGCGGGCAAGGTCGCGCCCGCCGTCGCGGTACTCGCCGCGGGCGGCGGGGTCGGACCCGCACTCGCCGCCGGGGCCGTGGGCGTGGGCGTGGCCTGGCTCGTGGCCGCGCGGGTGACGTCCGGGCCCGCGGCGCCCCGGTCCCGCATGGAAATGCCCGGGGCAGGGACTAGCGGGGCGGGGACTCCCGGGGCGGTTCTGACCTCCCCCGGCGTGGCCGCCGTGCTCGCCGCCGGGCAGGTGCAGCTGGTGATGATGGCGCTCACCTCGGTCGACCTGCTCCTCGCCCGAGCGCTGCTGACCCCGGAGGACGCGGGCCGCTACGCGCTGGGGGCGGTCGCCGCGAAGGCCGCGTTCTGGCTCCCGCAGGCCGTCGGCACGGTGCTCTACCCGCGCATGGCCGATCCGGCCGGACACCGGGGTGCCGTCCGCTCGGCGCTGGCCGTGCTGCTGGGCATCGGCGCGGTCGTCGTGATCGGGGCCGCCGTGGCCGCGCCGCTGGTGCCGGCGGTCGTCGGCGAGGACTACCGGCCGGTCGCCGGGCTCCTCTGGGCGTTCGCCGCGCTCGGCGTGACGCTGAGCGTCCTGCAGGCGTTCCTGCTGGCCACCATCGCCTCCGACCGGACCGTCGAGGCCGGGATCGCATGGTGCGGCTTGGCGCTCACCGCCGTCGCGGTGTGGTTCGCCCCCCGCGAGGTCGAGGGCGTTCTTGCGGCGACGCTCATCGCCGTCGCCGTCACCACGGTCACGGCCGGCTGGCGCGCGCTCCGGTCGCGGCTGGCCTGAGGCGCGGACGCTGGGCGGGCGTGGGGCGGACCCGCGCCACGCCCGCCGAGCCACCCCAGCCGGCCCACGCCACCCATCCCGTTCCGATTCACCTGCGGGACCCCATAGGTGGAGCGTGATCCGATAGGCGGCGCGCGATCCGTTAGGCGGCGCGGCTGCCGGGGCGGGGCTGTCGAGGCTGGCCTCGGCTTCGCGGCGCGCGATCCGAGGGGCAGATCGCAAGAACCGGTCGGCTGCGCGGCGGTCGCGGGTCCACCACCCGACGAGAAGAGCGTCCCGCACACGCCCTCTCGGGTGAGGTGTGCGGAACGCTCTTGTCGATGATCCGGGGCAGGCACCCCGGCGGGGCGGGCACCCCGGCGGGCTCGGGGGTCAGGCGCGGGCGGCGCGACCCCCGGTGTCGACTCGACCCCCGCGGCCACCGCGGCCGCGCAGCCCCAGCACGATGCCGCCGATGAGCGAGATCAGGCCGAGGATGCCCAGCACGGCCGGCACGACGCGGCCGAAGGTGTTGAGCGTGTCGGCGCTGTCCTGCGCGCCGGCGAGAGTCGTCTGCTGCGTCTCCTCGTTCCAGCCGGACTGGAAGCGGACGGCCGTGCGGGTGGGCTCGGAGCGCTCCTCCTCGAGGCGGGCCTTGTCGTTGAAGAACGCCTCGGCCTCGGCCTGGTCCTCGGCGAAGAACTGGAAGATGTCCTCCTTGCCGTTGACGATCTGCCCGGTGGCCGGGTTCACCCACACCGTGCGGGTGTTGGTGTAGAAGCGGCGCATGTCGACCTCGCGCTCGGGGTCGCCCGCGAGGCCCCACTGGCCCGCGGTCATGCCCTCGCGGCGGTAGCTGGCCAGCACCGACTCCACGGCGGGGTCGTAGCCGTCGGAGATGGAGGCGAAGTGGTCGCGGATCGAGGACCACATGTCGATCGGGCCGAGGTCCTGGCGGAACTCGTAGGCGTCGATGCCGCCGACGGTGGTCTCGCCGACGAACTCGATCGGGTTGGTGGTGAAGGTGCTGGCGTCGAAGTAGTCGTAGGCCCGCTGCTCGGTGTCGAACGGGAACTTGTACTGCAGCCCTTCGCGGACGAAACCGGTGGGGGCGCTGTCGTCGCCGGCACCGGCGACGACCTGCAGGGTGCTGGTGGCCTCGTCGGTCGGCATCGCGGTGACGCGGTCGACGGTGACGCGGTCGACGGTGGCGTTGACCAGGCCCTCGACGTCGTCGCCGCCGGTCTTGTCCTCGCGCATCAGCGACTGCGCGGCCTGCATGGTGATGACGTCGGAATCGGACGGCTCCACGGCCTGGACCCGGCGCTGGGAGTACAGCGGGATGTCGTTGTCGATGAAGCAGGTGACGGGGAACTGGACGTCGGAGTCGTCGGCCTCGGGACCGTCCTGGGTCTCGGCGGGGCCACCCTCGGCGGGCGCGCCCTCCTCACCCTCACCGGCGGCGGGGGCCTCGGGCGCCCGGCACTCGGGACGATCGGCGTTGAGGTCGGTGGGGGTGTTGGACGCCAGCGCGGCGCCGACGAGGACCGCTCCCGGCACGGTCTCGGTGACGGTGGTGGAGTTGATGTCCAGCGGCGTCTTCTTCTGCGCCGGCACCACGAAGAACACGAGGGCCAAAGCCAGGGTGATGAGGAACGCGCCGAGCCCGACGAGGACCAGTGCGGGTACCGACGACCTCCGTCCGGCCGAACTGCTCTGACGTGCCATCGTCTGGTCCTCCTGGTGTCGCGCCCTGGGTCCGCCGGGTTACTCCCCGGTAGCCACCGGGGTGCCTGCCCGGCCGGACCATCATCAGGAGAAGATTAACAGTGATGAAGAACGCATTCGGTACCCCCGACCACCGAGTCGGGACTCTGCCCTCCGCGACCGGTTTCGCCCCGGCGCTCGAGGGATTGCGCGCGGTGGCCGCGTTCGCGGTCCTCACGACGCACGTGGCGTTCCAGACCGGCTCGTCCACCGGGTCGTTCGTCCACCGGGTGTGGGGCCGGTTCGACCTGTCCGTGGCGGTCTTCTTCGCCCTGTCCGGGTTCCTGCTGTGGCGGGCCCACGCCCTGCACGCGCGCCTCGGCGAACCGGGCACGGCGCGCCCGGCGCGGGAGTATCTGCGCTCGCGGCTGGTGCGGATCATGCCCGCGTACCTCGTCGTGGCCGGCGCGGTCTTCCTGCTGATCCCGCAGAACGCCCGCGCCTCGGTGGCCACATGGACGTCCAACCTGACGCTCACGCAGGTGTTCGTCCCCGATTCGCTGGTCGAGGGGCTCACGCACGCGTGGTCGTTGTCGGTGGAGATGAGCTTCTATCTGGTGCTGCCGCTGCTGTGGTGGGCGCTCGTGCGGCTCCGCGGGGGGCGGGCGCGGTGGCGCATCCCGGCGATCGCGGCGGTGGGGGTGGCGAGCCTGGGGTGGGCGCTCGTGCCGTGGTACGAGCTCGGACTGCCCGAGCGGGTCAACGACCAGATCCTGCCGCCGGCGTTCGCGTCGTGGTTCGCGGCGGGGATGATCCTCGCCGAGCTGGCCGCCGCGCCGCCGGGCCGGGTCGCGGCCCTGGCCCGGCATGCGCGGGCGCGGTGGGCGTGGTGGGCCGTCGCGGCCGCGGCGTTCGTGGCCACGACGGTCCCGGAGTGGTTCACCGAGGGCTTCGTCCACCCGTCGGGCCCCGAGTTCGCCGCCCGTACCGGACTGGGCGCCGTGGTGGCGTTCTGCCTGCTCGCGCCGGTGGCGTTGTCGCCGGACCGGGAGCGCTTCGCGGTGCTCGGGTCGGCCGTCATGACCACGGTGGGCCGGTGGTCGTACGGGGTGTTCCTGTGGCACGTGCTGGTGCTGCACTTCGCGTTCCAGATCGCGGCGGTGCCGATGTTCTCGGGCCGGATGCTCACGATCTGGCTGGTCACCGCGGTGATCTCGACGGTGGTGGCGGCGGTCGGCTACGCGCTGGTGGAGGTGCCGTCCCAGCGGTGGCTGGCGCCGCGGCGGGCGCCGCGTGGGCGTCCGGCGGACGGCCAGCTCGCCGCGAGCCCGGCGCAGACGAGTCCGGCGACCGTCGCGACCTGAGGGGCGAGGGTGTCCCCGGCGTAGCCGAGCGGGTCGGGCCACGGGGCGCGGGCGAGGAGGGCGGCGCCGGCGACGATCCCCACCCCGGATCCGGCGACGAGCAGTCGCCGCGCGCGTCCGGCGCCGAGGTGTCGACTCGCGACGAGCGCGCCGCCGGTGAGGACCGCGGTCACCGCGAGTCCGACGGGCCCGGCGAGCAGGTAGGAGGCCGCGGCGGTCGCGCCGGCGGTGACCGCCCCGCGGCCGCGCCACGGGGTGGCGCGGGTCCCGGCGCGGTCCCGGTGACCGGGCGCGAGGAACAGCAGCAGGACCAGCAGCAACGCGGCGGGGCCGGTGAGCAGTGCCCACCGGTACGGCGCGTCGAGCGGGACGGTGAGCACGAGGGTGGCGCCGGTCGTGGCGGCGGGCAGCACCCAGCCCTGTTTCCACCCGTCGACCGTGACGGGGCGGGGGTCGGCGAGGGCGGTGCCGTCGTCGGCGACCAGGCGTGCGTGCCACGCCGGCGAGACCGATTCGGGGACCACCAGCACGCGCTCGCGCGGGGCGGCGGGCACGTGCAATTCGCGGCGGGCGTCGTCCCACCGCGCGGTGGTGACGGCGCGGGTGGGCTGGGGTGCGCCGCCGAGCACGGGGACGCCGCGGGAGCCGTCGGCGCCGCCGTCGGTGGTCCCGCCGGCGGGGTCGACGACGACGAGGCCCACCGTGTCGACCGAGAACGCCTCCCCCGGCTCGACGGAGACCTCCTGCGGTCCCGCCGGGAGCGGGAGCGGGGTGTCGTCACACAGCTCGGCCGGGACGGCGCGGCCCTCGAGCAGGGCCCGGCGGGAGGCGGTGATCCTCGTGCGGACGATCCGGTCGCCGATGTGGATCCGGGGCCCGTCCTGGCAGGTCAGGGTGACGGGGTCGTCGTCGGCGGCGGGCAGTGCGCCGATCCGGGCGCCGGAGTCGTCCTGCACCCATGCCTCGGCGATCCCGGCGGGCACCGGCGCCCCGGCCGGGGTGCGGACGTCGCGGGTGCTGTCGACCCGGACGGTGACGCGGTCGGTGTGGTCGGGGGGGAGGTCGACGACGACGGAGCCGTCCTCGTCGGGCGTGAGCGTGGCGAGGTCGACGCGCGTGCGCTGGACGCCGGTGTCGATCGTGAGGACCCGCGGCGCGGCGGGGGCGTCCGCGCGGGGCGCCCACAGGCGCAGCGATCCGACGAGGTGCCGGCCGGGCAGGCGCAGTTCGAGCGACGGTGACGGCCCGTCGGGGGCGTGCCAGCTCGTCGAGCGGTCGCCGTCGACGGCCGCGGACGGCGCGCCGGCGGGGTCGGTGACGAGGGACTCGCCCACGGCGCGGACCTGCCGGAACCGGGAGGCGGGGTCGCCGCGCAAGACGTCGTCGAGGGCTCCGCCGGGGCGCGGGCGGACGAGCAACCGCGGGGTGACGGCGGTGTCGGCGGGCACGTCGAGCAGGCGGGCGAACCGACCGGGCTCCTCGGGGGCGATCGCCAGCTCGGGGGCGCACCGGGCCGCGCCCGTGCTCTCCTCGGCGCCGGCGAGTCCCTCGACGGGGCTGCCGCCGTGGACGCAGTCGGCCCGGCCGGCGAGCTCCTGTCGCAGCAGCCACCCCGACAGGGCGGGCCCGCCCTCGGACCGCTCGGGCAGGGCGATGGTGCGCAGCAGGGGGACGTCCTCCCCCGCACTGGTCAGGCCGAGCTCCGAGACCTCGAAGTAGGTGCCGCGGCCGCCGTCCGCGACGCCGGTGGCGGTGACCCGCACGCGTCCGGTGGGGCCGGGCGGCAGCGCGACGGTCGTCTCCTCGCCGGCCCGCGGGTACACGGTCGTCGTGCCGGTGTCGGTACGGACCTCGAGCGCGGTGACCTGCGGCCCGACGGCCGGGGCGGGGACGGTCAGCCGCAGGACGGCGCGGTCGACGGGCTCGGTCAGGTCGACCTGGATCCACTCGCCGAACGCCGAGCCGTACCCGCCCGAGCGCCACGCGGTGTCCGGGTCGCCGTCCACGACCGCGGCCACGGAGTGCGAGGGCCGCACGGGCCCGGTCTGCGCGGAGTCGGCCGCCGAGGACGACACGCTCACGCGGGCGTCCCACCAGCGCGCCCGGGTGCGCTCCGGCTCGTCGCCGGAGACGGTGGCCGGGTAGTCGGGGACCGTGCCGCGGCTGCGCCGGGGGTCGCCCTCGGCGCGGACGGCGGACGAGTGGTGGTCCAGGCGCCCGAAGTCGGTCTCGCGGTCGGTCGGGGAGTCGGTGAGCACCGGCGCGGTGGAGGCCAGGGGTCGGGGTCGGGGGAACGGGTCGGACGCCGGGTCCACCCCCGCCGCGCGGGCGTCGGCCTCGAGCAGTCGCGTCACGCGCGGCGGCGACCCGATGGTGTCCTGCTCGGCGAGCAGGTCGTCGAGCCGGGACAGCGCCTCCGGCCCGCCGGCGACCACCGGCAGGTCGCGTACCTCCACCGTGTACGGGGCGGTGGCCGACCGGGGAGGCCCGGGCGACGCGGCGTCCGATCCCAGCCGGGAGTCGACCCGGTAGATCTCGATCGCCGGATAGGCCGGCCGCAGCCCGGAATCCGGGACGACGACCACCTCGTCGTCGTCGTCGTTGTCGTCGTCGGTGTTGCTGTCGTCGTTCCTCGCCCCGGCGTCCCCGCCCGCGGCGGCCCCTCCCCCGGCGGCGACCGGGTCGCCGAACTCGGCGACCTTCACCAGCCCGGGCGAGCCGTCGACGGCCTGGTGGACCAGGGCCGGGCGCGGCGCGGCGGAGTCCACCGACAGGTCGTTGCGCACCACCAGGTACCCGATGCCCAGCGAGGCCAGGGTGGCCGCCATGCCCGGCGCGGCGCGGCCGTCGGCGAGGCGGCGCTGCACGGCGTCGAGGGCGCGGATCGCGGGCGCGGGCTGGAGCGGCACGGAATCCCGCACCGCCCACGGGGTCTCGGCCAGCGGCTGGAGGGGCTCGTCACGCGTGACCCCCCACACCTGACGACCGAACGAGGCGCCGGGGACCACGAGCGCGCGGGTCGTGGCCGCCGGGTCCCGCTCCTCGGTGCCCGGCCTGGCCACCGGCGCGTTCTCCGACAGCCACGCCGCGGCCTGCGGCCAGTGGTCCGGCATCGCCGCGTGGGAGCCCACCGGCGCGAGGCGGCCCAGCCACGCCGGCGCCACCGACACCCCCGCCGCGAGGGCCACGACCAGCGCCACCGCCACGGTGCGGTCCCGCTCGGGGTGGGCCAACGCCTGCGCCGCGCGCCCGCGGTCGAGGCGACCGCCGACCGCGCCGACGGTGACCCCGGCGAGCAGGCGCGAGAGCAGATGCGCCACGCCCAGGACCAGCGGCAGGCGCAGCAGGGGTTCGAACTTGTGGACGTTGCGCAGCGGGGCACCCGCCCCGTCGAGCACCACGCGCACCGACTCGGCGAGCCCACCGCCGGCCGGCCCGACCCACGCCGCCGACATCGCCACGAGCCCCACGGCGGCGATCCCCAGCAGCCGCCCGCGCGCGGGCATCCCCCGCAGCACTAACCCCACCACGCCGGCCGCGGCGAGCACCCCGGTGGCCAGGACGAACGCGGGCTCGCTGGTGAGATCCGCGCCGGCGGTGCGGTCGGTGGACACGAACGGCACCCACGTCGACGCCCCGCGCAGCACCTCGGTGACCGACGCCCACCGGGTCGTCACCTCCGCCGACTCGATGAAGTCGAGGAACGGCGGCGAGACCCGCCCGAGCAGCACCAACGGCACCGCCCACCACACGCACACCGCCGCGGACAGCGGCAGCCACCACGCGGCCAGGCGCCCCCACGTCCGGCCCGGCCGGTGCATCGCCCACCACAGCACCGCCGGCAGGCAGGCCGCGGCCGTCGCGACGGCGTTGACCGCACCCATCAGCGCCAACGCGAGCGCGGCGCCCGCCCCGCCGCGGCGCGGGGACATCCGGCCCTGCAGCACCCGGATGACCGGCAACAGCACCCACGGCGCCAGCGCGACCGGCCAGATCTCCGACGAGATCGACCCCAGATCGCCGAGCATGCGCGGCGCGAGGGCGTACAGGACCCCGGCGACCGCGCGGGTGCGGCGGCTGCCGATCCGCAGGGCGGCCGCGACCCGCACCACGCCCACGTACGCCACGGTGAGCACCACCGCCCACCACAGGCGCTGGGTGAGCCACGCGGGCATGCCGATCAGGTCGGACACCGCGAAGAAGGGGCCCTGGGGGAAGAGGTAGCCGTAGGCCTGGTTCTGGACCTGGCCTGCGAAGGACAGGCCCGTCCACAGGTGGGTGGCCTGGGCGAGGAAGCGGCCCGGGGCCTCGACGAGATCGTATTTGGTGTCCGGGGCGATCAGACCCGGGGACTGCAGGCAGGCCAGCAGCAGGAAGGCGAGGAACGCGACGACCGCGTCACGCGCACCGGCGCCGAGACGGACCCCGCGGATCACCTACGCCGGCGCCGAAGGACGTCTACAGGGACGGCGCGAGGTCAGCGCGCGCCGTACTCGACCTGGCCGAGCAGGGCCTGGTCGGCGGGCGGCTGGGCGACCTCGGGGATGGAGTTCTCGGCCATCGCGGTGCTGACCCCGAACGCGACGATTCCGCCGAGGACGATTCCGCCGACTGCGCTGGCGAGCGCTCCGGTGCCGAAGCTCATCGTGGTCTCCCTGGGGTTCACGTGACAGTGGGTGTCCGGCGGTGCAGCAGAGCACTCCGACGCCGGAAGCCTAACACCCGACGGGTGCCGGATCCGGGTAGCGGCTCCCACAAGTCCTTACCGACGGGTAAGTTGGGTGTGGCACATGACACCGCGACCCGCCGGGAGGAGACCTGTGACGACGGGGACCAAACGCATCCCACGTGCGATCCGCGAGCAGCAGATGCTCGACTCCGCGATCAGCGTGTTCTCCGACCTCGGCTACCGGTCCGCGTCGATGGACACCATCGCCCGCCACGCCAGTATCTCCAAGCCGATGCTGTACCTGTACTACGGATCCAAGGAGGAACTGTTCGCGGCGTGCGTGGTCCGCGAGTCCGGCCGCCTCATCGAACACCTCACCGCCGCCGCCACCGGCAGCGCCGGCCCGCGCCGCCGGCTCGAGGCCGTGGTCCAGGCGTTCCTGGAGTTCGTCGACACCCACGCGGACTCGTGGAATGTGGTCTACCGTCAGGCATTCGCCGAACCCCAGTTCAGGGAGGAGGTCGAGAAGACCCGCACGGTCCTGGTGGACCTCACCACCGACCTGCTCGCGCAGAACGCGGGGGACCAGCGCAGCCGCGAGGTGCTCGAGGTGGTCGCCACCGCCCTCGTCGGGGCCGGCGAGGCGGTCGCGGACCGTGTCGCCCACCGCGCGATCCCCACGTCGGTGGCCGCCGCCGTCGTCGTCGAGCTCGCCTGGCGCGGCCTCGCGGGCGATCCGGCCAAGTCACTCACCACGCCCACAGAGGAGAAGTCGTGACCGACAAGACCACCGCCACCGGCCGCCGGTCCGAGGGCGCCCGCACGCTCACCCCGGTCGACCTCGCCCGCGGCCTGCCCTCCCTGGCCGCCGACCTGCCATCCGTCCTCAACGGCCTCCGGATCGTGCGGACCTCCCGCAGCAGCGACAAGGTGTCCATCGGTCGCCGGTTCCAGAAGCTCGCCGCCGCCCGCCCCGACGCGCCGTTCCTCAAGTTCTGCGACACCGTGCTCTCCTACGGCGAGGCCAACCGTCGCGCGAACCGGGTCGCCGAGGTCCTCAGGGCCCGCGGTGTGAAGCGCGGCGACACCGTCGGCATCTGCATGGGCAACCGCACCGAGGTCCTGCTCGCGATCCTCGGCGCCGTCAAGGTCGGCGCCTCAGTGGGCCTGCTCAACCACCACCAGCGCGGCGAGGTGCTCGACCACTCGCAGAAGATCCTCGAGTCGAAGATCGTCCTGGTGGGCGCCGAGTGCGCCGAGGCCGTGCAGTCCGTGCCGCGGGAGAACTGGATCGGGGAGCTGATCGCCGTCTCCTCCGAGGTGGACCTGCCGTTCCGCGACTTCACCGCCGGCCACCGCCCGGAGGAACTGTCCGACCTGACGTGGCTCGAGGACGAGCTCGCGGCCCTCGGCGACGAGGTCGGGGACGTCAACCCGCCCGAGGCCGACGAGACGGTCGGCTCCGAGACCGCGTACTACATCTTCACCTCGGGCACGACCGGCCTGCCCAAGGCCTCGACCATGTCCCACTACCGGTGGAACAAGGCGATGGCCGGGTTCGGCCTGTCCGGCGTGCGGCTGAAGAAGGACGACGTCCTGCTCAGCCCCCTGCCGATGTACCACAACAACGCCCTCACGGTGGCCCTCGGCTGCGTGCTCGCCTCCGGGGCGTGCCTGGCGATCGAGGAGCACTTCTCGGCGTCGAAGTTCTGGGACCAGGCCCGCGAGACCGGGGCGACCGCCGCGATCTACATCGGCGAGATCTGCCGCTACCTGCTCAACCAGGAGCCCGGCCCCGGCGACCGCGACCACTCGATCCGGGTGATGACCGGCAACGGCCTGCGGCCCGAGATCTGGGACGAGTTCACGGAGCGGTTCGGCGTGGGCCGCATCTGCGAGTTCTACGCGGCCAGCGAGTGCAACATCGCGTTCGTCAACGCGTTCAACGTCCCCCGCACCACCGGCTACTGCCCGATGACCTTCGCGATCGTCGAGTACGACCCGGAGACGGGCGAGCCCCTCCGCGGCGACGACGGCCGCCTGCGGAAGGTCGCCACGGGCGAGACCGGCCTGCTCATCAGTGGCATCTCCGACTCCCAGCCCTTCGACGGGTACACCGACAAGGAGGCCACGGAGAAGAAGATCGTCCGCGACGCCTTCCGTGACGGCGACGCGTGGTTCGTCTCGGGTGACCTCATGCTCGACCAGGGCCTCAAGCACGCCTCCTTCGTCGACCGGCTGGGGGACACGTTCCGCTGGAAGGGCGAGAACGTGGCGACCACGGAGGTCGAGGCCGCGATCAGCTCCCGCCCGGAGGTCGACCAGGCGGTCGTCTACGGCGTGGCGGTGCCGGACGCCGACGGCAAGGCCGGCATGGCGGCGATCCGCCTGCACGACAAGTCGGACTTCGACGGCGCGGCCCTGGCCGAGCACCTCCGCGACTCGCTGCCGTCGTACGCGGTGCCGCTGTTCATCCGCCTGTCCGCCGAGCTCGAGCACACGTCCACGTACAAGAGCCGCAAGACCGAACTGCGCGAGCAGGCCTTCGACACCTCGACCTTCGACGACCCGCTCTACGTGCTGTCCAAGGAGAAGGGGTACATCCCGTTCTACGATGGCGCGGAGAACGACGTCGTCGCCGGCACCGTCTGACGCACACCGTCTGATGTACTCAGTCTGAGGCGCACCAGGCTGACCCGGTGCGCACCGGGCCGGTGCCGGCGTCCCCACCAGGAGGTCCCGCCGCCGCATGCCCAGCCGCCCCGTGTCCGGTCGTCGTTCGCCGGGTCGACGTCCCCCGCGCGCCCGGTCCGACCTGTCCCGCCGTTCGCTGCTGGTCGGCCTGTCCGCCGCGCTCGGCGGGGCGGCGGGGTGGGCCCTGACCTCGGTGGTCGCAGGGGGCGACGACGACGAGGACCTCGGCGGCGACAGGAACGCCGACTCCGCGGGCCCGCGTCCCTACGTGCCGCCGGAGGGGGCGGTCCCCGTGCGCGAGCCCCGCCGGTTCTACTACGCCGATCCGGGCGACACGGACGGTCAGTCGTTCGGCGACCTGTACCTGCCCGACTCGGCGAACCCGGCGCTGCCGGTGGTGGTGCTGGTGCACGGTGGGGGCTGGATGGACTCGCTCGGCCTGGCGTACATGGAGAACCAGGCGCGCGATCTGGCGTCGTTCGACGTGGCGGTGTGGAACGTGGAGTACCGGCGGGTGGACTCGGGCGGCGGGTGGCCCACGACGGTGGCCGACGTGTGCGACGCGGTCGATCATCTCGCCGAGGTCTCGGCCCGGGTCGACGGCCGTCTGGACCTGCGGCGCGTCGTGGTGGTGGGCCATTCCGCGGGTGGGCACCTGGCGTTGTGGGTGGCCGGGCGGGCGCGCCTGCCGTCCTCGCTGCCCGGCTCGCGTCCGGTGGTCCCGGTGGCGGGGTGTGTCTCGCTGGCGGGGGTGGCGGACCTGCTCATGGCGGAGCGTGCCGGCGACAGATACGTCCACGACCTGCTCGGCGGCCGTCCCGATGACCGCCGCCAGCGCTATGTCGACGCCTCGCCGGTGACCCATCTGCCGACCGGCGTCCCGGTGGTGTGCGTCCACGGCCGGGAGGACACGGTGGTGAAACCGGAGCAGTCCGAGTCCTACGTGCGGGCGGCGCGCCGGGCGGGCGATCCGGCCCGGGTCTCGCTGGTGCCCGGCGGGCACGACCCGTGGGGCGACATCACCGGGACCGTCTGGCACGACACCCGCGACACGATCCTGGCCATGGCCCGCCGTAGTCCTAACCCGGCGGGCTGAGAGCCCCGGCCGGACACCCCCGGCCGCCGGTGCACGGACCGGTCAGACCCACCCGGTGTCGACCCGGATCCGCTCGAGCCGGCGGTAGGAGATCAGCCATCGCCCGTCCACGCGGCGGTAGCGCTCGTGGTAGTGCCCCCAGCCGTGCAGTAGACGCTCGCGGTCTCCGACGCGCCACCACAGGCGGTCCTCCATCGCCCAGATCCCGCTGGCCGTGGGTTCGCCGGTCTCGGGGTCGGGTCCGGTCGCCTCGAGGATCGGGGTGTGGCCGTGGTGGACGCTGGTCACCGGGCTGGGGCCGTCGAGGGTCGCCCGGATCGCCTCGGTGAGCGCCTCGCGACCCCGCACCTCGGCCGCTCCCCCGCTGGCCGCCCACGACTCGCTCACCACGTCCTCGGTGTGGCACGGGCCGTAGTGCTGCCACTGCTTGGTGTCCATGACGTGCAGGCGGCGGGCGAACACCGTCCGGATCGCCTCCAGGTCCTCGCCGGTGAGGGTGTGGGCGGCGCTCACGTCGTGTAGTCGGCGTTGATGGAGATGTACTCGCGCGTGAGGTCGCAGCCGTAGACCGTGCACGTCCCGTCCGGGGCGCCGCCCTCGACGCCGAGGTCCACGGCGATGGTGACCTCCTCGGCCCGCATGATCTCGGTGAGCCGCTCGAGTTCGGCGTCGCCGGGGAACGCGGGGTAGGTCTCGAGGTCGCCGAAGACGATCCGGACGCGCTCGGGGTCGATGTCGGTGTCGTCGTGGCATTTCCCGATCGCCATGGCGACCCGGCCCCAGTTGGGGTCGGCGCCGTGGACGGCGGTCTTGACCAGCGGGGAGTTGAGGATCGCCTTGGCCACGCGTTTGGCCTGCGCGCGGTCGCGGGCACCGGTGACCTCCACGGTGAGCAGCTTGGTGGCGCCCTCGCCGTCGCGTGCCAGCTGGCGGGTGAGGTCCAGGCAGACGGCCTCGAACGCCTCGCGCAGTTCGACCTCGCCGACGGGGTCGCCCGCGCCACTGGCCAGCGCGATGGCCGTGTCGGAGGTGGAGGTGTCGGTGTCGACCGACAGGCAGTTGAAGGTCTCGTCCACCGCGGCCCTGAACGCCGAGTCCAGCACACCCGGCTCCACTGCGGCATCGGTGAACAGCACGGCGATCATCGTGGCCATGTCCGGCTCGATCATCCCGACACCCTTGGCGATGCCCACGACCTGCGCGGTGCCGCCCGTCGTCGTCGTCACCTCCACCCGCGCGGTCTTGGGATGCGTGTCGGTCGTCATCATCGCGGTGGCCAGGGCGAGGGCGTCGGCGTCGAACTCCGCGTCCGCCAGGCCGTCGAGGTGGGCGCGGAGCTTGTCCATGGGGTAGCGCCGGCCGATGACGCCGGTCGAGGCGATGAGCATCTCCTCGGGCGCGGCGCCGACCGCTCCGGCGGCCCGCTCGAGCACCTCGCGCGCGTCGGCCATGCCCTGCTCGCCGGTGGCGACGTTGGCGTTCTTGGCCACCACCACCACGCCGCGCGCCGTGCCGCCGGCCGCGTTCTCGCGGCTGAGCACGACCGAGGGGCCGGCGAAGAGGGACCGGGTGAACACCGCGGAGGAGGCCGGGGAGGGGCCGTCGGCGACGACGACGAAGACGTCATCCCCCTGCTCGCGCAGTCCCGCGGCCCCCGCGTGCGCGCGGAAGCCCGGCGGGAGCGGGACGGGATCGTGGGCGGGCTGCGTGCGCGAGGTCATGGGTCCATTCTTACTGCCGCCGCCCGGCGCCCGCCGTCACCCCGCGGGAAGTCAGGGATTTCCCTGCGACGCCCGTGTAACACGCGGGCAGGTTTCAGGGATAAACATGTGAGCCACATCACAGTGGAACCCACCGGGCGGCGCACTCGGCGCCGCGCCCAAAGAAAGGACCATCCCATGATCTCCGAGGTTCTCCGCGACTTCGCACGGGCCCTGCGCAACGTCGAGGTCGGCTCCACCGCCGTCGACGAGGGCGCCGACTTCTTCGGCGGGCTGCTCTACCAGGCAGCCCGCTTCATCTCGACCGCCTTCGGCTCCTGATCCGACCCGACCCCGGGCCCCTCACGACCCGGGGCAACCGACGCCGGACCCTCATCCGGCCCCGACCCGCAGCGCCGGCGCCCACCCACGGGCGCCGGCGTCGCGCATTTCCGTGGCGCGCCCCACACCGCTGGGCGCTCCGCACATTGTTCGGCTAAATATGTTGTAGATCACACTATAAAAGCGCGCGCCGCGACGACCTGTTTCGATAAAGATTTCGACGACGTCAACACCGCTCGTCCCGCAGTTTTTTCGTTGATGCCGGGTAACGACTCGAGCTCGGAGCCGGATGTACCCCACGAGTCCGAACGCAGGACTGCACCACGGCAGCGGCGCACCCCGGCGCCGCCCAGAGACGAAAGGATCATTCACATGATCGAGAACATCTTCAACGGCATCCTCGGCTTCTTCAACAGCCTCATCGGCACCGGCTCCACCGCCGCGAACGAGTTCCTCGGCACCGGCTCCACCGCCGCCGGCGAGGTCTACAACACCGTGACCGGCTCGCTCGGCAACGTGGTCGGCTCGCTCTGAGCTGAGTGATCCCGGGCCCCCGGCCCAGATCAACGCAACGACACCGGCGCTCGTCTTCGAACGGGCGCCGGTGTCGTTCATTTAGGCGACCGTCGCGCGACGTTCAGCCCTAGCCACACCACGCTAAATGAGACCTAGATCACATTAAAGACTCCGGCACTCTTCACCTGCGAACCTAAGAGAAATCCTGCCGGCTTCGCCTCGGAAAGCCGCCCCACCGGGTGAAACCGCGGGCCAGGCTCCGTAGCGTTGGGAACCGGATCACGACGAGTCCTCGCGACTGTCGCGATCGTGACGCCAGAACGCGCGGTGCATTCGGTACCGCGCCTGACGAAAGGACCACAACATGGGTTCCATTCAGACTTTCATCCCCGGCCTGGCCTCCGGCTCCGCCGCCGTCTCCACCGGCTCGGACGTCGTTGACTCCGGCGCCGACATCGTCGCGCAGGTGCTCCAGACCATCGGCGGCCTCGTCTCGCAGGTCACCGGCTCCCTCGTTAACTGAGCCGGCGCGCCTCACGGCGCACCGCCCGGGGCCGGCGTGAGCTGACCCCGAGCACTTTGAGACACCGGCCCCCGCTTCGGCGGGGGCCGGTGTCCGCATTTCTCGCTCCTGCCTTGCCCGCGCCCCAGCTCCTCGGTGTCACCCCTCCCCCGACGCAGCCGCCGCCGCTAGGCTCGTGGCATGGAACTCGACCTGTCCCGCCACGTCGCCGCCGACCCCGACACCGTGTGGTCCGTGCTCACCGACATCCCCGAGGCGCCCAGGACGCTCTGCGGGGTGCAGTCGGTCGAGATCCTCACGTCCGGCCCGTACGAGCCCGGTCTGCGCTGGCGCGAGACGCGCAAGATGTTCGGCATGAAGGCGACCGAGGAGATGATGGTGATGGCCTCCGAGCCACCGCGCTCCACCACGATCGTCGCCGAGAACGGCGGCACCGAGTACCGGACCGTCTTCACCATCACTCCGGACGCGGAGGGCGGCTGCACGCTGCGGATGCGCTTCGGCGCCGAGACGACCCACGCGCCCGCCGTCTCCCGCGTCGTGATGGGCCTCATGGGCAAGCTGGCGGAGAAGTCCACGCGCAAGACGATGGAGCAGGACCTGGCCGACATCGCCGCCGAGGCCGAGCGCCGCGCCGGCTGACCCCGCGCTCCTCGTCCCCGCGCTTTTCGACCCCGCGCGGCCTGGGGCCCGGCGCGCTACGGCAGCGCAGCCGCGCCGTCCCAGAGTTCGGTGACGACCTCCGCCGCCGGCCGATCCGCGTACGCATCGGCGGCCCGCCAGCGCGACCCCGCCCAGAGCGGCGGCACCTCGACATCGCCCGCCTGCGCCGCAGCCTTGCGCATGGGACCGGTGAGCAGGTGCAGGTGCGGGTACGCCGCCGGTGCGATCGGGTCGATGCCGGCGACGAACCGGTTGACCAGCGAGCGGGCGTACCGCCCGGTGTAGCAGCGGGTCGGTCGCGACTCCGTGAAACGCGGATCGCCGAGCGCGGCCCGGTGCAGGGCGCTGGTCCCCGCCTCCGGCGTGCGCAGCAGCACGGTCCCCAGCTGCACCCCGTCCGCGCCCGCCTCGAGCGCCGCCGCCACGTCCTCCGGGGTGCTGATCCCGCCGGCGGCGACGAACGGCACCTCCGGGAGCGCCCGCCGCACCGCGCGCACCAGCTCGACCGTGCTGATCCCGTCGGGCTCCTCGCCCACCGTGGTGGTCGAGCGGTGTCCGCCGGCCTCGGCGCTCTGCACGGACAGCCAGTCCGCGCCCGCCTCGACCGCCCGCCGGGCGTCGGCGACCCCGGCCACCGTGACGACGACCGCCGTGTCCACGCCCTGCAGTGACCGCACCACGTCGGGGTCCGGGATGCCGAAGGTGAACGAGACGACGGCCACGGGGTCGTCCACGAGCGCGGCGATCGTGGCGTCCTGATCGAAGTCGGTGAACGCGGGCGCGGCGGCCAGCTCGATGCCGAGCCGCTGGGCGACCGGCCCGACGGCCTCGATGTAGCGCTGCAGTGCCTCCGAGCCGCCCGCGGAGGCCAGCGCGACCGCGGAGTCCCGCTCGTCGAGGAGGAAGACGTTGACGCCGAACGGCGCGTCGGTGAGCTCGCGTACGCGGGCGATCTCCGTCCGGGTGCCGGCGGCGTCGAGGTAGCCGGACCCGATCATCCCCAGTCCGCCCGCCTCGGCCACCGCCGCGATGAGCTCCGGCGTCGTGGGACCGCCGGCCATCGGCGCGCCGATCACGGGACGTCGCAGGTGTGACGGGAGGAGTCGCGGCCGGTCCGTGCCCGGCCGGGGGTGAGCTGGCGGTGTCTGGCGATCGTTCATGGCTGCGACGCTACGCCCGGGGCGACCGCCCCGCGACGGGTCACCGCGTAGACGATGCCGCCGACGACGAAGACGACGACGCCGCCGGCGATCGACGACCAGGGCAGGCTCCCGGCCATCACCACGCACCCGATCGCACCGAGCACCGGCACCCAGGCGGGCAGTCGGCGACGACGCCGGTCCAGGCGGAGCGCTGACGTGTTGGCGACGAGGTAGTAGATCAACACGGCGAAGGACGAGAACCCGATCGCCTCACGGACGTCGGCCACCAGGACGATCACCGCCACCACCACGCCCACGCAGATCTCCGCCACGTACGGCGTCCGGGTGGTGGGGTGCACGGCCGCCAGCGGCGCCGGCAGGTGGCGGTCCCGCGCCATGGCGAGGGTTGTGCGGGAGACCCCGAGCACTCCCGCGAGCAGGGCGCCGAGGGCCGCGATCCCGGCGGCGATCCGGACCGCCGGGGCCAGCACCGCCCCGCCGCCGACCCGGTGCGCCGCGTCCAGCACCGGTGCCGTGCTGGCGGCCACGCCGCCCACCCCGAGCACCTGGATCGTCGTGGCCAGCACGATCGCGTAGACGACGATGACCGCGCCGATGGCCAGGATCACCGCGCGGGGGATCGTGCGGGCCGGTTCGCGGACCTCCTCGCCGAGCGTCGCGATGCGGGCGTACCCGGCGAAGGCGAAGAAGCAGAATCCCGCCCCGCCCAGCACGCCGAGGACCCGCGCGGGCCCGCTCTCGCCGTCCACGGCCGGCACCGTGGCCGCAACGGCCGACGGCGCGTCGCCGGAGCCCAGCCAGGCGACGAGGACGAACGCCGCCAGGGCCGCCAGAACGAGCGTGACCAGGATCTTCGACGCCGTGGCCGTGCGCTGGACCCCGAGGACCGACAGCACCGTCAGCGAGATCACCGCCGCGGCGGCCACCACTCCGGCGTGTCCGGGCCAGATGTACAACCCCACCGTGAGCGCCATCGCCGCACACGACGCGGTCTTGCCCACGATGAAGCCCCAGCCGGCGAGGAACCCGGGCAGCGGGCCGAGCACCCGGCGCCCGTAGACGTAGGTCCCGCCGGCCGCGGGGAACACCGCGGCCAGCCGCGCCGAGGACAGGGCGTTGCACACCGCCACCACGGCGGCCACCACGAGCGAGGCCCACACCCAGGAACCCGCCCGCTCCGCCGCGGGCGCGAACGCGACGAAGACGCCTGCGCCGATCATCGCCCCGAGGCCCACCACCACGGCGTCGGACAGTCCCAACCGTCGATCGAGAGTCTGAGTCATCCGGATACGGTCGCACCGGCAGGTGGCCGGCGGGTGAACTCGTCCCCTCCCCCGCCCGGTCCGGACCGGCCGGGCACCCCCGATACATTGGAGGCGTGTCCCCCACCCGCCGCCTCCGTGGGGCGGTCGCCGCCCTCGTCGCCGGGTTGACCCTGTCCGGATGCGGCGCCGGGAACCCCACCGCGCCCGGGCCGGCCGCGCCCCCTGCTTCCTCCACGCCCCCCGCCGCCGCCACCGCGTCCCCGGCGCCGACCGCGCCGACCTGCGACTCGCCGCTGGACGAGCTCACCCCGCGCCAGCGGATCGCGCAGCTGTTCACCGTGGGCGTGAACTCGATGGCCGACGCCCGTCGCGCCGTCGAGGAGCACCGGGTCGGGGGCATCTTCCTCGGCGGCGATGTCGTGCACGAGGTGGTCACGACCGACGGACTGGCCCGCCTGCACCGGGACTCGCCGCTGCCGCTGCTGGTGGCGATCGACGAGGAGGGCGGGCGCGTCTCCCGCATCGCGCCGTACGCCGGCCCGTTGCCGTCCGCGCGGGTGATGGCCGCGACCATGAGCCCCGAGCAGGTCCGCGCGGCCGCCCGCACCCGCGGCGGTTTCCTGCGCGGCATGGGCGTGACCGTCGACTTCGCCCCCTCCCTCGACGTGTCCGGACAGCCGGACGGCGACGTGATCGGAGATCGCTCCTTCTCCCCCGACCCCGCCCGGGTCGTGTCCTACGCCAGCGAATTCGCCGCCGGTCTGCGCGACGCGGGCATCACCCCGGTGTTCAAACACTTCCCGGGGCACGGCCGCTCCTCCGGCGACAGCCACCACCGCTCGGTGACCGTGCCCCCGCTCGACCAGCTCGTGACCCACGACCTGCGGCCGTTCGCCGCACTCGCCCGAACCCCCGGCGCGGGCATGATGCTCGGCCACCAGCAGGTCCCCGGCCTGACCGGGGTCGACCGGCCCGCGTCGCTGTCCGCCGCCGCGTACCGCCTGCTCCGGGACGGGCACGGGTACGGCGCCCCGCCCTTCGACGGCCCCATCTTCACCGACGACCTGTCCGGCATGCGCGCCGTGACTGACACGTTCCCACTGCCCCGCGCCGTGACCGAGTCCCTCGTCGCGGGGGCGGACTCGCCGCTGTGGATCACCACCGCCGGACTCGGCGAGGCCCTGGACGCCGTCGAACGCGCCGTGGCCGACGGTGCCCTCAGCCGTCACGCGCTCGATCGCTCGCTCGAACGGATGGCCACCCTCCGCGGCATCCCGGTGTGCGTGGGCGGCCCCGCCACCGGGTTCCTGGAGCAGGCCGGTTCGCTGGCCCCGCCGATGCGCGATCTCCCGCCGCGGGCGGGCCTGGCGCCCCTGCCGGCGTGACCCGGGCCGGGGCGCCGCTGCCGGGTCAGCCCGCGCCCGGCAGCGGGGCCCAGACCCCGGACGCGCCGCGGCGATGCGAGTCCATCAGGTGGGTGTCGACCACGCCGATCGCCTCCATCAGAGCGAAGACCGTAACGGGCCCCACGAAGCTGAACCCCCGTCTCTTGAGCTCCTTGGCGAGCGCCTCCGACTCCGGCGACCGGGTCGGCACCTCGTCCATGGTCTGCGGCTCGGGCGTGGCCTCCGGCCGGTAGGACCAGACGAGCTCCACCAGTCCGCCGTCGGATCGCAGGGTGACCACGGCGCGCGCGTTGGCGACGGCCGCGTCGATCTTCCGGCGGTTGCGCACGATCCGTGCGTCGGCCATGAGCCGCTCGACGTCCTCCTCCCCGAAGGCCGCCACGGCGTCCGGGTCGAACCCCGCGAACGCCTCACGGAACGCGGGGCGCTTGCGCAGGATCGTCACCCAGCTCAGTCCGGACTGGAACCCCTCGAGCACGAGCCGTTCGTACAGGCCCGCCTCATCGCGGACGGGCATCCCCCACTCGGTGTCGTAGTACTCCCGCAACAACGGGTCGCCCACCGCCCAGGGTGGTCGCCTCAGGCCGTCCTCGCACAGCACCGCGCCGGAGACGGCGGTGGTGGCAGTCGCGGAGTGGGCGGTCGCGGTGGTGGTGAAATCGTCGGTCTGCATGGGTCCTCCCGGTTCGTCGGACCACCGTCGATGGTGGTCGCCGTCACCCTAGGACCGCGCTACGACAACACGCCCGTCAGCTGCACGATCCGCACGGCCGCCAGCGCGGTCAACGCCACGCCCACCACCAGGGTGAGGATCCGCCCGGCCACCCGCCCGTACGACAGGAACCGGTCGATGCGGCGGGTCGCCGCCCCGATACCGCCCGAGGGCACCCGCGCCAGCGCGATGATCAACCCCGTGCTGGGCAGGATCGCGATCACGGCGAAGAACAGGATCTGCAGGAGCTTGGACCACCACGGGGTCTCGGCGAAGGAGATGAGCACCATTCCCGCCGCGAACGGCGCCGACGTCCCCGACTGGATGACGCCCAGCGCGACGCCGGTGGCCATGATGCCGAACTTCTGCAGCACGTTCTGGGTGAGCGGCGCCTCGACGTTCTCCTCCTTGGCCTCCGCGGGTCGCCGCAGGCCCATCACGGTGATGACCAGGCCGATCACGCCCAACGCGACCATCGCCCACAGGTTGTAGAACAGGCTCCGGACGAACTCCTGGTTGTTGCCGATCACCCACACCGAGACCAGTGAGAGCAGGATGATGCCGCAGAACGCGCCACCCGTGAACCGGGCGGCGCGCGGGGCGAACGCGATGCCCCGGCCCGCCGACGTCAGCCACAGCCCCGCGATGACGGCGAAGGCCAGGAGATTGAGCGAATCGATCGCCGCGAAACCCAGCAGGCTGAGGTAGTACTGCACCGGATCACCCTACCGGCGGCCGCCGCGCCCGCGACCTCCGCTGTCCCCCGGATCGCGGTCGTCGCCGGGGCCGACCTCGTCGTCGTCCCCCCGCGCGTCACCGTCCCCCTCGCGCGGGCGGCCGAACACCGACCGCTCCCGGCGCCGCACCACGTCCAGGTCCCGGACCGTCCACCTGCGCACGGGCGCCGGGACGTGCCACTGCCGGACCCACGCGGTCATCCGGAAGGCGAACACCAGCACCGACAGCACCGTCGCCGACACCGGTCCCCACACGTCGGTGGACACGGCGACGGCGGTCAGCGCCGCGCCCGTCGCTGCGGGGACCACGTACAGGTTCGACCCGCCGAACACGGCCGGGATCTCGTTGGCCACCACGTCCCGCATCAACCCGCCGCCGACGGCGGTGACCACCCCGAGCAGCAGCGCCGACGCCGCCGGCATGCCGTGATCCAACGCGCGCGCCGTGCCGAACGTGCAGAACAGCCCCAGGCCGGCGGCATCGCACGCCACGATCAGCGTCTGCACCCGGTGGATGAACGAGCCCAGCAGGTACACCACCACGACGGCGACCAGCGGCGGGACGAGGTAGACGGGCTTGTCCAGCGCGAGCGGCGTGACGCCCAGGAGGACGTCGCGGATGACGCCGCCGCCGAGGCCGGCGAGCAGGCCCAGGATGAACCCGCCGGTGATGTCGATGTCCTTGCGCGCCGCCAGGAGGTTGCCGGACAGGGCGAAGAAGAACACCCCCAGCAGGTCGAACCACAGGACCAGCGGCGACGACTCCACGGCCGGGCCTAGGCCACCGCGTCCGCCGTCGACCGCGCGTGGTGACGGTTACGCACCGCGCGGAACGTCCAGAGCTTGTTGACGACGAAGTTGATCGGCATCGTGATGAGGATCGTCAGCAGCTGACTCCAGTACTCACGGGAGTGGATCCCCGCGTCCTCGTGCCACCACGGCTCCGGCAGATAGAGCGGGCTGGTGGGGTTGGTGAACGCGAGCTTGATGAAGATGCCCGCGGCCGCCGCCACCGACCCCACCACGAGGAACGGCAGGAACTCCTGCCACGCCGGCGCCTTGTGGCCCTTGCCGAACGTCCAGTGCCTGTTGAGCAGGAAGTTGTAGAAGTTCGCCACGAGGAACGCCACGATCCACACGAGCGTGGTGAACCGGAAGTTGTACCCCGTGTCCCCGAGGGGGAAGAGGATGTCCTGGGCGTTCACCGTCCCGCCGTTGGCCTTGTTCATCAGGACCGTGACGATCATGTTGACGACCATGCCCGAGCCGCCCACGATTCCGAACATGACGAACTGCCGGGCGCTGCGGCGGTAGCGACCGAGTTCGAGGGGGGCCGGGTTCACAAGGAGGCAGTCTAGGGCCTGTCGTCCCGATGTCAGATCGCGCCGTGTCCCTCCGGCACCCGCTCGGCCGGGTTCGCGATGGGCCCGGGCGCGGTGCCGTCACCGAACGGGCGGCCCCCCAGCTCCTCGCGGTGGTGCGGCGTGAGCAGGCCCGACAGGTCGGGACCCTTGGGGACCACGCCCGTGGGGTTCACGTCGCGGTGGACGTTGTAGTAGTGCTCCTTGATCTGCGGGAAGTCGCACGTGTCACCGAACCCGGGCGTCTGGAACAGGTCCCGCAGGTAGCCCCACAGCGCCGGCATCTCGCTGATCTTGGACCGGTTGGCCTTGAAGTGGCCGTGGTAGACCGGATCGAAGCGCACCAGCGTGGTGAACAGGCGGATGTCCGCGGCGGTGATGGACTCGCCCACGAGGTACCGGCGCGTGGTCAGGCGCTCCTCGAGCCGGTCGAGCGAGGCCCACAGTTCGTCGTAGGCCTGCTCGTAGGCTCCCTGGTCGGCGGCGAACCCGCAGCGGTACACGCCGTTGTTCACCGTCGGGTAGATCCAGGAGTCGAGTTCGTCGATCTCGTCGCGGTGCTCGGACGGGTACAGGTCCGGCGCGCCCTCGCGGTGGAAGTCCGTCCACTCGGTGACGAGGTCGAAGTTGAGCTTCTGATAGGCGTTCGTCACGACGGACGTGGTGGGGAGGTCGACCAGCGCCGGCACCGTGATGCCGCGCGGGTAGTCCGGGATGCGGTTGAAGTAGGCCTCCTGCAGGCGGTGCAGGCCGGTGACCGGGTCCTTCTCGTCGGGGTCCAGGTCGAAGACCCACGAGTTGATGTCGTGCGTGGGGCCGGCCAGGCCCAGGGAGATGGCGTCCTCGAGGCCCATGAGGCGGCGGACGATGATGCTCCGGCTGGCCCACGGGCAGGCGCGGGCGGCCATGAGTCGGTAGCGCCCGGCCTCCACCGGCCATCGCATCTCCCCTATCTTCTCGCCGACCGGGTCCGATCCGGGCTCGAGTCCCCTGACCACCCGGTCGTTGATGTAGGTGGCGTCGCGGACGAACTCGCCGTCGGTGGAGGCGTTCTGCGCGGGGGTGAAGTCGGTCGCGGAGGACATGAGGGCTCCCAGGGTCGTCTCAGTTTATTGATGCGTCACCAATATACCGCGCGGGCCCGGGTGCGGCCACCCTTTCCTCGCGTCGGCGTGTCCGGTGGCGGTGGGCGGGCACGGGCGGCGACGCTGGGGACATGGACTCCGCGCACGTCGACGACGTCCCCACCCGCTACTCCGACTTCGCCGAGTTCGAGGTCCGCGGTCGCACCCCGGTCTACCTCGCCTGGGCCCGCGGCGTCGCAGGGGACCCCCCGACCGCCGACCTCATCGCGACGCTGCCGCGCATCAAGCGGCAGCCCGCCCTGTTCTTCGCCGCCGCCCGGCACGCCGGTGCGCCCGAGACCGAGGACTACCCGGCGTTCCGTGACTTCGTCCACGAGCACTGGGCTCGGATCGAGCAGGTCGTGCTCACCCACTCCACCCAGACCAACGAGGCCAAACGCTGCGCGGTGCTGCTGCCGTTCCTCTCGCTCCTGTCCGGACCACTGGCACTGGTGGAGATGGGCGCCTCGGCGGGCCTGTGCCTGTACCCGGACCGCTACGCCTACCGCTACACACTCGACGGCGGGAGCACCCACGAGATCCGGCCCGACGGCGCCAGAACCGCGGCCGGGGCCGGGGCCCGCACACCGGTGCTCGACTGCGCGCTGCGGGACGGCGTGTCCCTGCCTCGCTCGCTTCCCGAGGTCGTCCACCGCGGCGGTGTCGACCTGTCGCCCGTCGACCCCGCCGACCCCGGGTCCCGCGCCTGGCTGCACAGCCTCATCTGGCCGGGCCAGCACGACCAGCGGGGGCCGCGCCTGGACGCCGCCCTGGACATCGCGGCCGCCGACCCGCCGAAGATCCTCGCCGGTGACCTCCTCGAGCGGCTGGAGGAGTCCGTGGCCGCCTGCCCGGCCGGCACCACCCCGGTGGTGTTCCACACCGCGGTGCTCGGATACCTCGAGCCACCGGCCCGCGCCGAGTTCGTCCGCCGTGTCACCGAGCTGGACTGCGTGTGGATCTCGGTCGAGGGGGTGACCCTCCTGCCCGACGTGGCCGCGCAGGTCCCGGAGTCGATCCGGCGCCACAAGGGCATCTTCGTCGTCGCCGTCAACGGTCGCCCCCTGGCCACGGCGCACGGTCACGGCGACTGGGTCCGCGCCCTCGACACGCCCTGACCGGCCCGGCGCTCAGTCGAACGGCCACCCGCGGCGCATCGACTGCTCCACGCCCGGCTCGACCAGGTACTCGGTGCCGAAGGCCACCGCGTAGACCTCCGGCGGCAGCGCGAGCATCATGCCGATGTCGCTGGTCTGGCTGGCATGGCACCGCATCGCGCGGCGCTTGAGCGCGACCACGTCCTCGGGCAGGTCGATCGCCCACGCGATCTCCGACTCCGGCATTCCCACCGGCTGCCCGTCGTCGCCGGTGAGGATCGCGGCACGCACGCGCTCCACGTCCAGCTCCATGCCACCGGAGGCGAGCGCGCGCAGGAACTCGGCGGCCTCCGGGCTGTCGAGCATCGCGAGCTGGGCGTCGCGGTTCGTCGTGGCCTCGAGCAGGCGCGGTCGGCGGGCGGCCAGCTGCGCGGCGCGGCGGGCGGTGCGGTGCACGGCGATGTGGTCGGGGTGACCGTAGTTGCCGTGGTCGTCGTAGCCCACCAGGTAGTCGGCGTCCTCGCGGTCGAGGATCCGCGCGACCCTGGCCGCCGCCTCGTCGACGTCGGCGCGGTGCAGGCAGAGCGGGTCGTCGTTCTGCGCCCAGCCGGTCATCCCGGAATCGCGGTACCCCAGCCAGTCGATGCGGTCCACACCGAGCACGGCCGCCGCGGCCCGCGCCTCGCCGCGGCGGTGGTCGACGAGGTCGCCCTCGGGGCCGAGGTGTTCGGGACGCTCGCCGTGATCGCCGTCGGTGGCGAACACGGTCACCACGCGGTGGCCCGCGCGGGCGGCCAGGGCCATCATCCCGGCGGTCTGCGAGGTCTCGTCATCGGGATGGGCGTGGAGGAACACGATCGTCGACACCCGGACAGTCTGCCCTGCCCGGGGCCGGCGCGCCTCAGGCGTGCGCGTCCGGGTGCCCGGCCAGCCAGCGGTCGAACGCCTCGACGGTGGTGAGCTCGGGCGTGTAGCCGAACTCCAGCCGGAGCCGGGTGTTGTCCAGCACGGGTCGGTAGCGCAGGAACCCGGTCTGTTCGGGTCCGTAGCGGGTCGCCCGCAGCGCTCGGCCCACCGTGAGCGCGGCCTTGAGGACCGGTTCCGGGATCGCGAGGGTCCGCTTGCCGAGACGCGCGGCGATCTGGTGGATGGTGAGCGTGCCGGTGCCGGCGACGTTGTAGATGCCGGGCGGCCCGTCGGCCACGGCGCGCACGATGATCGCCACGAGGTCGGTGTCCCAGATGAACACGAACGGCGAGTCCGAACCGCGCACCGCGAGCAGTCGCGGCCGGTGGAACAGCGCGGTGATCTGGTTGTCGACCCGGTCGCCGAGGATGGTGCCGATCCGCAGTACGACCTGCTCGAGCTGCGGGTGGTCGCGCCGGGCGTCGGCCAGCAGGTGCTCGACCCGGGCCTTGTGGTCGCTGTAGGCGAAGGCCGTGGTGCCCCGGACGGGCTGGGCCTCGGTGATCGGCACGGGGTTGTCGGCGTGGTAGCCGTAGGCGGCCCCGGACGAGGAGACGACGAGCCGGCGCACGCCGTGCTCCACGCACGCGTCGATGACGTGGCGGGAGCCGTCGACGTCCACGCGCTGGGCGGCGTCGCGGCCCATGCCGTCGGGGTCGACGACCGAGGCGAGGTGCACCACCGCGTCGTGGCCGACGACGGCGCGCGAGACGGCGCCGGCGTCGGTGACGTCGAGCGCGATGTGCCGCACGCGGGCGGGCGACTCGCCCTCCGGCACCCGCAGGTCGCCGCTGGTGACCTCGTATCCGGCCGCGGCGAGCCCGGCGACCACGCCGGTGCCGAGGAACCCGCTGCCGCCGGTGACCAGAACCTTCACGAGACCGTCTCCTTCGTCACGCCCGCCCCGGGCCCGTCCTTGCGCACGCTCCCGCGCCGCGCCCACAGCACCGCCACCACGAGGCCGGCGATGATGTCCCACACGCCCCACCACGCCGCGACCAGGGCCATGCCGCCGAGCCCGTCGAAGAAGCTGAACACGAACAGCAGGCCCAGCCCGGCGTTGCGGATGCCCACCTCGAAGGTCATGGCCTTGCGGGCCGGCACGTCGAGCCGGAAGCCGCGGGCGATCGCGTATCCGAGACCCAGCGCGAGCGCGTCGTGGAGGAACACCGCCACTGCCACCACGCCGATGTAGGCGACGAACAGCGCCCAGTTGTTGGCCACCGCGATCACGATGATCCCGCCCAGCGCCACGAACGACGCGATCCCCACCACGCGGTGCGTGCGCGCGGCGACCTGCGGCAGCAGGTGCGACACGGTCAGTCCCAGCGCGAACGGCAGCGCGATGACCAGCAGCACCTCGCTGAGCATGTCCCACGGTGCGACGGAGATCTCGGCGAAGTAGTCGCGGCCCGTCGGGTGCAGGTGGCCCCACAGCGAGAAGTTCAGGGGCAGCAGCACGATCGACAGGACGTTGCCGACCGCCGTCATGGACACCGACAGCGCCACGTCGCCGCGCGCCCGGTGGGTGAGGATGTTGGAGACGTTGCCCGGCGGGCAGCACGCCACGAGGATCATGCCGAGCGCGACCGAGCCCCGCACCCCGAGCAGTAGTGTCAGTCCGAAGGTCAGGGCGGGCAGCAGCGCGAACTGGGCGAGGATCGCCACCGCGAACGCCTTGGGCTGGCGCAGCGCGAGCCGGAAGTCCGACAGCCGGGTGTCCATGGCGATCCCGAACAGGATCAGCCCCAGCACGATCTTCAGCGTGGTGAGGGAGCCGGAGTCGAACGCGATCCGGATGTCGTCGACGTTCACGCCTCGCCCCCCGCCGCCCGCGTCATCTCCGCGACGAGGCCGGTCACGGCGTCGCGGTAGGCGGTCTTGTTGACGTAGTAGGCCATCCGGTCCACGCCGAGGTACTGGTAGCCGCCCGTGAGGTCGGGGCGGGGTCCGCGCCGGGAATCATCGACGACGACGAGGGCGGCCCGCCCGGCCGGTGAGTCGTCCCGGCGTGCGGCGAGATAGCGGGCGACGAGGTCGGCCTGTTCGTAGCGGCCCTGCCAGCCGATGCCGGACGCCTCGAGCATGCCGAGGACCGCGAGGTCGTCGCGGGCCGACGGGAAGATGTTCAGGTGCAGATCCGGGGCTGCCGTCCCGTCGCGCCAGTCCAGGTGCTGACGGTCGATGAACGGGTAGTCCAGCACGTAGCCGGTCGCGAGCATGATGAGGTCGTACTCGCCGGAACTCCTCTCCCCCGTCTTCCCGTCGCGGAAGTGCACGGTGTGGCCGTCGAAGCGCTCGATGTCCGGCCGCACCGTGATGTCGCCGTGGCCCACGTGGTGCAGGACCAGCGAGTTCACCACGGGGTGGGATTCGTAGAGCTTGTGGTCGGGCTCCGGGAACCCGAACCGCACCGGGTCACCGGTGAACAGCTTGAGCATCCGCGAGTCGACGAACTGCTTGATCCGCGCCGGCAGCGGGCGGCCCGAGTTCAGGGTGTCCGCGGGCCGACCCAGGATGTACTTGGGCACGAAGTGGTAGCCGCGGCGCACGCTGATGTCGACCGACGCGGCGTGGTGGACCGCGTCGACCGCGATGTCGCACCCACTGTTGCCGCCGCCCACCACGAGGACCCGCTTCCCCGCCAGCTCCTGCGGATACTTGTAGCGGCTGGTGTGGCGGACCTCGCCGCTGAACTCGCCCTCGAACCCCGGGATGTTGGGCTCGGAGAGGGTGCCGTTCGCGATCACCACCGCCGAGAACTCACCGGCGTCAGCCTCGGGCCCGCGGCCCACCTCGTCGTCGTCGCCGTCGGTCTGTCGCACCGTGAGCCGCCACCCCGAGTCGCGCCCCGGGCCCAGCGGTTCGGCGCGGACCACCTCGGTGTGGAAGCGGAACCGTTCGCGCAGGCCGAAGTGGTCGGCGAAGTCGCGGAAGTAGGCGAGCAGTCGCCGGTGGTCCGGGTAGTCCGGGGTGTCGGCCGGCATGGGGAACTCGGTGAACTCCGTGGTCCGGGCCGACGAGATGAGGTGGGCGGAGTCGTAGACGGTGCTGCGCGGGGCGTCGATGTTCCAGAGGCCGCCGACGTCGGGGCCGAGCTCGAAGCCCACCCAGTCGACGCCCTGGCGATCGAGGTTGCGCGCGGCCGCGAGGCCGGAGGGGCCCGCCCCGATGATCGCTACTGGACGGGTGTCAATGTCTGTCACGGGTACAGATACTGCCCCAGAACGCACGACTCCCCGGTCGGTTTCGCTCGGACTGAACGAAACCGCCGGGGAGTGCGGCGCGGGGCTTACTTCTCCCGCACCACGGTGCCGTCGTCCTGGAGCCGGAGCAGCGGGTAGATGCCGTTCTCGTCGTGGTTCTCGTCGCCCACGACCGGCGGGTTGAAGACGCAGAGCATCTGCATCTCCTCCTCCACGATCACCTGGTGCTTCTCGTTGCCGTCGAGGAGGTACATCGTGCCCGCCTCGAGCGGGTACTCCTTGTCGTTGGTGAGGTCACGCAGCGTGCCCTTGCCGCGGGTCAGCCAGACGGCCTCGACGTGGTTGGCGTAGTGGAAGTCGTTGGTCGTGCCGGCGGCGATGGTGGTCTCGTGGAACGAGAACCCCACGCGGTCGTCGGCCAGGACGATGCGCTTGGACTCCCAGTTTCCGTTGTTGCCCTTGATGTGGCGGTCGGTGTCGGTGATCTCGGCGGTCGTACGAACGATCATGCGGTGCCTCCTCGGCCGGGTGTGGTCTGTGTCGGTCGGACGCGCGGTCGGGCGCGTTCCGCGCTCAGGCGTACTGCTGGGCGAGGACGTGGTCGACGGCCTCGTAGCAGATCTCGATGCCGCGGTCGCGCTCCTCGTCCGTCAGGGTGAGCGGGGCGAGGAACTTGACGACCTCGTCGCTCGGGCCGGCGGTCTCGACGAGCATCTTGTTGTCGAAGCACCGCGCCATGACCTGGCCCGCGAGCTCCGGGTTCTCGAGGAACGCGATGCCGAAGGCCATGCCGCGGCCGCGGAGCTCGAGCTTGCCCTCGTACTTGTAGACGAGCGGCGAGAAGCGCTCCCGCAGGATCCGGCCGTTCTCGAGGGTCTTGTTCTGCAGCGTGTCGTCGGACCAGTACTTGCGCAGCGCGAGCTCGGCGGTCACGAACGCCATGTTGTTGCCGCGGAACGTGCCGTTGTGCTCGCCCGGGGTCCACTCGTCGAGGTCGCGACGGAACAGCGTCACGGCCAGCGGCAGGCCGTAGCCGCCGATCGACTTGGACAGGGTGACGATGTCGGGCTTGATGCCCGCGAACTCGAACGAGAAGAACTCGCCGGTCCGGCCGCAGCCCATCTGGACGTCGTCGACGATGAGCAGGATGTCGTGGCGGACGCACAGTTCGTTGAGCGCCTGCAGCCACTCGGCGCGGGCGGCGTTGATCCCGCCCTCGCCCTGGACGCACTCGACGATCACGGCCGCCGGGCGGTTCATGCCCGAGCCGGAGTCGACGAGCACGCGCTCCATCCACTGGAAGTCCTCGGTGACGCCGCCGAAGTAGTTGTCGTACGGCATCGGCGTGGCGTGCACCAGCGGGATGCCGGCGCCGGCGCGCTTCATCGAGTTGCCCGTCACGGACAGCGACCCGAGGGTCATGCCGTGGAACGAGTTGGTGAAGTTGATGATGGCCTCGCGGCCGGTGACCTTACGGGCCAGCTTGAGCGCGGACTCGACGGCGTTGGTGCCGGTCGGCCCGGGGAACATGACCTTGTAGTCCAGGCCGCGCGGCTCGAGGATCTTGGAGGTGAACGTCTCCAGGAAGGCGCGCTTGGCCACGGTGTACTTGTCGAGCGAGTGGGTGACGCCGTCGCGGGAGATGTACTCCAGCAGGGCGTTCTTCATGTCCTCGTCGTTGTGCCCGTAGTTGAGGGCGCCGGCGCCGCCGAAGAAGTCGAGGTATTCGTCTCCGTCGACGGTCTTGAGCGTCGTCCCCTTGGCGGTGTCGAACACCACCGGCCAGTTACGCGAGTAACTGCGCACCTCGGATTCGCGATCGTCGAAGATCTCCGTGTTGGTGCTGGAGTCGTGGGTGGGCTCGGTCATTGCGGTGATCACTCCAATTAGGAAGGTGCGGGCGGCGGTTGTGGGCCGGGCGGCCCGCGCGCCCTCGTCTAGGAAATCGTGTAGAGGTCTTCTTGCTCGTGACCCTCTCCGAGCAGCTCCGCGCTCAGGTAGTCCTCGCTGGACAGGGTCATCCCCCGGTCGCGGGCCACGGCACCGAACGTCCGCTGCGACGCTTCGTTGTCCGGGCTGATGGTGGTGCGCAGGCGCACCACGCCGCGCTCGGCGAGCCGGTCCATGAGGCTGTGCAGCAGTCGGGCCGCGAGGCCCTTGCCGCGCTGGTCGGCGTCGACGCCGACCTGCCACACGAAGATCGTGTCCGGCTCGGAGGGGCGGATGAATCCGGTGACGAAACCGACGACCCGACCTTCGACCTCCACCACGACCGAGCTCTCGGAGAACTCGGCGCCCCACAATACGTAGGCGTAGGAGGAGTTGAGGTCGAGAACGCCACTGTCTCGGGCGATCTCCCACATGCGGGCACCATCCGCCGCTGTGGGCGCACGGAACACCGCGTCGGACGAATCAGGGGTACGGGGTACTTCTCGTTCTCCTGGGTTCATAATCAATCCCCACCGTAATGACGCAACCCGGTTGTTGCATCTACCTTCCCCAAGTTGTTACCTGAATCCCCGATGAGTGTGCAGGTGGTCCGCCTGGAGTGAGGTCGGTCACTGTCGCCGACCCGAGGGTGCTGCCGCTCCGCCACCCGCACCGGAACCGCGGGGGCCTGCGCGCTCGCCGGATCACGTGATTGCAGGAGGCCCGACGCCCTGGGACACCGGCACCGGCGCCACCCCGACGCCTCCCCGCCGCTTCTGAACCCCGGCCGACAATCGGGTCGGAATCTCGCCGCCCGCACGCCTGCCCACGGGGCCAAGAATTTTCTTCCGCACCACCGCTGCGCAGCACGCCAAGGCCCCTCAGAAGGGTGGTGGTGGTTCGAGTTGTTGGTCGAGTTGCTTCTCGAGGTGCTCGCGCAGGGCTTGGCGGATGGCGTGTTCGAGGGTGCTGTGGTGGGGTCTGTTGCGTTGCCACCAGCGGCTGTCCTCGGCCGGGCCGAACCCCCGCGGCGCGGCCGGGGCCGGGGCCGGGGCCGGGCTGGTGGTGGGCGATCCGGGCGCGGCGGCTGCTTGGGTGCGTTCGCGGCCCNCGCGGCGCGGCCGGGGCCGGGGCCGGGGCCGGGCTGGTGGTGGGCGATCCGGGCGCGGCGGCTGCTTGGGTGCGTTCGCGGCCCAGGCGTTGGGCGCGGCGGGTGAAGTAGGTGGCCTGGTCCATCGCCCCCGCGGCCGCGGCCGGGTCGGTGTGCGGGTGGGGGTTGCGGCGTTGCTGGCGGGCCCAGGCATCGGCCTCGGCGCGCTGCTGCTCGCGCCGGTATTGGGCCAGGGGTCCTTCAGGGCGGGTGATCATGGTCGCCCCGTCAGGGGTGGTGATGACCAGAGTGCCGTCGGGCTCCAATCGGTAGCGCCAGTCGGAGAAGGTCTTGAACCGGTGATGGCGCCGGCATTCGGCCATCAGGTTCGCCTCCACGGTCAG
>NZ_JAVHXC010000010.1:0-94480 GCF_032248695.1 Dietzia sp. CH92 | reverse complement strand
GAGGACAAACCACCTGATGACTACCGGGGTGAACCGCCACCATCCAGATCAGGAAGGCAACTTCTCCAACTTAGCCGTCCCGCTTCACCGTGTCAAACCGGCTCGGCGCTCCGGTCTTCTGGAGCCCGTCTCCGTGGGCGCCCCGGGCCTCTCGGTCCGAGCCGCTCTCGGCGACGTCCAATAAGTTACGCAGACGTGAACGGAAACGCAAACCCGCAGGTGAACACCCCTAAACGCGTGATGGCGCCGGTGAGAGCCGGCGCCATCGTTGCGAGAGGTGGGTGATCAGGTGATCCGCACGCCCGCGAAGCTCTTCTTCCCGCGGCGCAGGACCAGCCACCCCCCGTGCAGGAGATCACCGGGCGCCGGCGTCCATTCGGGATCCGAGACCCGCTCGTTGTTGACGTACGCACCGCCCTCACCGACCGCCCGGCGCGCCGCGCCCTTGCTCTCGCTCAGCCCTGTGGCCACGAGCAGATCGACGATCGTCGTGGGGTGACCGGACGCGATCTCCACCGCGCCCGCGTCCTCGAGCGCCGCCGCCAGGGTGTCCTCGTCCAGCTCGCCGAGTTCACCGCGGCCGAACAGGGCCTGGGCCGCGGCCTGGACCGATTCGGTCGCGGCGACGCCGTGCACCAGGGTCGTCATCTCCTCGGCGAGACGCTTCTGTGCCGCCCGCAGGTGCGGCTTCTCCCGGGTGAGGGTCTCGAGCTCGTCGATCTCCTCCCGGCCGAGGAAGGAGAACCAGCGCAGGTAGCGCACCACATCGGCGTCGGCGGTGTTGAGGAAGTACTGGTACCAGGTGTAGGGGCTGGTCATGGAGGGGTCGAGCCACAGGCTCCCGCCACCCGTGGACTTGCCGAACTTCTTACCGTCCGCCGAGGTCACGAGCGGGACCGTCATGGCGTGGACCGCCTCGCCGTCGACCCGCCGGTTGAGGTCGACGCCGCCGACGATGTTGCCCCACTGGTCCGATCCACCCAGCTGCAGCGTGCACCCCATGGTCCGGCGCAGCTGCAGGAAGTCGTTCGCCTGGAGGAGCATGTAGGAGAACTCGGTGAACGAGATGCCGTCACCCTCGAGGCGCCGCTTCACGGTGTCGCGCCCGAGCATCGTGTTGAGCGAGAAGTGCTTGCCGACATCGCGCAGGAACTCGATCACCGTCATGTGTCCGGTCCACTGCATGTTGTTGACCACCCGCGCACCGGTGGGTCCCTCGGTGAGGTCCACGAACCGCTCCAGCTGCCCGGCGATCCGCTCGGTCCACTCGGCCACGGTGTCGGAGGTGTTCATGACGCGCTCGCCCACCTCGCGGGGGTCACCGATCATGCCGGTCGCGCCGCCGGCGAGGACGATCGGGCGGTGGCCCGCCAGCTGGAACCGACGGAGCGTGAGCAACGGGATCAGGTGACCGGCGTGCAGACTCGGACCGGTCGGGTCGAACCCGCAATAGAGGGAGACCGTCCCCTCGTCGAGGTGGGCGCGGAGCGCGTCCAGGTCGGTCGACTGGGCGATCAGCCCGCGCCACTGCAGTTCATCGAGGATGTCGTTGGTCACGGCCGTCATTCTCCCTCATCGCCGCGCCCGACCACCACAGGGCGGGTGACCTGCGGCGCGCGAGGGCTGCGACGGTAGGCGGAGACCTCCCGCGCACCGGCGAGCCAGAACCGCCACGGGCGGTCCGCTTCGCGGGAGACACCGACGCGGGGACCGGAGCGGACCTGATCGTCCGGAACCGGGTCGGGACGGAACCGGATCGACGACGACGGGTCCAACACGTCGGTGCCCCGCATCGACAGATCGATTCCGAGGGTGCGTCCGAGGTTGCCGGGTCCGCGGGCGGCGCGTTCGGCCGGGATGCCCGGCCGGCGGGTCCCCACCGTGTCGTGCCCGGCCTCGACCCGGGCGGCCCGCAGCAGCACTCCCCCGCCCTCGCCCGGGGGCCGACAGGTGATGTTCACGCACTGGTGCAGCCCGTGGCTGAGGTACACGTACAGATGCCCGGCGTCGCCGAACATCACCTCGTTACGGGCCGTCCGGCCGGGCCACGTGTGGGCGGCGGCGTCGGGGAACGGCGAGTCGGCCGGTCCCCCGTACGCCTCGACCTCCACGATCCGCACCGAGACACCCCCGTGCGTAAGGATCCCGCCGAGCAGCGACCGCGCCGCGTCGTGGGGAGCCGACTCACGGAGGTGCGAGCGGAACTCCCCGGGGTCCACCCCGTCCGCTGCGGCCCGGCTCACCCCCGACAGACGGGTCACTCCCCCGCGGCGCCGCCCGAGCGGGCGAGCAGGTCGGCGTGCTCGGAGTCGTCGACCGTCCTCGACTCGTCGACCAGTAGGACCGGGATGCCGTCGTCGATACGGTAGGCCCGGCGCAGGCGGGGGTTGTACAGCGTCTCGTCCCCGACCAGGAGGAGCGGCCCCTTGTCCTCGGGACAGGCGAGGATCTCGAGCAGACGGGCGTCGATCGTGGACATGCGCCTCACCCTACCCACGCGGCGAACTGATCGCGGATCTCGCCCAGCCGACGCCGCTGCTCGGCCACGGCCTCGGCCGCGGTCCCGCCGCGGGCGTTCCTCGACGCGACCGATCCGGTCACGGTGAGGACCTCGCGCACCTCGGGTGTCAGCGCGGGATCCACGGCCGCCAACTCGTCGTCGTCCAACTCGTCCAGTCCCACGCCGCGGCCCTCGGCCACCCGCACGCACTCACCGGCCGCCTCGTGGGCGACACGGAACGGGACGCCCTGGCGGACCATCCACTCGGCGATGTCCGTGGCCAACGTGTATCCCGCCGGCGCGAGTTCGGCGAGCCGCCCAGGGTGGAACTCGAGGGTGGCCACGAGCCCGGCCATCGCCGGCAGGAGCAGGTCGAGCTGCGCCACCGAGTCGAAGACCGGCTCCTTGTCCTCCTGCAGGTCCCGGTTGTACGCCAACGGCTGCGCCTTCAGCGTGGCGAGCAGACCGGTGAGGTTGCCGATCAACCGGCCGGTCTTGCCGCGCATCAGCTCCGCGACGTCGGGGTTCTTCTTCTGCGGCATGATCGAACTGCCCGTCGACCACTCGTCGGCGAGGGTCACGTACCCGAACTCGGGAGTCGACCAGGCGATGATCTCCTCCGCGAGGCGCGACAGGTCCACGGCGATCTGCGCGAGCACGTAGGCCGCCTCCGCGGCGAAGTCGCGCGAACTCGTCGCGTCGATCGAGTTGTCCGCCGCCCGGTCGAAACCGAGCTCCGCGGCGATCGCGTCCGGGTCGAGCCCCAGCGAGGAGCCGGCCAGCGCGCCCGAACCGTACGGCGACACCGCCAACCGCCGGTCCAGGTCGCGGATCCTGTCGAGGTCACGCAGGAGCGGCTGCGCGTGGGCGAGCAGCTGGTGCGACAACAGGACCGGCTGCGCCGCCTGGAAGTGCGTCTTGCCCGGCATGACCGTGTCCGGGTGGGCGTCGGCCTGCGCGACCAGCGCGTCCACCACGTCCAGCACGCCGGAGGCGACCGCGCGGACCGCGTCACGGAGCCACATCCGGAAGAGGGTCGCCACCTGGTCGTTGCGCGAGCGGCCGGCGCGCAGCCGTCCGCCGACCTCCGCCCCGACCCTGTCGATCAGTCCGCGCTCGAGGGCGCCGTGGACGTCCTCGTCCGACTCCGCCGGGACGAACGCGCCGGAGTCGACATCCGCCGCGAGCCGGTCC
The DNA here is from genome assembly GCF_032248695.1 of Dietzia sp. CH92. NCBI lineage: Bacteria > Bacillati > Actinomycetota > Actinomycetes > Mycobacteriales > Dietziaceae > Dietzia > Dietzia sp. CH92. The sequence continues at coordinate 90,786 of NZ_JAVHXC010000010.1, read as the reverse complement.
AGACCGTCGAGCATGGAGTCCAGATCCGGCCCGGTGAGCAGGCCCGCACGGTGGAGCACCCGCGCGTGCGCCTTGGACGCGCGGATGTCGTAGGGCGCCAGCTCCCAGTCGAAGTGGGTGGACTTGCTCAGCGCGGCCATGGCCTCGGCCGGGCCGCCCGCGAACCGCCCGCCCCACAGCGCACCGGTGTTGGTGCCGTGCCGGTCGTCGCGGCCCTCCTCGCCGACGTGCTGCCCGGCAGTCACAGGCCGAGGTCCCGCTTGGCGGCGATCTTGGAGCTCAGGCCGTGGAGGTTGACGAAGCCCTTGGCGTAGCTCTGGTCGAACGAGTCGCCCTCGTCGTAGGTGGCCAGGTTGAAGTCGTACAGCGACGAGTCCGACCGGCGGCCGTTGACGGTGATCGACCCGCCGTGCAGCACCATCCGGATGTCACCCGAGACGTGCTCCTGCGTGTTGTCGATGAACGCGTCGAGTGCGTACTTCAGCGGGGAGAACCACAGGCCGTCGTACACCGCGTTCGACCACGTGTCGGAGACACCGGACTTGTAGCGGGCGAGCTCGCGCTCGAGGGTGACATCCTCGAGGGCCTTGTGCGCGGTGATGAGGATCATCGCACCCGGCGCCTCGTAGACCTCACGGCTCTTGATGCCGACCAGGCGGTCCTCGACCATGTCGAGGCGCCCCACGCCCTGCGCGCCACCGCGGCGGTTGAGCTCCTCGATCGCCTCCAGCACGGTGACCTTCCGGCCGTCGATGGCCACCGGGACGCCCTGCGAGAAGGTCACGGTGACCTCGTCGGGGGCGGCGAAGTTGATCGTGGGGTCCTCGGTGTAGTCGTAGACGTCCTTGGTGGGGGCGTTCCACAGGTCCTCGAGGAAGCCGGTCTCCACCGCGCGACCCCAGACGTTCTGGTCGATCGAGAACGGAGACTTCTTGGTGACGTTGATCGGGATCTCGTTCTTCTCGGCGAACTCGATGGCCTTCTCGCGGGTCCACGCGTAGTCGCGGACCGGCGCGATCACGTCGAGGTCCGGGGCGAGGGCGCCGAAGCCGACCTCGAAGCGGACCTGGTCGTTGCCCTTGCCGGTGCATCCGTGCGCGACGGAGGTGCCGCCGTGCATCTTGGCCGCGGTCACCAGGTGCTTGACGATGAGCGGGCGCGAGATCGCCGACACGAGCGGGTACTGACGCATGTACAGGCCGTTGGCCTTGATGGTGGGGGCGCAGTACTCCTCGGCGAACTCGTCGCGGGCGTCCACGACGATCGACTCGACGGCGCCGCAGTCGAGGGCGCGCTGGCGGACGACGTCCATGTCCTCGCCACCCTGGCCGAGGTCGATGGCGACGGCGACGACCTCGGCACCGGTCTCCTTGCCGATCCAGCTGATGGCGACGGAGGTGTCGAGTCCGCCGGAGTAGGCGAGGACGACGCGATCGGACATGGTGTTCTCCTTGGTGTGTGCTGTGGGTCTGAGGGTTTGTGGCGTGCGGGCCGGAGGTGCGCGGCCGCCGGTCAGAGCTCGGTCAGAGCTGGCGTCGGGCCAGCCCGGAGAGCCGGTCGGCGAGCTCCGCGCCGGCGACCGGTTCGCGGGCCATGACGAATATGGTGTCATCCCCGGCGATCGTCCCGACGACGTCATCGAGGTTCGCGCGGTCCAGCGCGCTGGCGAGGAAGTTGGCCGCCCCCGGTGGGGTGCGCAGGACCGCGATGTTGCCGCTGTGGTCGGCGGAGACGAGCAGCTCCGAGAGCAGCTTGGTCAGTCGGTCGGTGCCCCCGGGGATGCCCGGGACGTGACTCCCGTCCTCCGGGATGACGTAGCGGCCCGCTCCCCCGTCGGCGGCGCGGAGTTTGACCGCGCCGAGCTCATCGAGGTCGCGGCTGAGCGTGGCCACCGCGACCGCGATGCCCTCCTCCGCCAGCGCCTCGGCGAGCTCGGTCTGGCTGCGGACCGGGCGACGCCGGAGGATCTCCGTGATGCGGGCGTGCCGCACCGTCCGACTCACGGCGCCGACCGCGGTCACGCCCGCTCCAGCAGCCAGACGAGCAGGGCCTTCTGCGCGTGGAGTCGGTTCTCCGCCTCGTCGAAGACGCGGCTGCGGGGTCCGTCGATGACCTCCTCGGAGATCTCGTTGCCGCGGTAGGCGGGCAGACAGTGCAGGACGATCACGTCATCCGAGGCCCGGTCAACCGCCTGCTGCCCGAGCTGGTAGCCGGCGAGATCGCGCAGGCGGTCCTGCGCGGACTCCTCCATGCCCATCGAGACCCAGGTGTCGGTGATGAGCACGTCCGCCCCCTCGACCGCCGAGTCGACGTCGGTCGTCAGGGTGACCGACCCGCCCGTGTCGCGGGCGATCCGTTCGGCGTCGGCGACGACCCGGCCCGAGGGCTGGTACCCGTCCGGGGCGGCGATGGTGATGTGGATGCCCGCCGTGGCGAAGCCGAGCAGGTACGAGTGCCCCATGTTGTTCGCGCCGTCGCCGAGGTACACGGCCCGCAGGCCCGCCGTGCGGCCGAAGTTCTCCCGGATGGTGAGCAGGTCCGCGAGGATCTGGCAGGGGTGGAACTCGTCGCTCAGCGCGTTGACGACCGGGACGTCGGAGTCCGCGGCGAGTTCGACGAGCCCGGCCTGGGAGTACGTCCGCCACACGATCGCCTCGACGTAGCGCGACATCACCTTCGCGGTGTCGGAGAGGGTCTCCCCCTTGCCCATCTGCGTGGACCCCGACTCCACGACGATCGCATTGCCCCCCAGCTGGGCGATCCCGGCGTCGAAGGAGAATCGGGTCCGTGTGGAGGTCTTGTCGAAGATGACGGCGACGGAACGGGGCCCCTCCAGCGGGCGCGCGGAGAACGGCGCCGCCTTGAGCTCCAGCGCCAGGTCCAGGACGTCCGCCTGCTCGGCGGGGCTGAGGTCGTCGTCGCGGAGGAAGTGCCGCACCGGCCGGGTGGTGTCGGGGGAACCGGTCATGACGAGGTCTCCTTCGGGGACGCGGTGTCGAGGATCGCGGGCAGCGCGGAGACGAACCGCGCGGCCTGCGCCTCGGTGAGGATGAGGGGCGGGGCGAGCCGGACCACGTCGGCGGCCGTCGCCCCGACCAGGTAACCGGAAGCCCGGGCGGCGTCCTCCACAGACTTCGAGACCGGGGCGGTGAGCACGATCCCCAGCAGCAGTCCCCGTCCGCGGACGTGGTCGATCAGCGGGTGGTCGAGACACTCGATCTCCGCGGCGATGATCTTGCCGAGCCGGTCGACGTGCGCGACGAGGTCGTCGGAGTCGATCGTGTCGAGCACGGCGAGAGCGGCGGCGCACGCCACCGGGTTCCCCCCGAACGTCGTGCCGTGCTGCCCCGCGGTGAGCAGCTCCCCGGCCGGCCCGATGCCGAGGCACGCCCCGATGGGCAGTCCGCCACCGAGGCCCTTGGCGAGGGTGATGACGTCGGGCACGACGCCCGCCTTGCGGGAGGCGAACATCGCCCCGGTGCGGCCGATCCCGGTCTGGACCTCGTCGGCGATCATGAGGATCCCGTGGGCGGAACACAGCGCGCGGACGTCGGCGAGGAACCCCTCGGGCGGCTCGACCACGCCACCCTCCCCCTGGAGGGGCTCCAGGATGACGGCGGCGGTGTCGCCCGGGGCCCGCTCCACCAGCTCCGTGAGCGCGTCGATGTCGCCGTACGGATAGAACTCGACTCCTGCGGGCATCGGTTCGAACGGCTCGCGTTTGGCGGGTTGCCCGGTCATCGCGAGCGCACCCATGGTCCGCCCGTGGAAGCCGTTCTCCGCGGCGAGGATCCGCGAGCGGCCCGTCCGGCGGGCGATCTTGAACGCGGCCTCGTTGGCCTCGGCACCCGAGTTGCAGAAGAACGCCCGTACCGGCTGGTCCACCGCGAGCAGCGACTCGAGACGCTCCGCGAGCCGGACCACCGTCGGGTGGATGTACAGGTTCGACACGTGCCCGAGTTCGGCGACCTGCCTGCTCACGGCGTCCACGACCGCCGGGTGGGCGTGGCCGAGCGAATTGACCGCGATGCCGCCGAGCAGGTCGACGTACTCGCGACCGTCCGCGGCGGTGACGGTCACGCCGCGCCCCGAGACCAGCTCGAGCGGCGGGGTGCCGTAGTTGCGCATCAGCGCGGCGTCCCACCGCGAGGTGAGGCTGTGGGTGGTCGTGTCGCTCACGCGTGCTCTCCTGCCGGTATGCGGGTCTCGTGGTCGCCCTCGGTCACCATCGTCCCGATGCCGCCCTCGGTGAGGATCTCCAGCAGGACGGAGTGCTCGACCCGGCCGTCGATGACGTGGGCGGCGCGCACCCCGCCCTGGACCGCACGCAGGCAGGCCTCCATCTTGGGGACCATCCCGCTCTCCAGGGAGGGCAGCAGACGTTCGAGGGGGCCTGTGCCCAGATGGGTGACCAGCGAGGACCGGTCGGGCCAGTTGGTGTACAGCCCCTCGACGTCGGTGAGGACGACGAGCTTCTCCGCCTCGAGGGCCGAGGCGAGGGCGCCCGCGGCCGAGTCGGCGTTGATGTTGTGGACGGTGCCGTCGGCGTCGGGGGCGATGGTGGAGACGACGGGGATCCGGCCGGCCTCGATGAGGTCGAGCACGGCGCGCGGGTCGACGGACTCCACGTCGCCGACGAGTCCGATGTCGGTGGGCCGCCCGTCGACCATCGCGGTCCGTCGCACGGCGGTGAACAACCCGGCGTCCTCGCCGGAGATGCCGACCGCGTACGGGCCGTGGGCGTTGATCAGTCCGACCAGTTCGCGCCCGACCTGGCCGAACAGCACCATCCGGACGACGTCCATGACCTCGGGAGTGGTGACGCGGAAACCGCCCCGGAACTCGCCCTCCAACCCGAGGCGCGTCAGCATCGAGGTGATCTGCGGGCCGCCGCCGTGTACCACGACGGGCTTGAGGCCGCACGTGCGCAGGAAGACCATGTCGGCGGCGAAGGCCTTCTTGAGGTCCTCGTCCACCATCGCGTTGCCGCCGTACTTCACCACCACGATCTTGTCGTGGAACTTCTGCAGCCACGGCAGTGCCTCGGCGAGGACGTGCGCGCGGACGAACGGCGTCAGCTCGGTGGACCCGTCGTTCATCACTGTGGTCATGTCATGCCTCTCCGGGCTGGTGGGGGATGGTCAGGGTGAGACGGATGTCGGCGCCGCCGCGGTGACGGAACCGGAATTCCGCGCCGTCCGCCGTGGGCGACGGCTCGGGCCACGGCCCGTCTCCGGAGTCGGGTCGGAAGACGAGGACCTCGATCGGGCCGACCTCGACCCCGGTTCGAGAGCTCATGAGCCCGGCGAAGTCCTCGGCCGCGGTGTGGGCCCGGACGAAGTCCGCCCCGGCGTCACCGGCACCGGGGCCCTCGAGGAGCACGACCGCCCGGGTCGAGGGCACCTGCGCGCTCCGGACGCTCCACTGCAGTTCGACCGCGTCCGCCCCATCACCCGAGACGTCCAGCGCCGCGACCGACCCGGCGGGCGCCGTCCAGATGACCGCGTCGGTCTCGGAGGCCCCGGTCCACCGCTCGAGGCCGTGCGCGTGGCCAGCGGGCGTCGCACCCGGAGCGGGCGCGTCGCTCACGGGGCCAGGCCGACCGTGCTGAGTCCCGCGGTCTCGGGCAGCCCGAGCGCCAGGTTCATCGACTGGATCGCGCCCCCGGCGGTGCCCTTGGCGAGGTTGTCGATCGCGGCGGTGATCACCGCGCGGCCGGCACGCTCGTCCACCTCCACACCCAGCTGGACGGCGTTGGAGCCGAGTACGGAGGCGGTCATGGGCTGCACGCCGGCGGGCAGGACGTGGACGAACGGCTCGGCCTCGAACGCCTTCGCGTACACCGCACGCAGCTCCTCCCCGCTCGCGGTGGTGGGGGCCACGGCGGTGGTGAGGATGCCGCGCGCCATCGGTGCGAGGACAGGGGTGAAGCTCACGGACACCTCCGCGTCGGTGACCGTCCGGAGGTTCTGGATGATCTCGGGGGTGTGACGGTGCGTGGTGACGCCGTACGCCTTGGCCGAACCCATGACCTCCGAGGCCAGCATGGGGACCTTGGCCGCCTTGCCGGCCCCGGAGGCGCCGGTCACCGAGACGATGGTGATGGCCGAGGCGTCCACCAGGCCCGCCGCGACCGCGGGGAACAGGGCCAGCGTGGCACCGGTGGGGAAGCACCCGGGCACGGCGACGCGCCGGGTGCCCCGCAGCGCCTCGCGCGCGCCGGGGAGCTCGGGCAGACCGTACGGCCACGACCCCGCGTGCTCGGACCCGTAGTAGGCCGTCCAGTCCTCGGCGCTGGTGAGCCGGAAGTCCGCGCCGAGGTCCACCACCAGGACGTCCGGTCCCAGCTGCTCGGCGATGGCCGCCGAGTGCCCGTGGGGCAGGCCGAGGACCACCACGTCGTGACCCGCGAGCGTCTGCGCGTCGGTCTCCGCCAGGACGCGGTCGGCGAGCGGCAGCAGGTGAGGGTGGTGCTCCCCCAGCGTCTGTCCGGCGTTCGACCCCGCGGCCAGGGTGCCCAGCTCGAGCTCTCCCGCCACGTAGGACGGGTGCCCCAGCAGGAGGCGGAGGAACTCCCCGCCCGCGTATCCCGAAGCACCTGCGACCGCTACCTTGATTGCCATACGCACGAGTATGCATCACCTTGCAATCTTTTGCACGCGCGGGGTCGGGTCCCGGCGGGCGGGGCGCCGCCCCGGCGGTCAGGCGCCCAGCTGACGCCGCCCCCCGGAGAACCGCCGCTGCCCCAGGTCCACCGAGCCACCCACGCGGCGCCCCTCCTCGATACCGGACATCCCGACCCGGCGACGGGTGCCCCGCACGGCGGTCGGGAACCGGCGACGCAGCTCCGCGTCCGCGCGCTGGGCGTCGGACCGAAGGACGAGCCCGGCCCCGGCCGCGTCCCGGCTCTCGGCGACGGCGCCCCGCTCCGCCGCCTCGAGCCGCCGACCGACCTCGTGGGCGAACCCGGTCATGAAGGACTTGCGGTGCGTGACGGCGGAGACGCCGGGGACCGGTCGCTGCCGGGCGGCCGCGGCGAGCATCACGCCCGTCAGGGCCCCGGCGAGCATCCCCACGCGCTCGACGTGGCGCCGGACGCCGACGACGTGGACGACTCGCGTGCCGTCGCCCCGCACGGCGGTGACGGCGCGGCAGTGCATCGCCGAGGCGAGCGCGGCGACGAGCCCCACCTGATCCGGCTGGTACCGACCCGAGACCACGTGGTCGAGGACCATGACCTCCGCCGCGGTGGTGTCGGGCCCGCCGCGGGCCAGCGCCTCGTCGACGCCGTACTTGGCCAGCAGCGCGTAGGCGCGCTCGAGGAGCACCCCCGCCTCGGGCGTGCCGGCCACGCTCTCGGCCTTGGCGAACAGTTTCCGGACCCTGTCCAGCGCCTTCTCCGGCGGTGGGGCGCCGTGGGCGTGGGGCGAGGTCGTGCGGGAGGAGGAAGAGGAAGAGGTGGCGTGGGAGGCGTTCATGATCTGCTCCTGGTCGTCTCGGCTGTCAGTCGGGACGGATGTTCGCACAGGTGTACGACAGGAGCGGTCCGGGAGCGGCGGCCGGTGTCGTCGACGCCGCGGGCGGGACCGTCAGCGATGCAGGAACCAGGTGTGGTCGAGAGGTCCGGAGCCGTGCCCGACCTCGAGGGTCAGTCCCCCGTGGAGGGCCCCGTCCATCCACGGTCGGACCCGCCGGTACGCCGCCTCCCAGTCCGGCGCGCCGACGCGCGCGGTGGCCAGCGCCGAGGACAGCGAGCACCCGGTGCCGTGGGTGTGTGGCGTGTCGACCCGCACGAACGGCAGCCGCAGCGTGGTCCGGCGGTCGCCCTCGGTCTCGACGAGGACGTCCTCGGCGCTACCGTCCTCGAGGTCCCCGGTGGTGGCGAGCACGGCGCACCCCGTCTGGTCGTGGACGAGTTCGGCCTGCCCGACGATGCCCTCGATGTCCGTCGCACCCTCGAGGCCGCACAGGACGGCGAGCTCGGGGACGTTGGGCGTGACCAGGTCCGCGAGGGGGACGAGATCGCGCAGCATCCGGGCGGCGTCCTCACTGGCGAGCCGCCCACCGGTGGTGGCCACCATGACCGGGTCGAGGACGACATGAGGGGGACGACGACGACGGAGCCAGTCCCCCACGGCCTCGACGAGACCCGCCTCCCCGAGCATGCCGATCTTGACGGCGTCGATCATCACGTCATCGGCGACCGCGTCGAGCTGGGCGATGACGTCGGCGACGGGCAGCGCGTGTACCCCGGTGACGCCCACGGTGTTCTGGACGGTGACCGCGGTGACGGCGCCCATCCCGTACCCGCCCATCGCGGCGACGGCCTTGACGTCCGCGAGCAGGCCCGCACCGCCGGAGGGGTCGGTACCCGCGATGCAGAGGATCCGCGGCACCCGCGGCCCGGGCGAGCGGGTGTCCGCCCGCGCCCCGGCCGGCCGCTCGTCCTCAGCCACGCAGGCTCGCCCCCACGGCCCGGGAGGCGGCCTCGACGGCCGCGTTACGCCAGGTGCTGGCCTCGTCCTCGGTGAGGGTCCGGTCGTCGGCGCGGAACGTCAGCGCGTAGGCCAGCGACTTGCGCCCCTCGCCGAGCTGCGCTCCGGTGTAGACGTCGAACAGGCGCACGCTCTCGAGCAGCTCCCCGCCGCCCTCGCGCAGCGCCGCCTCGACGTCGGCCGCCGGCACGGAGGCGTCCACCACGAGGGCGACGTCCTGGTTGACCGCGGGGTACGACGAGATCGTCGGGGCCGGCAGCACCTCGCGCACGCCGATCGCGGTGAGGTCCAGCTCGACCGCGCAGGACCGCGCGGGCAGTCCGAGCCGCTCACAGGCGGCGGGGTGCAGCTCGCCGGCGTGGCCGACCACCGCGCAGTCGACGAGCACCTCGACACACCGGCCCGGGTGCCACGGCGCGTGGTCGGCGGCCCGCACCTCGACCTCGGCGCCCAGCGCACGCCCGACGATCCGCGCGGCCTCCACGGCGTCGAGGGCGTCGGCGTCGCGGCCGGCCCCGAGGTGCCCCGCCGGCTCGCGCCGGCCGGTGTACAACGCCGCGACGTGCAGGGGCTGCGCGGGCAGGGAGGCGCTCAGTCTCTCGCGCTCCTCCGGCGTGGGCTCACGGTCGACCGGCAGCATCTCCACCGCGCCGGTGGTCGGGGTCCGGAACGACACCTGCGCGACCGAGAACACGGCGAGGTCGCGACTGCCCCGGGTGATGTTGCGGCGCGCGATCTCGATCAACGACGGCAATAGGGTGGTCGCGAGGTGCGCCTTGTCGCTCTCGAGGGGGTTGACCACGGACATCGTCCGGCGGCGCTCGTCGTCGTCCCCCAGCCCCATGTCGTCGAACACCGACGGGTCACAGAACGGGGACGTGAGCACCTCCACGTGCCCGGCCGCGGCGAGGGCGTGACCGACGGCGCGTCGCCCACGCTGCTCGGCGGTCAGGCCCCGGCCCGCCGGGGCGGTGGGCAGCACCGACGGGATGTTCTCCAGCCCCTCCAGGCGCAGCACCTCCTCCACGAGGTCGGCCGGCAGCGCGAGGTCGGGACGCCAGGTCGGCGGCGTGACCTCCAGCAGCACTGCGTCGTCACCGGCGACGGCGCAGCCGATCTGCTCCAGGCGCCTCCGGGCAGTCCCGGCCGGGTACCCGACGCCGGCCACGCGCGAGGGGCGGTCCGGGTCGAACGCGATCGTCGGCATGACCGGGGCGGACCCCACGTCCGTGAGCGAGTCCTCGACCGTGCCGCCGGTGATCTCGGCGAGCAGGGTGGCCGCGCGGTCCAGGGCGGCGATCGAGGCCGCCGCGTCGACCCCGCGTTCGTAGCGCTTGCCGGCCTCACTCGGCAGCTTGTGGCGGCGGATCGTCCGGAACACCGCGAGCGTGTCCCACACCGCGGCCTCCAACAGGACGTCGGTCGTCGTGTCCGAGACCTCGGTGGAGGCACCGCCCATGACGCCGGCCATCGAGATGGGGCCGGTCTCGTCGCAGATGACGACGTCCTCGGGGTCGAGGGTGCGCGTGACGTCGTCGAGCGTCACCAGGGTCTCCCCCGCCCGCGCACGACGCACGACGAGACCGCCCTGCACGCGGGCGGCGTCGAACGCGTGCATCGGGTGACCGAGTTCGAGCATGACGTAGTTGGTGACGTCGACGGCCGGGGAGATCGGACGCACGCCCGAGAGCAACAGGCGGCGGGCCATCCACCACGGGGTGCGCGCGGCCGGGTCCACGCCCGTCACGCGACGCAGGGCGAACCGCCGGGCACCGGACTCGGGGCTGACCTCGAGCGGCCACGTCTGCCGGTCCGACGGCAGACCCAGTTCGACGGCGGGGTCGGAAAAGTCGAGGTCGAAGCCGCACGCGAGCTCGCGGGCCAGGCCCCGCGCCGACAGGCAGTAACCACGGTCGGGCGTGACGTTGAGCTCGATCACCGTGTCGCGCTCGTCCGCACCGGCCGCGAGCACCGGGCCGGCCGGATCGCCGGGCTCCGCGGTCCCGGGGGCCAGCACGATGATCCCGCTGTGGTCGGAGCCGATCCCCAGTTCGGAGGCCGAGCAGATCATGCCCTCACTGGGCTTGCCGTACGTCTTGCGCTTGCCGATCTCGAACCCGCCGGGCAGCACCGTCCCCGGCAGCGCGACCACCACGAGGTCTCCGGAGGCGAAGTTCCGGGCACCGCACACGATCTGCTGGGGCTCGTCGGCCCCCACGTCCACCAGGCAGAAGCGGATGGGCTTCTTGAAGCCCTCGAGCTCCTCGATGCTCGCGACCCGGCCGATCGTGAGAGGGCCGGTGATCTCGGGGAGTTGCTCCGGCTCACCCTCCACCTCGAGGCCGACCCGGACGAACCCGGCGTCCAGCTCGGCGGGGCTCACGGACCAGCCGTCGTTGGCACGCTGCAGGATCTCGGTCAACCAGGACTGCGCAATTCGCACTGTGGGGGTCCTTCGTCTTGGTGTGGTGGGCTTGCGGCGGGGCGGGCGCGGCTCAGGCGCGGATACCGAAGGGCAGGGAGAAGCGCACGTCCCCCTCGACCATGTCGCGCATGTCCGACAGTCCGTTGCGGAACTGCAGGGTGCGCTCGAGGCCCATGCCGAAGGCGAAGCCCGAGTACTCCTCGGGGTCGATCCCGCACGCGGTGAGGACGTTGGGGTGGACCATGCCGCAGCCACCCCACTCGACCCAGCCGGCGCCACCCTTCTTGCGGGGGAACCACACGTCCACCTCGGCGGACGGCTCGGTGAACGGGAAGTAGTTGGGGCGCATCCGGGTCCGGGTCTCGGGACCGAAGAGAGCGCGGGCGAAGGCGTCCAGTGCACCGCGCAGGTGCGCCATGGTCAGGCCCTTGTCGATCGCCAGCCCCTCCACCTGGTGGAAGACGGGGGTGTGGGTGGCGTCGAGCTCGTCGGTCCGGAACGTGCGGCCCGGGCACGCGACGTAGATCGGGGGCTCCCGGTCGAGCATGGTGCGGATCTGCACGGGCGAGGTGTGGGTACGCAGGACCTGCCGGCTGCCCTCGGGGGCGATGTGGAAGGTGTCCTGCAGCGTGCGCGCCGGGTGGTCGGGCAGGAAGTTCAGCGCGTCGAAGTTGTAGTGCTCCGCCTCGACCTCGGGTCCCTCGGTGATCTCCCAGCCCATCGCCACGAACACGTCCGCGACCTGCTCGGTGATGATCGTGATGGGATGCTGGGCGCCCACCGGGGCACGGCCGGACGGGACGGTCAGGTCGAGTGTCTCGGCGACGAGCACGGCGGCGTCACGCTCCGCCTGGAGTTCGGCCAACCGGGCATCGTAGGCCTGCTGGACGCGGCCGCGGGCGACGTTGACCGTCTTGCCCGCCGACGCCTTCTGCTCCTTCGGCAGTGCACCCAGCCCGCGGCGCGCCAACGCGATGGGGCTGCGGTCCCCCAGATGCGCGGTCCTGGCGGTGGCCAGCGCGTCGAGATCGGCGGCCCCCGCGAACGCCGCCTCGGCGTCCGCGGCGTACCCCGCCAGCGACTCCTCGTCGATCCGGACCTCGCCCGCGCCTGTGTCTTCGCTCACCAGTGCCCTCGTCCTCCACGTCTCGTCGGCCCTGTCCGACCGACCCGCCTCGGGGGCCAAGACTAGTCGATCCCTCCTCGGCGACCCTGTTGCGCCCGATTCGCAGTTGGGAAGGCTAACCTAAGTCGCGGTCCCGGATCCGGTCCGGGGCACCCACCACCACGGAGGACACACACGATGGCTCTGACCACCACCAGAAGATTCACGGGGTTGCTCGCCGGCTCGGCCGCGCTGCTGCTCGCCCTCGCGGGCTGCGGCGGCGCCGGTGAGGAGGCGTCGGCCGACACCGACACCGGCCAGGCGAGCTCCGAGCAGTGGCCGCGCACCTTCACCAACGCGGACGGCTCCACCACCACCATCGAGGCCAAGCCGGAGCGCATCGTGTCCACGGTCTCCGTGACCGGCACCCTGCTCGCGATCGACGCGCCCGTCGTGGGCAGCACGACCGGCGGCAACGGGGACTTCTTCGGCCAGTGGTCGGACGTCGCAGAGTCCGAGGGCGTCGTGCCGCTGTTCCCCGCCGGCTCGGTGGACATCGAGGCCCTCATCGGCCAGGACCCGGACCTCATCGTGACCTCGGCGAGCGGAGCCGACACGCTGACCGACAACCTCGCCGAGCTGAACGAGATCGCCCCCACCATCGTCGTGGACCAGGGCGGGCAGACCTGGCAGGACCTGGCCGAGGACCTCGGTGAGGCCACCGGACTCGAGGACGAGGCCACCGCCGCCGCCGAGGAGTTCGACGCCTACGTCGCCGACGCCGCCGCGAAGATCGAGGTGCCCGAGGGCACCGCGAACATCATCTCGTTCAACGGGCCCGGGGAGACCAACCCGATCGCCCGTGCGGGATCGGCACACGCCGAGATCCTCACCGCGCTCGGGTTCCGGGTCGAGGACCCGCCGGCCGAGTGGCACTCGCAGCCGCAGCAGCGCGAGGACTTCGTGTTCGCCTCCTACGAGAACCTCACCGAACTGACCTCCGCGACCACGTTCATCCTCATGCAGGACGAGGCCGGCGCCCAGGCGTTCGCCCAGGACCCCGTCCTGGCCAACCTGCCCTCGGTGGCGAACGGTGCCGTCCACGGGCTCGGGAAGAACTCCTTCCGCGTCGACCAGTACAGCGCCACCGAGATCGTCGACTCCGTGGTGGAGAACTTCGGCGGGTGACCATCACACTCCCCGCCGCCGCGGGCCCGACGAGACGCCGACACCGGCGGCTCGTCGGGCTCGTCGTGCTGGTGCTGATCACCCTGTGCGTCGCCGCACTCAGCATCACCGTGGGATCACGAGACATCCCCGCGGGCGTGGTGTGGGACGCCCTCACCGCGTTCGACGCCACCGACAGCCGCCACCTGCTGGTCCGCGACCTCCGCGTCCCTCGCGCGCTGAACGCGCTCGTGGTGGGCGTCGCACTCGGGGTGGCGGGCGCGATGATGCAGTCCCTCACCCGCAACCCGCTGGCCGAGCCCGGCCTGCTCGGGATCAATGCCGGCGCCGCCGCCGCGATCGCCGTGGGGATCTCGTTCCTCGGCATCACCGGGGTGTCCGGGTACCTCGTCCTGGGCCTCGTCGGGGCCGCGCTGGCCTCGGTCGCGGTGTTCCTGCTCGGTGGGGTCCGCAACGGGACCAACCCGGTGCGACTCGTGCTCTCCGGCGCCGCCCTGACCGCGGTGCTCAGCGCGCTGACCACCGTCGTGCTCCTCAACAGCAACGAAGAGGTCTTCGACCGGTACCGGAACTGGATGGTCGGCTCGCTGGCCGGGCGCGGGACCGACGTCCTCGTCGCGGTCGGGCTGCTCGCCGCCGTGGGCGTCGGACTCGCCCTCGCGCAGTCCCGCGCTCTCGACGCCGTCGCCCTCGGGGAGGACACCGGTCGCGCTCTCGGAGCGGACCCGGGCCGGACCTGGGCACTCGCCGGCGTCGTCGTCGTCATCCTCGCCGGGGCGGCGACCGCCGCCGCCGGGCCCATCGTCTTCCTCGGCCTCGCCGCGCCCCACCTGGCACGCCTGCTGGTGGGCGTCGACCACCGCTGGCTCCTGCCCTACTCCGGCGCCATCGCGGCCGCGCTGATCGTCCTGGCCGACGCGCTCGGCCGACTCGTCGCCCCGCCCGGCGAGGTGCCGGTCGGGATCATGGTCGCCATCATCGGCGGACCCTTCTTCATCATCCTCGTCCGACGCAGGAAGCTGGTGCAGCTGTGACCACCCCCCGGCCCGGCCCCGACGCCCTCGCCGCCGCGCGTCCCACCGGGCGTCTCCTCACGGCCGGCCCCGTCACCCTGGTCACGTCCACCCGCGTGATCGTGGTGACCACCGGACTGATCCTGGCGACGCTCGTGCTGGGCGCGGTGGGGATGACCGCCGGCACGCTCCGTCTGCCGCTGACCGACGTGGTGGGCGCGCTGGCCGGCGCCCTCACCGGCGCGGAGGGCGACGACGTCGCCTCCAGGGTCGTCGTGGGGCTCCGGCTGCCGCGCGTCGTCACCGCGATCGTCGCGGGCGCCGCCCTCGGCTTGTCCGGCGCCGTCTTCCAGTCCATCTCCCGCAACGCCCTCGGCTCGCCCGAGATCATCGGCTTCACCACCGGCGCGGCCACCGGCGCGATCGTCCAGATCATCATCTTCCAGGCCGATCCGGTCCGCGTGTCCGTCAGCGCGATCCTCGGAGGACTGCTCACCGCCGTACTCGTGTACGTGCTCTCCGTGAAGAACAGGGTCACCGGCGGGTACCGGCTGATCCTCGTGGGGATCGGCGTCGGCGCCGTGCTCCAGGCGGTCAACAATCTGCTGCTCGTCATGGGCGACCTCGACACCGCCGTGACCGCCAACATCTGGCTCGCGGGATCGCTGGAGGCCCGAGGATGGGAGCACGCCCTGCCCGCGCTCGTCGGCGTGGCGGTGGCGGTCCCGCTGCTGACGATCCTCGGTCGACGCGCCACCCTGATGGAGATGGGGGACGACACCGCGAGCCAGCTCGGCATCCGGGTCGAACGCACCCGCATCCTGCTCATGCTCATCGCGGTGGCACTCGCGGGACTGGCCGTCGGCGCCGCCGGCCCCATCGCCTTCATCGCCCTCGCCGCGCCCCAGCTGGCGACCCGACTCACCGGATCCGCCGGGATGCCGGTGCTCACCGCGGCCGCCATGGGCGCCGCCCTCCTCGTGCTGGCCGACACGGTCGCCCAGTCCCTCCCCGTCCTCGCGACGGTCCCCATCGGCAAGGTCACCGGAGTCGTGGGCGGGCTCTACCTGATCTGGCTCCTCACCCGATCGAAGCAGGTGTGAACCCATGACCACGACCCCCGACACGACCACCCCCGCGGCCACCGGCACGGTCCCCGCGACCGGCGCCGTCCCCGCGCTGGAAGGCCGCGGCCTGACCCTGTCCTACGAATCCCGGCAGATCAGCCGGGACCTCGACGTGTCCGTCCCCGCGGGCGAGGTCACCGTGATCATCGGCCCCAACGCCTGCGGGAAGTCCACGCTCCTGCGCGCGCTGTCCAGGCTGCTCACCCCCGACTCCGGGGACGTCCTGCTCTCCGGCCGGGACGTGCGCCGGATGGCGCCCAAGGCCCTCGCCCGACGACTTGGGTTGCTGCCCCAGTCCTCCACCGCCCCGTTCGGGATCACGGTGGCCGACCTCGTCGCGCGGGGCCGCTTCCCCCACCAGCGGATGCTGCAACAGTGGTCCGAGGCCGACCGCGTCGCCGTCGCGCGGGCGATGGAGGCCACCCGCATCACCGCCCTGGCCGACCGGATGGTCGAGGAGCTCTCCGGTGGCCAGCGTCAGCGGGTGTGGATCGCGATGCTGCTCGCCCAGGACACCCCGGTCATGCTCCTCGACGAGCCCACCACCTTCCTCGACATCTCCCACCAGCTCGAGGTGATGGAGCTGGTCCACCGTCTCAACCGCGAGGAGGGACGCACCGTCGCGCTCGTCCTGCACGACCTCAACCAGGCCTGTCGGTACGCCGACCACCTCATCGTCATGCACGGCGGCAGGATCGTCGACCGGGGTGCCCCCCGCGAGGTCATGACCGAGGAACTCCTCGCGCAGGTGTTCGCCCTCGAGGCGCGCGTGATCGACGACCCGGTCTGCGGCACCCCCATGGTCGTTCCGCTGCGCAGCCTGGGCGACCCGGGCGAGGCCGCGACCGCCGGGGACCCGGCGTGAGCGCCCCGGGCACGCCCCGGGTGACCGCCGGGGCCGTGCCCCGCACGCCCCCGGTCGTCCCGTCGGCGCCCACGCCGGTCGAGGCCCGCAGCGCCGTCCTCGCCGGCGCTCTCGACCGCCTGGGCCGCCGCGCCCAGACCGTCGAGAACTTCTGGGCGACCACCGGGCACCGCTCGCCGATCGTCGAACCGGACCCCGGCGACGCGACCCGCCGCATCGTCACCTTCCTCTGGCGGGACGCCGACGCCGACCACGTCTACATCGGGATCAACAAGGTCACCCACGGTCTGGACCAGGGAGCCATGACCCGCGTCCCCGGGACCGACATCTGGTACCGCACCGTCGCCCTCGATGCGCGGTGGCGCGGCTCCTACGGCCTCGTCCCGCTCGACGACGCCACCTGGCGGGCCCTGCTCGAGGAGGGGACCCGGCCCGCGCTCAGACGGCTACGCGCGCGCTACCGGCCGGACCCCCGCAACCCGCTCACCGAGTCCGCCCACACCGGCGAGACCCTCTCCGTCGCCCGCCTCGACCGGGCCCCCGAGCAGCCCTGGATCCGCACCTCCCACAACGGGGACGCGCCCGCTCCCACGACCCCCGAGCCGGTCGAGGGCCCGGGGGCCCGCACCCTGTGGGTCGTCCCGCCCGCCGACTACGGTCTCCCCCACCATCCGCAGGCGCCGGTACTGCTGGTGCTCGACGGGGCGGTCTGGCTCCGCCGGCGACACGTCACCGACACCGTGGCCGCGCAGGCGGCGGCGGGGCTGATCCGGCCCCCGGTGATCGTGTACGTCGACAACGGCGAGCCCGAGCGGCGTATGGCCGAGCTGTCCGTGGACTCCGGGACCGCCGCCGAGCTCGCGGGCCGGATCGTGCCGTGGGTGCGGGACCGGCACGCGGTCAGCGCGGATCCCGCGGACGTGGTCGTGGTGGGACAGAGCCTCGGCGGCCTCACGGCGCTGAAGACCGCCTTCGACCACCCCGAGGTCGTGGGCGCGGCGATCGCCCAGTCCTCGTCCCTGTGGCAGGAGAACATGCTGGAACGCGCCCGCGCGGCGCAGCCGGGTCGTCCCCGGCTGTGGATCGAGGTCGGCCTCGCCGAGAGCATCCTCCTCGACGACCACCGGCGCCTCCACCGCGAACTGCGCGACCGGGGCGCGGCGGAGGTCGTCGGGTACACCGAGTTCGTCGGCGGACACGACTCGGCGTGTTGGCGCGGGGGCATCGGCGACGGGCTGCTGGCACTGCTGGGCGGGCGCTGACCCCACCGGCTCCCGCGCTCAATGCGTCTCGCGCACCGCGCCGGCCTCGACGATCAGCTCCCGGGTCGCGCGGAACGCGTCCCGCATCCGCCGGTCGTGCGTGACGAGCAGGACCGTGCCGTCGAACGCGTCCACCGCCTGCTCGAGCTGCTCGATGGCCGGCAGGTCGAGGTGGTTGGTCGGCTCGTCCAGGACGAGCAGGTTGACGCCGCGTTGCTGGAGCAGCGCCAGCGCGGCCCGTGTCCGTTCGCCCGGTGACAGGGTGGCGCAGGGCCGCGCCACGTGTTCCCCGCCGAGACCGAACTTGGCCAGCAGGGTGCGCGCCCCGGTGGGGTCGAGCCCGGCCGGGTCGGCGGCCACGCAGAACGTGTCGAGCAGCGTGTCGTCGCCGCTGAACTCCGAGCGGGCCTGGTCGACCCGTCCCGTCTCCACTCCGGAGCCGGTCGTCGCCCGCCCGGAGTCGGGGGCGGTGGCGCCGGTGAGCACCGCCAGCAGGGTGGATTTGCCGGCGCCGTTGGGTCCGCTGACGAGCACCCGGTCCCCGGCGCCGAGCTGGACGGTGACGGGCCCCAGGACGAAGTCACCGCGCCGCACGACCGCCTCGGTGAGCACGGCGACCACGGCACCCGAGCGCGGGGCGGCCGCGATCTCCATGCGCAGCTCCCACTCTTTGCGGGGCTCCTCGACGACCTCGAGCCGCTCCATCGCCCGCTCCGACTGGGCGATCTTGGCGGCCTGTTTCTCCGAGCGCTGCCCGGCACGGTTGCGGATGTGCTTGTCGCGCTCGGCGTCGCGTCCGCCGCTCTTGCGCATCGTGTTGCGCACGCCCTTGTCCAGCCAGGTCTTCTGGGTCTGCACCCGGTCCTTCAGCTGGTCGACCCGGCCGGCGTACTCCTCGTAGGCGTCTCGGGCCCGTTGCCGGGCCAACGCGCGTTCGGCGAGGTAGGCCTCGTACCCGCCGTCGAACACCGTGATCTGCCGCTGGGCGGAGTCGAGCTCGACGATGCCGGTCACGCACCGGGACAGGAACTCGCGGTCGTGGCTCACCACCACCATGGGTCGGCGTTCGGCCCGCATGAACTCCTCGAGCACGGCCAGTCCGGCGAGGTCGAGGTCGTTGGTGGGCTCGTCCAGCAACAGGATGTCGTACTGGCTGAGCAGCACGGCGCAGAGGTTGACACGGGCGGCCTGCCCTCCCGACAGCGCGGTCATCGGCAGGTCGGTGACGGCGGGGTCGAGCCCGAGCCGTGCAGCCGTCACCGGGATCCGGTCGTCGAGGTCGCCCCCGCCGAGGGCGAGCCAGCGTTCGAGGGCGTCGCCGTAGGCCTCGGACGCGGCGTCGGAGTCGGCCATCCGTTCCGCCAGCGTGTCCATGCGGCTCTGCGCGTCGGCGACGCCGGTGACGCGGTGCAGGAAGTCCCGGACCACCTCGTCGTGGTCCCGTTCCACCTCCTGCCGGAGGAGGCCGACGGTGGCGTGGGGAGGGCTGACGGTGACCTGTCCCGTCATCTCGGCGAGGGGGTCGCCGGCCAGGGCGTGGAGGAGGGTGGATTTGCCGGCCCCGTTGGGCCCGGCGAGGCCCCAGACGTCACCGGGGGCGACGACGAGGTCGAGCCCGTCGAAGAGCGTGCGCGCGCCGCGGGAGGCACCGATTCCGCGGGCGGTGAGCATGGCGTTCACGATCCCGCCTGGAGCCGGGAGCTCGTGTGGAGGCAGATGGAGGCCGCGGTGACGATGTTCAGGCTCTCCGCGCGGCCGCGGATGGGGATCCGGACCCGGATGTCGGCTGCGGCGGCGAGGTTTCGCGGGACGCCGTGGGCCTCGTTGCCGAAGACCCACGCCGTGGGGGCGCCGAGGACGGCCTCGGCGTGTTCGATGTCGACCTCGCCTCCGGCGTCGGCGACGGCGACCTGCAGCCCCGATCGGTGCGCCCGCTCGACCAGGTCGGCCTCGGCGATGCCGCGGACCACGGGCAGGTGGAAGAGGCTGCCGGCGGAGGCGCGGACGGCTTTGGGATTCTCCGGGTCGACGGCGCCGTCGGTGAGCCACACGGCGTCGGCGCCGAGCGCGTCGGCGACGCGGATGAGGGTGCCGACGTTGCCCGGCTCGGCGAGTGCCTGCCCGACGGCCACGAGCCGCGGGGCGGGATTTTCGGCGGTGCGGTTCTCGCCGGACCGTGCCTCGTCTGTCCGGCTCCCGTCGGTGGCGGACCTCGTCACCGTGCGGCAGACCGCGACGATGCCCGTGGGGCTGACGGTGTCGGACAGGCCGCGGATCGCGCGGTCGGTGACCACGGACACGGGGACTCCGACGCCGCAGCCGGTGGCGACGAGGTCGGAGAAGCGGTCGAGGGCGGCCTCGGTGCAGAAGAGCTCGACGGCGGCGCCGGTGGTGAGAGCGGCCTCCACCGAGTTGGCCCCCTCGGCGAGGAACCGGCCGGCCTTGCGTCGGGCGGCCGAGCGGTGGAACTTGGAAGCGGAAACGACCCGCGGCGTCCGTTCGGTGAACGGATCCGCGGGTCGTCCCGAGCCCTGCGAGGGCGGGGTGTTCGTCAAGTCGCGGGTGTCAGGCAGCCGGCGCGTTGACGTCGGCCGGCAGCGCCTTGCGGGCGACCTCGACCAGCGCGGTGAAGGCGGCCGGGTCGGTGACGGCGAGGTCGGCGAGCACCTTGCGGTCCACCTCGACGCCGGCGAGCTTGAGGCCCTGGACGAAGCGGTTGTACGTCATGTCGTTGGCGCGGGCCGCGGCGTTGATCCGCGAGATCCACAGCTTCCGGAAGTCGCCCTTGCGCGCGCGACGGTCGCGGTAGCTGTAGGTCATCGAGTGGAGCATCTGCTCCTTGGCCTTGCGGTACAGGCGCGAACGCTGCCCGCGGTAGCCCTTGGTGGACTCGAGTACGGTCCGACGCTTCTTCTGGGCGTTGACTGCCCTCTTCACGCGTGCCACTGGTCAATCCTCACTGGTCTGGGGCGGTCACCCTGCGGGGCGACCGGAATTACTGAAGGTCGGAGGGGCTCTAGAGCCCGAGGAGCCGCTTGATGCGGGGGACGTCGGCCGGGGCGACGTCCGTACGACCGTCGAGACGGCGGGTGCGCTTGGTGGGCTTCTTCTCCATGATGTGGCGGCGGTTGGCCTGCTGGCGCACCAGCTTGCCGGTTCCGGTCTTCCGGAAGCGCTTGGCGGTGCCCTTGTGGGTCTTCATCTTCGGCATGATCGGTCTTCCTCACATGGTTCGGCCCGGAGTGCCCGGTGGGGCCTCGGGTGTGCGGACGGCGTGCGTCCGTGGTCTGGTCGGCGCGGAGGGCCTACTCGGACGCGGGGTCGGTGACCTTCGAGTCCTGCGCCTTGGCGCGGGTCTTGGCGCCGCGGTGCGGGGCCACGACCATGGTCATGTTGCGGCCGTCCTGCTTGGCGCTGGTCTCCACGTATCCGTACTCGGTGATGTCGTCCGCCAGGCGCTGCAGCAGCCGGAAGCCGAGCTCGGGCCGGGACTGCTCACGACCACGGAACATGATCGTGACCTTGACCTTCGAGCCCTTCTCGAGGAAACGGACGACGTTCCCCTTCTTGGTCTCGTAGTCATGCGTGTCGATCTTCGGCCGGAGCTTCTGCTCCTTGACGACGGTCTGCTGCTGGTTCTTCCGCGACTCGCGCTCTTTCTGCGCGGCCTCGTACTTGAACTTGCCGTAGTCCATGATCTTGCACACCGGCGGGCGTGCGTTCGGCGCGACCTCCACGAGGTCGAGATCGGCCTCCAGGGCCAGACGAAGTGCATCCTCGACGCGAACGATCCCCACCTGCTCGCCCCCGGGGCCGACGAGTCGGACTTCGGGGACACGGATTCGTTCGTTGATACGTGCTTCGGCGCTGATGGGCCCTCCTCGGTAGTAACGGTGCTGGCGTCCGCGACCACTCGCGTGGCCGCACAACCGCCCTCGAGGCGCCCCGCTGCTCGCCGGCCGTGGCCGGCGAAACCGAGAAGGCCCCACGGTATGGCTACCGGGGGCCTCTCACTCCTCACCCGTCGACGAGGATACGAACGCGAACGCTCGCGGACCCCTCGTCGGGGTGGTGACCATCAAACTGCCTTCCGGCGTCGGATGGTGGGAGATCGGGCTCCTCTTGGACGACGGAACCCGCCGCGTAGCGGATTCCCACAGTCATTGACGGACTCTACCAGCTGGGGCGGCTGCCCCCAAACCGGTGTCGGTGCGCGCGCCCGGGGGCGGTCCGTGGGACAGTGAACGGCATGACCACCGAGCAGCCCACCTCCGCCGACCAGGCCACCGAGAATCCCCTGGAGGGCCATCTCGACGCCCGCGAGGTCGAGATCGTCGATCTGGCGGATGTCTCCGCCCAGGAGATCATCTTCCGTTCGATCGTCGTCCTGATGAGCGCCGCCGCCGAGAAGCTGGGGTTGTCCGACGAGGACCCGGCTTCGAGCCCGCGACTCGACCTCGACGAGTCCCGCAAGCTGATCACCGCGCTCGCCGGCCTGGTGACCGGGTCGGCGGAGCATCTCGGGCCGCAGGCCCGCGTCGTGCGCGACGGCCTGCAGGGCCTGCAGCGCGCCTTCCGCGAGGCCAGCGCGTACCCCGACGAGCCCGGCGAGGGCCCCGGCGAGAAGTTCACCGGCCCGGTCTACTGACCTCCCACGGGGCACCGGAGCCCCCTGCGGGCTCCGGCCGCTCCCGCGCCTGACCACCCCGTGTCGCCGGGCGCGGGGAACGGGCCGGTCAGCGCAGCGCGCGGGCCTTCCGGGCCGCCTTGGCCGCGGTCTTCTTGGCCGCCGGGGCGGTCGACGTCGACGCCGCGTTCCTGCCGGACTTCTTCCCGGCCGATGTGGTCGCCGTCGCCTTCCCGGGTGCTTTGGCGACGCTCGCCTCGCCGGCCGCGCCCTTCTCGCCGGAACTCGTCGCCCGCGTCGCGCTCGCCTCACCGGCCCCGCCCGCCGGCAGGACCTCCGCGAGGAAGCGCCCCGTGTGACTCTCGGCGACGGTGGCGACCTGCTCCGGGGTGCCCTGCGCGACGACCGTCCCACCACCGGCGCCCCCCTCGGGGCCCATGTCGATCACCCAGTCGGCGCTCTTGATCACGTCGAGGTTGTGCTCGATCACGATCACGGTGTTGCCCTTGTCCACGAGTCCCTGGATCACCAACAGGAGCTTGGTGATGTCCTCGAAGTGCAGGCCCGTGGTGGGCTCGTCGAGGATGTACACGGTCCGACCACTCGAGCGCTTCTGCAGCTCCGCCGCGAGCTTGACGCGCTGCGCCTCGCCGCCCGAGAGGGTCGGCGCGGGCTGCCCGAGGCGGACGTAGCCGAGGCCGACCTCGGTGAGGGTCTTGAGGTAGCGGTGGATGGAGGTGATGGGCTCGAAGAACTCGCACGCCTCCTCGATCGGCATGTCGAGGACCTCGGCGATGGTCTTGCCCTTGTAGTGCACCTCGAGGGTCTCGCGGTTGTACCGCGCACCGTGGCACACCTCGCACGGCACGTAGACGTCCGGCAGGAAGTTCATCTCGATCTTCAGCGTGCCGTCGCCCTGGCACGCCTCGCAGCGACCGCCCTTGACGTTGAACGAGAACCGTCCCTGCTTGTAGCCCCGCACCTTGGCCTCGGTGGTCGCCGCGAACAGGGTGCGGATCTTGTCGAAGACGCCCGTGTAGGTCGCCGGGTTCGAGCGCGGTGTGCGGCCGATCGGCGACTGGTCCACCTGGACGAGCTTGTCGAAGTCCTCGACACCGTCGATGCGGGAGTGCCGACCGGGAACCTGGCGCGCCCGGTTGAGCTGGTTCGCGAGGGAGGTCGCGAGGATGTCGTTGACGAGGGTCGACTTGCCGGATCCGGAGACGCCCGTGACGGCGCACAACACCCCGCCCGGGAACACCACGTCGACGTTCTTGAGGTTGTTCTCCCGGGCGCCCCTCACGTGGAGCCGTCTGTCCGGGCTCGGGTCGCGTCGCTTGTCGGGGACCGCGATCTCCCGGCGCCCGGCCAGGTAGTCGCCGGTGAGGGACTCCGTGTTGGCCAGTAGCCCCTCGTAGTCCCCGGAGTGGACGACCCGTCCCCCGTGCTCACCGGCCAGCGGCCCGATGTCGACGATCCAGTCCGCGGCCCGGATGGTGTCCTCGTCGTGCTCCACCACGAGCAGGGTGTTGCCCAGGTCGCGGAGTCGGACGAGCGTGTCGATGAGGCGACGGTTGTCGCGCTGGTGCAGGCCGATCGACGGTTCGTCGAGGACGTACAGGACGCCCGCGAGACCCGACCCGATCTGGGTGGCGAGGCGGATGCGCTGCGCCTCACCGCCGGAGAGGCTGCCCGCGACACGGTCGAGGGAGAGGTAGTCCAGGCCGACGTCGAGCAGGAAGCCCATGCGGGCCTGGATCTCCTTGAGGACCCGTCCCGCGATCATCGCCTGGCGGGAGTCGAGCTCCAGCCCGTCGAGGAAGGCCGCGCAGTCCTCGACCGACATGCGGCTGATGTCGGCGATCGACCGCTCCTCGCCGCCCGGCCCGGCGAGGGTGACGGCGAGGATCTCCGGCTTGAGACGGGTGCCGTCGCATCCGGGGCAGGGCACCTCGCGCATGTACCCCTGGTAGCGCTCCTTCTGCGACTCGGACTCGGTCTGTTCGAGCCGTCGCTTGAGGAACGACATGACGCCCTCGAACTTGGCGTCGTAGGTGCGGGTCCGTCCGAACCGGTTGCGGTACTGGACGCGGACCTTGGTGGGGGCACCGCCGAGGACCGCCTTGCGCACCTTCGCGGGCAGGTCCTGCCACGGCGTCCTCAGGTCGAAACCCATGTCGCTGGCCAGGCCGGTCAGGAGCTGCTGGAAGTAGTCGGCGCTCTGGCCGCCCGACCAGGGCGCGATCGCCCCGTCGGCCAGGGACCGCTCGGGATCCGGCACCACGAGGTCGGGGTCCACCTCGAGATGCGCCCCGAGTCCGTCGCACACCGGGCACGCGCCGTAGGGGTTGTTGAACGAGAACGCCCGCGGCTCCATGTCGTCGAGCGCGATGGGGTGGCCGTTGGGGCAGGCCATGTGCTCGGAGAACCGACGTTGACGGCCCGGGTCCGACTCCTCGAGGTCCACGTACTCGATGATGATCACGCCGTCGGCCAGGCCGAGGGCGGTCTCCACCGAGTCGGTCAGACGCTGGCGCGAGGACGGTTTGGTCGCGAGGCGGTCGACCACCACCTCGACATCGTGCTTCTCCTGCTTCTTCAGCGTCGGTGGTTCGGACAGGGAGTGCAGTTCACCGTCCACCCTTACGCGGCTGTACCCGTCCGCGGCGAGCTGGGCGAAGAGGTCGACGAACTCGCCCTTGCGGGTACGCACCACCGGGGCGAGGACCTGGAACCTCGCGCCCTCCTCCCCCTCGAGGATCTGGTCGACGATCTGCTGCGGGGTCTGGCGGGAGATGACCTCGCCACAGGTGGGACAGTGGGGCACCCCGGCGCGGGCGTAGAGCAGACGGAGGTAGTCGTGGACCTCCGTGATGGTGCCGACGGTCGACCGGGGGTTGCGGTTGGTGGACTTCTGGTCGATCGACACCGCGGGCGACAGTCCCTCGATGAAGTCGACGTCCGGCTTGTCCATCTGGCCGAGGAACATCCGCGCGTACGAGGACAACGACTCGACGTACCGGCGCTGGCCCTCCGCGAAGATCGTGTCGAACGCCAGCGACGACTTCCCGGAGCCGGACAGCCCCGTGAACACGATCAGCGAGTCGCGGGGCACGTCGATGTCCACGCCCTTGAGGTTGTGCTCCCGTGCGCCGCGGACGACCAGACGGTCCACCATGGGTTCTCCTTCCGAGTGGGGAGCGCCGCCACATACCAGTGACGGAAGCCGTACGCCGGGGCATGGCCACCGTTCCCGCAGACGAAGGTACCAACGTAGTACGACACGCTTCCGGCCACCGACCCCGGCCGACCTCGGTAGCCTGCAGTTATGTCGAATCCCACCGAGTCCCTACCCGACCGCATCACCCTCACCGAGGGTTACTCCGGCCGTCTCTCCGGGCGCCTCACCGGCGAGCGCTGGACCGTGGGTCCCGCGCGGCTGAGCAAGATCTCCGTCGGCGAGATGGACAACAACGTGTACGTCATCGAGTCCACGGACACCGGCGCGGTGCTCCTCGTGGACGCGGCCAACGACGCACCGCGGCTCGTCGAACACCTGCGGGACCGCGCGCCCGGGGTGAAGGAGGTCCTCACGACCCATCTCCACGCCGACCACTGGATCGGGCTCGCCGAGACGGTGCGGGCCCTCGGCCTGTCGACGATCGCCTCCCCCGGCGACGCCGGCGGCATCGACGTGCCGACGGATCGGCACGTGTCCCACGGGGACGTCGTGGAGGTGGGCGACCTGAGCCTCGAGGTGATCGGCCTGCGCGGCCACACGCCGGACGGGATCGCCCTGCTCCTGCGGACCGACGCGGGGACGCACCTGTTCTCCGGGGACTCCCTGTTCCCGGGCGGCCCGGGCAAGACCGGCTCCGCGGAGGACTTCACCCGGCTGATGGACGACCTGGAGACCCGCGTCTTCGACGTGCTCGACGACGACGTGGTGGTCCACCCCGGGCACGGCGACGACACGACGATCGGCGCGGAGCGGCCACACCTGGCCGAGTGGCGCGCCCGGGGGTGGTGACCCCGCCCGGCGGGCGGCGTCCGTCGGTCCCGCCACCGCGGAGGAAAGCGCGACCGGAAGCGCGCGCCGCCGGTTCGCACTAGGTTCGGTGTCGCACTCCCACCGATTCAGGAGGAATGATGATTCGACGACTCGCACGACCCATGCTCGCCACGGTGTTCGTCATCGACGGAATTGAGACGCTCCGCAATCCGCAGGCCCACGTCGCCGACGCCGCCCCCCTCGTCGACAAGGCCGCCCCGCTGGTGGAGAAGGGTGAGCAGGCCGTCAACGACACCGTGTCCGCGTCGGTCCCGCCCGTCCCCAAGGACACCGAGACCTGGGTGAAGGCGCTCGCCGGCGTGAAGATCGGCGCGGGCGCGCTGTTCGCTCTCGGCAAGGCCCCCCGGCTCTCGGCGCTGGCGCTCACCGCCGCCCACGTCCCGTCGACCGTCAGCCGGCACGCGTTCTGGATGGAGTCCGACCCGGCCGCGCGCAGCCGCAAGACCACGGGGCTGGCCACGGATGTCGCCCTCGTCGGCGCGCTGCTGCTCGCGTCCGCCGACACGGCCGGTCAGCCCGGGCTGGCGTGGCGTGCCCGGCAGGCCGGTGACAAGGTCGCGGCGAAGCTCCCCGGCGCCAAGGCGGAGTCCGCCGCCGCCGGCGCCGCGATCGCCGGCGTCGCCCACACTGTGGCCGATCAGGCCCGGGGCGCGGCCGACGTCCTCCGGGACAAGGCGCCCGAGGTGGCCGAGACGGTGCGTGAGAAGGCACCGGAGGTCGCCGACCAGGTCCGCGACCAGGCGACGGGGGTCGCCGGGGTCGTCCGCGAGAAGGCACCTGTCGTGGCCGCACGCCTGCGCGACCGCGCGGCCGTGGCGCGGGAGCAGGCCGCCCCGGTCGCCGCGCAGGTGCGGGACCAGGCGTCCGCGGTGGCCCTCGCGGCCGCCGCCGAGGCCCGCCCGCTCGTCGCCGAGGTGCGGGACCGTGCCGACGCCGCCGCGCACGTCGCCGCCGACCGGGCCGAGGACGCCCGCAAGGCCGCCCGCGCGTCCGGGAAGGTCGCGGAGAAGAAGGCCGCGAAGAAGGCGGCCCGCTTCGGTAAGGACGCCAAGAAGAAGTCCGCCCGGCTCGAGAAGGACGCGGGCAAGGCGGCCGTGCTGGCCAAGAAGAAGACCGACGAGGTCCGTGCCAGGGCCGCCGACGCGATCCATCCCTGACCTCGGCGGGACCCGGCCGGCCTCCAGCCCCGGCCGGATCCCCGCGTGATGCCGGACGCCGATGACCCCGCCCGCACCCGGGCGGGGTCATCGGCGTCCGAGGGCCTGTCGTCGATCCCGGTAGCCTGGACATCCTGCCCGAGCACCCCATCCCGGAAGGAGCGCCTGTGACGGGACACGATGCCGTCGACGAGGAACAGCGTCACCTCGGTCGTCTCCTCGACCGCCTCGAGGAACTGCGCGCGGACACCCGCGCGCGGCTCGACGCCGTCCTGCGCGCATCCGGCGGGACCCCGCAGGCGCGCTCGGAGCGGGAGTCGTTCGCCCGGCTCTACTCCTCCGAGCTCGCGGCGTTCAACGCCGCGAACCTCGGGCTGTACTTCGGCAGGCTGGACATGGGTGACGGTGAGGTCCGGCGGATCGGGCGCGTGGGTCTGAGGGACGACGACGAGGACCTCACGACGCTGCTGCTGGACTGGCGTGCGGATCACAGCCGGCCCTTCTATCTCGCCACGACCGCGCGGCCGGAGGGCGCGCACCGCCGCCGGCACCTGCGCACGATCGGGCGTCGGGTGATCGGGATCCACGACGAGTACCTCACCGCGCCGGTGGACGGCGAGCTGCCCGAGGACCACGACGACGTGGTGGGCGAGTCGGCGCTGTTGGAGGCGCTCGACGCCGCCCGCTCCGGGCAGATGACGGACATCGTCGCGACCATCCAGCGCGAGCAGGACGAGATCATCCGCAACCCGCACCAGGGCGTGCTCGTCGTGCAGGGCGGTCCCGGCACGGGCAAGACGGCGGTGGCCCTGCACCGGGCGGCCTACCTGCTCTACACGCATCGCCAGCGGTTGGACCGCAGCGGCGTCCTCATCGTGGGTCCCAACGCGCGGTTCCTCGACTACATCGCCCGGGTGTTGCCGTCGCTCGGCGAGTCGGGGGTCGTGCTGCGCACCCTCGCCGACCTCTACCCGGGGGTGCGGGCGACCGGTCCCGAGACCTTGCGGGGCGAGGAGGTCAAGGGGTCGGGCGAGATGGTCGGGATCCTCAGGTCCGCGGTCCGGGCGCGGCAGCTCGCGCCGGATGCCGACGTGGTGGTGCGTGTGGAGGGCCATGACCTCACGCTGACGCCGGCGACGGTGCGCGCGGCGCGGGGGCGCGCGAGGATGACCCGGCGCCCGCACAACATGGCGCGGGAGGCGTTCGCGACGCGGATCGTCGACGCGCTGACCGAGCAGTACACCGCCGCGCTCACCGACCCGGTGGGGCGCGCGGAGGACGAGGCGTGGTCGCCGGAGGGCGACGGCGTCGGTGATCTCGGCGATCCGGCCCGGCCGCTGTTGGACGCCGAGGACCGCGCGGCGTTGCGCCGTGAGGTCGAGGCGTCGCGAGAGGTCGCCCGGGTCGTCGACGAGTGGTGGCCGGTGTTGCGGCCGGAGCAGCTGTTGGCGGATCTGTTGTCGAGTCGCGAGCGGATCGCCGAGGCCGCGGGTGACTACGTGGCCGAGGACCAGGAGGCGCTGTTCCGCGAGGACGGGTCGGCGTTCTCGCCGGCCGACGTGCCGTTGTTGGACGAGCTCGCGGAGCTGCTCGGCGAGGATCCGACGACCGACGTCAGCGAGGCCGACCGGGCGTGGGAGGAGCAGCTGCGGCAGGCCGAGGAGGCGTTGGAGATCCTCACCGGCTCGGCGGTCCAGGACATCGAGGACGATCTCGATCCCGAGGTGCTGATGGCCTACGACGTGGTGGACGCCGAGGCGCTGGCGCGTCGTCACAGTGCCGATTCCGATCTGACGGTCGCCGACCGCGCCGGGGCGGACCGTACGTGGGCGTTCGGTCACGTGATCGTCGACGAGGCCCAGGAGTTGTCGACCATGGCGTGGCGGGTGATCATGCGCCGCTCCCCCAACCGCTGGATGACGTTGGTGGGCGATGTCGCCCAGACCTCGAGCCCGGCGGGGATCGACTCGTGGCACGACGCGCTGTCCCCGTACGTGGACGACCGGTGGGTGCTGACCGAGTTGACGGTGAACTACCGCACCCCGGCGACGATCTCCGCGATGGCGGAGCTGCTGCTCGCGGAGATCGATGCCGGGGCCGCGTCGCCGCGCACGGTGCGTCCGGGTCGGCGCCCGGTGGCGTGGCTGGAGCCGGAGGCGGACTCGGTGGCGCGGGTCGTGGCCGACGAGGTCCGCGCGGTGCCGCCGGAGCGCGCGGTGGCCGTCCTGGTGCCCGACCACGACGGCAACGACGACAACGACGACGACGAGACCACCCCGGCGGACCGCGCCGCTCTGGCCGGGGCCGCGGAACAGGCCCGGCCGGGCACGTCCGTGCTCCCGTTGGCGCTGGCGAAGGGACTCGAGTTCGACGTGGTCGTGGTGGTGGATCCGGAGCGGGTGCTCGCACGCTCGCCCCAGGGGCTGCAGGATCTCTACGTCGGCGCCACCCGCGCCACCCAGGAGCTGGTCCTGGTCCAGCCCGGGGGGTTCGGTCCGCTGCTCGCCGGGATCCGGGACCGTCTCGCCGACGGCGACTCCACCGGGGCCGGGCCGGCCCGGCGGGATCCGACGGACGCCGAGCCGGAGCCGACGGACGCCGAGCGGGAGCTCAGCGCATGAGGGGTGTGCGGGCACGGTCGTGGACCGCGGCGATGCTGGTCGCGGTGGTCGCCGCCACCGCGGCGTGCGGGGCGGAGGCGGCCGACCCCGTGGACGAGAGGACCGCCGCCGCGACCCCGGATGCGGTCGCGTCGGACTCGTCGGGCGGGACGGGCACCGCGGCGGGAACGCCGGCTCGCAGCGCGGACGAGCGGGCGTTCCTCACCGACCTGGCAGGGCTCGGGCTGCCGACGGAGATGACCGCGGAGACGACTCTGGAGGTGGGCCTCGGGATCTGCGGCGGGATCGACGACGGAGCGGACACCGAGACCATCCTCGACCGCATCAGGCCGCTCACCAGCGCGATCGCGGCCCAGAGCGACGAGTGGGACACCGCTCGGGTCGGCCGCGCGCTCATCGAGGCGAGCCGGGCCCACCTCTGCGACTAGGTCGTGTGGACGATGAGCACGTCGCAGGTCGCGCGGCGAGCCGCGTCGGCGGGCACCGACCCCAGCAGGCGACCGGTCAGCGAGTTCAGTCCCTTGTTACCCACCACGAGGAGGTCCGCGCCGACCTCGTCGGACAGCTTGATCAGCGACTCCACCGGTGCCCCCCGGACCGTGCGCGCCTCGATCTGCGTGGCCCCGGCGGCGAGAGCGCGCTCGCGGGCCCCGCGGACGATGTCCTCGGCCGGGTTGTCGCCACGGATCTGGTAGGCGTCGTCGCCCAGCTGATCGGCGGCGTGGCTCACGGACCGCGGGTCGGCGGGGACGTAGGCGCACGCGATCACCAGTGTCGCCTCGGCGTCGGCGGCGAGTCGGGCGGCGCGGTCGACGGCGCGGTAGGACGACTCCGAACCGTCGGTCCCCACCACCACCTTGGTGTAGGCGCTCATTTGCATCCTCTCCTCGGGAACACGTTCCACACAGCGTAGTCCCAGGCGGCCGCGAACGTGCACGGTAAGCGCGGTCGGGACCGGCGCGCGGGATCCGGCCGGGCGCGCGGGATCCCGCCGGCGCCCGTCACCGGCCGCGGTCAGTCGATGCCCGCCTCGCGCATCCCCTTGAGCTCCTTGCGCAGTTCGGCGATCTCGTCGCGCAGACGTCCCGCGAGTTCGAAGCGCAGATCCGTCGCAGCGGACATCATCTGCTCGGTCATCTCCTCGATGAGCTTCTCCAACTCCTTGCGGGGCCGGGCGGCGTCGCCCACCGCACGCGCGCCCACCAGCTCCGGGCGGTCCCCGGCGTCGGCGGAGTCGCCGCGTTCCTCCCCGACCCGGTCGAGGATGTCGGCGATCTTCTTCCGCAGCGGCTGCGGGTCGATGCCGTGTTCGGTGTTGTAGGCGATCTGCTTCTCGCGGCGCCGCTCGGTCTCCTCCATCGCGTACCGCATCGAGTCCGTGATGGTGTCGGCGTACATGTGGACCTCGCCCGAGACGTTTCGGGCAGCGCGGCCGATCGTCTGGATGAGCGAGGTACTCGAGCGCAGGAAGCCCTCCTTGTCGGCATCGAGGATCGCGACCAGCGACACCTCGGGCAGGTCGAGGCCCTCACGCAGCAGGTTGATGCCCACCAGCACGTCGTACTCGCCGCGGCGCAGGTCGCGCAGGAGCTCGACGCGCTGCAGGGTGTCGATCTCGGAGTGCAGGTACCGCACGCGCACCCCGAGCTCGAGCAGGTAGTCCGTGAGGTCCTCGGACATCTTCTTGGTCAGCGTGGTCACCAGCACCCGCTCGTCCCGCTCGGCGCGCGCCCGGATCTCCCCGATGAGGTCGTCGATCTGGCCCTTGGTGGGCTTGACCACGATCTTGGGGTCGACCAGGCCGGTCGGGCGGATCACCTGCTCGACGAACTCCCCACCGGTCCGACCCATCTCGTAGGGGCCCGGGGTCGCGGAGAGGTACACGGTCTGCCCCACCCGGTCGGAGAACTCCTCCCAGGTCAACGGCCGGTTGTCCAGGGCGGACGGCAGGCGGAAGCCGAAGTCGACGAGGTTGCGCTTGCGGGACGCGTCGCCCTCGTACATCGCACCGATCTGGGGGACGGTCACATGCGACTCGTCGATGACCGTGAGGAAGTCCTCCGGGAAGTAGTCGATGAGCGTGGCCGGGGAACTGCCGGCGGGTCGGCCGTCGATGTGGCGGGAGTAGTTCTCGATGCCCGAGCAGAACCCCACCTGCTGCATCATCTCGATGTCGTAGCTCGTCCGCATGCGCAGGCGCTGGGCCTCGAGCAGCTTGCCCTGGTTCTCGAGCTCCGCGAGCCGGACCTCCAGCTCCTCCTCGATCGAGGCGATCGCCTTGGCCATCCGCTCGGGGCCGGCCACGTAGTGGGTGGCCGGGAAGATGCGTACCTCGTCGACCCGGCGGACCACGTCGCCCGTCAACGGGTGGATGTAGTACAGCGCGTCGACCTCGTCACCGAAGAACTCGATGCGCACCGCGAGCTCCTCGTAGGTGGGGATGATGTCGACGGTGTCGCCCTTCGCCCGGAACGTGCCGCGGGTCATCGAGACGTCGTTGCGCTCGTACTGGACGTCCACCAGCAGGCGCAGCAACTGGTCGCGGTCGACCTCCTGCCCCACGGCGAGGGACACGGACCGGTCGAGGTACGACTGCGGGGTGCCGAGGCCGTAGATGCACGAGACCGAGCTGACCACCACGACGTCCCGCCGGGACAGCAACGACGAGGTCGCCGAGTGCCGCAACCTCTCGACGTCGTCGTTGATCGACGAGTCCTTCTCGATGAACGTGTCCGTCTGCGCGATGTACGCCTCGGGTTGGTAGTAGTCGTAGTACGAGACGAAGTACTCGACGGCGTTGTTCGGCAGCATCTCGCGGAGCTCGTTGGCCAGCTGCGCGGCCAGGGTCTTGTTGGGCGCCATCACGAGCGTCGGACGCTGCACCTTCTCGATGAGCCACGCCGTCGTCGCCGACTTACCGGTACCCGTGGCACCGAGGAGCACCACGTCGCGTTCCCCCCGCGCCAGCCGCTCGGTGAGCTCGGCGATCGCCGTCGGCTGATCTCCGGACGGGGTGAACTCGCTCACCACCTCGAAGCGGTCCGTACTGCGCTCGACGTCGCCGATCGGTCGGAATTCGGAGTACGAGAGCACGGTCGGGTCAACGGGGACCCCGTCGTCGGGGATCTCGGTCGCGAATGCCATACCGCCAGAGTACGAGCACTCGTCCACACCCGCCCACCGGCGACCTCCCGCCCGATGTCAGAGGTGCCAACTACCGTACTGTTGACTCTTGCTCGACCCTGTCATTCCCGTCTGGAGAACACCGTGGCCTGGAGCCCCCCTCGTCGTCGTCCCCCCTCTCGCCCCTCCTCTCGTCCCCACGGTGTCCGGACCCTGGCCGGGGTGACCACCGCATCGCTCGCGGCCGGGGCGCTCTCCCTCCTCGCCCCCGTCGCGTCCGCCGCGCCGTGCGACCCGTGGCCCCCCGCCGGCATCGGCGGTGGGAGCGGTTCCCTCGGCGGCTCCTCCGGTGGCTCGATCGGCGCACCCGGGACCCCGGCCACCCCGTGGCACGACGGCGGCGCCGGCTACATCCCGGTCCTCGAGGGCCGCACCACCACTGTCGAGCTCCTCACCGGACCCACCAGCCCCAACGACACGGTCGACCGGTTCGGCATCTGGGGCACCGACCTCGGGATCATGTGGGAGAACGGCGGGGCGGGCGGCGAGGACCAGGTGCACATGGCCCTCGGCGACACCATGGGCGACTGCTCCGTGCCGGGCGACCAGTGGCGCAGCAACATCCTCTTCCGCTCCTCCGACCCGACCCTGTCGGACGGCATGCGCATCGACGACGCGCCCATGGAGCGGGAAGGCATGGCGAAGTCGATCCTCCCCCGGTCGGACATGCCCGGTGAAACCACCGTGATCCCCACCGCCGGTGTCGAGGTGGGCGGCACCCAGTACCTGCGGTACATGTCCGTCGAGCGCTGGGGCCTGCCCGGCGAGTGGACCACCAACTACTCCGCGCTCGCCCGCTCGACCGACAACGGCGAGAACTGGGAGCCCGTGTCCGGCACCGCTCGCCGCGGCACCGCGCCCATGCCGCTACCCGCGGACCTCGGGGACCGGCACACCCGGCACACCGACGGCCAGATGAGCGCGTTCCTCAAGCACCGGGTGGACGGCCGGGACTACGTCTACGAGTACCTCACCCCCTCCGGCCGGAGCGGCTCGGCGCGCCTCGCCCGGGTGCCCGCGGCGCAGATCGAGGACATGGACGCCTACGAGTACTGGGACGGCTCCGGCTGGTCCGCGGACCACGGCGACGCCCGCCCGGTCCTCGGTGCCCCGGCGGTCAACACCACCGTCAGCGAGCTGTCCGTGACGTGGAGCGAGCACCTGCACCGCTTCATCGCGATCTACAACAACCGCGCCAACAACATCGTCATGGCCCAGGCCGAGAGCCCGGAGGGCCCCTGGTCCGGCGAGGACATCCTGGTGTCGTACCGCCAGGTCCCCACCCTCTACGGCGCCTTCGCACACCCGTGGAGCCCGGCCGTCCGGACCGACGGCGCGGAGCTGTACTACACGATGTCCACGTGGGACGCCTACAACGTCTTCCTCATGCGGACCGACCTGTCCGACATCCCGCCTCGCACCTTCCCTAATCCCCGCGCGCGGGTGCGCACCGTCGACGACAGCTGGACCCGCAACACCCCCGACCCCGCCGAGACCGGTGAGACCGTCCTCGTCGAGCGTCGACCCCTCCCGGGAGCCTGAGATGACCCGCCCACTCCCCCGCCTCCTGGGGGCACTCACCGCCGCGTCCGTCACCCTGGCCGCCGCTGTCACCACCGTCGGCACCACCGGGGCCGGGACGGCCTCGGCGGGACCGTGCAGCGAGATGTTCGGCAACTTCGGTTCGCTGCTCGAACACCGCACCGGCGCGGGCATGGCCACCGGGTCGCTCGGCTCCCTCGGATCGTCCGGCGACTCGGGCCTGCTGGGCTCCACCTCCCGCGCCCTCGGCTCGGCGGACCGGTCCGGGTCGCTCGTCCGCGAGCTCGAGACCGGTTCGCTCGGCAACGGCCTCTCGGGCTCCCTCGACCCCATGATCGGCTCGGTCTACGGGATGCCGCCCTGGATCACCGGCGAGGAGGGCACCGTCCCCGTCCTGCGCGGCCCCACCCGGTTCGAACAGCTCGTCACCGGGCCCACCAGTCCCTCCGACTCCATCGGCCGGTTCGGAGTCGGCGGCACCGACCTCGGCATCATGTGGGACAACGGTGACCCCGACGACCCGCAGGTCCTCATGGCCTTCGGGGACACCATGGGTGACTGCACCGTGCCCGGGACCCAGTGGCGGTCGAACGTGCTGTTCCGCTCGGGCGACACCGACCTCACCGACGGCATCACCATCGACTCCGCGGCCATGGGCACCGACGGCCTGGCGAAGTCCATCGTCCCGCGTTCGGGGTTGCCAGGCGAGGTGACCATCATCCCCACCGCGGGCATCGCCGTGAACGGCGTCCAGTACCTGCGGTTCATGTCGGTCGCGCACTGGGGCCAGCCGGGATCGTGGACCACCAACTACTCCGGACTGGCGTACTCCACCGACAACGGGGAGAACTGGACCGTCGTGCCGTCGATGGCCCGGCCGATCACCGACACCGTCCCCACGGGCCCCGGATCCCCCGCCGCCGACGCCGCGTGGCGGGGCGCGCAGATGAGCTCGTTCCTCGCGACCGACGACCACCTGTACGAATACCTCACCCCCTCCGGGCGGCAGGGCGCGGCGATCGTCGCACGCGTCCCGCTGGCGGGGTCACCGGGTGCCGACGACCTCGACGCCCCCGGGCCCCCGCCGGTCGCCGGCGTGCTCGACCCCGGCGCGTACGAGTACTGGGACGGCCGGGCCTGGGTGCGCGACATCCGCGAGGCGAGCCGCGTGCTGCCCGCCCCGGCCAGTGAGATCTCCACCATGTGGAACGCCCACCTCGGCAAGTACACCGCCATGTACTCCCAGGGCTACGACTCCGTCGTCCTGCGCACGGCGGACCGTCCCGAGGGGCCGTGGAGCGCGGCCACCACCCTGGTGGACTACTCCATGCTCCCCGGCGTCTACGGGGCCTTCATGCACCCGTGGGCTCAGGGCGAGGACCTGTACTACCTCGTCACGACCTGGAACGCGTACAACGTCTTCCTCGTCCGCACCCGGCTCACCGAGCTCTTCCCGGAACGCCCCCGCGCCCGCGTCGGGGTGCCCGCACCCGGGGAGGCCGCGCCGGTCGAGTCCGAGATCGTGCGCCGCGTGCCCGTGTCCGAGCTCGTGAACGGGATCGTCCCCACCGAGTGACCCGCCCCGCCCAGCCCCCGCCCGGCCCCGGCACGGCCCCCGCACGGGGCCGGGGTGGGCTGGGCCGAGGCGAGCCGGGGCCGGGCCGGGCCCCGACCTAGCGGTCTCGCATCGACGCCTCGGTGAGCGTCCGCTCGAAGCGGCGCGTCTCCTCCCGGTTGGCGCGTCTGAGGATCTCGGAGTACTCCGCGCGGGCCCCGGGGTCGGCCCCGATCACCTCGGCCATCAGCAGGGCGAACTCGTGCTCCGGGTCGTCCTCGGCCACCACCGTCACCTCCAGCGGCCGCAGGGGGTCGCACCAGTGCAGCAGCGGACGATCGCTCGTACGGTCGCGTACGTAGCCCGCCCCGGTCAGCTTCGCGAGCGCGGCCTCCACCGCAGCCGCGTCGGCGACCGTCACCTGCAGGTCGATCACGTCGGGCGCGTCGAGACCGTCCACCGCCGTGGGCCCGACGTGGTCGATCCGCGTGGCGAGACCCCCCACCACGTGTCGCAGCCGCGCACAGGCCCGCTCGGCCTCCCCCGCCCACTCCGGCCGGAACGGGACGACGGTGCGGTCACCGATGACCGGGGTACCGGTGCGCAGATTGTGCTCGAACGGATCCAGACGGACCTCGATGAGCGCGTTCGTGAGGTCGATGGTCGTCTGCCGGTCCCCGGAGTTGTCGATCAGGACGTCGGCCGCGGCGCGGCGGGCCTCGTCGGTCGCCTGACGCGCCATGCGGGCGCGAGCGTCGTCCTCCGGCATGCCCCGCTGCTCCACGAGCCGCTGCAGGCGGATCGCCGCCGGCGTGTCCACGACGATCACCAGGTGGTACCCGGGGGTCATCCCGCCCTCCACCAGGAGCGGCATGTCGTGCACCACGATCGCGTCCTCCGGAGCGGACCCGAACAGCTCCGCCGTCCGCTCCCCGATGAGCGGGTGCGTGATGGCGTTGAGCGCGGCCGTCCGCTCGGCATCCACGAACGCCTTCGCCGCGAGGGCCGCACGGTCGAGCGCCCCGTCCGGGCCGAGGATGTCCTCACCGAACTCGGCGACGAGCATCGCCAGCCCGGGGCTGCCCGGTTCGACGACCTCGCGGGCGATGCGGTCGGCGTCCACGACCACCGCTCCCGCCTCCGCGAGTACCGCCGTCACCGTCGACTTGCCGGCGCCGATCCCACCGGTCAGACCCACCATCAGCATGGTCTGGAGTCTAGGTCACCGTCCGGTCACCCGTCCGGATGGCCGCCCGCACCGACGACCGGGCGGCCGTGCCGGGACGGAAATAGACCGCGACCCCGGAGGGCACCCACCGTGGTGGGCGACCCTCCGGGGTCGCGGCCGAGGTCGCCGGCGCGCTCAGGCGCCGTCAGCCTGCGAGCCGATCACTCGCCGCCCGCGAGCTTGGCACGCAGCGCGGCCAGCTGCTCGTCCGAGGCCAGCGAACCGCCGGTGGTCTCGGACACGCCGGCATCGGCGGCCGGGCGGGAGGACGGGGCGGACTCCGACGAGTAGTTGGTCGGGGCGGCCTCGGCGGCCTCCGCGGCGGCGACGCGACCCTTCTCGATCTGGGCCGTGTGCATCTTGTGGCGACGCTCGGCCTCCGCGTAGCGGTTCTCCCACTCCTCACGCTGCTTCTCGAAGCCCTCGAGCCACTCGTTGGTCTCGGGGTCGAAGCCCTCGGGGAAGATGTAGTTGCCGGCCTCGTCGTAGCTGTCGGCCATGCCGTACTTCGACGGGTCGAACTCCTCCGTGTAGTCCTCGTCCGCCTGCTTGAGCGACAGCGAGATACGACGACGGTCGAGGTCGATGTCGATGACCTTGACCATGGCGTCGTCGCCCACGGAGACGACCTGGTCGGGGACCTCGACGTGGCGCTCGGCCAGCTCGGAGATGTGGACCAGGCCCTCGATGCCCTCCTCGACGCGCACGAACGCACCGAACGGGACGAGCTTGGTGACCTTGCCCGGGACGATCTGGCCGATCGCGTGGGTCCGGGCGAAGTGCCGCCACGGATCCTCCTGGGTGGCCTTCAGCGACAGGGAGACACGCTCGCGGTCCAGGTCGACGTCGAGGACCTCGACGGTGACCTCCTGGCCCACCTCGACGACCTCGGACGGGTGGTCGATGTGCTTCCAGGACAGCTCGGACACGTGGACGAGGCCGTCGACGCCGCCGAGGTCGACGAACGCACCGAAGTTGACGATCGAGGACACGACGCCCTTGCGGACCTGGCCCTTCTGCAGCTGGTGCAGGAACTCCGAGCGCACGGCGGACTGGGTCTGCTCCAGCCACGCACGGCGCGAGAGCACGACGTTGTTGCGGTTCTTGTCCAGCTCGATGATCTTGGCCTCGAGCTCCTGGCCCACGTAGGGCAGGAGGTCGCGCACGCGACGCATCTCGACGAGCGAGGCGGGGAGGAAGCCACGGAGGCCGATGTCGAGGATGAGACCGCCCTTGACGACCTCGATGACGGTGCCCTTGACGGCCTCGTCCTTCTCCTTGAGCTCCTCGATCGTGCCCCAGGCGCGCTCGTACTGGGCGCGCTTCTTGGACAGGATCAGGCGGCCGTCCTTGTCCTCCTTGGTCAGAACCAGGGCCTCGACCTCGTCGCCCACCTCGACGACCTCACCCGGGTCGACATCGTGCTTGATGGAGAGTTCGCGCGAGGGGATGACACCCTCGGTCTTGTAGCCGATGTCGAGCAGGACCTCGTCGCGATCGACCTTGACGATCGTGCCCTCGACGATGTCACCATCGTTGAAGTACTTGATCGTGGCGTCGATGGCGGCGAGGAAGTCCTCAGCGGAGCCGATGTCGTTGACGGCTACCTGCGGGGACGTGGTGTTGGTGGTCATAGGGTGGGGTGCTCCGAGGTGGATAGGAATCGTAGGTGGACGGACTGAACGCGAACGCTTACGCACGCGTCCGTCAACTGTACGCTTCTGCCGTGACGTCCACAAACCCCCCAGGACATGGAGAATCGGTGCGGGCCTCCCGCGCGTGGTGGGATTCGGAGGCCTCCGGCTACCACGAGGAACACGGCGACTTCCTCGGCGCCCACTCCCCCGACGGCGAGTTCATCTGGTGCCCGGAGGGCCTGCACGAGGGTGACTGGCATCTGCTCGGCGACGTCGAGGGACGCGACGTGGTGGAGATCGGCTGCGGTTCCGCTCCGTGCGCCCGATGGCTCGCCGGACAGGGGGCCCACGCCGTGGCCGTGGACCTGTCGGCGGGGATGCTCCGCGTGGGTGCGGAGGCGGCGCGCCGTTCGACCGGCCCGGCGGCGTCGGTGCCGCTGATCCAGGCCGATGCGCAACGACTGCCGTTCGCCGACGCGAGTTTCGACGTGGCGTTCTCGGCGTTCGGCGCGATCCCCTTCGTGGCGGACTCCGCGGGTGTGATGGCGGAGGCCGCGCGCGTGTTGCGCCCGGGTGGGCGATTCGTGTTCTCGGTGAACCACCCGATGCGGTGGATCTTCCGGGACGACCCGGGCCCCGACGGTCTGCGGGCCGTGTTCCCCTACTTCGACCGGTCGCCGTACACGGAGTACGACGACGACGGCGAGTTGGCCTACGTGGAGCACCACAGGACGGTGGGCGACCGGATCCGCGAACTGGTCGCGGCCGGGTTCGTGGTGCGGGACCTCATCGAGCCGGAGTGGCCGGAGTGGCTCGACCGGGAGTGGGGTCAGTGGAGCCCGCTGCGGGGCGCGATCTTCCCGGGCACCGCGATCTTCGTGGCCACCCTGCCCTGACGCCGGTTGTCCACCGGCGGTCCCGCGTGAGCCGCGGGACCGCCGCGCGTCAGAGGATCTTGGACAGGAAGTCCCGGGTGCGCTGGTGGCTCGGCGCGGTGAGCACGTCGGCCGGCCTGCCGGATTCCACCACGACACCGTTGTCCATGAACGCGACGGTGTCGGCGACCTCGCGGGCGAAGCCCATCTCGTGGGTGACCACGACCATGGTCATGCCCGCGTCGGCCAGCTCGCGCATGACGCCGAGGACCTCGCCGACGAGTTCCGGGTCGAGCGCCGACGTGGGCTCGTCGAACAGCATCAGCTTGGGGTCCATGGCCAGCGCCCGGGCGATGGCCACCCGCTGCTGCTGCCCTCCGGAGAGCTGCGCCGGGTAGGCGTCGGCCTTGGCACCCAGCCCCACCCGGTCGAGGAGGTCGCGTGCTCGTTCCGTCGCCTCGGCCCTGCTCAGCCCGTTGACGAGCATCGGCGCCTCGATCACGTTCTCCAGCGCCGTCCGGTGCAGGAACAGGTTGAAGTGCTGGAACACCATCCCGATCTCACGTCGCTGACGCGCCGCCTGCTTGGGGGAGATCTCGTAGAGCTTGTCCCCCTTCTCGCGATAGCCCACCAGGTCGCCGTCGACGTACAGCCGACCGGCGTCGACCTTCTCGAGGTGGTTGATGCAGCGCAGGAAGGTCGACTTCCCGGAGCCCGAGGGCCCGACCAGGCACAGCACCTCGCCCGCGGCCACCTCCAACGAGATCCCCTTGAGCACCTGCAGCGAACCGAAGTTCTTGCAGACCTGATCGGCCTTGACCATCGGCGTCATGCCATTCCTCCGGACTGGTCGGTCCCTCTGGCCGCCGCGAGCGCGGACGGGGTCAACCCGTCGGCCTCGGCCAGCGCCCGTAGCTGCTTGGCGTTGAGCTGCCGGGTGGCGCCGCGGGAGAACCGCTTCTCCAGGTAGTGCTGGCCCACCATGAGCACGCTGGTGATGACCAGGTACCACGTGGCGGCCACCAGGAGCAGCGGGATCGGCTGGAAGTTCACGCCCGAGATGTCGCGGGCCTGCCCGTAGAGCTCGCCCGAGAACGGGATGGCCACCACGAGTGAGGTGGTCTTGAGCATGGAGATGAGCTCGTTGCCGGTGGGCGGGATGATCACGCGCATCGCCTGCGGCAGGATGGTGCGCCGCATGGTCTGACCCCACGTCATGCCGAGCGCGGTCGACGCCTCGGCCTGTCCCTCCGGGACGGACGAGATGCCGGCGCGGACGATCTCCGCCATGTACGCGGCCTCGTTCATCGCCAGGCCCACCACGGCCAGCCAGAACGCCGAGTACAGGACCATGGTGTCGTCGAAGCGGACGAACTGGATGTCGGTGAACGGGATGCCGAACTGGACCTGGCGGTAGATCGTGAAGATCAACCCCCAGAACAGCAGCTGCACGTAGACGGGGGTCCCGCGGAAGATCCACAGGTACACCCAGGCCACTGCCTTGAGCACCGGGTTGGCGCTCATCCGCATCACCGAGAGGATGACCCCCAGGATCACGGCGAGGATCATCGACAGGACGGTGAGCGCGATCGTGTAGAACACGGCCGTGCCGAACCGGGTGTCGAACAGATAGCGCGCATAGGTGTCCCAGCCGTAGGCGGGATTGGTCGCCGCTCCCCAGACGAACAGGAACACGAGGACCAGGACGATCGTCGCCGACACCCATCGCCACGGGTGCCGGAGCGGGACGGCCTTGATGGGTTCCGGGGCGTCCGCCGCGGGGGCCCCGGCCCCCTTCTCCGCGGTGCTCACGTTGTGGACCCTCAGCCCTTCCGGATCTCGGCGTCGTCGATCATGCCGTCCTCGACGCCCCAGTTCTGTGCGATCTTCTCGAAGTCACCGGTCTCGATGAGCTTGTCCGCGGCGGCCTCGAGGGCGACGGTGAGCTCGGAGCCCTTGCGGACGGGCCAACCGTAGGGGGCGGCGTCGAAGACGTCGCCGGCCAGCTGCATCTTGCCCTCCGACTGCTTGACCGCGTACGCGGTGATGGGCGAATCCGCCGACATCGCGTCGACCTTGCCGAGCGCGACGGCCGTCGACGCCTCGTCCTGGGAGTCGAACTGGACCTTCTCGATCGGCGGCTTGCCGGCGGCGACGCAGGCCTCGCTGCGGGCGGGCACGTCCTCCTGGTCCGAGACGGTGGTCTGCTGGACGGCCACGCTCAGCCCGCACGCGTCGTCCGGGTCCACGTCGGAGCCCGCGGCCGAGGCCCACTGGATCCCGGCCTCGAAGTAGGTCACGAAGTCGACGGTCCGCAGCCGCTCGTCGTTGACGGTGAACGAGGAGGCGCCCATGTCCATGGTGCCGCCCTCGATCGCCGGGATGATCCGGTCGAAGTCCGACTCGCGGAACTCCGCCCGGAGCCCCATGATCTGGGCGACAGCGGTCATCACGTCGATGTCGAACCCGACTATCTCGCCGTTCTCGTTCTTGAACTCGTTCGGCGCGTAGGGCGGGTTGGTGCCGATCACGATGACGCCCTTGTCCCGGATCTCGGCGGGGACGAGCGCGGCGATCTGCTCGTCGGCCTCCAGGGAGACCTCGTTCCTGGGCTCCCCGGAGTCCTGAGGCCCCTCGGTGTTGGTGGTGCACCCGGTGAGGGCGAGGGCCGCGGTGGCGGACAGTGCCAACGCGGCGCGCAGGCCGCGGCGTGAGGTGAGCGTCATGATGGTGCCCTTCCAGGCGTCGGGGTGGCCGAATCTGCAATGAACCTAGGGCATCAGGGGATCGTCACAAAATGAATCGCGCATGAATGGTCAGTGTGCCGCCGAGTCCCAGTCGGGACCGGTTCCCGTCGACACGTCCAGCGGGACATCCAGCTCGATGGCGGAGTACATACGGTCCACCACCAGGTCGCGCACCTCGTCGAGCTCGCCCGGGGCGATCTCGAGGACCAGTTCGTCATGGACCTGCAGCAGGAGGCGACTGTTCAGTCCGCGTTCGGTGAGGTCCGCGTCGACCTTGAGCATCGCGGCCTTGATGATGTCGGCGGCCGTGCCCTGGATGGGCGCGTTGAGGGCGGCGCGTTCGGCGTTCTCCCGCTTGAGACGGTTGTCCGAGTTGAGCTCGGGCAGGTAGCGGCGACGACCGAAGAGGGTCTCGGTGTACCCGTCCTTGCGGGCCTGCTCCACGACGGCCCGGAGGTAGTCACGGACCCCGCCGAAGCGGGAGAAGTAGGCCTCCATCTGCTCGCGCGCCTCGCCCTGGCTGATGCCGAGCTGTGCGGCGAGTCCGAACGCGCTGAGTCCGTAGGCGAGGCCGTAGCTCATGGCCTTGACGCGGCGCCGCAGCTCCGGGGTGACCTGGTCGATGGGGACGCCGAACGCCCGGGAGCCGACGAACGAGTGGAGGTCCTCGCCGGTGCGGAACGCCTCGATGAGCCCGGCGTCTCCGGACAGGTGCGCCATGACGCGCATCTCGATCTGGCTGTAGTCGGCGGTGAGCAGGCAGTCGTATCCCTCGCCCACGACGAACGATCCGCGGATGCGTCGCCCGTCCTCGGTGCGGACCGGGATGTTCTGCAGGTTGGGGTCCGTCGACGACAACCGCCCCGTCGCGGCGACGGTCTGGTTGAACGTGGTGTGGATGCGCCGGTCGTCCCCGATGGTCTTGATGAGCCCCTCGACGGTGGTGCGCATCTTGGTGGTCTCGCGGTGGAGCAGCAGGGCCTCGAGGAACGCCCGACCCGGGGTGTCGCCGGTCTCCTTGGCGAGGAGTTCCTCGAGTGCCTTGGCGTCGGTGGTGTACCCGGTCTTGGTCTTCTTGGTCTTCGGCATGCCGAGGGTCTCGAACAGCACCACCTGGAGCTGCTTGGGCGACCCGAGGTTGATCTGCTCGCCGCCGATCGCGGCGTAGGCGGCCTCCGCGGCCCGCCGTCCGCGGTCGGCGAAGTCGTCGCGCAACCCGTCGAGCGCGGCGGCGTCGACCGCGATGCCGATGGACTCCATCCGGGCGAGCACGGGGACGAGCGGCAGTTCCATCTCCGCCATGAGTGTCGCCCCGTGCACCTGTTCCAGCTCCACGTCCAGTCGCTCGGCGAGATCGACCACGGCGCGGGCCCGGGTCGCCGCGGCGTCGGCGGCCTTCTGCGCCGCCTCGGCGTCGTCGACCTCGTCGAGCAACGACAGCTGCTTCTCCGCGGCCTCCGCCTCGGGTAGCTCACGGCGCAGGTGTCGTTGGAAGAGCTCGGCGAGGCCGTAGCTGCGCTGGCCCGGGCGGACGAGGTAGGCCGCCAGTGCGACGTCCATGGTGACGCCGCCGAGCCGCAGGCCGCGCCCCATGAGCGCGTGGGTGGCGGCCTTGGCGTCGTGCACCGCCTTGTGCACGGCGTCGTCTCCGAGCCAGCCCTGCAGGGCCTGCTCGTCCTCGGGGCCGATCATCGCCAGGTCGAGGTGGGCGGAGGCGCCGCCCGCGGCGGCGATGGTGACTGTCTGGGCGTCGCCCGCGCCGGGTCGGGAGGGGCCGACGACGACGAGGCCGTGCCGCTGCCCGGCCGGCGCGTGGGCTGCGAGCCAGTCGGAGACCTCGCCCGCGTGCAGGAGCGCGGCCTGCTCCAGTTCGACCTCGGCGGCGGGCTCCGGCGCCCCCTCGGGCAGGAACGCCGACAGGAACCGGTCGCGGGCCTGGGGGCCGAACTCCAACCGGTCGAACAGGGCGTTGACGTCGCCCCGCTCCGGGGTGG
This sequence comes from Dietzia sp. CH92, assembly GCF_032248695.1. Classification (NCBI taxonomy): domain Bacteria; kingdom Bacillati; phylum Actinomycetota; class Actinomycetes; order Mycobacteriales; family Dietziaceae; genus Dietzia; species Dietzia sp. CH92. The sequence continues at coordinate 46,068 of NZ_JAVHXC010000010.1, read as the reverse complement.
AGCGGGCCAGGTCGGTCAGCTCGACGCCCAGGTCCAGGTCGCGGGTGAGTTCGGTGATACGGCGGTTGAGCTGGACCTGCGGGAGGTGCTCGCGGAAGCTCTCCCCCACCTTGCCCTTGATCTCGTCGGCGTGGGCGATGAGCTCGGACAGGCTGCCGTACTGGGTGATCCACTTCGCCGCGGTCTTGTCGCCGACCTTCGGCACCCCGGGGAGGTTGTCGGAGTTGTCACCGCGCAGGGCGGCGACATCCGGGTACTGCGTCGGGGTCACGCCGTACTTCGACTCGACGGCCTCGGGCGTGTACCGCGCGAGCTCGGAGACACCCTTGACCGGGTAGAGCACGGTGACCGAGTCGGTGACCAGTTGCAGCGCGTCGCGGTCCCCGGTGCAGATGAGGATCTGCGCGTCCCCCACCCGCGCCGCGTCGGTGGCGAGCGTCGCGATGATGTCGTCGGCCTCGTGACCCTCCAGCGAGAGCGTGCGCACCCCGAGCGCTCCGAGGGCCTCCTGGATGAGCTCCACCTGCCCCTTGAACTCCTCCGGAGCGGCCGAGCGGGTGGATTTGTACTCGGGGTACTCGGCCGTGCGGTGCAGCGTCGCGCGCGAGACGTCGAACGCCACGGCGAGGTGCGTGGGCTCCTCCTCGGTGACCAGGTTCGCGACCATCGACAGGAAGCCGTAGACGGCGTTGGTGTGCTGGCCCGAGGCCGTGGAGAAGTTCTCCGCCGGGAGCGCGTAGAACGCGCGGAACGCGAGTGAGTGTCCGTCCAGGAGCAGCAGACGGGTGGGCCCGTCCCCCGTGGCGCCCCGGGGCGCGGTGCTGGCGGCGGTGTCGGAGTCTGTGGTCTGGCTCGTGGTGCTCACACGGCCACTCTAGGGCGGGCGTCGGACAGGCGCTCATCGGTCGTCGGTTAGACTTCCCGACCAGCGGCTCACCCCGCTCGCCCCCGTAGCCCAATTGGCAGAGGCAACGGATTCAAAACCCGTCCAGTGTCGGTTCGAGTCCGACCGGGGGCACGGTGACGGCCCGGCCCACACGACGCGATCGTGTGGGCCGGCGGTCGTCGTACCGGTTTCGGTACCTCAGCCCTCGAGGTCGCCCTTGAGGTTGGCCAGCAGCTGGTGCTGGATGCGCTTGAGCCCTGCCGGTGCGAAGGTCCGCTCGAAGAAGCCGCCCACGCCCCCTGCACCCTCCCACGACGTGGTCATCTCGACCAGGGATCCGCCGGTGGCCTCCCGGACGGTGTAGGTCGTGGCCATCGAGGAGTTCTCGTCCTTCTCCACCAGCGACCAGTGTGCGCCGGCGTCGTCGACCGTCACCGTCGCCTTGACGTCGCGGTTGCGCTTCTTCGTGGCCTGCAGGTTCCAGGCCGCGACGGTCCCGTGCCCCTGGCCGCCCTCGATGAGGCGGTAGGCGCTGAACTGCTCCGGCTGGATCCGGGGGCGGACCTGGGCGTAGTCGGCGATCGCCGTGGTCACGGCGTCGACAGGGGCCTCGATGACAATCGTGTTGGTGGCGGTGACCCTGGCCATGGTGATGACTCCTCCTCATGAGGTCCGACCGTGTCGCACCGCCCGCGGTGGCGGAGGTGGCGCCGGGGAGCGCGTCAGACCCACCCCATCCTGCCCGACGACGGAGCGAGGTAGCGGCCCGCGGCGGCACCGCCCGGCGTCACACCGGACGGGCCACCGCGGGCCGGTCGCTCGCGCGGGGTGTCAGTGCCCGCGCCTGATCCACTCCTCGAGGTGCGGGGACTCGTCCCCCACCTTGGTGCCGTCGCCGTGACCGGTGTGCACCAGCGTCTCCGCCGGGAGCGTGAGGATCCGCTCGCGGATGGAGGTGATGATGGTCGGGAAGTCCGAGTACGACCTCCCCGTCGCGCCCGGGCCACCGGAGAACAGCGTGTCGCCCGAGAACAGGACGCCCGCCTCGGGCACGTGGAAGACGCACGACCCCGGCGAGTGACCGGGGGTGTTCATCACGTCGACCCGCGTCCCGGCGATCTCGAACTGCTGGCCGTCCTGCAGATCCCCGTGGGAGACGTCCGGGTGCGTCTCGTCCCACAGCATCTTGTCGCCCGGGTGGACGAGGATCGGCGCATCGAGCTTCTCCGACAGCTCCGGTGCCACGGTGATGTGGTCGTTGTGGGCGTGCGAGCACAGGATTCCCTTGACCCTGCGCCCGCCGACCGCGTCGATGATCGGTTGAGCCGTGTGGGCGGCGTCGATCACGAACACCTCGGAGTCGTCCCCGAGGATCCAGATGTTGTTGTCCACCTCCCACTCTCCACCGTCGAGTGCGAAGATCCCGCTCGTGACCACCTTCTCGATGCGCAGCCCGCCGGCGTGGCCGGCACTGGTGTAGGTCTCGCTCACAACGTCACCACCGATCGCAGTACGGAACCGGACTTCATGGCCTCGAACGCCGCCTCGACGGCGTCGATGCCGATCCGCTCGGAGACGAACTTCTCCAGCGGGAGTCGACCCTGCAGGTGCAGGTCGACGAGCATCGGGAAATCCCTCTCGGGCAGGCAGTCGCCGTACCAGGACGACTTGAGCGAACCTCCGCGCCCGAAGAAGTCCAGCAACGGCAGCTCCAGCCGCATCTCCGGCGTGGGGACCCCCACGAGCACGACCGTCCCGGCGAGATCACGGGCGTAGAACGCCTGCTCGTACGTCTCGGGCCGGCCGACGGCGTCGATCACCACGTCGGCACCGAAGCCCCCGGTGAGCTCCTGGATCGCGGCCACCGGGTCCGTCTCGCGCGAGTTGACGGTGTGGGTCGCACCGAAGTCCTTCGCCCACTCGAGCTTGGTGTCATCGATGTCCACCGCGATGATCGTGTTGGCGCCGGCCAGGTGGGCACCGACGATCGAGGCGACGCCCACACCGCCGCAGCCGATCACCGCGACGGACTGACCGCGGGACACCTTGCCCGTGTTGATGGCGGCGCCGATGCCCGCCATCACGCCGCAGCCGAGGAGCCCCGCGACCGCGGGGTCGGCCTCGGGGTCGACCTTCGTGCACTGCCCCTCGTGCACCAGCGTCTTGTCGATGAACGCGCCGATCCCGAGGGCCGGCGTGAGCTCGGTGCCGTCGGTGAGGGTCATCGACTTCGACGCGTTGCGGGTGTTGAAGCAGTACTCCAGCTGTCCGCGCTTGCACGCGCGGCACTCTCCGCACACCGCGCGCCAGTTGAGGACGACGTAGTCCCCCTCCGCCACGTGGGTCACCCGCTCACCGACGGTCTCCACGATGCCGGCGGCCTCGTGGCCCAACAGGAACGGGTACTCGTCGTTGATGCCGCCGTCCCGGTACGCCAGGTCCGTGTGGCAGACGCCGCACGCCTGTACCCGCACGATGACGTCGTTGGGGCCCGGGTCGGGTACGACGACGTCGACGAGTTCGACCTCAGCGCCCTTACTGCGCGCGATGACACCCTTGACGGTCTGCGACATGGATCGCCTCTTTTCCGATAGCTGTGGACTACGGGTCCACTGTGTCAGAAAGTCGCGGGCCACGGCCCCCGACGCAGCGCGCCCCGCCTCCTTCCGGGGAGGCGGGGCGCTGTCGGCGGCACGGCGGGCGGTGCGGGGTCGCGACCTGCCGGTCCGCGGGGCGCGGGCGGGTCGGTCAGACCGCGACGCCGTTGGCGCGCAGCCACGGCACGGGATCGATCCACTGGCCGGCCGGGTTGCGGACACCGAAGTGCAGGTGCGGGCCCGTGGAGTACCCACGGTTACCGACGGTCCCGATGACCTGACCGGCGGTCACCCGCTGGCCGACGGAGACGTGGTTCTGATCGTTGTGGCCGTACTCGAGCAGGTGGCCGTCGTCGGTCTGGATACGGATCCACAGGCCGTACCCGGAGGCGGGACCGGCGGCGACGACGGTGCCCGACTTGGCGGCGAACATCGGTGTGCCGATGGGGGCTCCGAAGTCCGTCCCGTTGTGGAAGGTGCCCCAGCGCGGGCCGAAGCCGGAGGTGATGGGGCCGTAGGTCGGGGCGTGGGCGCCTCCCACGGCCGGCAGGCCGACCGAGCCGAACATCGCCGGGTCGATCGCGTAGTCACGCAGCTGCTCGGGGGACAGCCCCATTCCCTGGACGACGCCCTGCGCCATCTCGGTGAGCTGGTCCACGCCGATCTCGGCGGACTGGGCGGAGGCGGCGGGCGCGGCGGCCAGCGCCGCACCGCCCGTGAGTGCCGCACCGGCGACCGTGCCGGCGACGAGCCGTCCCACGGCGTGGGACGAGCGGGCGGCACGGTGGCGACCGGTGGTCGCGCAGGAGCCCTCGACGCCGAGTCGGTCTGCGAGCTCGGCGAAGGTAATGCGAGTGGCGTCGGACATCAGGGGAAACCTCGGGGTCTGGAGGGGGCTGAGCGGTGAGCCGTCCGGATCCCCGGCGGCCTCCAAGAAGGTAACAGAATTGTCTCGACACTGTCACGCCCACAGCACGAAATAGACGGAAAGCACCGGTGAGCGGGGGTGCTCGCCGGTGCCTCCCGTCGTTATCCGATGGTGACTACCCCGGGCCGCACGTCGCGGCCCCGGCGCAGGTCAGTGGTCGGCCTCGCCGATCCGGTGGACGAGGATGAAGTTGGTCGAACCCTCCACCCCCGGGACGTTGCCCGCGACGATGACGATGAGGTCGTCCTCGTTGTAACCCTCGACCGGCAACAGCAGCTCGTCGGTGACCTTCACCAGCTCCGCGGTCTCGGTGACGCGATCGGTGAGGAACGTCTCGGTGCCCCACGTCAGCGACAGCTGGCTGCGGATGCGCGGGTCACCGGTGATCGCGATGAGGGGCAGGTGGCTGTGCAGACGCGCGAGCCGACGCACGGTGTCACCCGTCGAGGTGACGGCGACGAGCGCCTTGGCTCCGAGCCGCTCCCCGATCTCGCGGGCCGAGTACGAGATCACGCCCCGCTTGGTGCGCGGGATGTGCACCAGATCCGGGGCGGCGGTGGAGTCCGACTCCACGGCCAACGCGATCGAGGACATGGTGCGGACGGCGTCGATGGGGTACTTGCCCACGGAGGTCTCCCCGGAGAGCATGACCGCGTCCGCACCGTCGAGGACGGCGTTGGCCACGTCGGAGGCCTCGGCCCGGGTCGGCCGGGAGTTGGTGATCATCGACTCGAGCATCTGTGTGGCGACGATGACCGGCTTGGCGTTCTCACGGGCGATCTGGATGGCCCGCTTCTGGACCAGCGGGACCTCCTGCAGGGGCAGCTCGACACCCAGGTCGCCACGGGCCACCATGATCGCGTCGAAGGCCAACACGATCGACTCGAGGTTCTTGACGGCCTCGGGCTTCTCGAGCTTGGCGATGACGGGAACGTGGATCCCGACCTCGTCCATGACCTCGTGCACCAGGTCGACGTCCGCGGGTGACCGCACGAAGGACAACGCGATGAAGTCCACTCCCAGGTTGAGGGCGAACCTCAGGTCGGCGATGTCCTTCTCGCTCAGCGCGGGCACGGAGACGTTCATGCCGGGCAGCGAGACGCCCTTGTTGTTGGAGACGGTGCCGCCCTCGGTGACGACGCAGTGGACGTCGTCGCCCTCCACCCGCTCGACGGTCAGCCCGATGTTCCCGTCGTCCACGAGCAGACGATCGCCGGGACGCGCGTCGGCCGCCAACCCCTTGTAGGTGGTGGAGACGCGGTCCTTGGTGCCCTCGACGTCCGCGACGGTGATGACGACGCGGTCGCCCTCCGCCCACTCGTGCCGGCCCTCGATGAACCGACCGAGCCTGATCTTGGGGCCCTGGAGGTCCGCGAGCACGCCGACGGCGCGACCGGACTCGTCGGAGGCCTTTCGGACCCAGTTGTAGTTGGCCTCGTGGTCGGCATGCTCTCCGTGGCTGAAGTTGAGGCGGGCGACGTTCATGCCCGCGTCGACCAGCTCACGGATGCCGGCCTCCGAGGCGACGGCGGGACCCAGGGTGCAGACGATCTTGGTACGACGATTCACCCGACCCAATCTAGCCCCCTCGACCGGCGGGCCGGTTAACCCGAGGTCAACGACCGGCCAACGGGGGTGCGTCGCCGGGGCCGTCGGTCGCGCGGTCGTCGACGGGATCGTCCGCCGCACGCAGTTCCGACGGAGCCTCGCGTCCCCGGCGCGCGCGCCAGAAGTACAGCAGCGCGGCGACCATCACGACCACCGAGACGATGGTGTTGATCCGCAGACCGAACACCTCCGTGGCGGCGTCCGCCCGCAGCAGCTCGACCCAGAAGCGACCGAAGCAGTACAGCGCGACGTAGAGCGCGAAGAGCCGACCGTGACCCAGCCTGAACCGGCGGTCGATCAGCACCAGTGCGACGGCGACGAGGACGTTCCACAGGAGCTCGTAGAGGAAGGTCGGGTGCACGGTCGCGAGCACCTGGCCCGTCGAGCGCCCGATGGTCTCGGAGTAGCCGTACGTCTCGTCGTAGCGCTGGTAGATCTCCAGGGCCCACGGCACGTCGGTCTCCCGGCCGTAGAGCTCCTGGTTGAAGTAGTTGCCCAGACGGCCGATACCCTGCGCGAGCACGACGCCCGGCGCGATGGAGTCCCCGAGCGCGCCGAGTGCGCGGATCCCCTGCTGCCGCAGCCCGATGTAGGCGCCGAGGGCACCGAACGCGACGGCACCCCAGATGCCGAGGCCGCCGTCCCAGATCTTCAGCGCGTCGACCGGATCGCGGCCCTCGCCGAAGTAGCGGTACCAGTCGGTCGCCACGTGGTAGACGCGTCCGCCGACGAGCCCGAAGGGGATTGCCCACAGGGCGGTGTCGATCACGACGCCCTCCCTGCCACCGCGCGCCACCCAGCGCTTCTCGCCCCACCAGACGGCGATGACGATGCCGAGGATGATCCACAGCGCGTAGGCGCGCAGGGGGAAGGGGCCGATCTCCCAGACCCCCTGGGGCGGGCTGGGGATCACGTCCGCGCCGCCGGCCTGCGGACGCCCCGGGCCAGCTCGACGGTCAGCCGCCGGAGCGCCTCCGGCCCCTCGGTCGCCGCGGTGATGAGGGCCGACCCGACGATGACCCCGTCGGCGTAGGACGCGATCTCCGCGGCCTGGTCGCCGTTGCGCACTCCCAGGCCGACACCGCAGGCCAGGTCCGAGACCTCACGGACCCGCTCGGTCAGCACACGGGGGGCGTCCGAGACGACGTCGCGGGCCCCGGTGACCCCCATGACGGCCTGGACGTAGACGAACCCACCGGTGCGGGACAGCGTCATCGCCAGCCGCTCGGGGGTCGACGAGGGGGCGACCAGGAAGACCCGGTCGATCCCGTGGGCGTCGGAGGCGGCGATCCAGTCCTCAGCCTCGTCCGGGATGAGGTCGGGCGTGATCACGCCCGTCCCGCCCGCCGCGGCGAGATCGGCGGCGAACCGCTCGACGCCGTACTGCAGGACCGGATTCCAGTACGTCATCACCACGGGCACGGCCCCGGCATCGGCGACCGCGCGGACCACCTCGAACGTGTCCGCGACCCGGAACCCCGCCTCGAGGGCGGTGTCGGCGGCCGCCTGGATGGTCGGGCCGTCCATCATCGGGTCGGAGTACGGGATGCCGACCTCGATGATGTCGCACCCGCCCTCCACCATCGTCCGGACGGCCTCGATCGACCCCTCGACGGTCGGGTACCCGGCCGGGTAGTAGCCGATGAGTGCGGCCCGGTTCTCCGCGCGGCACCGCTCGAACACGTCACTGAGAACGCTCATCCCTCGACTCCTCCGTCCGCGTACGCACCCTCGCCGTCGTCGGCTCCCCGACTCGAGTCCACCCCTGCCTCCGGTGGCTCCCCACCGCCCAACAACCCGAACCACCGCGCGGCGGTGTCGACGTCCTTGTCCCCGCGTCCGGAGACGTTGACCAGGATCACCCCGACGCCCTCGGCGGCGAGCTGCGCCGCGCCGGCGATCGCGTGCGCGGACTCGATCGCGGGGATGATGCCCTCGGTCCGGCACAGCTGCGCGAACGCGTCCATCGCCTGGGTGTCGGTGACCGGCCGGTACTCGGCGCGGCCGATCTCCGAGAGCCGCGAGTGCTCCGGCCCGACGCCCGGGTAGTCCAACCCCGCGGAGATGGAGTGGGACTCGATGGTCTGACCGTCCTCGTCCTGCATGAGGTGGGCGTAGGAACCCTGGAACACCCCGGGCCGACCCGCGTTGACGGTCGCCGCGGTCCGTCCGGTGTCCACGCCGTCGCCGCCGGCCTCGCAGCCGACCAGGCGCACGGACTCGTCCCCGAGGAACGGGTGGAACAGGCCGATGGCGTTGGAGCCGCCCCCGACACACGCCACGGCGGCGTCCGGGAGCCGACCGGCCTGCTTGAGCATCTGCACGCGGGCCTCCGCGCCGACGATCCGCTGGAAGTCCCGGACCATCGCGGGGAACGGGTGCGGACCGGCGGCGGTGCCGAACGCGTAATAGGTGTCATCGGCGTGGGCGACCCAGTCGCGCATGGCCTCGTTGATCGCGTCCTTGAGGGTGGCCGAGCCGATCTCGACGGCCTCGACCTCGGCGCCCAGCAGACGCATCCGGGCCACGTTGAGCGCCTGCCGACGCACGTCGACCGCCCCCATGTAGATCTTGCACTCGAGGCCCAGCAGCGCACACGCGGTCGCGGTGGCCACACCGTGCTGACCGGCACCGGTCTCCGCGATGACGCGCGTCTTGCCCATCCGCTGCGCCAGCAGGGCCTGGCCGAGCACGTTGTTGATCTTGTGCGACCCGGTGTGGTTGAGGTCCTCCCGCTTGAGGAAGACCCGCGCACCGATCTCGTCGCCGAACCGGGTGGCCTCGTAGAGCGGCGACGGCCTACCCGAGTAGTGCTTCTGCAGCCGGTCCAGCTGATCGAGGTACTCCTCGTCGGCGCGGGCCTTGGCGTAGGCGTCGGTCACCTCGTCCACGACCGCCATCAGTGCCTCGGGCACGTAACGGCCCCCGAACGGCCCCCAGTGGCCGCGCTGGTCGGGCTCGTGTCCGGTGGAGGTGCGGAGCACCTCCCCCATGGTGGGCAGTGACGTCAGATCCTTGGAGTTCACGGCTCCCAGTCTGCCGGAAGCCCACCTCCAGGGACTAGCGGGGTCCCTGCGGGCAGGAGGGGTGAGCACCCGCCGTGGCCAGCGCGTTGCAGGCCGCACGCGGGTCGCCCTGCGTCACGAGCCCCTCGCCCACGAGGACCGCGTCCGCGCCCACGCTGGCGTACGCCAGGAGGTCGGAGGCGTCGCGGACGCCCGATTCCGCGATCTTGACGACATCGGACGGCAGACCCGGCGCGATGCGGGAGAACACGTCGCGGTCCACCTCGAGCGTCTTGAGGTTGCGCGCGTTGACACCGATGACGCTGGCGCCGGCCTCGAGGGCCCGGTCCGCCTCCTCCTCGGTGTGGACCTCCACGAGCGCCGTCATCCCCAACGACTCGGTGCGGTCCAGCAGGGACACCAGCGCGTCCTGCTCCAGCGCGGCGACGATGAGCAGGACCATGTCGGCCCCGTGCGCCCGCGCCTCGTGGATCTGGTACGGACCCACCACGAAGTCCTTCCGCAGGACCGGGATGTCGACCGCCCGGCGCACCGCGTCCAGGTCGGCGAGGCTGCCGTGGAAGCGGCGCTCCTCCGTGAGGCACGAGATGACGCGCGCCCCGCCCTCCTCGTACATGCGGGCGAGCACGGCCGGGTCGGGGATCTCGGCCAGCGCCCCCTTGGACGGGCTGGCCCGCTTCACCTCGGCGATGACCCCCACGCCCGGGTCGCGCAACGCCTTGAGCGCGTCGCGCGGGTCCGGGGCGGACAGGGCCGCCTTCTTCACCGACTCCAGGTCGATGACGGCCTCGCGGGCCGCGACGTCCTCGCGGACCCCGTCGAGAATCGAGTCCAGCACGGTACCCACCGTGACCTCCCTCAGCAGTGATCGGGGCGGAAAGTGTGATCGAGATCAACAATAGAGGTCTCGGGCCGGGTTCGGAGAATCGGGACGGGCCCGGGGCGGCTCACCCGGTCGGATCGCGCCCGTCGTCGAGTTCCTGCCAGAGGTCACGGCCGGTGTCGGCGTCCGGGTCGCCATTCGGACCGGCGTTCACATCATCGTCGTCCCGGCCCCTGTCGGCGCCACCGGCGGCCGCCTCCCCCCGGCGCGCGGCGGGGGTGACGTACCGGTCGTCCCGCCGCACCGGGAGCGCCGGTCGCGCGAGGACGACGATCCCCGCCGCGAGCAGCGCCGCGGCCCCGAACCCGGTGAGCACGGGCCCCGCCGGTCGCGTCGACAACTCGGTGACACGGGACCACTGCGGGATCGACTCCGACCCCTCCGCGCCGGGCCCGGCATCGGTCCGGGCGACCCCCTCGTCGCTCGTGATCACCGAATGGACCCGGTCGGCGTCGACATCACCCACCGACGAGAGCAGCAGCGACGCCGCGGCGACCCCGAGCAGGGCGATCAGCACCCCCACCGCGCGCGCCGCGGCACCCCGCACGAGCGCGACCGCGGCGACCGCGGCCACCGCGCCCAGCGCCAGCGGCACCAGCGCCGGCTGCCAGTCACCGCCGACCAACGCCCGCCGGGCCTCGCCCGACTGGTCGTTGAACGCCACGACGTCCAACCACACCATCCGGGAGGCGATCCACAGCAACGCCGCCCCGACGAGCAGCAACGTGACGGGCGCGAGGAGCCGGGCGCGCCGACTCACCGGGACTCCCCCGCCGGCCGTAGCGTCTCCGCCGCCGAGACGGCCCGCAGGACCGCCATCGCCTTGTTCCGGCACTCCGCGTCCTCGGACGCCGCCACCGAGTCCGCCACGATCCCCGCACCGGCCTGGACGTACGCCGTCCCGTCCTTGATCACGGCCGAACGGATCGCGATGGCCTGGTCCGTGTTGCCGGCGAAGTCGACGTACCCGACCACACCGCCGTACACCCCGCGGCGGGTGTCCTCCAGATCCTCGATGATCTGCAGGGCCCGCGGCTTGGGGGAACCCGAGAGCGTGCCGGCCGGGAAGCACGCGGTCACCGCGTCGATGCCCGTCCGCCCGTCCGCGAGGCGCCCCGTGACCGTCGACACCAGGTGCATCACGTGGCTGTAGCGCTCCACCTGCCGGAACTCGGTCACCTCGACCGTGCCCGGCACGCAGACCCGGCCCAGGTCGTTCCGACCGAGATCGACCAGCATCAGATGTTCGGCGTTCTCCTTGGCGTCGTCCACCAGGTCCTTGGCGAGCAGGATGTCGTGCTCGTCGTCGTCGCCCCTCGGCCTGGTCCCCGCGATGGGGTGGGTCGTGGCGACCCCGTCGACCACGGTGACCAACGCCTCCGGGCTCGAACCCACGATCGTGAAGGCCGTCCCACCGAACCCGTCCGGCCCCGAGCCGTCCGGGATCGTCATGAGGAACATGTACGGACTCGGATTGGTGGTGCGCAGGATCCGGTAGACGTCGCGGGGCGAGGCGTCGGTGTCCACCTCGAAGCGCTGGCTCAACACGACCTGGAACGCCTCGCCGGCGTGGATCTGCTCGATGATGTCGGCGACCCGCGAATGATAGGTCTCCTCGTCGGTGCACCGCCGCACCCGCGGATCAGGGGTGTCGAACACGCTCACCCCGCCGGCGCCCGGCTCCGCCAGGCGCGCCGTCATCGACTCGAGCCGCGCCACCGCGTCCGCGTACGCCTCGTCCACGCGCTGGTCGCTGCCGTCCCAGTTCACCGCGTTGGCGATGAGGTGGATGCGCCCCTCGTGGTGGTCGAACGCCGCCAGATCCGTGGCCAGGAGCTGCACCAGCTCCGGGACCCGCAGGTCGTCCACCGTGTCCGCGGCGATGCGCTCGAGCCGCCGGACGATGTCATAGCCCAGATAGCCGACCATCCCGGACGTCAGCGGCGGCAACCCCACGATCTGGTCGGTCCGCAGCAGCTCGAGGGTGCGCCGCAGCGCGTCCAGCGGATCGCCACCCGTCGGGGCGCCCGCGGGCACGTTGCCCCACCAGGTGGCCTCGCCGACCTCGTCGACGGTGAGCGCGGCCGCCGCCCCACAGCCGATGAACGACCAGCGGGACCACGAACGCCCGTGCTCGGCGGACTCCAGCAGGAACGTGCCCGGCCGGTCCCCCGCCAGCTTGACGTAGGCGGACAGCGGGGTCTCCGAGTCGGCGAGAACCGTACGCACGACCGGCACCACCCGGTGTCCGGCCGCGAGCGACCGGAACTGCTCCAACGTGGTGGTCGCGGTGCTCATCCGAGAGCCTTGCCGCCGATGCCGAAGGACTCATGCGGCATGTCGTTGACGTGGACCCACACCTTCGCCGGATCCTTGCCCGAGGCCTCCGCGTACGCGGCGGTGACCGCCTCGATGACGCGGGCCTTGTCCTCCGCTGTCATGCCGTCGAGCTGGTTGATCTGGATGAACGGCACGGCGCTCAGTCCTCCCCGAGAAGTGTGGCGGTGTCGAAACAGCTGGTCGTACCGTTGTGGCACGCCGCCCCTGTCTGGTCCACGCGCAGCAGGACGGTGTCGCCGTCGCAGTCGATCTCCACGCTGCGGACGTGCTGCACGTGGCCGGAGGTCTCCCCCTTCACCCACCGCTGCCCCCGCGAGCGCGAGTAGTACACCCCACGGCGGGTCGCGAGGGTCTCGGCCAGCGCGGCGTCGTCCATCCACGCCATCATGAGCACCCGACCGGAGGTCGCGTCCTGCACGACCGCCGCGATCAGACCGTCGGCGGTGCGGGAGAGCCTCCCGGCGACCGCGTCATCCAGCACGTACCCGGTCATCGGACGGTGATCCCGTCGTCCGCGAGCGCCTTCTTGACGTCGCCAATGGTCATCTCACCGAAGTGGAACACGCTGGCGGCCAGTACGGCGTCGGCGCCGGCGTGGACGGCGGGCGCGAAGTGCTCGACCGCCCCCGCTCCGCCCGAGGCGATGACGGGGATCGAGACGGCCTCGCGGACCGCCCGCACCATCCGCAGGTCGAAGCCCTCCTTGGTGCCGTCGGCGTCCATCGAGTTGAGCAGGATCTCCCCCACCCCCAGGTCCTGGCCGCGCCGGGCCCACTCGACGGCGTCGATCCCGGTGCCGCGGCGCCCACCGTGCGTGGTGACCTCCCAGCCGGACGGCGTGGGCTCGGAACCCTCGGGCACGGTCCGCGCGTCGACCGACAGCACGATGCACTGCGAACCGAAGCGCCGGCTGAGTTCGGCGAGCAGCTCGGGGCGGGCGATGGCCGCGGTGTTCACGCTGACCTTGTCGGCACCGGCCCGCAGCAGCTGGTCGACGTCCTCCTCGGTGCGGACCCCGCCGCCGACGGTGAGCGGGATGAAGACCTGCTCGGCGGTGCGGCGGACCACGTCGATCATGGTGCCGCGCCCGGAGGACGACGCGGTGACGTCGAGGAACGTCAGCTCGTCCGCGCCCTGGGCGTCGTAGGCGGCGGCGAGTTCCACCGGATCACCGGCATCGCGCAGATCGAGGAAGTTCACGCCCTTGACCACGCGGCCGGCGTCGACGTCGAGGCAGGGGATGACCCGGGTGGCGAGTGTCATGGCCGGATCACCGCCCACCGGCGAGCCACGGGCGCGGGCTCTCCGGTTCCGGTGTCGCGCGGCGTCGCCCCGCCTCGAAGAAGTTCCCCGGCTCGCCGAGCTGCCGGACCGTGTCCAGCACCTCCGCGTGGGCGCGGGGGGCCGCCGCCAGCAGCGACGGCGAGTCGACGGACCACGGCTCCCCCGTCAGATCCGTGACGACCCCACCCGCCGAGCGGATGTGGGAGGCGCCGGCGGCGTTGTCCCACGCGTAGTTGCCGAAGCTCACCGCGGCGGACAGTCGGCCCGACGCGACGAACGACAAGTCGACTCCCGTGGAGCCGAACTTGCGGGTGCGGGCGGCGGCGAGGGTCAGCTGCTCGAACACCTCGCGGCGGTAGGCCGGCGGGTACGTGGTGCGGGCACCGGTGTTGAGCGAGCCGAGCCCCAGCGCCACGTCCCGGATGGAGACGTCGGGCATCGCCGGCGACTCGACACCGTTGACCTCGAGCGGGCCCCCCGCGACCGAGGTGAACCTCAGGCCGAGCAGCGGCAGCCACGTCAGACCGAGCACCGGCTGGCGCTCGTGGACCAACGCCACGAGGATCCCCGCGGTGGGGATTCCCAGGGAGTAGTTGGCGGTCCCGTCGATCGGGTCGACCACCCAGACCGTCCCCTCGTTCACGGGCGGGCCGCCGTACTCCTCGCCGTGCACCTCCAGCCCGGTCCCCTCGCGCAGCGCGTCGGAGATCCGCCGTTCCAACTCGAGGTCGAGTTCGGTGGCGAAGTCGTTGCGCGATCCCTTGTTCTGCACGCCGGGGGCGCCGACGCCCTCGACGAAGCGGGGCGCCACCTCGTCGAGGACCCCCGCCGCCAGCGCGAGCGCCTCGGCGGGGTCGACGGGTAGATCCGTCGGCAGGGTGTTTCCGGTCTGGTCGGGCATCTCGGGCCTCCTGCTCGAGGTCGTGCGGGTGGAGCTACCGGGTGGACTCGGCGCTCGACGGGGTCAGCGACCGCTGACGGCGGCGAGCGCCTCGGGGAGGGTGAACCGGCCGGCGTAGAGCGCCTTGCCGACGATCGCACCCTCGACACCCTGCGGTACCAGCGTCGCGATGGCCTCGAGATCCGCGACCGACGACACCCCGCCGGAGGCGACCACCGGGGCGTCCGTGACCGCGCACACCTGGGAGAGCATCTCCAGGTTGGGGCCGTTGAGCATGCCGTCCTTGGACACGTCGGTCACCACGTAGCGGGCGCACCCGTCCTTGTCGAGACGCTCGAGCACCTCCCAGAGGTTGCCGCCGTCGGAGACCCAGCCCCGGCCGCGCAGGCGCGGTTCACCGTCGACGACCCGCACGTCCAGCCCCACCGCGATTCGGTCACCGTGGCGGGCGATCGCCGAGGCGCACCACTCGGGGTTCTCGAGCGCGGCCGTGCCGAGGTTGACGCGCGCGCACCCGGTCGCGAGGGCGGCCTCGAGCGACTCGTCGTCACGGATCCCGCCGGACATCTCGACCTTCACATCGAGCGCACCGACGACCTCGGCGAGGAGCTCGCGGTTGGAGCCGCGCCCGAACGCGGCGTCGAGGTCCACCAGGTGGACCCACTCGGCGCCGTCGTTCTGCCACTGCAGCGCCGCGTCGAGCGGTGCACCGTAAGAGGTCTCCGTCCCGGCCTCACCCTGGACGAGACGGACGGCCTGTCCGTCGGCGACGTCGACGGCGGGCAGGAGTTCGAGGTATTTGGCGTTGGTCACGGGCATCAGCCTAGTCCGTCGCCACCGGGCCGCTCCGCCTGCCCGCCGGGCTCCTCCCCGTACTCCGCGCGGATCGCGCGATCGGTGAGCCGTCGGGACGTCCACCCCATCGCCGCGACCGTCGCGACGAGGCCGAGGAGGGCGGCGACAGCACGCCCGGCGGGCGGAACGGGCAGAAAGGCGGTCGCCAGCGCGGTGAGTGCCAGACCCGCCACCCCCGCCCCGGCCACCGCCAGGGCGAGGACGGCGAACGACATGTGGGCCGCGCCCCGGGCGCCCTCAGGAGACAGAGCGGATCCAGTTCTCGAGGAGCTGCAGGCCCGCGTCACCGGACTTCTCGGGGTGGAACTGGGTCGCCGAGAGCGGACCGTTCTCCACGGCGGCGATGAACCTGGTCCCGTGCTCGGCCCAGGTCACATCCGGGGCGCGGAGGTGGTCCGAGGGCTCCATCTCCCATCGCTGCACCCCGTAGGAGTGGACGAAGTAGAACCGCTCATCCGCGGGCATCCCGGCGAAGAGCACCGTGCTCGACGGGGCCTCGACGGTGTTCCATCCCATGTGCGGCAGCACCGGGGCGTCCAACTTCTCGACGACACCGGGCCACTCCCCGCAGCCCGGCGCACCCGGGGAGTCCTCGTGCTCGCCGTCGGAGAACTCGGTGCCGCGCTCGAACATCACCTGCATGCCCACGCAGATACCCAGCACCGGGCGGCCACCGGCGAGGCGCTCGCCGATGATGCGCGGTCCCTTGACCGCCTCGAGGCCCTTCATACAAGCGGCGAACGCACCCACACCGGGGACGACCAACGCGTCGGCCTCGGTCGCCACCCGCGGGTCGGAGGTCAGTTCGACCCGCGCCCCGACGCGTTCGAGCGCGCGATGGGCCGATCGCAGGTTGCCGGAGCCGTAGTCCAGGAGCGCTACCCGCGGGGCCGTCTTCGTCATGGAATCACCTTATCGCCGCTGTCGGAGGTCAGATCTCGTACGGGTCGGGTGCGACGTGCGCCCACCGCCGCCGGCCCGCCCACCACCAGGACGATCCCGGCCGCGACGGCGAACAGCGCGACGTACCCGAAGCCGGCGAACACGCCCATGACGACCGACCCTAGTCCGGTGCCGGCGTCGAAGGAGATGTTCCACGACGCGGACGCGGTGCCCAGCCGGGAGCGCGGCATCCGCTCGAACGAGCCCACCAGGGCCTCGTTCTGGACGGCGCCGAACCCGAGGCCGAAGACCACGGTCGGGACGAGGAACCACCACGGGTTCGCCTCCAGGGTCAACAGCCCGGCGATGCCCAGCATTCCGAGAGCTGCGACACCCAACCCCGGCCACACCAGCGCGCCGGGGCCGCGGCGGTCCGACACGAGTCCCGCGACGGTGCGGCCGACGATCACGCCCACACCCAACAGGCCGAGCCCGAGCCCGGCGACCACGGCCCCGCTGCCGGAGACGATCGAGTCGAGGGCCGGTGACAGGAACGACGCCGCGGCGCCGTAGGGCAGCGTCACCGCGACCATCACCAGGAACGGCCCGGCGAGGAGGAACATCACCGTGCGGGGCCCCATCCCCTCGTCGCCGGACTCCTCGGGCGGGGCCGGGAACACGTGGGGCAGACGCACCGCGGCGACGAGTCCGACGACGCCGAAGGCGGTGGCGGCCCAGGCCACGGTCGGCAGCCCGAACACGTCGAGCAGCCACAGGCCGACCGGGAGGAAGAGCGCCTCGGAGATCCCCACGGCGAGGCCGATCAGCGAGGTCGCGCGTCCCAGCATCCCGGGCGGCGCCAGTTCGGCGACGAGCGCGGAGCCGGCGACCGTCATCATGCCGAAGCCGGCGCCGCGCACCCCGCTGACGGCCAGCACCGCGAACGGCCCGTCGAAGACCGCCAGCAGGCCCGACGGCAGGCCCAGCAGGGCGCTACCGATCCCGAGCACCCACCGGTAACCGAGGAACCCCGTGAGCCGGGGGGTGGCCAGCTGGAACAGGACCGTCACCGTCATGAACACGCCGGTGGTGGCCCCGGCGACGAGTCCACTGCCGCCGCCGCGGACCACCGCGAGCGGGACGACCGGCAAGAGCAGGGAGAACCCGCCGAAGGCGAGCAGGACCAGGACGAAGGCCGCGGGGACGCCGGGCGTGCGGACGAGACGCGCGAGCGCCCCCGGGTTCTCGACGCGCGCGCTCACGCCGGCATCACAGCGCGCCCTTGGTCGACGGGATCCCCGTGATGCGGGGATCGGGCTCGACGGCCGCGCGCAGTGCGCGGGCCACGGCCTTGTACTCCGCCTCGGTGATGTGGTGCGGGTCGCGGCCGTAGTGCACACGGACGTGCAGCGCGATCCGCGCGTTGTAGGCGAGGGTCTCGAACACGTGGCGGTTGAGGACGGTGCCGTAGGGCGCGCTGTCGTGGCCCACGATGAGGTACCCGAGCATCATGTCCGGCTCACCGGTGTGCACGCAGTACGGGCGCCCGGAGACGTCGACGACGGCCTCCGCGAGGGTCTCGTCCATGGGGATCGAACACTGTCCGAACCGTCGGATGCCGCGCTTGTCCCCCAGTGCCTGCCCGAAGGCCTGGCCCAGGACGATCGCCGTGTCCTCGACGGTGTGGTGGGACTCGATCTCGATGTCACCCGTGGCGCGGACCGTGAGGTCGAAGGCGCCGTGCTGGCCGAAGGCGGTGAGCATGTGGTCGAAGAACGGCACCCCGGTCGAGATGTCGGTCTGCCCGGTGCCGTCGAGGTCGATCTCCACGACGATGGACGACTCCTTGGTCGTCCTCTCGACGCGGGCCCGCCTCGTTGTCTGCTCGCTCATCGTCTCTCCTCGGTTGCGGGGGCGATCTCCTCGACCGCCAGTTCGGCGCTGACCTGCAGCAACCTGTCGTTCTCGTGCTCGAGCCCGATGGTCGCCCGAAGGCGCCCCGGGATGCCGACGTCACGGATGAGCACGCCTGCGTCCAGGTATCGCCGCCATGCCCGCCCGGCATCGGTGAAGGGTCCGTAGAGCACGAAGTTGGCCTCGCTGGGCAGGACCTCGTAGCCCTGCTCCTCGAGTCCGGCGGTGACGCGTTTCCGCTCGTCGGCCAGGAGCGCGACGGAGGCGAGCGTCTCGTCCGCGTGACGCAGCGCGGCGCGCGCGGCGGCCTGCGCGATCATCGACAGGTGGTACGGCAGCCGGACCAGCAGGACCGCCTCGACGAAGGACGGGTCGGCCGCGAAGTATCCGAGCCGACCGCCGGCGAACGCGAAGGCCTTGCTCATGGTCCGCGACACGACCAGCGTGGCCGGGTACTCCGCCAGCAGGGTGCACGCGCTGGGCGACGGGGAGAACTCCGCGTACGCCTCGTCCACCACGACGATCCCGGGGGCCGCGTCGAGCAGCCTGCGCAGGTCCGCGAGATCCACGACGTGACCGGTGGGGTTGTTCGGCGTCGTGACGAAGAGCAGGTCCGGCTGGTGCTCCTCGATCGCGGCCAGCGCGGCCTCGATGTCTATCGACAGGTCCGTCCCCCGCGGCACGGGGATCCACCGTGTGTCCGTCCCGGACGCGAGGATGGGATGCATGGAATAGCTGGGGACGAAGCCCATGGCGGAGCGCCCGGGCCCACCGAACGCCTGCAGCAACTGCTGGAGGATCTCGTTGGAGCCGTTGGCGGCCCACACCATGTCGACGTCGACCGCGACCCCGGTCTGGCGGGTGAGATAGGCGGCCAGATCGGTGCGCAGTCCCACCGCGTCGCGGTCGGGGTACCGGTTGAGGTCCGTCGCGGCGGCGGACACCGCGGCGGCGATGTCGGCGACCAGTGCGGGGCTGGGCGGGTGCGGGTTCTCGTTGGTGTTGAGCTGCACGGGGACCTCGAGCTGCGGAGCGCCGTACGCGCTCTGACCACGGAGGTTCTCGCGCAGCGGCAGCGCGTCGAGCCCGATCCCGGGGCGGGGGCCGGCGGTCATCGCTCGTCCCGCCCGGCGGAGAGGTCCTCGAAGCGCGCACGCACGGCCTCGCCGTGGGCGGGCAGCCGCTCGGCGTCCGCGAGCGTCACGACCGTCGGCGCGATCTCCTTGAGGGCGGCCTGGTCGTAGTCGACGACGTGGATGCCGCGGAGGAAGGTCTGCACGCTCAGACCGGACGAGTGGCGGGCGGTGCCGGAGGTGGGCAGCACGTGGTTGGAGCCGGCGGCGTAGTCACCGAGCGGGACCGGCGAATAGGCGCCGACGAAGATCGCGCCCGCATTGCGGACGCGGGCGGCGTCGGCCGACGCGTTGCGGGTCTGCACCTCGAGGTGCTCGGCGGCGTAGGCGTCGACCACCCGCAGCCCGGCGGCGATGTCGTCGACGAGGACTATCCCCGACTGTGGGCCCTCGAGGGCCTCGCGCACGCGCTCCGAGTTGAGGGTGACGTCGTACCGGGCCTCGATCTCGCGGTCGACCTCGTCGGCGAACGATTCGGAGTCGGTGACCAGGACGCTGGCGGCGTTCGGATCGTGCTCGGCCTGGCTGATGAGGTCGTAGGCGACGTGCACCGGGTCGGCGGTGTCGTCGGCGAGGACGGCGATCTCGGTGGGGCCGGCCTCGGAATCGATGCCCACCACGCTGCGGCACAGGCGCTTGGCCGCGGTGACGTACACGTTGCCCGGTCCGGTGACCATGTCGACGGGCTCGAGTTCCGCGTCATCGGTGTCGCGGCCGCCGTAGGCGAGCAGGGCGACGGCCTGGGCACCACCGACGGCCCAGACCTCCTCCACCCCGAGGAGAGAACACGCCGCGAGGATGGTCGGGTGTGGCCACCCGTCGGAATCGGCCTGCGGCGGGGAGGCCACCACCAGCGAACCGACGCCGGCGACCTGCGCCGGGACGACGTTCATGATGACGCTGGAGGGGTAGACGGCCTTGCCGCCCGGGACGTAGAGCCCCACCCGCTCGACGGGCACCCACTTCTCGGTGACGAACCCTCCCGGGGCCACCTCCGTCACACTGTCCTTGCGCCGCTGGGCGGAGTGCACGATGCGCGCGCGCCGGATCGCCTCGGACAACGCGGACCGGATGTCCGGATCGAGCTCCGCCGCGGCGCGGGCGATGACGTCGGCGGGCACCCGCACCGTGGCCGGGCGTACGCCGTCGAACGTCTCGCCGTGGTCGAGCGCCGCCGAGGCGCCGTGCTCGCGTACCGACTCGACCACCGGACGGACGGTGTCGACGACGGAGTCGACGTCGGCGGCGCCGCGCGGGAGCGTACGCCTCAACTCGGCCGTGCCGAGCGAGCGACCGCGCAGGTCGATGCGGGAGAGCATGGTGTGGCCTTTCCTCGGGAGCACCGTGGCCGCGGGCCGGATCGGCGCCTGTGTCCCCGGGACGACGGCGGCCATGACCCGCGCGGCCACCCGACCAGTCTAGTGCCGCTCACGTGGTCTGCGACTCGGGCCACCCGCCCACGCGCCCGGCCCGCGCGCCGGGGCCGTCCCCGGACGCCGTGCGCACAGATTGTCAGCCCACGCTCATCATTCGACCGGCACGGTTTCCTAGTCTCACCCGTATGCGGAAACTGCTCTGGGTCATCGGCGCCCTCGCCGTCGTCCTCGTCGTCGTCCTGGCCGCGCCGGCGGTCTACAAGGCGGCGCGCGGTGGCGACGACCCGGCGGCGACCCTGATCGATCCCGGCGCCGCGGACGCGGCGGCGACCGACCTGGACGGCACGTGGGCGGTGGTCCCCGGGGAGTCGCCGCACGAGACGGTGGCGGGCTACACGGTCGACGAGGTGCTGCGGGGTGAGCCGGTGACGGTCGTCGGCACCACCGGCCAGGTCGGTGGCGAGGCCCGCATCGCCGAGGGCGTGCTCGAGGCCGCCCGGTTCGAGGTGCGGATGGACGGCCTGGCCACCGACATCGGCGCGCGCGACGAGCGCGCCCGCCAGCCCGACATCCTCGACGTGGAGGGGCATCCCGTGTCGACGCTCGTCGTGGCCGAGCGAGTGGACCTGTCGGGGATCCCCGACGACGGGACGACCGCGACCGTGCCGGTACAGGTCGACCTCACGGTCAAGGGCACGACGGTCCGCACCCCGGTCGAGGTCACCGTGCTCCGCTCGGGCGACCAGGTCATCGCGTCCGGCGCGATCCCGGTGACGTGGACGGACGTGGGCGTCGAACCGCCGAGCCTGGGGTTCGTCACGGTCGCCCCGGAGGGCACGGTCGACTTCCGGGTGGCACTGCGCAAGCGCTGATCGTCGGGCTGCGGAACCCGGGGGACCCCGACCGCGCCGAAGTTGAGCCACCTCGACTCACCCGAAATTGTCCGGGTGAGTCGGGAATACTCAACTTCGGGGATCGGTTGTAGGGGGCGAGTCCCGGAGAGTCCGGGCGCTCCCCGACCAGTCCTGAAGGAGACCTGCCATGGCCACCAGCAACCGCTTCGATCCGTTCCGTGAGCTCGACCGCCTCCTGGGCGAGGGGCTGCGCAGCGCGACCGCCTCGACCTCCCTGCCGATGGACCTCTACCGGGAGGGCGACCGCTTCATCGGGCTGATCGACATGCCCGGCATGGACCCCGCGAGCATCGACATCGACGTCGAGGACCGGACCCTCACGGTGCGCGCGGAGCGTCGCGCCCCGCTCGACGGTGACGGCCAGTGGCTCATGCACGAGCGCCAGACGGGCACATTCGCCCGCCAGCTCGCGCTCGGCAAGGGCCTGGCCACCGACAAGATCGAGGCCGACTACACCGACGGCGTCCTCCGCCTGGTGATCCCCGTGGCCGAGGAGGCGCAGCCCCGCAAGATCGCCGTCTCGCACGGTGCCCAGCGCACCGAGCAGGCCCAGATCGTCGAGGGTTCGTCCGACCTCGGCAGCTGACCCGGGGAGTCGACACCCACGCGGGTGCCCCGCCGACACGCCGCCGCCCCGGCCTCCCACGAGGTCGGGGCGGCGGCGTGTCAGGCCCCGGCGGTCAGCAGGCGGCGTCCCCCACCACGACGAGGACGTCGGTCGCCCGCGACAGGCCCACGTAGATGCGCTCACGGAGGCGGTCGATCCCCTCGTAGCCGTTGCACACCAGCACGACCGCGCGCCGCTCGAGGCCCTTGAACCCCAGGACGTGGCCGTAGAAGATGTCCTCGCCGGACCAGAAGGTCTCCCAGTAGGCGTCGTTGCCGTCCTCCTGCAGCTCGACCTGCATGGGATGCCGCGAGCCGATGGTCAACAGCGCCACGTCACCGGGCTCCCAGCCCTCGTCGAGCAGCCGCACGGCCTCCTCGTCGCCCACCGCGACCGGGTCCACCCCCTCCGGCACGTCGACGTACCGCACGGCCGGCCCGGTCCCACCGCGTAGCTCCATGCGGTGGCCGGCGAGCGGCAGGAACGCACTCGCGATCTGCCGGGTGTTGCGCAGGTTGTGGTCCAGCACGAGCGGCACCAGATCCACGGGCGGACGCCCGGCGCGTTGGAACACGCTCTGGCCCGCGTCACCGACGATCATCAGGCGACCGTTCTCGCGGTCCCGTAGGGCCCCGACCACGGGCTGCCACCAGCTGTCCGCGAAGTCCTGGGCCTCGTCCACGATCACGGCGTCGAACCTCCTGCCCTCGGGCAGGCCGTCGGCCAGCCCGGACATCAACCGCGGGAGCTCCTCCTCCCACCACCGCCCGGTCTCGGCGGAGCGGATCCGCTCGTCGGGCCCCTCCGGCGCGCCCCACTCCACGCCGAGCGCGTGGAACTCCCCCACGTAGGCCGGCCGCTCGCGGCGCTTCCACCCGCCGGTGACGCGCCTGAGGTAACTGGCCAGCCCGTGGGAGTAACAGATCAGGGCCACCCGCTGCCCGTCCCGGGACAGCCGGCGCGCCTGTTCGAGCGCGAGGTACGTCTTCCCGCTGCCGGCGCCCCCGCGGATCTCGACCCGCGGGAGGGCGTCGACCGCGCGCAGCAGCACGGACTGCTCGCGGGTGAGGGCGTCGGCGATGTCGGCGTTCTCCGCGGCCCGCGCCACCACGTCCCGCTGCGGCAGACCCCGGCCACCGAGGATCTCGGCCAGCGCGTCGACCAACCCCGGGGCGAGCAGCGGCCGGTCCGTGGGGCCGGAGTCGCGGGCCAGCCGGTGGGCGATCGACGCGAGCCGGTCGAGCTGGTCGCGGTCGACGATCCGGTCGCGGGTGATCTCCGGCAGCGCGAAGTCGGCCGGGATCGAGGCGTGGGGGAACACCAGCAGGTGGGTCCACCGCTGGTGCTGCCGCGGCCAGCGCGGATCGTCGTGGACGTATCCGCGCAGGGCGTACAGGGCGTCGCGACACTGGGTGACCGGGTCGATCGTGAACTGCTTCCCGGCACTGCCCTGCAGCCAGCGCCCGTCCTCCACGGTGATCTGTCCCGCCTTGATCTCCATCGCCACGATGCCGGCGCCGGGCATCGCGACGAGGACGTCGACCTCGTGCTCCTTCTCCGCCGTCGACACCCGTTGCCCCACCACGACGAGGCAGTCATCCGCGAGCTGGTCGCGGAGGAGGTCGACGACCGTCTCCTCGGAGGGGTGACCGTAGACGGGGTGAGCGGGGATGACACGGGCCATGAGAGAACTGTTACCCCACGCCGCGCCGGGCGCGGCCGGTACACGCCGGGCCGTCACGACCTCCTGGTGGCCCTGACGACGACGTCGTGGACGGTCGCGGGGACGCCGCCGCGGCCGGCCATCTCGCGCGAGCTCTCCTCCACCGTCGCGATCTCCCACTGGTCGCCGCCCAGGAGCGCGGCGATCTGCGCGGCGGTCACGCTCGCCTCGGCGGGAGGCTGAGATCCCTCGAGCGCACCGGCGTCGCCACCGTGCCCGTGGTGGCCGTGGTGACCGTGGCCGCGGTGCAGGTGCAGGTGCCCCACGATGAACAGCGTGCCGCCCGGCGCGACCCACCCCGCGAGCCGCTCGTAGAACTCCAGCTGCGGGATCGACGGATGGGCGTAGTGGGTCGTGACCAGGTCGTAGCGCCGCCCGGGTTCCCACTCCGCCAGGTCCGCCTCGACCCATGCCACCCGGTCGCCCAGCCCCTCGGCCGCTGCGCGTCGATCCGCGACCTCGAGCGCCCCGGCGGCGATGTCCACCCCGGTCACCCGCCAGCCCCGCGACGCCAGCCACAGCGCCTCGGCCCCGGCCCCGCACCCGGCCTCGAGCGCCGTGCCGGGTTCCAGACCGGCGACCTCGCGCACGAGGTGGGGGTTGGGTGGCGCGACGGACATCGACGAGCCCCGTGCGCCGGCCCAGACCGCGTCCCAGTAGTCGGCGTCGAAGTCGTGCGTCATCGGTCCACCCCCGCGGTGCCCGCGACGCGCCCCTCCGCCCGGGCCCCGGCGCGCGCGGCGACCGCACGCTCGAGATCCGCGGTGATCAGCGCCGTGTTGAGGAACTGCGCCGCCCGGGCGCCCTGCGCGGCGGCGGCCCCGACCTGGGCCATGAGGTCCGTGCAGTTGCCGGCCGCCCACACGCCCGGAACCGGGGTGGCGCCGGTCTCGTCGGTCGCGATGTACGTGCCCACCGGGTGATCCGCCGCCGTCACGCCGATCGCCGTGTACGGCCCCGTCCGCACCGTGAGACGACTGCCCACCACCACCGCGTCGAGTCCGATGACCTCGTCGTCGTCGACCCTCACGCCGACCACCCGCCCACCGTCGACCTCCACCCGCGAGATCCCACCCTCGACGATCGGGATCCCCAGCGCGTCCAGGTGCTCGCGGTCCCGCACCTCGACCGGCCGCCCGTCGGTGAGGAAGGTGATGTCGCGGCTCCACTGGTGGAACAGCACCGCCTGGTGAGCGGACATCGGGCCGGTCGCGATGACGCCGATCCGGCGGTCGCGCACCTCCCAGCCGTGGCAGTACGGGCAGTGCAGGACGCCGTGCCCCCACTGACCGCGGAGGCCGGGGATGTCCGGCAGTTCGTCGGTCACGCCGATCGCCAGCAGCAGCGTACGGGTGTGCAGCTCCGACCCGTCGGCCAGCACGACGTCGAACCCGTGCCCGGCCGCCCGCGTGTCCACGACCTCGCCCCGGAGCACCTCCCCGCCGTAGCGCCCGACCTCCGCGCGGCCCCGTGCGAGGTACTCCGACGGCGCCACTCCGTCCAGCGCGAGCAGGCCGTGGATCCCCTCCGCCGGCGCGTTGCGCGGCCGCCCCGCGTCGACGACCGTCACGTGGCGCCGGGCCCGGGCCAGCGTCAGCGCCGCGCTCAGACCCGCCGCCGCGCCGCCCACCACGATCACGTCCCTCACGTTCCCGACCTGCGTGTCCATCACGGTCTCCCCCGCTCCGGGCCGTCGGTATCCGGCCCTCGTCCCACGACGATGACCCCGCCGACGTGCCGGCGCAAGATTCCTTGCCGGAGTGGCAAAATGGGTCCATGAGCGACCCGACCGCCCAGACCCTCACCGGCGTGGGCCCCCGCCTGCGGTCCCTGCGACGGCGCCGCGACATGACACTCGCCGAGCTCGCCGACAAGACCGGCATCTCCACCAGCACGCTGTCGCGACTCGAGTCGGGACAGCGCCGCCCCACCCTCGAACTGTTGCTGCCGCTCGCACGGGCGCACGGGGTCACGCTGGACCACCTCGTCGACGCCCCGCCGACCGGCGACCCCCGTATCGCCCTGCGGCCCGTCACCACCGACTACGGCGCCACCGTGATCCCGTTGTCACGCCGGCCGGGCGGGATCCAGGCCTACAAGTTCGTGCTGCCCACCGGGAGGGACGACGACGAGCCGCACCTCCACGTCCACGACGGCCACGACTGGGTGTTCGTCCTGGACGGCCGACTCCGACTGGTCCTCGGCGAGCACGACCTCGTCCTCACGCCGGGCGAGGCGGCCGAGTTCGACACCCGCACCCCGCACTGGTTCGGCGCCACCAGCGCCGGCCCGGTCGAGTTCCTCAGCCTCGTGGGGCGGCAGGGCGAGCGGGCGCACGTGCGGGCGCGGCCGGCGCGGGAGTGAGCCGCCTCGGCCTGCGGAGTGACATCCGTCCCGTCTTGCCGACACCATGTCGGCATCTTGTCGACACGGTGTTAGCATCTTTCGCGTCCACAATGACGACGCCGAAAGGCCCCCATGTTCCTCGCCCTGCGCGAACTACTCCACGCGCGCTCCCGATTCGCCCTGATGGGTTCGGTCGTAGCCCTCATCAGCGTCCTGATGGTCCTCCTCGCCGGGCTCTCGTCCGGTCTGGTCAACGACGGCGTCTCCGGCCTGCAGCGGATGCCCGTCCAGGCCGTCGCCTTCGCCCCCGAGACCAAGACCGACTCCGCCTTCACCCGCTCGGTGGTCGGCCCCGACCAGGTCGAGGCCTGGGCGGCCCGGCCCGACGTCGAGGTGGCCACCCCGATGGGGCTGTCCATCATCAACGCCAAGAACTCCGCCGGCACCCCGGTGGATCTCACCCTCATCGGCGCGGACACCGCCAGCCCGCTCGTGCCCGCCGCGGCCGAGGGGCGGATCCCGGCCGCGGACGGCGAGATCCTCGTCAGCTCCACCGCCGCCGAGAACGTCTCCATCGGCGATACCGTCACCGTCGACCGGCTGGAGATCCCGCTCACCGTGGTGGGGATCGCTGCCGACCAGCACACCTTCGGGCACGTCGACATGGCCTACACCACCCTCACCACCTGGCAGGACGTCAACTCGGGAACCCGCTTCGGCGAGGAGCCCCGGGCCGGCGCCCGCGACGAGTACAGCGTGGTGGCCCTGGCCGGCGTGGACGGCGAGGTACCCGACCTCGCCGCAGGTGACGCCGCCGCCGACACGTCGGCACGCACCATGGACGAGGCGTACAACGCCTCGCCCGGCTACCAGGCCGAGACCATGACCATGTCCATGATCACCTGGTTCCTCTACGCGATCTCCGCCCTTGTCGTGGGCGCCTTCTTCGCGATCCTCACCGTCCAGCGGTCCCGCGAGATCGCGGTGCTGCGGGCCATGGGCGCCTCCACCGGCAAGCTGCTCGTCGACGCGGTCGGCCAGGCGTTCATCCTCCTGGTGGCCTCCATCGGCATCGGCGTGGCGATCGGCGTGGGCGTGGGGTCGTTCCTCGTGGGTACCGGGATGCCGTTCGCCCTCGAGGCCGGCCCGATCGCCCTGGGCGCCGCCCTCCTGCTGCTGCTCGGCCTCAGCGGCGCCACGCTCGCCACGGTCCGCATCAGCTCCGTCGACCCGCACAGCGCACTGGGAGAGAACCGATGACCACCTCCGCACCCACCCCCGACACCGCCACCCCCGGCCTGCGGATGAGCGGCGTCGAGCTCGCCTTTCAGGACGGCGACCAGACCCTCTACGCCCTCGCGGGGATCCACCTCGAGGTGGCCCGCGGTGAAGTCCTCGCCGTGGTCGGCCCCTCCGGGGCCGGCAAGTCCAGCCTGCTCGCCGTGGCGGGCGGACTCGCGACCCCCACCGCCGGCACCGTCGAGGTGGGCGGCCGGGACATCGGCGGCCTGGGCCGCCGCGAACTCACCCGGTTCCGGCGCGACCACGTCGGCTTCGTCTTCCAGTCCGGCAACCTCGTGCCCGCCCTCACCGCCCGCGACCAGCTGCGTCTGGTCGGTCACCTCGGTGGCGACCGCTCGCGTCTGCGCGACCCGGACGCTCTGCTCAACGCGGTCGGACTGTCCCACCGTGCACGGCGAAAGCCGGCCACCCTGTCCGGCGGCGAGCGTCAGCGCGTCGGGATCGCCCGCGCGCTGATGGCCCACCCGGACCTGCTGCTCGTCGACGAGCCCACCGCGGCTCTCGACCGCAGGAACAGCCACGACGTGGCCCGCCTGCTCGCCGAGGAGACCCACGAACACGGCGTCGCCACGGTACTGGTCACCCACGACCACGAGATCCTCGAGCACTGCGACCGCGTCCTCGAGATGGTCGACGGCGGACTCCGGCCCGTATCATCATCCGTCTGACCGACCGTTCCAGCCGGAGGACACCATCCCACGAATAGACGCCCCCACCGTGGGCGAACACCGGGACGCGCGGCGTCGGGCCCTGCTCGACGCCGCGCGGGCGATGCTGTCCGACTCTCCCGGCACACCGCCGGACATCGCCGAGCTCACCTCCCGCGCGGGGATGACGCGCTCGAGTTTCTACACCTACTTCCCGTCCCGCGGGGAACTGATCGTGGCCGTCGCGGAGGAGCTCATGCCCCGCTGGATCGCCGCCGTCACCGACGCCGTCCGCAGGACCGACGGCGGACGCGGCGGCGTCCTGGCGTTCATCCGCGCGACGCTCGACCGGGTGGCCGCCGGCGACCACGCCGTCCTCACCGCGCTCGCGGCCCAACTACCCGACGGCCCGGCGCGGGACCGGCTCCACGGGATGCACGGTGAGATGACCGCGCCTCTGCGCGACGCCCTGGAGCACGCCTCCACTGCCGACGCCAGCCTGACCACCGACCTCGTGATGGCGATGGTGTTCAAGGCCTCCGAGCTGGTCGAGGCCGGGCGCCCGGTGGACGAGGTGTTCCGCGCCGTCGAGTCCCTCATACTCGTCCCCGAATAGGGCCCGGTTCCTCCCTCGCCCGGGCCCGCCGCCGGCGTTACGGTGGGGCCAGCCGACATCGGAGGCGAGGAGGACGTCATGACGGGCGACGGCGACGGCGGACCGCGGCTGCTGAGCGGCGGCAACCCGCAGATCCCCAAGGGCGAGGGCCCCGGTCCGGTCCGCGACTACATCGCGGCGATGCCGGAGTGGAAGCAGGCGATCGGACAGCACCTCGACGACCTGATCGTGCAGACCGTCCCGGACGTGCACAAGGGCGTCAAGTGGAACCAACCCCTCTACGGCCACGAGGGCGCCGGGTGGTTCCTGTCCTTCCGGTGCTTCACGCACTACGTGCAGGTGCAGTTCTACCGGGGGACCTCGCTCGACCCGATGCCGCCGAAGGGCTCCAGGCATCCGGAGATGCGGTACTTCGACATCCGCCGCGACGACGAGTTGGACGACGACCTGCTGCGCTCGTGGATCGAGCAGGCCAGCCGGTTACCCGGCCAGGACCTCTGACGGCGGGGCCGCGGGGGCGATCACCCACCCGGTCGTCATCTGGCCGACGAAGGCCGGCAACCGCGCGAGGATCCGGTTCTGCTCGGCCCGGGGCCGGAACTCGACGCCGAGGTAGCGCGGGGCCTCGGTGGCCCGGTCCCGCACCAGCGACCGGAACGCCGGCACCAGATCCTGCTCGATGTAGTCCCACCGGGGCTCGCGGTCGGCCCAGTTGAACCCGGGCAGCGGAGTGTGCACGACCGTCTGGCGCCCGCCCACGTCGGCGCGGACGGTCAGCGGCCGGAACTCACCGAGCGCGGAGGCGCCCGGGATGTCGGGCGCGCCACCGATGGTGGTGATGTAGGTCAGCACCCGCCCGACGTCGCCGCGAGCGGCGGCGGTCGCGTCCCACTGGTCGGCGATGATCTGGTTCTGCTCCCGCGAGGCCATCCGCATCAGCGCCTCGGAGCGGCCCTCCGGGGTGCCGCTGTCGAGCTGCCGCCACGCCTCGACCACGTAGTCGTCGTAGGCACCGCTCGCCGCGAGCTCCTCGATCGCGGGCATCCCCTCCGCGGCGTACGCCTCGTGCATCGGGACCATGTCCATGAAGATGTTGCGCTGCATGATCAGGAGCCGGTGCAGGTACCAGTCGACGTCAGCCTGCCGCAGCGTCGGCCCGACGGTGGCCAGCAGACGCACGTCGGCCGGCATGTCCTGCGCCAGTTCCCACGGCATCCCGGCGAGCGCGCCGCCGACCCCCGCGCCCAGCTCGTGCACCCCGGGGACGCTGAGCAGGCCACCCACGTCGTCGAGGTCCCAGAATCCGGCGGCGAAGGACATCCCGGCGAGCCCGGCCATACCGGTCCACCAGAAGCCGTCGTGGGAGTTGTGGAGCCGCAGGTAGTTGACGTACACCTTGTCGACCGTGTCGAGGTTGGCCTCGAGTCCGCGCGCGGGATCCCACGCGCCGAGGTCGATGCCGGCGTTCTCGGCGCCCACGGCCAGCCAGTACTGCCGCGTGAGGGTGCCGTAGCGTTCGGGCGCCACCCCGGCCGCGCGCGCGGACTCCAACGCGGCCCGTAGCTCGTCGGGATCGGTGGGCAACGCGGTCGCGAATCCACCTGGCCGCTCGCCGTGCGGGTTGTCCGCGGCGATGTCGAGATAGGAGATGTCGAGATCGCGGGTGTACGGCTGCGCGCCGACGGGGGCGGGTGACGCGACCGCCGCCAGGGCGACCACCACGGCCACGACGACGGCGGCGACCCGGTGACGTGGCGCTACATCTGGCTGAGTCGGCACAACCCTCCCCCACTCCCGATGTGATCCAGCTCACTCTATCTCGGGAACCGCACCGCGAGGGGCGTCACGTCCGGGGCGGCGCCGCCTCCGGCGACCCCACTGTGCGCCGGCCCACCCCCCGTGCCACAATGAACGGTGTTCAGGTCGCCCCGCGGCCGCAGCATCACCAAGGAGTGTCATGAGCATGTCGATCGACTCGGCACCGGCCCGCAGCGCGACCCGGGACCTCGCCCAGATCGCGGTGTTCGCCGCCCTCATCGTGGTGCTCGGGCTGCCCGGCCAGATCAGCATCGGCTCGGCGGGCGTGCCCATCACCCTGCAGACCCTCGGCGTGATGCTCGCGGGGTCACTGCTCGGCTGGCGCAAGGGCGCCCTGTCGGTGCTCGCGGTGATGATCATCGGCCTGGCACTGCCGGTACTCGCGGGTGGCCGCACCACCCTGACCTCGCTGGCCGGCCCCACGGCGGGCTTCCTCATCGGCTGGATCCCCGCGGTGATCGTGATCGGCCTGCTGACGGCGTGGGTCCTGCCGCGCTACCGCGTGCTGCCGGGGCTGCTCATCAACATCGTCGGCGGCATCGGGGTGATCTACGCGGTGGGCGTGGCCGGGATGCTCCTCCGCACCGAGCTCACCGTCACGGGCGCGATCGCCGCCAACACGGTCTTCCTGCCCGGCGACCTGCTCAAGGCGGTGGTCACCGCGGTCGTGGCGGCGCAGGTGCACCGCGCGCGTCCCGGGCTGATCGCCCCGCTGCGCGGGCAGCGTTCCACGGCAGCGTGACCAGCTCGAACGACCCGGGCCCGCGCGGCGCAGAGATCCGCTTCGACGGAGTCGGTCACGCCTACGGTGACCGGCCCGTCCTCGCGGACGTCGACCTCACCCTCACCGAGCGCCGCATCGGCATCGTCGGCGTCAACGGCGGCGGCAAGTCGACGTTGGCGCGCATGATCAACGGACTGGTCGTCCCCACGTCGGGCACCGTGACGGTCGACGGTCTGGACACCCGCCGCAAGGGCGCGCAGGTCCGTCGCCGGGTGGGCTTCTGCTTCACCGATCCGGACACCCAGATCGTCATGCCCACCGTGGCGGAGGACGTGGACTTCTCCCTGCGGCGCTCCGGGATGGGCAAGGAGGAACGACGACGACGAGTCGCCCAGGTGCTCGAGACGTTCGGCCTCGCCGGGCATGCCGGTCATCCGTGCCATCTCCTGTCCGGGGGGCAGAAGCAGTTGCTCGCGCTGGCGGCCGTGCTGGTGATCGAACCCTCGGTCATCGTGGCCGATGAGCCCACGACTCTCCTCGACCTGCGCAATCGCCAGTTGGTGGCGGAGACGTTCGCCGCTCTCGAGCAGCAGCTGGTCGTGGTCACGCACGACCTGGACCTGGTCGCCGATTTCGATCGCATACTGGTGGTCGACGGCGGCCGCGTGGTGATCGACGACTCCCCCGGGCCCGCGCTGGCCGGCTACCGGCGCATCGCGCTGGAGCGCTGACGTGTTCGCGACGTACATCCCCGGGAACTCGCTGCTGCACCGCCTTCCCGCCGGGCTGAAGATCCTGCTGGTGTGCGTGCTCGTCCTGGCCGCGACCCTGCTGATCCGCGAGCCGTGGCACGTCCTCCCCGCCCTGGCCCTGACCGCGGTGCTGTACGCGATCGGTCGCATCCGCCCGCGCGCGGCGTGGGATCAGGTCCGGCCGGTCCTGCCGATGCTGATCACCATCCTCGTGCTGCAGTGGATCGTCGCCGACCTCGACACCGCCCTACGGGTGTGCGGTGCGCTGCTGGTGGCCATCGCGGTGGCAGGCCTCGTCGCGCTGACGACCCGCATCTCCGACATGCTCGACGCGGTCACGCGCGCCGCCGGCCCCCTGCGCCACGTCGGTGTCTCGCCGGATCGCATCGCACTGGTGCTCGTGCTGACGATCCGTGCGATCCCGCTCATCGCCCGCCGGCTTCGGCAGGTCACCGAGGCCCGCAAGGCTCGCGGCCTGGGAATGTCGATCCGCGCGCTCGTGGTGCCCACCGTCCTCGGCGCGCTCACCACGGCCGACCAGCTCGGGGACGCCCTGGCCGCGCGCGGCGTCGACGACTGAGCCGGGCCACCCGCCACCGCCCGCTGTGAGCGGCGCCACTCCCGGCTCCGGATCGCTGGGTATCGTGGCGGCATGTCCCGAGACACCCGGAACACCGACCGCGGCGCGACGCCCCCGGCCGAGACGGACCGCACGGAGGGCGCCGGCGACACCGACGACACCCACGACACCGGAGCAGGCGCCGCGCTCGTGCCGCGGACGGCGGAGTCGACGCGGGTCGCGCTCCGCGACGCCCCGATCTCCAGCCTGGTGGGCACGGCGTTCGGCGCGGTCGCGGCGGTGGCGCGACTGGCCCGACCCAAGGCCCTGCACCCGAAGGGGATCACGGCGAGGGCGACCCTGAGCGTCACCGGCGTGGGTCGTACCGGGTCGCCGCTGCTGGACATCACGGGCCGGTGGCCGGCGACGATCCGCGTCTCCCGCGCGGTGGGCCTGCCGGACGCCGTGCCGGACATCGGCGGCATGGCCGTGCGCATCCACGCCGAGCGCCCCGTCGACATCCTGCTGGCCAGCACGGGCACGGGACCGCTGAGCCGCTACGTCCTCACGGCGGGGTGGCGCACGACCGGCCGCACGATGACCTCCATGTTCCCCGTGCTCATCGCGGGCCGACCACTCCTGCTGGCCGCGATCCCGGGCGCCGACGGCGGGACGTGGACGCTGCAGCACGCGACGCCGCTCGGCCGGTGGCGGACGCTGGGTCGCCTCACGGTGGACTCGTGGGAGAACGACGACGAGGGCCTGCACTTCGACCCCGTCGGTAACCGTCTCCCGGGATCGCGTTATCCGCGGCTCCTCCGGGCGCTGCGGGACCCGTCGTACCCGCCGCCGGACAACTCCTAGTCGCCCGCGGGTGCGGCGCGGGTCAGCACTCCGCGGCGCCGCGCCTCCAGTAGCCCATGAACGCCACGGCCTCCTTGGGGATCCCGGCGGCGTCCACGGCCAGACGGCGCATCGCCCGGACCAGGCTCGCCTCCCCGGCGAGGAAGACGTACGGGTCGCCGGCGGAGACGGCGGTCGCCGGCTGCCACTCGCGCTCGGCGGGTCGACGCCCGCCGAGGACCGTCTGCACGCACTCGTCACCCAGGTCCAACACGCCGGCCAGGTGCCGCGCGACCGCGACGCCGGGGTCGCCCGCGCGGGGGATCACGGTGACGAAGTCGGGGGCGCCGTGGGCGAGCGCCGCCGCGTCGCCGGGGGTGGGGACCTCGATGACGATCCGCACCTCCCGCCGGACGGCGGCACCGGCCGCGCCCTGCTCCTCGGCGAGCTCGTCGGCGATCGCCAGCAGCGCCGGCGCGGCGGTCTCGTCGCCCGCGCACACGATGCGCGCGGCCTGCCCGGGCGCCCAGGCCGCCCACGGCGCGTGGCCGCGTCCGGGACCGGCGATGTGGACGATCTCACCCGGACCCACGGTCCGCGCCCACGCCGAGCCCGGCCCCTCCTCGTCGCCGGGGTGGACCACCATGTCCACGGTGAGGGCCGGCACGGCCTCGCCGTCCAGCTCGACGGTGTCGGCGCGGCGCACGGTGTAGGTGCGCATCCACCCGCGCTCCGCCTCGGGCAGGGCGAGCCAGTCGCGGATCCCGTCGGCGTCGGGGATCACCCCGCCCCCGCCGGGCGGGGGCACGATGAGCTTGATGTAGCAGTCGCGGACCGTGCCCGGGTCCACGACGTCCGCGGACCACCGGTGCAGCTCGGGGCCGGCCACCACGAGGCGGACGAACGAGTCCCCGAGCGCGCGGGCCTCGAGGACCCGGGTCTGCGAGACGACGATCGGTGTCTCTACGGCGATGGCGGTCATGTGGTCCCCTTCCGTCGTCCCCGCGGAAGCACCACGGGGTGGCCGGTGGCCGGGTCGGTGATGATGTCGGCGTCCAGGTCGAACACGCGACGCAGTGTCTCGGTGGTGATCACCTCGTCGGGCGGGCCCGCGGCGACGACGCCGCCCTCGGCCACGGCCACCAGGTGGTCGGCCACGCGCGCGGCCAGGCTGAGTTCGTGCAGCACCGCCACGACCGTCCGTCGGCCCGTGCCCTCTCCTGCGCTCCCGCCGTGGCCCGAGGGCAGCGGCAGGTCGTGCACGAGGTCCAACACGTCGAGCTGGTGCGCGAGGTCGAGGAACGAGCAGGGCTCGTCGAGCAGCAGGGTGGGCGTCGCCTGCGCGAGCACGAGCGCGATCCACACGCGCTGCCGCTGACCGCCGGACAGCTCGTCGACCCGCCGGTGGGCGAATTCGGCGGTGCCGGTCATGGTCAACGCCTCCGCGACGGCGGTGTCGTCGTCGCCCCCTCCCCACCATCGACGGTGCGGGTGGCGGCCACGGGCGACCAGCTCGGCGACGGTCAGTCCCTCGGGGACGAGGGGTGACTGGGGCAGGAACGCGACCGACCGCGCGTGCTCGCGGGCCTTCACCGAGGCGACGTCCCGCCCGCCGGTCTCGATGCTCCCGGACTGGGGCCGCAGCTGCCGGCCCAGCGCGCGCAGGATGGTGGACTTGCCGCACCCGTTGGCGCCGATGAACACGGTGGTCCGGCCAGCGGGGATCTCGAGGTCGAGGTCGCGGATCACCGGGTCGGCGCCATAGCCCAGGGTGAGGCCGCGCAGGCGGAAGGCCGGTTCGGACGCGGGCTCCGGCTCCACGGGGAGGGAGCGACGCACGGGCGCGACGGGCGGATGGATGATCATCAGGCCACCTTTCTCGAACGCAGGAGGATCCACAGCATGGCGGGGGCACCCAGGGCGCCGGTCACCACGCCGGTGGGCAGGTCGACGGTGCCCAGCGCCTCGGAGGCGACGATGTCCGCGGCCACCACGATCACCGCGCCCGTGAGCGCGGCGGCCCCGATGCCGGGGCGGCCCCGTCCGAGCGCGGCGGCGACGGGCGTCGCGAGAAGGGCGACGAACGCGAGGGGGCCGGCCACGGCGGTCGCGGCGGCGGCGAGCAGGCTCCCCACGCCGAGGGCGGCGGCGCGGGTGGGGACGGGACGGGCGCCCAGGCCCACCGCGAGCTCGGGCCCCAGCTCGGCGGGCCGCAGGGCCGTGTGCAGCCACGCGGCGGCCGGCAGCAGCACCGCGAGCGCCACGGAGAGCCACGCGATCCGCTGACCCGACGCCCCGGACAGGGAGCCGACGGTCCACACCGCGGCCTCCTGGGCGCCCGTCAACGGCAGCCGGGCGATGAGCTGGGTGACCACGGCGGTGGCCAGGGCCGCGACGGCGACACCGCCGATGAGGAAGCGCTGGCCGACGATCCCGGTGTGCCGACCCGCGGCGGCCGCCAGGACGATCCCGAGCGCGACCGCGGACCCGATGAGCGCCGCGGGGATTATCGCCACCCCGCGCAGACCGAACAGCGCCATCCCGGCCACCGCGCCCGCGGACGCGCCCTGGGAGATGCCGAGGATGTCGGGGCTGGCCAGCGGATTGCCGAGCACGCGGCGGAACAGTGCGCCGGACGCGCCGAACGCCAGCCCGGCGAGCGCGCCGAGCACTGCGCGCGGCAGCTTGTCCTCCATGACGACGAACGTCGCGCCGGGGATGGAGGCGCCGCCGAGGATGGCGACGAAGTCCGGGATGGTCACCGTGTAGCGACCGAGCAGGACCCGCACCGCCATGACGGCGACCAGGGCGACGGCCAGGCCGACGACGACGAGGATCGCGTGTCGGCGGCGGTCCGCGGACAGCCGCCGGACCGTCCGTTCGGTCTCGGCGTGCGCGGCGGGGCGGTCGAGCAGGGCGGTGCTCACGAGGTCGACACCCCCCGGTTGGCGCGCAGCAGGACGATGAGGAACGGCACGCCGATCGCCACGGTCATCACGCCCACGGCGATCTCCCCGGGCGGGGCGATGACGCGGCCGAGGGTGTCGGCGAACAACAGGACGGCGGGCCCCACCAGCACGGACAGCCCCAGGACGACCCGGTTGCCGACCCCGACCAGGCGGCGCAGCAGGTGCGGCACGAGAAGGCCGAGGAACGCGATGGGGCCGGCGAGCGCGGTGGCGACCCCCGACAGGATGACGACCCCGCCCAGGACGACCGCGCGTCCGGCGACGGGCCCCACGCCGAGGCCGCGGGCCATGTCGTCGCCCAGGGCGAGCGCGTCGAGCGCGGCGGCGCCGGCGAGGACCAGGACGAGGCCGAGCAGCAGGAACGGCACGGCGGCGCCGATCTCGGCGGCGCCGGACCGGGCAACCGAGCCCAGGCCCCAGAAGCGGAACCTGTCGAGCACCCCGGGCAGCGCGATGACCAGGGACGACGTGACCGCGGTGCAGCCGGCGGTGACGGCGGCGCCGGCGAGGACGAGCCCGGTGCCGGAGTCGGCGCCGAGCCGGCCGGCACCCACGACGACGAGGCCGGCCACGAGCGCACCGATCACGGCGAACAGCGCGACGACGGACGGGCCGGCGGTCGGCGTGAACGCCAGGCCCAGCACCACACCGAGGGCGGCGCCGGCGGTGAGCCCGAGCAGGCCCGGGTCGCCGAGCGGGTTACGGGTGGCGCCCTGCAGCCCGGCGCCGGCGACGGCCAACGCGGCCCCGACGAGGACCGCGGTGATGGTCCGGGGCACGCGCGCGGCCACGACGACCTCGTCCATCCCCGCACCGGAGCCCGGCGCCACGACGACGGCGAGGTCTCCGGCGAGCAGCTGCCCGGGCAGCGCCCCGAGTACCGACCACACGACGGCCGGGTCCACTGTGCGGGCGCCCACGAACAGCGACGCGGCGATCCCCGCGACGAGCAGCACCGACGACGCCACCGCGCCGATCACGACACGGTGGCGTCCGGGGGCGCTCGGCACGACCGGCCCGCCCGCCGTGGGGGCGGGCGCGATCGTGGCCGTCGCGGGGCTGGTCACGGACCTCAGGCCTGCTCTGCGGCCGCGAGGATGTCGGGGACGACGTTCTCCAGGGCCCACGGCAGGCTCAGCGGGGAGGACGCGGAGATCGACAGCACCTGCTGCTCGTCGGTCTGGACGACCATGCGGCCGGCCTCGACCGCGGGGATGCGGCCGAGCAGCGGGTCGGACTCGATGGCCTGCCGGACGTCGGGCGACGTGGCGTAGGTGACGAGGATGTCGGAGGCGAGCTCGTCGGCGCGCTCGGGTGACCAGGTCACGGCGAACTGGTCGGGCGAACCGCTGGAGGCCTCCGCGACGGCCGGGGCCTGGACCATCCCGAGCTGGGTGAGGAAGCGCGGGCGGTTGTCCACGTCGGTGAACGCGTAGATCTTCTCGGCGGCCGCGGGATCGACGGTGGCCCAGACGAAAGTCGTGCCCTCGATGCCCGGGTTGTCCTGCGCGACCTGCTCGATCTGCCCCTCGACGTCGGCGATGAGCTCCTCGGCGGCGTCGCTGCGGCCGAGCGCCTCACCGATGAGACGGGTCGAGTCCTGCCAGGCGGTCCCGAACGCGACGTCGCCCTCGGGCATCGCGATGGTGGGGGCGATCTTGGAGAGGGTCTCGTACTCCTCGGCGGTCATGCCCGAGTACGCGCCCAGGATGAGGTCCGGCTCGAGGGCGGCGATCGCCTCGGTGTTGATGCCGTCGGTCTCGGAGTACAGCTCGGGCATCTCGCCGCCCACCGCCTCGAGTTCGGCGTCGAACCAGTCGGTGGAGCCGTTGGCGTTGGCGCCGAACGAGTTGCGGGGCATGCCCACCGGGACGACGCCCAGGGCGAGCGCGACGTCGGCGTTGACCCAGGAGATCGTCGCGACCCGCTGCGGCGGCTCGGTGATCTCGGTCTCGCCGTACGCGTGGGTGATGGTGCGCGGGAACTCGCCCTGCCGCTCGACACCGGTCGTGTCGGCCGTCTCGCCGCCGCCGTCGACGGAGCCCGTCGAACACCCGGCGAGGAGCGCCAGGAGCGCGATGATCGCGGTGAGAACCACGGCCACCGCACCGGTCCGGGAGCGGGATCCGCCGGACTCCGCGGGATCGAGTCGGGAACGTGCCGGTGCGGTCATGTGGTCTCCGTCTACGTGTGGTCGCCGGTCAAGGGTCGACGTGGCCGATTTAGGCTTGGCTAACCTGAGCAGGCGCCACAGTAGAGGTGACCGGGGCCATAACGCAAGGCTCCGACGAAAAAATTCCACATCCGTTGTGCCAGAACGTGATTCATATCACCCAACGGTTGTTTAGGTAAGCCTAACCTGCTTAGCGTGCCCCGGTACCGATTACCCCCGAGTAGGCCGGAGCACTTGTGAACGATCCATTGTTGACCAGCGACAACCGGGAGGCCCACGCCGCGGCCCTGGCGGCGGCGACCGCCGAGGTCAGCCGGTACCTCGACGGTCGGACCACGCCGCGGTCCTCCGCGTCCCCGTCGGCGCTCGCGGCCCAGACCGCGGCGGTCGACCTGTCGGCGCCGCTCGGCACGCTCGACAAGGCGCTCGAGGAGGTCCGGGAGCTCTACCTCGACCACGCCGTGGGGTATCACCACCCGCGCTACCTCGCGCACCTCAACTGCCCCATCACCATCCCCGCCGTCGCGGCCGAGGCCCTGGCGACCTCGGTGAACACGGCGGTCGAGACCTGGGACCAGGGCACGTCCGCGTGCCTCATCGAGCAGAAGCTCATCGACTGGGTCACCGCGCTCATCGGCTTCGAGCCGGCCGGGCCCGCCGCGAGGACGCCTCGTCCCGACGGGGTGTTCACCACCGGCGGCACCGCGTCCAACCTCCAGGGTCTGTTCACCGCCCGGGAGGACCGGCTCAGCCGACCGGCACCGGGCCGCGACGACGCGGGCGACCGCTGCGCCCGCCTGCCGGGCCTGAGAATCGTCACCGGCGAGCACGCCCACCTCAGCGTGGTCAAGGCCGCCCGACTGCTCGGCCTGGCCCCGGACGCGGTGATGACGCTGCCCGGTGTCGGCGACCGTATGGACCCGGCCACCCTCGACCGTACCCTGGCGGCGCTGGCGGACGCCGGGCACGAGGTCGCGGCCGTCGTCGCCCTGGCCGGCACCACCGATCACGGGGCGATCGACCCGCTGCGCGCGGTCGGCGAGGTGTGCCGGCGCCACGACGTGTGGATGCACGTCGACGCCGCGTACGGGGGCGGGCTGCTGGTCTCCCCCACCCGCCGCGGGCTGCTCGACGGGATCGAGCTCGCCGACTCGGTGACCGTCGACTTCCACAAGACGTTCTTCCTCCCGGTCGCCGCCTCCGCCCTGCTGCTGCGTGACGGCGCCGGTTTCCGGCACTCCACGGTGAGCGCCGACTACCTCAACCCCGCCGACGGCGACGACCACGCGGTGGACAAGTCGCTGCAGACCACCCGCCGCTTCGACGCGCTCAAGTTGTGGATGACCCTGCGGGTGATCGGCGCGGACGGGATCGGTCGCCTGCTGGACGACGCGATCGACGTCGCGGCCCGCATCGGCCGCACCGTCGAGGCCGACGCCGAGCTCGAGCTGGTCCGCGTCCCGGCCCTGTCGACGGTGCTGTTCCGCCCCCGCCCGGCCGGCGCGGACGGCCGGCCGGTCTCCGACGACGAGTCCGACGCGCTGGTGCGCCCCATCCGGGACGCGCTGTTCGCGGAGGGACGCTCGCTGGTGGCGGCGACCGTGGTCGACGGCCGGCCGTGCCTCAAGCTCACCGTCCTCGACCCGAACCTGGCCGATGACGACGTGGCCGCCGTCCTGTCCGACGTGCGCGGCGCCGCGCGCTACCTCGCGCAGGGGATGCGGGAGGCCACGACCGCGGGGGTGCTGACGTGACGGGAGAGATCCACGACCTGCTGGGGGTGGGCATCGGTCCGTTCAACCTGGGCCTGGCCTGCCTCGCCGAACCACTCGACCTGGACGCCGTCTTCCTCGACGCCCGCGACGGCTTCGCCTGGCACCACGGGCTCATGTTCGAGGACGCCACCATCCAGGTGCCGTTCCTGGCCGACCTGGTCACACTCGCCGACCCGACCTCGCCGTATTCCTTCCTGGCCTATCTCAAGCAGATCGGCCGCCTGTACCCCTTCTACATCCGTGAAGACTTCCAGCCGTTGCGCGCCGAGTACGACGCCTACTGCCGGTGGGCCTCCGAGCGGGTCGGCGGGCTGCGCTGGGGCCGCGAGGTGGTCGACGTCCGGCGGGAGGAGAGTCCAGGCGACGACGGCGACGACGCCCCCGTCTACCGGGTCACCGCCATCACCCGCGAGGGCACCGAGACCTACCGCGCGCGGCACCTGGTCCTGGGCGTCGGCACGACGCCGTGGGCGCCGATCGACCACGAGCCGCTGGACGGCGACGGGACGGTGGCGCTCCACGCGAGCGACTACCTGCACCGACGGGAGGAGCTGCTGTCGCTGGGGTCGGTGACCGTGGTGGGCAGTGGCCAGTCGGCCGCGGAGATCTATCACGACCTGCTCTCCGGCGCCGGGGCCGACGGCCCGCGCGTCGACTGGGTGACGCGCTCACCCCGGTTCTTCCCGATGGAGTACACCAAACTGACGTTGGAGATGACCTCCCCGGAGTACATCGACCATTTCCACGCCCTGCCCGCGGACCAGCGGGACCGGATGCTGCGGGAGCAGCGTTCGCTGTACAAGGGCATCAACGCCGAACTCATCAACGAGATCCACGATCTCCTCTACCGCCGATCGGTCCACGGACTGGGCAACGGTCTGCTCGCGGCCGCCACGACGCTCGACGGCGCCACCCGTGAGACCGCCCGGGGCAGCGCTGGGAGCACCGGAGGCGCGGGGAGCGCCGGCGGCGCCCTGCGACTGGAGCTGAGCTGCGCCGACACCGGGCGCCCGTGGTCGCACCACACCGACGGGCTGGTGCTGGCGACCGGCTACTCCCCCACGCCGCCGCGGTTCCTCACCGGCATCGCCGACGAGATCGACCGCGACGAGCGGGGCCGCTACCGGGTGGCCCGCGACCACACCGTCGACCGGGCGCACCGGACGGTCCACGTCCAGAACGCCGAGGAGCACACGCACGGTCTCACCGCCCCGGACCTGGGCATGGGGGCGATGCGCAACAGCATCATCCTGCGCTCCATCTGCGGGCGTGAGGTCTATCCGGTGGAGACGTCGATCGCCTTCCAACAGTTCGGTGCCCCGCCGCGCCCGGACACCCGACCCGCGCAGCACACGCCGACCGCACACCACAGCACGCCGGACACCCGGCACCAGGAGGCACGATGAGCCACGCCGACGCCACCACCTCTCCCACCTCGCGCCCCGGGCCCGCGCCAGTCAGCACGGTCGCGACCCCCGCCGGACTGGTCACGCTCGAGCCACTGGTCCTCGGCCCCGCCGACACGCTCCGCACCCTGCACGCCTGGCTGGACCACCCCGGCTCGGCCTACTGGGGCATGCGGGGCTCGACGCCGACGCAGGTCGGGGAGTTCCTCGCCGACTGGTCGTCGGACCCGCACCGGCGGGTGCTCATCGTCCGCATCGACGGCCTGCGGGTGGGCCTGGCCGTCTTCTACGACCCCGCCGCCGTCGAACTCGACGGCCGGTACCCGCACGAGCCGGGCGACCTGGGCATGCACCTGCTCGTCGCGCCGACCCGCACGCCGGTGCCGGGCACCACGGCGGCGGTCATGGGCGCGATCTGCGCGACCGCCTTCGCGCCGGCGACCCCCGATGCAGAGGCCGGCGGCGGCGTCGCGCTCCCGGTCCACGGGGGCGGGCCGGCCCGCCGGGTGGTGGTGGAGCCCGACATCCGGAACACCGCCGTGCACCGGCTCAACGCCCGCGCCGGCTTCCGCGAGGCGGGCCCCGTCGACCTGCCCGACAAGACGGCACTGCTCTCCTTCTGTACCGCCGACGCGTTCAGCGC
The DNA here is from genome assembly GCF_032248695.1 of Dietzia sp. CH92. Classification (NCBI taxonomy): domain Bacteria; kingdom Bacillati; phylum Actinomycetota; class Actinomycetes; order Mycobacteriales; family Dietziaceae; genus Dietzia; species Dietzia sp. CH92. Next base: position 3,638 of record NZ_JAVHXC010000010.1, on the reverse strand, counting down.
GTCGGAGATCGGTGCGGAGACGCGGCTGATCTCGTCGTCGTCGTCGCCGTCGCCGTCGGGCACCCACACCGGCCCCACCGGTCCCACCCACGCCGGCCCCACCGGCCCGGTCGAGCACGCGCACCTCACCGGCCACGCCATGCGCCGCGCCCACCGGCACCTGTGCGCCAAGGCCCTCGCCGAGTTCTCCCACGAACGGCTCCTCGCGCCGCACCTCGACCCCACCACCGACACCTACACGGTCCGCGCGGGCCACGAGAGCTGGACGTTCCGGGCCCGGGTACTGCCGCTGGAGCACTGGGTGATCGACGAGGCGTCGCTGCGTCGCGAGGTCCACGGCATCCCGGCGGAGCCGGACGCGCAGGAGCTCGTGATCGCGCTCGCGCCGCAGCTGGGGATCCCCGAGTCGCTCATGGGCGTCTACCTCGAGGAGATCGCCGCGACACTCGGCTCGGCCGCGTTCTGCCTGCACCACCGCGACCGGCCCGCCCAGCAGCTCGCCGAGGCCGGCCTCCAGGAGGTCGAGGGCGCGATGACCGAGGGCCACCCCGGGTTCGTCGCCAACAACGGCCGCGTCGGGCTCGGCCTCACCGACCGGCACCACTTCACACCCGAGGCGCGCGCGACCGTGCGGCTCGTGTGGCTCGCCGCCCGGCGCGACCTCAGCCACCTGGCCACCGTCGCCGGCCTCGACGAGCGCGAGCACTACCGGCGCGAGTTCGGCCCCGAGACCCTGGAGCGGTGCGACGAGCACCTGCGCACGCTCGGCCTCGACCCCGCCGGGTACCGGATCCTGCCGGTCCACCCGTGGCAGTGGCAGCACGAGGTCGCCGTGGCGTTCGCTCCCGACCTCGCCCGCCGCGACCTCGTGTACCTCGGCGAATCGGAGGACGAGTACCGGCCGCAGCAGTCCGTTCGGACGTTCTTCGACGTCACCCGACCAGAGCGCGGCTACGTCAAGACCGCCCTGGCCGTGCAGAACATGGGCTTCACCCGCGGACTGTCGCCCAGGTACATGCGCGACACCCCGGCGGTCAACGACTGGGTCGCCGGCATCGTCGAGCGCGACCCCGTCCTGCAGGCGCTGGACTTCCAGGTCCTGCGGGAGGTCGCGGCCGTCGGCTACACCGGCGACGCCTACCACCGTGCGGCCGCCGCCGGCGTCTCCGACGAGGGACCGCACACCAAGATGATCGCCGCCCTGTGGCGCGAGAGCCCCGTGCCGCGACTGGCCCCGGGCGAGCGGGCGGTCACGCTGGCGTCGATGCTGCACGTGGACCTGCACGGGAGGGCCCTCGCCGTCGAACACCTCGAGCGTTCCGGCCTCGATGCCCACACGTGGCTCCGCGCGCTGCTCGACGCCTACGTCCTCCCCGTCGCGCGGTGCCTCCTCGCGCACGGCCTGGTGTTCATGCCGCACGGCGAGAACGTCATCCTCGTGCTGGGCCCCGACCACACGCCGCGCCGGGCGCTGTTCAAGGACATCGGCGAGGAGGTCGCGATGGTACGCGACCTGCCGCTGCCCGACGGCATCGAGCGCGTCCGGCACGTCGTGGACGCCGAGACCGCCGCCCTGAGCATCCAGACCGACGTGATGGACGGGGTGCTACGCCACCTCGCCGCGATCCTCGACACCGCCGGCGCGCTCGACGCGGAGGCGTTCTGGGACGAGACGCGCCGGTGCCTGGAGGTCCTGGCGCCGGGAGGCGGCGACGACGGCAGCGGCGAGGGCGAGGGCGACGGCAGCGGCGAGGGCGACGACGGCGAGGTGCACCGTCCCACCTGGGAGGCGCTGCTCGCCGAGCGGTTCAAGCACTCGTGCCTCAACCGACTGCAGCTGCGCAACACCAAGCAGATGGTGGACCTGACCGATCAGGCCGGGTCCCTGCAGTTCGCGGGCACCCTGGCCAATCCGCTCGTCCCGTCACCCGGCGAGCCGGCCGTGGTGGAACACGCTGACGCCCGCGCGGTGACGGTAGCGTCCACCGGGTAGACCGGCGGGATCTGTGGACGAGGGGGCGGCGTGAACGGACGGGAACTCCAGCGGTGCGCGGCGGGGCGGGCGCGCGAACTGCCCGCGACCACACTGGAGTTCCCGTTCGGCCCCGACGTCGACGTGTTCAAGGTGCGCGGGAAGGTGTTCATGTTCCACGCCGAGGTCGAGGGCGAGCCGTGCGTGACCCTCAAGGCCCTGCCCTCGGACTCGATGTCGCTACGCGACGCGCACGCCGACATCACGCCCGGGTACCACATGAACAAGCGTCACTGGATCACACTGCACCCCGGCGGCACCCTGACCGCCGGGATGGTGACCGAGCTCGTCACGGAGTCCTACCGGCTGGTCGTGGCCGGCCTCCCCCGGTCGCTACAGCCGGTCGAACCGCACGCGTTCGGCCGCGGCCAGCGGTCCTGACCGCGAGGTCGGGGCGGCAGCGGGGTCGGGGTGGCCGCGGCGCCGGGGTGGCCGCGCTCCGTGGGCGGGGACCGGCGGCGCCGGGCCGGCGGCGCCGGGGGCCGTACTCAGCCCGCGGGGGCCAGCGACGCCTCGGTCAGCGACCCGAGCCGCTCGCTCACCGAGCCGAGCCGCTCTCCCACGGATCCCTCCACCGACTCGGTCGCGGACGCCGTGTCGAGTTGATCCGCCAGTGACGTGCCCACCAACGGCACGCCGCCGAGGACCGCGTCGACCGATCCGGCGACGTCCCCGGCCAGCAGGGCGTCCGCGGACTTGGCAGCGGGGTTGAGGATGGAGCAGATCACGCCGACCGGGACCGGCAGCGGCGCGCCGACCGCGTTGGCCGCGAGCCCGGCCGCGGATCCGACGTTGCAGGCCACAGTGGCCGCGGAGCCCAGGGGGCCCGTGGTGTAACCCGGGAGCGATCCCGTCACCGATCCGGGCAACAGCTCACCGAACTCCCCCAGCGGTCCCGTCTCGCCGTCGGCGTCGTCGCCCGCGCCGGTCTCGGAACCGCCGACCGAACCGGTCCCGCCCGCGCCGTTCTCGTCTGCGCCGTTCTCGTCTGCGCCGTTCTCGTCTGCGCCGGACGATGATCCCGGGATGGAGCCGGTGTCGCCGGGAAGAGAACTCTGAGCGGAAGCCGTCCCTGCAGTGACGACCAGGAGTGCCGCGGCGACGGCGCCGACGTAGGCGATGGACTTGGACATGGTGAGCCTCCGAACTCTCGTGCGTCGGGCGGTCTCCCCCGATCGACTAATGAGGTTCCCATAGATCTCGCCTTAACGGGACCTCGTTATCTCGAGAGCACGCCGGCCAGGCATTTCTCACATTGCCCTTGTCGTGGCGAACACACGTGCGTAGAATAGAACACGTATTCGATACGATGTGCGGCCGGGGGGCTGCGCGGGCGAGGCGCACTAACAAGNTTTCTCACATTGCCCTTGTCGTGGCGAACACACGTGCGTAGAATAGAACACGTATTCGATACGATGTGCGGCCGGGGGGCTGCGCGGGCGAGGCGCACTAACAAGGGGGGTGGGGGCATGGCAGGTCAGACTGGCGAGGCAGCCGGTGGCTCCACCTCGGTGTTGGTGGCGTTGCGGGCGGCCGCGCACCAGGGGTGGGCGACGGAGAACCGCGCCGCCGCCGGGCGTCTGGTGGCGTGCTACCAGCTGCTGCA
>NZ_JAVHXC010000009.1:0-101978 GCF_032248695.1 Dietzia sp. CH92 | reverse complement strand
ACGCCGTAGGCGGCGACGATCTCGGCGCAGGCGATGTGGAAGGGGTCGATGACGGCGTGTTCGGGGCGTTGGTCCAGGCCGGGGCCGTAGCCGGCGGCGATGTCGCGGCGTAGTTGTTCCTCGCGGCAGATGTCCCAGAATCGGTGGCAGGCGCGGATCCGGGCCGCTGCCGCCCGGTTCTCGGCGTGCAGTGCCTGCAGCGCGGCCGAGCTGGCGGCCCGCAGGTCGGCGCAGGGATCGCCGGCCCGCAGGTCAGCGGTGGCATCGCCAGTGGGGGAGCTGTCCTCGCCGCGTGACCCTCGCATCCCGGCCCCCCTTTTTTTCGGTCGGAGGTCGCATTCCCGCGCTCCACCCGATAATCGCTCGTGCGTTCGATACGGAACCCGCTAGCAACGGGGTACGACACGGACCCTCCACCAGCGCAAACGGGCCGAATCGCCGAATCGGTGGGAGGATGACCCCGTGCTGGACATCGATGCGTTGGTCTCGGTCAGTTGGTGGGCGGTTATTCCGCTGATCGCCGTCGGTTCGGTGCTGCACTTCGCCTTCGACTGGACAGGCCAGAACAGGCTCGTGGCCGTGTTCAGCGCGGTCAACGAGAGCTACTGGGAACACATCAAGATCGCCGCCTGGCCGACCATGGCGCTGTACGCGGGACTGTTCGTTCTCGGCGGCCACGAGTACCCCTCGTTCGTTCCCGCGGCCACGGTCGCCCTCTACTCACTCCCGGTGACGATGATCGGGGCGGTATTCGCATACAAGGCAGTCATCGGACGCAATGTCCTATGGCTCGACATCGCCGTGTTCGCGCTGTGTATCGCACTGGCCCAGGCGATATTCGTGAGCCTGCTGCGGGGGCTGGAGGCCGGTTTCCTCGTCGTCGTCCTCTCGATCTTCTACCTGGCCGGCATCATCGTGGCCTACATGGTCTTCACGCTTCGGCCGCCAGCCGAGCCCGACGTCTTCGTCGACCCCATCACCAACCGGTACGGGCTCGAGGGGCACGCGGACTATGGGGGCGGGAGCACGGACTGAGCGGTGCCCTGGTCGCACGACAGGCGAACGCAACGGGCCCCGTCCGCGGTGCGCGGTCGGGGCCCGTTCGATGCGGCGCGGGGCGCGGGTTACAGGCCCATGTCCTTGGCGATGATGGTCTTCATGACCTCGTTGGTGCCGCCGTAGATCCGGTTCACGCGGTTGTCGGAGTAGAGGCGCGCGATCGGGTACTCGTTGATGAAGCCGTAGCCGCCGTGCAGCTGGAGGCACCGGTCGATGACCTCGGCCGCGACCTCGGTGCAGAACAGCTTGGCGGAGGCGGCCTCGGCCGCCGTGAGCTCGCCCGCGTCGAGGGCCTCGAGGGCGCGATCGGCGACGGCCTGGGCGGCGTCGACCTTCGCCTGGCACGCGGCGAGCTCGAACTTGGTGTTCTGGAACGCGGCGACGGGCTGGCCGAAGACCTCGCGCTGCTGGGTGTATTCCTTGGCGAAACGCACCGCGGCCGCGGCCTGGGCGTAGGCGCCGAAGGCGATGCCCCACCGCTCGGACGGCAGGTTCTGGCCGAGGTAGGAGAAGCCCTTGTTCTCCTCGCCGAGCAGATCCTCGACGGGCACCTTCACGTCCGTGAAGGACAGCTCGGCGGTATCGGACGTCTTGAGGCCGACCTTGTCCAACTTCCGGCCCACGGAATAGCCCTCGAGGGAGGTCTGGACGGCGAGAAGGGAGATGCCGAAACGGCGGTCGTCCTCACGCGGGGGAGCGGTCCGGGCGCAGACGATGACACGGTCCGCCTGGACGCCTCCGGTGATGAAGGTCTTGGCTCCGTTGAGGATGTAGTGCGTGCCGTCCTCGGAGAGCTTGGCGGTGGTCTTCATGCCCGCCAGGTCGGACCCGGTGCCAGGCTCGGTCATGGCGATCGCCCACATCTCCTCACCGGAGACGAACTTGGGGTAGTACCGGGCCTTCTGCTCGTCGGTGGCGAGCATCTTGAGGTACGGCAGGCAGAGCCCGACGTGGACGTTGGAGCCGCCGAAGCTCACGCCCGCTCGCATGACCTCCTCGGACTGGATGGCCTCGAACTTGTGTGAATCGATCCCGGCGCCGCCGTACTCCTCGTCCACCGGGATGCCGAACAGGCCGAGGTCCGCGAGCTTGTAGTAGAAGTCGCGGGGGACGATCCCCGCTGCGTACCACTCGTCGTAGTGCGGGACGACCTCCGTCTCGATGAAGTCGCGGAGGGTCTGGCGGAAGGCTTCGTGGTCGTCGTTGAACACAGTGCGGCGCAAGAGGGTGCCTTTCCATCGGGTGCCCGCCCTGGTCGGCGGAGCGATCGTGCCGGAGGGGAGCGGACATCGGGTAGTGGTGCGTTACTGGTGAGTAGCTTACTGGAAACCGACTGCGCTCCGCGGCGTCTACGACTCATCCATCGGCATTATCGGACTGTTCGCCGGGGACGAATTCCAGGCCGTCGTCCGCGATGACCCGGATCGGACCACGAACGTCGGATCCGGCGACCCGCCGGCCCTTCTGCGTCACCGCGACCTGGCCCCGGTCACGGAGTTCGAACGCGACCTCCCGGGCTGTCGCCATATGGTCGCGCCAGCGCTCACCGCCGACCACCCGAGCCGCGTCCGAGGGGCAGATCGACCCGGGGGCGCGGGAGCGGAGAAGCGTTCTTATCGTCGCCACGAGCCGGTTCCGGGTTCCCTCGTCGGTCGGAGCCCACCAGGGGTCGCCACGCTCCCCGAGGGCGACTTTCGCGTCGTGCACCATCACCCGCGCTGCGTCCCCGTGCGCCTTGACCTCTCGACGCCCGGTCATCAAGGCACGTACCAGTTCGGTGCGCAGGGCCTCGGGGATCGCCGGATCGGTGGCCCGCCACCGTCTGCCGCCGACCACGATGTAGCGGCCGTCGTCCGTGTGCTCCACACCGGGGTCCGAACCGTGTCGCTTGTCGCTCACCCCGTCGATCATGCCCGTCCGGATCGGTCGGCGTCGTGCGGTTCACGTCGTGGATCGCATCCCTCGGGCCGGTGTCCGAGTCCGGTGTTATCGTCACGGCAGGGAACTGAAACGTGTTCCAGAACTTGAGACGGAAGACGAGGGACTGCCGTGGCGGCGCAGGACAACACATTCGATGAACAGTTCGACGTGGTCGTGGTCGGATCGGGGGTGGCCGCACTCTTCGGCGCCGCCGCCGCGGCATCTCGGGGCCTGTCGACCTGCCTGATCGAGAAGACCGACCGGTTCGGCGGCACCTCGGCGTACTCGGGTGGCGCGGTGTGGCTGCCCGGGAACTCCGTGCTCCTCAGGGACGGCGTCGAGGATTCGGTCGAGAAGGGGCGGACCTACTTCCGCGCGGTAGTCGGCGAGCGGACTGACCGGGATGTCCAGGACGCCTTCCTCAACACCGGCCCGGCGGTCGTCGACTTCCTGCAGGAGCGGCTGGGCATCTCCACCCGTTTCCAGGCGTTCCCGGACTACTTCGACGCGCCCGGCCGGCAGGAGCTGGGGCGCAGCATCTACCCGAAGCCCATCAAGGGCGAGGAGGTCGGTGCCCGGGTGTCCGACGTCAGGCCACCCGTACCGGCGGACCAGTTCGGCGCGCCCGAGGACACCGGCCGTCTCGAGGGCGGGCGGGCGTGGGTGGCCCGGCTGGTCCTGGCCCTCGACTCGATGGAGTGCGCCGAGACTCGCCTGAACACGGGGGCGAGCGAGCTGGTGCGTGACAGCGACGGGCGCGTGACCGGCGTCGTGGCAGAGGGGCCGGACGGCCGACGGGTGATCGGCGCCCGCCGGGGTGTCCTGGTCGCCGCCGGTGGATTCGAACGCTCAGGGGACCTCCGCCGCCGGTGGCAGCAGATGCCCACCGCCGACTGGTCGTCCTCGCACCCCGATACGGGCTCGGGCGACGCGGTACGGATGTTCGAGCAGGTGGGGGCGAAGCTGGACCTGCTCGACCAGTCCTGGTGGTGTCCCGCCACCCTGTTCCCGAACGGCCACGCGGCGTTCACACTGGGATTCCGCGCCGGGTTCATGGTCGACGGAACCGGCCGCCGGTTCGCCAACGAGCTCCTGCCCTACGACCAGATGGGTCGGCAGATGCACGCGCGGATGGTAGCAGGCGCCGGCGACGACTTCTGGCTGATCTTCGACGACGCCGAGGCCGGCGCGTTCCCGGCGATCTGCATCCCCGCACCCGATCCCGACGAGCTGCGCGAGGCGGGGCTGTGGCACACCGCGGGGTCCGTTGAGGAGCTGGCGGCCGCGACCGGACTGGACCCGGCCGCGCTGCAGGAGAGCCTGGAGCGCTTCAACGGCTTCGCAGACCAGGGGAGGGACGCTGATTTCGCGCGAGGGGAGGACCCGTACGGCCGGTTCTTCCTGGGCGCCTCGACGGCCGAGCAGTGCCTGCGACCGGTGGGCGGCGAGCGTCTCCACGCGGTCCGCCTCGTCCTCGGCGACCTCGGCACCAAGGGCGGCGCCGTGATCGACGCCAACGGTGCCGTCCTCGGCACGGACGGCGAGCCGATCCCCGGCCTGTACGCGGCGGGCAACTCGTCGGCGTCCGTGTCCGGGGAGGCCTACCCGGGCCCGGGCGTCCCGCTGGGATCGGGCATGACCATGGCGTTCCGGGCCGTGGCCGACATGGCCGGGCACCCGATGCCGATCGCACCCTGAGCTCGGGACACCCAGAGCCCGTGACCTCCTGAGCCCGTGACCCGCTGGGCCGGCGCGATCAGCGACCGGCCCAGCGGAGGAACTCCGCGACAGGGATGACGGGGGTACCCCACTTCCGCGCCGCGCGTGACTTCGTCGACTGACTGCCGGGGTCCGCCAGCACGAGGACGTCGCACCGGGACCGGGTCACCGCCGCGACCGCGACCAGCCCGTGCCGCGACGCGAGCGACTCCAGCTCCGGCCTCCCGAGTTCGTCGCCGTCGGCGTCGACCGCGTTCCCGCTGAAACACACCCGCGCCCCGGGCTGCAGAACCCCGGCGACGTCGACCGCCGGCGGGGCCTGAAGCCCCCGGGTGAGATCCGACCCCACCACCTCCGAGGCCCGCCGCAGCCGGTCCAGCAGCACTGCGGTCACCGGTGCGGCCCCAGCCGTGCGACGGATCTCCTCGGCCACGAGCGCTCGCGCCCCCACCACGAGATCGTGATCGCCGGCGGTGACCACCTCGTCGTCGTCACCCCGACCCGGGAGACCACCGCGGCGCGGGAGGTCGAGCAGCACCGCCGACACGTCCAGACTCACCCGCAGCAACGCCGACAGCTGGGGCAGGGCGGCGGGGGACGGTGGGCGGACGTCCCCGTCGCGGGTGAGGAGATACCCGCCCGCAGGGTTCCCCACCGGGTCGCCACCGAACGTCCCGGCCGCGGCCTCGTCGGTCCACAGACGCTCCCGGGCCTCGAGTGCCACGCGCGCCCGGCGGAGGGCCGAACCCGCGCGGTGGCGGGCCCGCTCCCCGGGGATGAGGGCCGCGGAGGGGATGTCGACCCCCGGGGGCATCGGCTCGGCCGCGCCCAACCGTTCGAGCTCCGTCTCGAGACACCCCAGGGTCGCATCCAGATTCACGCCGATCGGCGTGTGCCCGTCGACCAACGGGGCGAGCAGAGTCCACGCCTCGGCGAGCGTCGGCGCGAGGAGCACGTCGGAGGCGGTGATCCCGTAGTCGGCCCGGGCCTCACCCACGTCACGTTGCGGGTTGACGAGAGTCGTCACGGCCGTGCCGTCCGGGAACGCGACCGCGATCTCGACCGGGCGGGGGCGGGAGCGGGGCCCGCGCTCGCCGACGGTGAGAGCGGCAATCGCACAGTAGCGGCGTCGGTGGACGTCGCCGTCGGTGTCGCGGAGAAACCTCAGGATGCGTCGGTCGGTGCCGAGGTCGCGCGCCCTGACGGGCCTGGTGAGGACGAGACCGTCCAGGGTCCGCGCGCGGCTCAACGCGACGTACAACTGGCCGGGCGCGAACGTGCCACCGCCGAGGTCCACCACGAGCCTGTCCAGGGTCTGCCCCTGACTTTTGTGGATCGTGATCGCCCACGCGAGCGTGAAGGGGAACTGGGTGAAGGTGCCGACCACCTCGTGCCGGACGGAGCCGTCCGAGCCGACGGGACGGGTGACGTCCCAGGTGTGGGGCGAGACCTCCGCCGCCTCGCCCCCGGGGAATCCGACGACGACGACGGGGGACCGCCCGCCCCGGTCGTCGACTCCTCCCGGGGTCACCTCGAGTACGCGCCCGATGGAGCCGTTGACCCAGCGGTCCGCCGGGTCGTTGGTGAGCATCATGACCTGGGCGCCCACCTTGAACGTGAGTCGCGCCTCGGTGGGTGGTTCGAATCCGGTGAGGTCCCCCGTGGCGGTCGCCTCCATCGACGTCTCCGCCCCGGGCAGGCGATCCAGACGGCGCCGGTTGTGGGATGTGGCCATCCGGTTGGTCGTGGTGAGAGTCAGCCAGGGCTCGTCGGACGGGGGCTCGAAGTGCGGGTCGGTGCGGGAGTTGAGACGGTCGAGCGCCCGGCCGGCGAGCGAGCCCTCGCGGATGGAGTTGAGGATGGCGGTGAGTTCGGGGTCGCCGGACTGACGGAAGACGTGGGTGAGGTCGACGGTGGGGAAGTGGTCGCGGTCGAACCGGTGCGCGGAGAAGAAGTAGGGGGTCGCGTACTCCCCGTCGAAGGCCGGTCGCTCCGCCTCGGTGACGACCGGCGGCAGTTGGAAGAGGTCTCCCACGAGCACGAGTTGAACGCCGCCGAACGGCAGCGTCGGGTCGGGCCCGAATCGCTCGAGTGCGACGGCCATCATGTCGAACAGATCGGCGCGGATCATCGACGCCTCGTCCACGATCAGCGTGCGGAGGCCGGCGAGCGTCGCGGCGAATCTCCCCGGTCGGTATGAGGGACCCCGGATGTGCTCGACGGTGTGGCCGGGGTGGAATCCGAAGAGCCGGTGGATCGTGAGGCCGCCCACGTTGAGGGCGGCGATCCCGGTCGGCGCGGCCACCAGTGTTGGTCGGCGGGTCTCGTCGAGGAAGCGTCGCACGAGGGTCGACTTGCCGGTGCCGGCGCGACCGGTCAGGAACAGGTCGTGTCCGGAGTGGAGGAGATCCAGGGCCCGGTCGAACTCGTCGGTGAGGATGATCCCGCGGTCGGTGGCGGGGACGGGTGCCTGGTCGCTCATTGCCGCCTCGCGGGTCGATGGTGGGGGGACGACGAACGCGGGCCGGATCTCCTTGTCAGGGGATCCGGCCCGCGTCGCGGTGCTACCGGGAGATCAGTGCTCGTCGTTGTGACGGGCGCGGTTCTCCTCCTGCAGCGTCGTGAGCATCGAGTGCTCGCGGTGGTGCTTGTCGTGATCGGCGTCGTCGAGCAGACGGGCCTCCTCGACCGGGTCCGGGCTGAGCGCGCCCCGCGGGGGACGACCCGCGACACCGAGCTGGTTCATCTTGCTGGGCACCTTGGCCCCGGCGTACTCGAGCGGGACGGCGTGGCCGTGCTCGTCGATCTCGCCGAGAGGCTGGTGGACCTCGATGAACTCGCCCTGCGGCATCCGCATGATGATGCCGGTCTCGATGCCGTGCTCGAGCACCTCGCGGTCCGCACGCTGGAGGCCCAGGCACAGGCGGTAGGTGAAGAAGTACACCAGCGGCGGGAGCAGGATGAGCCCGATGCGTCCGGCCCACGTGGTCGCGTTGAGCGAGATGTCGAAGTGGTACGCGATGAGGTCGTTGGACCCCATCAGGACCAGGATCACGTAGAAGGTGATCGCCATCATGCCGGAGGCGGTGCGCACCGGCACGTCACGCGGACGCTGGAGCAGGTTGTGGTGCGCCTTGTCGCCGGTGAGCTTGGCCTCGATCTGCGGGTACAGGAACATCAGCGCGACCATGCCGCCGAGCATCACGGCCACCCAGGTGGTCGCCGGGATCGTGTACGGGCCGAGGTAGAGCTCCCAGGCCGGCATCACACGGGCGCCGCCCTCCGTCCACAGCATGTACCAGTCGGGCTGCGAGCCGGCGGAGATGTGTGACGGGTTGTAGGGCCCGAGGTTCCATATCGCGTTGATGGTGAACAATCCCGAGAACAGCATCAGCATGCCGACCGTGATGGCACCGAAGGCGATCGACTTCACCGCGAAGACCGGCAGGATCCGGACGCCGACGACGTTGTTCTCCGTGCGACCGGGCCCGGGGAACTGGGTGTGCTTCTGGTACCAGACGAGCGCCAGGTGCGCGGCGATCAGCGCGAGGATGATGGCCGGGATGATCAGCACGTGCAGGACGTAGAACCGCGGGATCATGATCTCGCCCGGGAAGTCCCCGCCGAAGATCATCCAGTGCATCCAGGTCCCGATCACCGGCAGACCCACGATGATCGCCGAGGTGATGCGGAGGCCGGTGCCCGAGAGGACGTCGTCCGGCAGACCGTAGCCGAGGAAGCCCTCGACGATGCCCAGGAGCAGCAGCACGCAACCGATGGTCCAGTTGGCCTCACGCGGGCGTCGGAACGCACCCGTGAAGAAGATGCGGATCATGTGCACGACCATCGAGGCCACGAACAGCAGGGCGGCCCAGTGGTGGATCTGACGCACGAAGAGCCCGCCGCGCACCTCGAAGGAGATGTCCAGCGCGGTCTCGTAGGCCCGCGACATCTCGATACCGTTGAGCGGCGCGTAGGCACCCTGGTAGATCACCTTCGACATGGAGGGGTCGAAGAACAGGGTGAGGTACACACCCGAGATCAGCAGGATGATGAAGCTGTACAGGGCGATCTCGCCCAGCAGGAAGGACCAGTGGGTCGGGAAGACCTTGTTGATCTGCCGACGCAGGCCCTTGGCCATGGTGTACCGCGCGTCGAGGCCGTCGCCCAGAGACGCGAGTCTTGTGTTGTTGCTCATGAACGACGCTCCCAGAAGGCAGGTCCGACCGGCTCGATGAAGTCACCGTTGGCGACGAGGTAACCCTCGCTGTCCACGGCGATGGGCAGCTGCGGAAGCGCGCGGGCGGCGGGGCCGAAGACCGGCTTCGCGTACTCGAGCGCGTCGAACTGCGACTGGTGGCACGGGCAGAGGAATCGATGGGTCTGCTGCTCGTACAGCGAGGTGGGGCAGCCGAGGTGGGTGCAGATCTTCGAGTAGGCGTACAGGTCGCCGTAGTTGAAGTTCTCCTGGCCCTTGCGCTTGACGACGCGAGCGGAGTCCTCGGGACGGAAGCGGATCAGCATGACCGAGTTCCGCGACCCGTGGATCGAGTGCATGTGCTCCTCGAAGTTGCCCAGCGCGCTCTCGGGGAGCGGGAAGACGGACTCGAGGCCACCGGCCGCGAGATCGTCGACACGGATGCGCTCCAGGCGGCCCTCACCGGCCGGCGGGTGGCCGTCCGGGTAGACCTTGCCGGTGTCCCGGCCGAGGTAGACCTTCTCGGGCGGCAGGCCGTCGGGGCGGTTCTCCGAGGCGAGCGTCCACCCGGTGGTGTGCAGCGTCCCGTCGCCGGACAGGGTCATCTCGCCGCGCTTCCACGGGTTCTTGATCATGCCGCCGAGGGGGAGGATCGCGGACAGGCCGATGAGCCCCACGCCCGCACCCAGGAAGCCGCCCATGACCTTGCGACGACCGATGGTGGAGGTCTTCCACGAGTCGTTGAGCTCGGCGACGATGGTGCGCCGGTCGAGATCATCGGACGGGCCGTCGTGGCGCGTCTGGACCGAGATCTCCTCGGGGACGAACTTCTTGGTGAACTGCACGGCGCCGAATCCGAGGAACAGGATCGACAGACCGATCGTGCCGCCCAGGAGCGGCGTGTACGCCATGTACAGCCAGTAGCCGTCCTCGCCCTCGCCGCGGTACTCCCACGGCCAGAAGATGTAGACGACGGCGAACGCGAGCGCGAACAGAGCCGACAGCGCGAACCAGGTCGTGACGGTCCGGGCGGCACGCTTCTCGGCGCGCGTGGTCACTCCCTCGGGCCAGCGGCTCTCGCGGTGGCGGACCTCCACCTCGTCCAGCTCGGTGCCCAGGCGGACGAGCTCGGCCTCGCTCATGCGGTCGAGGTCCGCCTGCGACGGGTTCTTCGGGGTCTCACTCATGAACGGGATCCGATCCACAGGGTCGCACCGATGAGGGCGACGATGCCGACAAGCCAGATTGCCACGCCCTCGGTGACGGGGCCCAGGCCGCCGAGGCCGTAACCACCGGGCGAGACCTTGCTGTCCGAGGCCTTGATGTAGGCGATGATGTCCTTCTTCTCGTCAGGCGTGAGCTGGCGGTCCGAGAACTTGGGCATGTTCTGGGGGCCGGTGAGCATGGCCTGGTAGATCTCCTGCTCGTTGGCAGGGTCGAGAACCGGCGCGTACTTACCGCCGGACAGCGCGCCGCCGCGGCCGGTGAAGTTGTGGCAGGAGGCGCAGTTCAGGCGGAACAGCTCGGAACCGCGGGCGATCTCCTCGGCGCGGCTCTCGCCGGAGGCGCCGCGCAGCGACTCCTGGGAGATGGTGCCGTCGGCGTCGGTGATGATGCCCGGCCCGCCGCCGTGGAGGTCGACGTAGGCGGCGAGCGCCATGATCTGGTGCTCGCTGTAGCGCGGCTTCTTCCGCTCGGCCTGCGCCTCGTTGTCGGCCGCCGGCATACGTCCCGAGTGCACCTGGAAGTAGGTGGACCCGGCGCCCACGCCCACCAGGGAGGGACCACGGTCCTCGACCCCCTGGAGGTTCTGGCCGTGGCAGGTGATGCAGGCGATGTCGTAGATCGACTTGCCCTCGGCGATGAGTGCGGCCTGATCCTGCTGGGCCGTCGCCACCTGCGGCTCCGGGACGACGGCGGTGGCGATGGCTCCCGCTCCGAGGAGGCCGGCAGCGATGACGAGCGCGCCGGTCGCCTTACGACGCCGCTTGGTGGAGGCCGGCCGCGACGGGGTCGGCGCCGTGTCCGGCGACGGCGTGTCCGCAGCGGGTGGGTGAGGTGAGTTCATTGTGAGTTCCCTTTGGTGTTGGGACCTGCTGGACACAGCGTCCTGCGGCCAGCTGACTACTGAATGAAGTAGATGGTGACGAAGAGGCCGATCCAGACCACGTCGACGAAGTGCCAGTAGTAGGACACCACGATGGCGGCGGTCGCCTGCGCCGGGGTGAAGCGCGACATCGTCGTGCGCATCACGAGGATGACGAAGGCGATGACACCCGCCGCGACGTGGAGGCCGTGGAAGCCGGTGGTGATGAAGAAGACGGACCCGTACACGCTGGAGGAGATGGTGGTCCCCTCCAGGTACAGGAGCACGTACTCGTACACCTGGCCGATGAGGAATACCGTGCCCATGACCGCGGAGATGACGTACCACCGCCGCAGACCGAAGACGTCGCCCTGCTCGGCGGCGAAGACGCCCATCTGACAGGTGAACGACGACGCCACGAGGATGACGGTGATCGTCAGGGCGAACGGCACGTTCAGGTGCACCGGGTAAGAGGGCCAGTCACCTCCCGAGTTCGCCTTGGAGACGAAGTACATCGCGAACAGACCCGCGAAGAACATCAGCTCCTGGGACAGCCAGATGATGGTGCCCACACTGACCATGTTCGGCCGGTTCAGCGAATGAACGCGCTGGGCCATGGCCGATCCTGAGTTATCTACTGCGCTCGTCACGTGGCCAAGTATGACCCCTGAGGTGGGTCGAGTTCGCATGGACCCCCGAAATCGGCGTGTCTGCTCAGCGTTTCCGCAGGTCGACTCAGAAACGCCACGTTCCAGGGTCGAAAATCGCCCCCCTTGCAGGGGCTATCAGCACGCTCTCAGGCTGACTCGCCGCGGGCGGTCACTCCCGCCGGGACAGGGGAGGGGTTCGGGCGGCGGGGCCCCAGGGGTGGCACGATTGACCCGTGCGGCCGGTCCCCGTGGGGTGCCGGCTCCGTTCTATGACACCAGAGGAGGTCGGGACACGTGGGCAGTTCGGCGGTGATCGACGGGGGCCGGTCCTGGCCCGGGGTACTCGGCACCCTGACGGCGGGGGAGGACCTCGATCCGGCGGACGCCCGGTGGGCGATGTCCCGGATCATGGAGGGTGTCGCCACCGACGCGCAGATCGCCGCGTTCGGGGTGGCGTTGAAGATGAAAGGCGTCACCGGACACGAGCTCGAGGCGCTCGCCTCGACGATGCTCGACTACTCGCGTCGGGTGCCCACCGACCGGGCGTGCGTGGACATCGTCGGCACCGGGGGTGACCGGCAGGGCACGGTGAACATCTCCACGATGTCGTCGTTGGTCGTGAGCGCGTGCGGGGTGCCGGTGGTCAAGCACGGCAACCGCGCGGCGTCCTCGAAGAGCGGTGGGGCCGACGTGCTCGAGGCGCTCGGTGTGGCCATCGACCTCGGTCCCGAGGACGTGGGACGGTGTCTCGACGAGGTGGGGGTGGCGTTCTGCTTCGCGCCGGTCTTCCATCCCGCCCTGCGGTTCGCCGCGACGCCGCGGCGGGAGATCGGCATCCCGACCGTGTTCAACATCCTGGGGCCCCTGACGAACCCCGCGGCACCCACCGCGAACCTCATCGGGTGCGCCTTCGAACACCTCATCACGGTGATGGCCGAGGTGTTCGCGTTGCGGGGCCGGTCCGCTCTGGTCGTCCGTGGCTCGGACGGTCTGGACGAGATCACGATGACCGGTCCCACGCGGGTCCTGCGGGTGGCGGACGGTCACGTCGACGAGGACCGGATCGAACCGGCGGACTTCGGGATGAGCACCTGTTCGATCGAGGAGCTGCGTGGGGGGGACGGAGAGCACAACGCCGGCGTCGCACGGGACCTCCTGGCGGGAGCGACCGGGCCGGTGCGTGACGCGGTGCTGTTGAACTCCGCGGCGGCGCTGGTGGCGTTCGAGGGACTGGAGCGGGGCGCGGACCTCGTGACGGCGATGCGGGCTGCGGTGGACCGGGCTGCCGCGGTGATCGATGACGGCGGGGCGGCGCGCCTCCTCGAGCGGTGGGTCGGTTTCAGCGCGAACAGGTGATCAGGGGCCGCGGTCGGCGGCAGCGCGTTCAGCCCGGTCCGCCCAGTCGGTCAGGGTGTGCGCGCCCTTCACGGGCAAGGTCCAACAGCCCTCGATCGAGACGATGCGGGTGGGGGTGGAGTCGATCCACCGGTGGACGTTGCGGATCTGAGCCCGGGTCGCGCCGGCGAACGGGCCCGGCTCGGGTCGCACGGTCGACGCGGCGGCCCGCAGCCCGTCGATGACCGGTATCGGAGCGGCCCCCGGCGGAACCGTGCCGGATCCCGCGAGCCGTCCGTGGCGGATCACGGCGACCGTCCACGCCCGCCGGGGAGCCGGCTGGACCAGGACGAGCTCGGCGAGCGCGGCCGTCGAGGCCAGCTCCTGACGGTCGGCCAGGACCCGGACGAGCGCAGCGGTCCGGTCGCGCAGCCTGGCGGCGCGCTCGAAGGCGCCGTCCGCGGCGAGCCGGTCGATCTGCGCCACCAGGGTGTGCAGAGGTGCCGAGTCGCGCCCGTCCGCCAGTGCCTCCCAACGGTCGGGCGTGAGCCCGCCGTCGAACGCGCCGACGAGGTCCTCCCACGCGACGCGGGCGTCCTCGGACCTCCGGAAGGGCCCGATCGCCGCGTGGTCGTCCGCGACCCTGACGATCCGGGGTCGACGCGCGCGGCCGACGGGCGGGGAGAGCCACCACCCGCGCCGGGGGTTCCGGGAGCGCCTGTTGAACGGGGGCTGCAGGGAGTCGATGAGCTGTTCCTCGACCGTCCACGCCTCGAGGAGGTGGGAGCACGGTACCGAGTCCACCGAGGCCGCCAGCCCGACCATGGTGCGCATCCGTCCGCGCGAATCCCCTCCGGAGTAATAGGAGCGCGCCCGACGCCGCACCGAGCCCGACGAACCGACATACAGCGGACCGCCGGCCTCGTCCCGGAACACGTAGACCCCGGGCCCGTCGGTGAGCGACTCGGTGAGGCGGGCGCGCCGCCGGACCTCCGGGGCGAGGCGCCCGTCGTACGACAACAGTTCGGAGAGGGTGGAGACCCCGCAGTCGCCCACCCGGGAGATGAGGGCGTGCAACACGTCGACCGTGGCGCGCGCGTCCTGCAACGCCCGGTGGTTGGGCTCGACCGTGGCGCCCAGATGGGCCGCGAGCACCCCGAGCCGGTGTCCCCGGGTCTCGCCGCGGTGGAGCACTCGCCGGGCGAGCGCGAGGGTGCAGACCGACGGTGGGTCCGGCCACCGGTGGCCCGTCGCTGCGGCGGCCGCGCGGAGGAAGCCGAGGTCGAAGCGCGCGTTGTGCGCCACGAGGACGGCTCCCCGGGAGAACTCGAGGAAGGTCGCCATCACCTCGCCGAGGGACGGGGCACCGACGAGATCCTCGGGTGCGATGCCCGTCAGCCGGCTGATGTGGCCGGGAAGCGACCCCGTGATGGCGACGAAGGTGGACAGTTCGGACTGGACCTCGCCGCCGCGCACCCGGACGGCCCCGATCTCGGTGATCTCGTCGCCGCCGGGCCTGGTGCCCGTGGTCTCGAGATCGACCACGACGAACGTCAACTCGGAGAGCAGCGGTTCGAGTTCGTCGAACGCGGCCTGCACGCCGGGCGCGAGCGAGGTGGGACGGGGCATGGCGCAGACGGTAGCCCCGGGGTCCGACACCGCGGCGCGGGGGCGATGGCCGGAGGGTGGACGTCGATGTGTGTCGTACCCGGCTCCTACAGTGCCGGCCAGGCGGGCCGCCGAGGGGAGCGGATCGCAGGTCGATAACGAACGGGCAACACGCCCAGGACGAAATGTGAGGTAGATCATGGTCTCGATGGACTGCGCCTGGTGCCCGGCGAGCCCGGCGACCTGCGAGGGCTGCATCGTCTCCGTGCTCTGGGGAGAAAACCCGCTGGTAGATGACCTGTCTCCAGAGTCGTGCGGCTATGTTCTGGACCCGGAGGTCCGGTCGGCGATCGATGTCCTGAGGGCCGCCGGGATGGTGTCCTCGATCGAGATTCTGGCCGCGGACACCGCCGCGTGAGCACGGAACTGGACTTCGACGAGACGGTTTCGTAACCTTTTCGAGACCTCGGAAGTCATTCCCCGCCCGCCGGTGGGGAGCCGGGGTCACGCCTAAGCGCCCTGAGGCGCGCCGGGGAACCACGTTCCACTGGGGTGAATCGCTCGCCGACTCGGAGGTCGGGGAGCGTAGGACAGACTTCCGTGTCCGAACCCGTCAGCTAACCCGGTCGGTGACGCAGGAAGAAAGAGGAAAGTCTCTCGTGGGAGCCCACAGCATCAAGACCAGCTCGACCGGCCGCCGCGTGGCCGCCGCCGGACTGCTCGCCGCCGGAGCCGCTGTCGCCGGCTCCGGAACCGCGTCCGCCGCGCCCGTGACCGTCGACGTCCCCGTCGAGCTGCGTCTGCCTGGTGTGCCGGCCCAGGTCACCATCGACGTCCCGGAGGGCATCGCGCTGCCGGCGGGTCTCCAGGCCCAGGTCGAGGCCCAGGCGGCCCCGGTCGAGTTCGCCGCCCCGGCACCGCAGATCTCCACCGGACAGCGGATCCTCGACGCCGCCACCACCCGTGTGGGCTCGCCCTACGCCTGGGGCGCCACCGGGCCCAGCTCGTTCGACTGCTCCGGCCTGACCTCGTGGGCCTACAAGGAGGCGGGCATCTCGATCCCGCGCACCAGCCAGGCCCAGATCGGCGGCGGCACCCAGGTCGCCAAGTCGGACCTGCAGCCCGGTGACATCGTCGCCTTCTACAGCGGCGCGAGCCACGTCGGCATCTACGCCGGTAACGGCCAGGTCGTCCACGCCCCGTACTCCGGCACCACCGTGAGCTACGCGCCGCTGGACTCCATGCCGTTCTACGGAGCCACCCGCTACTACTGAGCCGGGTCGCACCCCCTCCCACCCACCCCGTCGCTGACCGGTCACGAACCGGTCACCGGCGGGGTGTGTCGTCTGTAACATCCCGTCTCGGGTGCCCGATTCCGTTGAGAGGCGTCGGGCTCGACGCCGATCCAGGTGCACCCCGGAATCGAGAGACCGACGACAGCAGATGAGGCCCTGTACCCGCGCGACCACGATCGCCGCCGTCGCGGCCGCGTCCGTGCTGCTGTGCCTCCCGGCGGTCGCCCAGCCGCACGGCGACGAGCCCGCGGCGGTGACCGCGACGCCACCCGCCACGACCGCGCCGCCCGCCGTCACTCCTTCCGCCGCGGACACCGCGGTGCCCGCGGACGCCGAGGTGCCTGCGGACGCCGAGGTGGCCGCGGCACGGGAGGATCTGGCGGAGCTCGCGCGGTTGGCCGAGGAGGCGGGGGCTCTCGGCGAGGAGCTCCACCTGGCGCGGGAGGAACTCGCAACGGCGGTCCGCGAGCGGGACCGCCTCGAGCGCGACGCCGGCGTGGCCGCCGGCCGCGCCGCGGTGGCCGACGGGGTCGCGGTGCGGGATCAGTCCCTCGTCGACCGCCTCGCGGCCATGCGGTACCGGGGTGGGGATCCGGGGGCCACACGAGCCGCGGTGCTCGCCGAGAGCCCCGACGACCTCCTCCGCAGACTCGACGCACTGAGGCGCCTGTCCGGCGCCACCACGAACGCGCTGGACGCCTCCCGTGAGGCCTCCGAGACGGCGAGACGTCTACGCGATGACGCCGACCGGGCTGCGGCGCAGGCCCGCGACTCGGCGCGTGAGGCGCAGGAGCGCGCCGATTCCCTCGACCGGCGCACCGCCGAGATGCGGGAACGGATGGCCGAGGTCAGCCGCCGCGTCGACGCACTCTCGGCCGAGCAGCGTGCCCGGTGGGTCGGCGGGCCGCTCGTGCCCGCCGGGTACGTCGCGCCCCCCGGGGACGACACGAACGCGGCCGCGCTACGGGTGGCGCTGACCCGGCTCGGGGCACCGTACTCGTGGGGCGCCACGGGCCCGGAGGAGTTCGACTGCTCAGGGCTCATGGTGTGGGCGTACGCCCGCGAGGGCAAGACCCTGCCCCGGTCCAGCCAGGCCCAGGCCACCTCGGGGTCGCCGGTGGCGATGCGGGACGTCAGGCCCGGTGATCTCGTCATCTACTACCCGGAGGCGACCCACGTGGGGATGTACGCCGGCGACGGACTGGTTCTCCACGCGCCCACGTACGGCATCCCGGTGCGTCTCGAGCGGGTCGACGCGATGCCGGTGCACTCGATCCGTCGGTACTGACTCCGCACCGCCACCCGCACCGCCACTCCGCACCGCCACCCGGGCTGTCGCGCCGGGTGGCGGGGGCCCGCGCCGGTCGCTGTGGCAGGCTCGGAGCCGATGACCAAGACCCTGCTGATCACCAACGACTACCCGCCCCGCCCCGGCGGTATCCAGTCCTACCTCGAGACGTACCTGAGCCACCTCGACCCGTCCGATGTCGCGGTGCTCGCGTCGACGTTCCGTGGCGCCGAGTCCGCCGAGTACGACGCGTCGAAGCCCTACCTGGTCGAGCGGGTGCCCACCGAGATGCTGCTGCCGACGCCGGACGTCGCCGCCCGCGCGCGACGCCTCGCCTCCGACTTCGGGGCGACGACGATCTGGTTCGGCGCCGCGGCGCCGCTCGCGGCCATGGCGCCGGTCCTGCGTGACGGCCCCGTCGAGCGGATCGTCGCCAGCACCCACGGGCACGAGGTGGGATGGTCGATGCTCCCCGGCTCCCGGCAGGTCCTCCGGGTGATCGGGGAGTCCACGGACGCGATCACCTACGTCAGCGACTACACGCGCAGGCGCGTGGCCGCGGCCTTCGGCCCCCGCGCCCGCCTGGTCCACCAACCCGGCGGGGTCGACACGGAGAGGTTCCGCCCCGACCCCGTCAGGCGACGGGCCATCCGTGACCGCTACGGGGTGGCGGACCGCGCGGTGATCGTGTGTCTGTCCCGGCTCGTGCCCAGGAAGGGCCAGGATGCGCTCATCCGTGCGATGCCGGAGATCGCACGACGCGTGCCGGGGGCGGTCCTCGTCGTCGTCGGCGGGGGTCCCTACAGGAAGACGCTGGAGGGGCTGGCCCGTCGGCACGCAGTGGCGGACAGGGTCATCTTCACCGGCCGGATCCCGGCGGACGAGATCGTCGACCACCACCGCATGGCCGACGTGTTCGCGATGCCGTGCCGTACGCGCGGCGGCGGGCTGGACGTCGAGGGCCTGGGGATCGTCTATCTCGAGGCGTCGGCATGCGGGGTGCCGGTCGTGGCCGGGCGCAGCGGGGGAGCCCCGGAGACGGTGCGCGACGGACGGACCGGCCTCGTCGTGGACGGGACATCGCGGGGCGAGATCGTCGACGCGGTCGCCGGCCTGCTCGAGGACCGGCCGCGTGCGTCGGCGATGGGGCACCGGGGTCGGCGCTGGGTCCTGGAGAACTGGCGCTGGGAGGACCTCGCGCGAGACATGGAACGCGTGCTCTCGGGGGAGTGACCCGCGAGAGCACGCGTTCAGGTGGGCGTCACCCGCCCCTCCGCGCCGTCAGGCGTAGAGCGCCTCGATCTGATCGGCGTACTTCTCGTGCACCACGTTGCGCTTGACCTTGAGCGACGCGGTGAGCTCACCGGTCTCCTCGGTGAACTGGTCCGGCAGGACGTGGTACTTCTTGATGGACTCCGAGTGCGAGACGCTGCGGTTGGCCCGGGCCAGAGCCTGGTCCAGGTGCTGGATCATGTCGGCGTCCTTGAGGAGCTCGTACAGCGAGCCGGACTTACCGTGGTTGGTCTTCCACCGCTCCAGCGCCTCCGGGTCCAGGGTGAGCAGGACGGAGACGAACGGCTTGCCGTCGCCCACGCAGACCGCCTCCGCGACCAGCGGATCGGCGCGCAGTGCGTCCTCGAGCTGGTTGGGCGCCACGTTCTTGCCGCCCGCCGTGACGATGATCTCCTTCTTGCGCCCGGTGATCGACAGGTAGCCGTCCTCGTCCAGTGAACCGAGGTCACCCGTGCGGAACCACCCGTCCACGAAGGACTCGGCGGTCGCCTCCTCGTTCTGCCAGTAGCCGGTGGCCACGACGGGGCCGCTCACCTCGACCTCGCCGTCCTTGGCGATCCGGACGGCACACCCGGGCAGCGGCTGACCGACGCTGCCGATCCGCATGTGGCCGGGGGTGTTGACCGTGATCGCGGCGCAGGTCTCGGTGAGGCCGTAGCCCTCGAAGATGTTGACCCCGATGCCGTCGAAGAAGTGGGTGAGCCGATCGCCGAGGGCCGCGCCGCCGGAGATGGCGACCTCGCAACGACCACCGAGGGCGTTGACGAGTTTGGCGTAGACGAGCTTGGAGAACAGGGCGTGGCGCAGCTTCAGGAGCGGCCCGACCCGCCCGTCGCCCCGGTTGGCCTTGGAGTACGCCACAGCGGTGTCCGCGGCCTTGTCGAACATCCAGGCCTTGACCGCGCCGCCGTCCTGAGCGGTCGCCTGGGCCTTGTTGAACACCTTCTGGAAGACCCGCGGCACCGCGAGGATGTAGTGCGGCTTCATCTCCCCGAAGGTGTCGACCAGGTTGGTCAGGTCGGCGGAGTGCGCGATCGTCACCCCGGCGTGGAAACCGGCGTAGGTGATCGCGCGGGCCAGCACATGCGCCAGCGGCAGGAACATCACGGAGGTGGCGTCGTCGCGCAGGATCCGGCTGAACGGGGTCTCGAGCACGGCGAGCGTCTCGGACATGAAGTTGTGGTGGCTGAGCATGACGCCCTTGGGGCGACCCGTCGTGCCGGACGTGTAGATGAGGGTGGCGGGGGAGTCCGCTCGCACCGACGCGCGTCGCTCGTCCAGGACCGAGACGTCGACGGGTCCGGCCTTCGCCGCCAGGGTCTCCAGGACCGGCTCCGCGCCGTCGATCACCATGACGTCGGAGACGCCGAGCCCCTCGATGCCCTCCCGCGCGGTGGCCGCGTGGGTGTCGTTCTCGACGATGATCAGCGTGGCGCCGGAGTCCTCCATGATCCACCGGATCTGGTCGGCGCTGGAGCTGTCGTAGACCGGGACCGTGACGGCGCCGACCGCCCAGATGGCGAAGTCGATCAGGTTCCACTCGTACCGGGTGGCGCTGAGCAGGGCGACCCTGTCACCGGCCTCGACCCCCAGGGCGACGAGGCCACGGGCGGCCGTGCGGACCTCCTCGGCGAACTCACTATTGGTGACATCCGTCCACCGACCGTCGACGGGCCGGAGGAACGCCACGTTGTCCGGGGTCTGATCCGCCCGGTCATAGGCCGACTGTACGCAGGACCAGTCGTCCGGAACGGTGAAGGTGGCGGGTGCCGCGACGTATTCGCGCAAAGGGTCCTCCCGGTGTGACTGTCGTCGTATGTCGTCGACCACACACTATCGCCGGGCCCCGGCCGCGGCCACGGCGACCGGCACCGACGGGACTCGGCCCGGGCGCATCGCCGGTCGGGATGTGTGAAGCTTGAGGGTATGAGCGAGCACGACGGTGCCCCCGAGGTGTGGCCGACCAGAGACTCCACGGTTGTCGACGCGCCGGTGGACGACGTCATGGCGGTCATCGCGGATTTCGCCGCCTACCCGCGGTGGTCGGCGTCGATCCACGCCGCCGAGGTCCTGTCGACGGGTGCGGACGGACGCCCGGACAGGGTGCGGTTCGAGCTCCGGGCGGGCGCGATCGCGGACGAGTACGTCCTCGCCTACTCCTGGTCGGCCGACCACCGCGCGGTGGAGTGGCGGCTCGAGAGCTCGAACCTCCAGCGCGACCAGCGGGGGTCCTACCGTCTGGAACCCGTGGAGGACGGGACCCGGGTGGACTACGAACTCGAGATCGAGTTGACGGTGCCGGTGATCGGCAGCCTGCGCAGTCGCGCCCAGCGGCGGATCCTCGGAGACGCACTCAGTGAACTGAAGCGACGGGCCGAGTCCCGGTGACCCGGACCCGAGTGGCCGTCGTCCTCGGTGGCGACCCGGCCGACCGCGCGGCGATCACGTCCGGCCTGCTCGCCGACGCCGGGCTCACCGCTCTCGTGCTCACCGGCCACCCCGAGGCCGTCGATCCGCGCCTCGACACCTCGGACGCGGGCCCGGTCGAGGTCCGCCCCGACGACCCGGCGGCCCGGGTGGAGGCCTACCGGTCCGGGGCCGCCGATCCGGACGACGACGTCCTGGCCGCCCTCTCCGCCGGGGGAGACTCGCCCCTGGCGGCCGTACTGGGCTGGGAGTACGCCCGGCGCGCCGCGGCGTCCGGTTACTGGGACCTCGTGGTGGTGGAGGTGGACGGCGACCTGGCCGCGGTGCGCCGGATCGCGGCGGCGGGGGAGCTCGCCGCCTTCGTCGAGACGCGGTGGCCGGCCAACGTGCGCTTCGCGTCCATGGCCGCCGGGACCCGGGCGGATTCCCGGGTCCGTGAGGCGCACCGGCTGGCCCTGCTCGCCGGCGACGTGGCCGACTTCCTCGCGGGGCCGCTCGAGGTGATCGTGGCGGGTCGCTCGTCGGAGCGGACGGCCGCGATGGCGGCGCTGGCGCGCGGCGCGGTCCGTCCCGAGGTGGTGGCCGACGGACACGGCGGTTACCGCGTCGAGTACCCGGTCCCGACCGCGCCGTCCGCCCCGCCCTCGGTGGAGGGGGACCGGCTCCGCCTCGAGCACGACGGGTTCCGTGCCGTCCTGGGCCTGCCGTCGCTGCTGACGCGGTGCGTTCTCGTGGACTCGGCTTTCGACGCGGGTGCGGGCCTCGTCCGGCTGCGTTTCCTCCCGGACCCCGATCTGTGGCCGGAGAACCTCGTGCCGACCGGCTCCGCGGGCGGCGCCGGGTAGTATCCGCATTCGTCGAGTGCCACCACGAGAGGACCGGGGACCGCGTTGCTGTACTACCTGTTCAAATACGTGCTGATCGGCCCGTTCCTCCGGGCCACGAGTCGGCACGTCGTGACGGGGCGTGAGCATTTCCCGGACCGGGGTGCCGCGCTGCTCGTCGGCAACCACCAGTCCGTCGCGGACTGGCTGTTCACCCCGCTGCTCCTGCCCCGGCGGGTGACGTTCCTGGCCAAGAGCGACTACTTCACCGGCACCGGCATCCGCGGGATGCTCAGCCGGTGGTTCTTCGCCGGCTCCGGGCAGTACCCCATCGACCGCACCAACGCCGACACCGCCCAGGCGGCCCTCGACGCCGGTCTGGAGGTCCTGTCGTCCGGGCAGATCCTGTGCATCTACCCGG
Organism: Dietzia sp. CH92; assembly: GCF_032248695.1. Taxonomy (NCBI): domain Bacteria; kingdom Bacillati; phylum Actinomycetota; class Actinomycetes; order Mycobacteriales; family Dietziaceae; genus Dietzia; species Dietzia sp. CH92. The sequence goes on along the minus strand of NZ_JAVHXC010000009.1, from coordinate 79,855 downwards.
AGGGCACCCGCTCCCCGGACGGGCGGCTCTACCGGGGCAAGACCGGTCCCGCCCGGCTGGCGCTTCGCGCCGGCGTGCCGATCATCCCGGTGGGGGTGACGGGTACCGCCGAGTACGTCCGCAGACTCGCCCGGTTCCGGCCCTTCCCGCGGACCCGGATCAGGGTCATGCTCGGCGAGCCGCTCGACCTGACCCCCTGGGCCGGGCGGGAGAACGACCGTGCGGCCGAGCGGGAGATCACCGACGAGCTGATGCGGCGTATCCAGGCCCTCACCGGGCAGGAGTACGTCCACGACATCTACGGGGCGGACATGAAGAAGCGCTACCAGGCGGTGAGGGAGTCCGGGCACAACCTGCTCGACCAGCCCGTCGACGGGCAGCGCTGACCAGGTGCGGTACTTCTACGACTGCGAGTTCATCGAGGACGGCACGACCATCGACCTGGTGTCGGTGGGGGTCGTCGCCGAGGACGGTCGCGAGTTCTACGCGGTCTCCACGGAGTTCGACTCGTCGACCGCCGGACCGTGGGTGCGGCGCAACGTCCTGCCGAAACTGCCCAACCCGTCCTCGAGTGCGTGGATGTCGAGGGCCCGGATCCGCGACGAGCTCTACGACTTCGTCACCGCCCCGCCCACCGGCCCGGTGGAGATGTGGGCCTGGATCGGCGCCTACGACCACGTCGCCGTGTGCCAGCTGTGGGGCGACATGACCAAGCTGCCGGCGGCGATGCCCAAGTTCACCCGGGACGTCCGTCAGCTCTGGGAGCTCGCCGGCCGTCCGGAGCTCCCGACACATCCCGGGGGAGCGCACGATGCGCTCGGTGACGCCCGGCACGCCCTGATGCGGTTCCGTGCCATCGCCGCGCAGGCGCCCCACCTGGGTCTCTGACGGCCCGCCCGCCCACGGTGGCGTATCGTCGCCGGGGTGAGCAACTGGACAGTCGACGTCGACATCGCGCATCTCCCCGACCTGCCGCCGCTCTCCGCGGATCTCGACCGGCAGCTGACCGATGCCCTCTCCCGGCCGGCGCTGCAGCAGCCGTCGTGGGACCCGCAGCACGCCGCCGCGATGCGCAAGGTCCTCGAGAGCGTCCCGCCCATCTGCGTGGCCTCCGAGGTCGAGCACCTTTCGGACCGTCTCGCCGACGTGGCGCACGGTCGGGCGTTCCTCCTGCAGGGCGGTGACTGCGCCGAGACCTTCGAGGCCAACACCGAGCCCCACATCAAGGGCGTCATCCGCACCCTGCTGCAGATGTCGGTCGTGCTGACCTACGGCGCGTCGATGCCCGTGGTCAAGGTCGGTCGCATCGCCGGCCAGTACGCCAAGCCCCGCTCGGCCGACCGCGACGGCACCGGCCTGCTGTCCTACCGCGGTGACATGGTCAACAGCCTCGAGGCGGACGAGTCCGCCCGCGAGCACGACCCCTCGCGTCTGGTGCGCGCCTACGCCAACGCCGCCGCGGCGATGAACCTGGTCCGCTCCCTGACCGCGTCGGGAACCGCGGACCTGCACCGGGTCCACGAGTGGAACATGGAGTTCGTCGCCGGGTCCCCGGCCGGGGCCCGCTACGAGGCGCTGGCCGCGGAGGTCGACCGCGGCCTGCGCTTCATGGACGCCTGTGGTGTCTCCGACGCCAACCTGCGCTCCGCCGACATCTTCTCCTCGCACGAGGCGCTCGTGCTGGACTACGAACGAGCGATGCTGCGGCTCGCCGACGACGGCACCGGGCTCACCGGCGACGCCGAGCCGGGGCTGTACGACCTGTCCGCGCACTTCCTGTGGATCGGGGAGCGCACGCGGGGGATCGACGACGCCCACGTGGCGTTCGCCTCGCTCATCCAGAACCCGATCGGGCTGAAGATCGGCCCCACCACGACGCCCGAGCTGGCGGTCGAGTACGTGAAGAAGCTGGACCCGAACAACCGTCCGGGCCGCCTCACCCTGGTCTCCCGCATGGGTAACGACAAGGTCCGCGAGGCACTGCCCCCGATCGTGCGCGCGGTCGAGGAGACCGGGCACAAGGTCATCTGGCAGTGCGATCCGATGCACGGCAACACGCACTCGACGTCCAACGGGTACAAGACCCGCCACTTCGACCGGATCATCGACGAGGTCCAGGGCTTCTTCGAGGTCCACCACGCCCTCGGCTCGCACCCGGGCGGCATCCACATCGAGCTGACCGGCGAGGACGTCACCGAGTGTCTCGGGGGCGCGCAGGACATCTCCGACCTGGACCTGGCGGGTCGGTACGAGACGGCGTGCGACCCGCGGCTCAACACGCAGCAGTCGCTGGAGCTCGCCTACCTGGTCGCGGAGATGCTGCGCCACTGACGGACAGCGCCGGCGCGCCACTGACGCACGGCGCCGGCTGCGCCACTGACGTACAGCGCCGGCGCGCCACCACCGGCGCGCCGGCCCCACGTCAGCCCAGGGCGTCGATCTCGACCTCGCTGCCCCGCGCCACCACCCGGCCGGGCAGCGGGTTCTGGCCGTAGACGATGCCGCTCGCCGTCCCCGCGTCGATCGTGGCGCGCAGTCCGGCCTCCTGCAGCCGCTGGCGGGCGTCCGACGCCCGCGACCCCAACACCACGGGGACGGTCACCGCATCGGACGGGACGATCCGCAGCACGGCGCCCGCCGGGTCGAGACGGGTCCCCGCCGGGGGCTCGGTGCGGACGACCCGACCGTCCGCGATCTGCCGGTCGGTCACGGGCGGTTCGCGGACGATCGTGAACCCGGCCTCCTCGAGGACGTCGGTCGCCTCGTCGACGGGGACGTCCCGGATGTCGGGCACGGTCAGCGCGTTGGAGACGAGCAGGGTCACGCCGTCACCGCGGGACACGTCCGTTCCGCCCGCCGGGTCGGTGCCCACGGCCAGACCGCCGTCCACCTCGTCGTCGTACACCCTCCTGACCTGCGACACGGCCAGCCCCGCACCTTCCAGGGCGGCCCGCGCCTGGTCCTCCTCCAGCCCCACCACGTCGGGCACGGCCACCGGTGCCGGCCCCGAGCTCGTGACCATGGCCACCCGCGTACCCACGTCGACCGTCGTGCCCGCGCCCGGCTGCAGCGACACCACCTGACCCACCGGCACCGAGTCGGAGTACTCGGTGCCGCCGCGGACCGGCTCCAGGGAGTGCTCGCGCAGGGCGGCCGAGACCGCGTCGACCGACCGGTCGGCCCCCACCTCGGGCACCACCGGGCGTCCCACCGAGACCAACACCGCGACGGTGTCGCCCCGCGGCACCTTCTCGCCGGCGCCCGGGTCCGTCCCCACCAGCCCGGACGGGGGGACGTCGTCGCTGAAGGCGTCGCGCGTGGCGGCGGCGAGACCCACGGCGTTGACCGCGTCGGTGGCCTGCCCCACGGACATGCCCTGCACCGACGGCACCTCCACGAACCGACCCGACCCGAGCCACCACCCGGCCACGGCCAGGCCGATCGCGGCGGCGAGCACCACGATGAGCCATAACATGCCGCGCTGACGGCGAGGACGGATGAGGTCGCGGTCCGGGGCGGCCTCCACCTCACCGCGCGGTGCGTGCGCGGGCCCGTCCGGGCCGGGGGGAGGGGGCGCCGGGGCGAGGTCGGAGCGGGTCTGCACCCGGGTGGGCATCGGGCCGTCGCCGCGGCGCAGCGCCTCCCCGCTCTCGCGGTCCGCGGCGTCGAACTCGGACTCCCCGCCGGGCGTGGCGCGCGCGGCGTTGGCCCGGGCGCGCGCCCACGAGGACTGACGCGGAGCGGGGACGACGTAGTCGGGGAACCGGCCGATCTTGGCGGCCCGGTCCAGGTCGCGCAGCATCTCGTCGGCGTCGGTGTAGCGGTCCTCGCGGCTGCGGCGGGTCGCGCGCAACACGAGGTGGTCGAGGTCCTCGGCGACGGTGTCGGACTGGTCGGAGGGCGCGGGGACGTCGGTGTCGAGGCGACGGTAGGCCACCGCGATGTTGTTGTCACCGCTGAACGGGGGCTCCCCGGTGAGCATCTCGTAGGTCAGCACGCCCAGCGAGTACAGGTCCGAACGCGCGTCGGTGTCCGCGCCGGAGATCTGCTCGGGGGACAGGTAGGCGGCCGTGCCCATCACCACGCTGCTGGACGTGGCGCGGGACTCCGCCACCGCGCGGACCAGGCCGAAGTCGGCGAGCTTGACCGCGCCGGTCGTGGAGATCAGCACGTTCTCCGGCTTGATGTCCCGGTGGACGAGCCCGGCGGCGTGCGCCTCGCGCAGCGCGCCGAGCAGGGGGCGCAGTACGGCGGCGACGGCGTACGGCGGCATCGGCCCGCGCTCGTCGAGCAGCTCGCGCAGCGTGCCGCCGGGCACCAGCTCCATGACGAGGAACGCCGTCCCGGACTCGACTCCCTGGTCGAAGACCTGGACGATCCCCGGGTCGGACAGGCGTGCCGCGGACCGGGCCTCGAGGGTGAACCGGTCGACGAACGCGCGGTCCCCCGCGAGCGTGGGGTCGAGCAGCTTGACGGCGACGTGACGGTCGAGCCGCTCGTCGGTGGCCAGGTGGACCGTGGACATGCCGCCGCGGGCGATCACGGCGTCGAGCCGATAACGCCCGTCGAGCAGGGTGCCTGGTCCGGGGGGCTTCCCGTCGTAAGTGCTCATATCGTCCATTCTGCCCCTCCCGCCCCGTCCGCGGTACGTCCGAACGCGGCCCGGGGACTAACGTGTCAGGGGTGAGTACCGTTCCGCACTGCGACGACGTCCTGCCCGCCGGGGTCGAGACCATCAATCTGCCCGAGGTGTCCGAGCGTCTCGGCATCCCCGTCACCCGCGTGCACGATCTGCTGCGCGAGGGGGCCCTGCTCGCCGTGCGCCGCGCGGGCGTCGTGGTGGTGCCGGGCGTGTTCCTCGACGACGACGAGGTGGTGCGCTTCCTCCCGGGACTGGTGTCGGTCCTGCGGGACGGGGGTTACTCGGACGAGGAGATCCTGCGGTGGCTGTTCACCGAGGACGACACCCTGCCCGGCCGCCCGGCGGACGCCCTCCACGGCCACCGCGCGCGCGAGGTCATGCGTCGCGCGCAGGCGATGGCGTTCTGACGGCGGTCGCGCCGGCGCGAGTCGCCGCGGTCGACCGCCACCACCACCAGGCCACCGCGACCGAGGCCACGACGGCGGTGCCGACGAGGACGGGGCTGTAGAGGCTCGTCGACCCGTTGGGGCCGATGCCCATGATGAGGAAGACGGTCACGCCCACCGCGGCCGTCGTGGCGCGCGGGCCGGGGCGGGCGAGGAACCAGAACGCCGCCACCCACACGTGGTACCAGGGCCACGACAGTGAGTTGAGCACCACGAACACCAACAGCGCGACCATGACGCCCCGCAGCGCCGACGCGGTGTGGTGGCGGTGGCGCCACCACACCGCCACGAGGGCCAGCGCCAGGACGACGCGCCCCACGCGCCGCGCGACGGCGAGAACGTCCTCGAAACCCGGGGTGTCGAACGCGGCGTGGACGAGGTGGGCCACGGCGGTCGGCGCGCTGAGGTAGTTGATCACCCGGTCGGAGACGGAGATGGCGTCGACCCACCCGAGGCCCGTGCCCGCGGCCAGGGTGGCCAGCGTGAACACGGCGAGCGCCGCGCCGGCGGCGACCGCCGTGTCGAGGACCGCCCCCGCCAGGGGCCGACGCGTGCGTCCCGGGTGGGGCCCGGTGGGGGCCGACCGACGGCGTCGGTCCAGGGCGATCCACAACAGGAACGGGGCGACGATCACGGCGGTGGCCTTGAACGCCACCGCGAGCCCGATCGCCCCGCCCGCCCACGCGTAGCGGCGGTCGAGAGTCAGCACGACCGCCGCCAGGCAGGCCACGAGGGGGAAGATCTCGTTGTGCAGGCCGCCGGCCAGGTGGATGATCGTCAGCGGCGACGCGCCGGCCATCCACACCGCGGCGCCCGGGTGGACCCCGGCACGGCGGGCGGCCGCCGCGACGAGCGCGACGAGCCCGGCCAGCGCCACCAGCACGACCACGCGCAGGAGGAGCACGCCCACGTCGGGGTTACCGCCCGAGAGGGCGACGAGGCCGCGCATGAGCAGCAGGTGCAGGGGGCCGTAGGGGGTCGCGGTGGACTGCCAGTCCGCGCTGACCTCGGCGGTGAAGGCACCGGGGTTGGCCTCGGGGCCGTACCGGTAGGGATCGACCCCGGCGGCGGTCATGGCGCCCTGGGCCAGGTAGGACCAGGCGTCGCGGCTGAACATCGGGACCGCGGGCAGCAGCGGCAGGGACCACAGGGCCGTGGCCCACGCGGCGTCGCGGGTGGGGAGCCGGCCGGCGACGGCGCGGGGGCCGAGCGCGAGCCACGAGGTGAGCAGCAGCGCGACGCCGATCCAGCACAGGCCCAGCGCGAGGAGCTCACCGTGGCCGAAGGTGGCGCCGGGCAGGCCGAGGGCGACCGCGGGACCGCCGTCGACCGGTAGCGCCCCGGCGCCGAAGCCGGAGACGGTGAGCAGCACGGAACCGAGGACGCCCCGCCACAGGGCGGGGCCGGACGGGCCGGTGAGGGCGGCGCGGGCGGACGCCGTCACCGCGGGGACGGTCCGGGCGGGTGGGGGCGACGACGACGAGGGGTTCTCCTCCGGACGCCGGCCCGTGTCCGCGGGCACGGATCAGGCCCGTCGGCGGGTCGCGGCCTCCGCCAAGTCCCGCAGCGTGTCCCGCCCGTGGTCGCTGATCGCGTCCGAGGCGATCGCGTCCAGGGCGCAGGAGGTCAGCGTCTCGATCTCGGTCTCCACGGAGGCGACCGCCCCGGAGTCCTCGAGGACGGCCCGGGCACGGGCGAGGGTGCGCTCGTCGGGTTCGGAGCCCAGGATGTCGGCGAGGAACCGCGCGTCCCCGGCGGGCGCGAGGGTCATGGCGCGGGCCAGTAGGAGCGTGCGCTTGCCCTCGCGCAGGTCGTCGCCGGACGGCTTGCCGGTGACCTCGGGGTCGCCGAACACCCCGAGCAGGTCGTCGCGCAGCTGGAACGCCTGGCCCACGGCCACCCCGAACTCCCGCAACGCGGCGACCGTCTCCGGGCCCGCCCCGGCGAGCGCGGCGCCGATGTGCAGGGGCCGCTCGACGGTGTAGGCCGCGGTCTTGAAGCGGTTGACGCGGGCGGGGGTCAGCTCGTCCGTGGCCCCGGACGCCTCGGCGAGGATGTCGAGCATCTGCCCGGACAGCACCTCGGTCTTCATGGCGTGCCACGGGACCAGAGCGCGCACCAGCGCGGCCGGGTCCACCCCGGAGGTCACGAACATCTCGTCGGCCCAGCTCAACGCCAGGTCGCCGACGAGGATCGCCTGCGAGACCCCGTAGCGGGCCGGGTCGCCCTCCCACCCGTCCGCGCGGTGGGCGGCCTCGATCGCGCGGTGCACGGTGGGCCGGCCGCGGCGGGTGTCGGAGGCGTCGACGATGTCGTCGTGCACCAGGGCGCACGCCTGGATGAGTTCGAGGGCGGCACAGGCGGACACGACCTCGTCCGGTGCCGGTGCGGCCTCGGGGCGGGAGGCGGCCCACCCGGCCAGGGCGAAGCGGGGCCGCATCCGCTTGCCGCCGTCCATCACGAAGTCCGACAGCAGACCGGCGAGCCGGTCGACCCGCTCGTCGACCGACGAGACGACCGTCCGGCGTCCGTCGATGTGGCGGCGGAGTGCGGCGAGGACGCGTTCTCCGTCGTCGGGGCGGGTCGCCATGACCACGGGCACCATCCCTTCCGGGCGCCCGGTCCGGCCGCCCTCGTCGCCGACGATCCTAGTCGTCGGGCGGCGGTGGGACCGGACGCGTGTCGGGCTACCCTGGTCGGGTGACCCAGCTATCCGACTCCGACCAGACGGGCGGTGGCCGGCACCCCAGCATCGTGGAGCGGATCGAGACGTCCACCACCCCGAGGGTGCCGTTCTCCGTCGAGTTCTACCCGCCGCGCGACGAGGCCGCCGAGGAGCGTCTCTGGCGTGCGGCCTCCGTGTTCTCCGAGCTCGGTGCGGCGTTCGTCTCCGTGACCTACGGGGCGGGCGGGTCGACGCGGGACCGGACCGTGCGGGTCGTGGAGCGCATCGTCCGCGAGACCGATCTCGTCCCCATCGCCCACCTCACGGCGGTCGGTCACACGGTGGCCGAGCTCACCGAGATGGTCCGGATGTACGGCGAGGCGGGGGTCTCCAACATCCTCGCGCTCCGCGGTGACCCGCCCGGGGACCCGCTGGGTGAGTGGACGGCCCACCCGGAGGGGCTGCACTACGCCGAGGAACTCGTCCGGCTGATCCACGAGGTGGGTGAGTACCACGTGGGCGTGGCCTCCTTCCCCGAGGGGCACTACCGGGCCCGCGACCTCGACCACGACACGGAGGTGCTGGTCGGCAAGCTGCGTGCGGGCGCCGAGTACTCCATCACGCAGATGTTCTGGGACGTGGAGCACTACCTGCGGCTGCGGGACCGCGCCGTCGCCGCCGATCCGGAGCAGGGCGCCAAGCCCATCATCCCCGGTCTCATGCCGGTCACCAGCCTTCGTCAGGTCAAGCGGATGGTCGAGCTGTCGGGTTGCGCGTTGCCCGACGACCTGGCCGAGCGGCTGCGGGCCGCCGCCGGCGACGGACCGGAGGAGAACCGGGAGGCCGTCCGCGAGGTCGGGATCGACCTGACCACCCGGATGTGTGAGCGGCTCATCTCCGAAGGCGTGCCGTGTCTGCACTTCAACACGCTGAACTTCTCGCGGGCCACGCGTGAGGTCCTCACCAACCTGTCGATGGCGCCCGCGCCCGGGATCGCGGCGACGAGGATCTGACCGACCGCCGGGCGGCCCCGCGTCCCGATCGCGGGCAGCCCGGCCTGACGCGCGTCAGCGCACCAGGCGGTCCGCGCGGGCCCGGGAGGTCCGCGCGGCGAGGATCGTCCCGATGGACACGAGCAGGGCGGCGCCGATCCCCACGATCATCCACACGGCGAAGCCGCGTGCGGCCGGGTCGGGGTAGGAGGAGGCCGCCTGCATCCGGGTGATGGACCCGGGGGCGGGCGTCCAGCTCACGGTGTTGCCCGCGCCGACCGTGCCGTTGGTCTCGGAGATGCGGTTGGGGAAGGTCAGGTCGACCCGGGTCGTGGTGTTCCCGGCGCGGTCGGCGGGGAGCATGGACAGGTCCACCGATCCGCTGAACGACACGGTGTCGCCGCTGCGCCGGAACCCGAGTGTGTAGGGGCGGGCGCCCTCGATGTCGACCGCCAGCGACAGCGCGTCCATCTCGGCGAACGTCAGCTGGGTGAAGTAGATCTCGCGGCCGGTGAACCCGTCCGCCGAATAGGGCGTGATCCGGACCTTCTGCTCCAGCCCGGACGGGACGCCGAGCCGCTCGAGCGCCGCGGCCTGCTCGGGCTGGTCCCCGGCCACGAGGATGCGCCCGGAGACGGTGTCGTCCTTGCGGACGCTCATCTGTGCGTTGAGCTGCAGGCAGCCGGTGAGCACGACCAGCAGGGCCGCCAGAGCAGTGAGGCCGGCCAGCCGCCGCGGCGGCAGCGGACGACGTGCCGGGGCGGGCGGGGCCGCCGACGGGCGGGGCCGCAGGGGGCGGGTCACGGTCGCGGTCACGGCGGTCATTCTGCCCGGGACCCCCGACGCAGGAGCGTCGACCTGCCGAGCCCGCGTCCGACGAGGCGGGCGACGGTCCGGCCGCTGGCGCCGATGACGCCGCCACCGGGATGGGTGGACGCCCCCGCCAGGTAGACCCCGTCCGCGCCCGGGACGGCGTGGCCGCGCAGATCGGGGTGCGGCCGCATGGGCAGCATCTGGTCCAGCGACATCTCGACGTGCATGACGTTGCCGCCGAGGAGCCCGAGCTCGGTCTCGAGGTCCTCCGGGGTCTGCACGTGCCGGTGGACGATCGAGTCCGCCAGCCCCGGTGCGAACCGGTCGGCGGCGGCGATGATGCGGTCGGCCTCGTCGTCGCCCGCTTCGGCCCAGGTGCGCCCGTCGGCGAGGTGGCGCGGGTGCCACTGAGACCACAGAGTCAGTTCGTGCCGCCCCTCCGGGGCGAGCGAGGGGTCCAGCGAGCTGAAACTCATCGCCAGCACCGCGGGGTCGGCGTCGAGACCGCCCGCCGCGGCCACCCCGTAGCGGCGGTCGAGGTGGCGCCGGTCCGTCACGAGCAGTTGGAGGCCGTGGGCGCTGGTCTCCGTCGGCACCCCCGGGTAGCGGGGCAGGTCGGTCGTGCCGAGCCGGACGACCATGCCGAGGCCGAACCCCGGCCGGATCCGTCGCCGCCACCCGTCGAGCGTCGCGGCCGGCAGTTCGTGCTCGAGCAGGTCCAGTGTGGTGTGGACGTGGCAGGCCGCCACCACGGCGGAGCAGTGGAGCGAGCCGCCGCCCTCGGTGTCCACGCGCCACCCGGAGCCGGAGCGGCGGATCGCGGTGGCCCCCGCTCCCGCGGTGACCGTGCCGCCGTGCGCGCGGATCGTCGACGTCAGCGCGTCCGCGAGCGCGCCGGACCCGCCGACCGCCCGTCCGGGCGGGATCCGGTGCATCAGGGCCGCGAAGCCGATCATCGGCGCCGTGGCGGGATGCGACATCGGCGGGCCCGACTGCGCCCCGAACCACGACAGCGCGGCCTTGAGCCGCTCGGAGTCGAACAGCGAGTCCAGCAGCGCGTCGCCGGAGGACAGGAAGGTCTGGACCGCACCGAACGGGTCGCGCAGATCCTCCGCGCCGAGGAACGCCGATCCGAGGCCCGGCGCGGTCGGCCGCACCGAGAAGCCCTTCATCATCCGGCCCGCGAGGACGTCCCACCGCGTGACGAACCGGCGGTAGGCGTCGGCGTCGGCCTCGCCGCAGGCGGTGGCGATGCTCGCGCACGTCGCGTCGAGGTCGCGACGGAAGACGATCGGCGGTTCACCCGAACCGGGCGGGGCGGGGGCGAAGCCCCAGGGGTCGCAGTCGAGGTAGCGCAGACCGTGGGCCGCGAGATCCAGTTCCTCGGGGATGCCGGTGTGCCGGATCATGAGGTGGGCGGACGACCCGCGATCGGTCCGGTGCCCGGGGTACCGCTCGACCGTCGAGGTGGCGCCGCCGATCACCGTGTCCTTCTCCACCACGTGGACGTCGTGTCCCGCGCGGGCGAGGTAGGCGGCGCAGACCAGCCCGTTGTGGCCGGAGCCGATCACCACCACGTCGTGACGGCGGCTCACGCGTCCGCCTCCGCGGTGGGCAGCGGCAGCGAGCGGGACAGCACCGCGAACGGCCGGGCGTCGCCCTCGAAGCGGTACGACCGCAGCACGTCGGTGAAGCCCAGCGACCGGTACAGGCGCCACGCGCTGTTGTCCTCGCCCTCGACCTCGGGCGTGGACAGCAGCACGGTGCTCTCCGGGCGGTCCGCGAGGAACCTGCGCAGGAGCGTGCCCCCGATCCCGCGCCCCTGGTGGGTGGGGGAGACGTGCAGCTCGGTCAGTTCCACGTAGTCGGACGGCAGCGCGAGGTCGCGGTCGCGCAACCCCCGCGAGACCTGCTCGTACCACCACTGTCCGGGTGCTCCGTGGTAGCCGTAACAGATCGCCACGAGCGGACCGCGGGACTGGCCGAGCAGGCGTCGGCGCGGGGCCTCGAACGCGGCCACCCCGGACCAGCCCTCCCGGTAGCTGTGCTCCATCCAGGCGGCCGCCCGGGAGCGGACCACCTGCGGCGGGTAGCCCATGGCGTCGACGTAGACCCCCAGAGCCTCGGGCAGTCGGTCTCGGAAGTCGGCGGCGTCCAGCCGGGTGATCACGGTGTCCATCCACCCCATTTGACCACGGGCGCGGATCCGGGGCGCCGGGATGTGTCGTACCCCGGCGATACCGTGCGCGCAGACGCGGAGATGCAGGAGCCGGAGGTGCAGCAGATGGACACGAGCAGGACACGCAGGGGGAGCGGGTCACGGACGTCTCGCGGGGGCGCGGCCGGGTCCCTGGGGCGGGCCGGGCGGGCCGAGCTGCACCGCGGACTCGCGGTCGCGGCGCCCGACCCGTCGGAGCGTTTCCTCGAGGCGTACCGCGCCGCGAGGTACGCCGCCGGTGCGCTGCTCGCCCCGGGCCCGCGGAGGCGCGGGCCGGGTGACGTGTGGCACCGACTCGCGGCGGAGGTCCCCGACCTGGGGGAGTGGGCGTCCGCCCTCGGCGGGTACTCCGCTCTCGCCGCGGCCGTCGAGGACGGTCTGCCGCGCACGATCCCGCCCCGGATGGCGGACGATTTCCTGTGGGCGGTCGGTCGGTTCATGGACCTGGTGGACGAGCGCCTGGGCGTCCTCGGGCCCGCCGCCTGACCCGGGTGGGGCCCGGCCCGTGGGGCGCCCCGCCCGTCCAGGGGAATCCCGGTGGTCCCGGCCGCGTTGCCCTCGTATGATGGGGAGAACCCTGACCGGCTGATCACCGCCCGCGGTCGGTGCGAACCGACCGAGCCGGCCGCGCTCGTCATCGCGAGCATCTGAAGGAGGTCGAAGTGCCCCTGTCCGAGCACGAGCAGCGCATGCTCAAGGAGATCGAGAGCGCGCTCTACGCCGACGACCCCAAGTTCGCGTCGTCCGTCCGCAAGACCGGCGCGACCGGAGCGCGTCGTCCGGCGGGCCTTGTCGTGGCACTCGCCGTGCTCGGTGTGGCTCTTCTCATCGGTGGTCTCGCCCTCGACTTCAAGCCGGGCGGTTTCCCGGTCCTGAGCCTCGTCGGCTTCTTGGTCATGTTCGCCGCCGGGGTGCTCGCGTTGCGCTCGACGCCGTCCGCGGGAGCGCCCGGGCTCAAGGGCGCCGGCGGACCGCGGGTCCCGGGAACGGGACGGGGCGCCTCGAAGCCGTCGGGCGGGGGGTCGTATTCGTCGCGGATGGAGGACCGGTTCCGTCGACGCTTCGAGCAGGGGCCGTAGCGGCCCGCCGGCCTCAGGGCGGGCAAGGACACTTCTGACGAAGGGGTGAGCGCACCAGCGCTCGCCCCTTCCTCCATTTCCGGAGTGCCCGACTCCGCCCGCCCCGCCCTCGCCGCCCACTCCGCGGCCCGCGGCCCACTCCGCGGCCCCTGCGTGTCCCACTCCGCCCACCTCGCTCCCGCCGCCCACTCCGCGGCCCGCCGGCCCGCGGCCTTGTGATGACGGCGTCCCGCTCGCGCGGCTGTCGCCGAGCCCGCAGCCGCAGCCGCAGCCGCTTCCGTCCCTGGCGTCTCGCTCGCGCGGCTGCCGCCGAGCCCGCAGCCGCTCCCGGTGATGGCGTCTCGCACCCCCCGCGGTGCGCGCGAGACGCCATGTTGGCGTGCGGCTGTGGCTGGGGCTGCGATCGGGCGGGGCCGGGGGCTGCGGCTGCGGGCTGCGAGCGGGCGGGGCCGGGTGCTGGGGCTGCGAGCGGGCCGGGGCTGCAGTTGCAATCGGCCGGGGCTGCCGCAGGCGCCGCCCGACGCAGTCGTGGCGCGAGGTGCCCCACCACGCCCCACCCCGAGGCCCCACCATCCCCCACCGCGCGCACGGCGGGCCGCCACAGGAGCTACTTCAGTCACAGCAGCCCCAGAAGTTGGCTGAAAGTGGGGCTCGGGAGGGCGCCTCGGTGGCCGGGCGTCGGCCGTGTTGACGATGAGCCCACCCTCTGACGTGCGGTGATTTGGGACGGTGGGGAGAAGTGGGGCGCAAGCCTTGTGTGTGGGGCGTTGTGGGGTACAGTGGGGCACGCAAGGAGCTCGATGGGCCTGGACCCCAGGAGGTGGCGGGTGACCGACACCGATCCCGTCGACTCCGGACGCGAACGAGCCTTTGTCGGGTACGGGACGCACCGTCCCAAGCTCGACGACAAGGGGCGACTGACGATCCCCGCCAGATTCAGGCCCGGCCTGGCGGACGGGGTGGTGGTGTGTGGGTGGTTCACCAACACGCTCTCGGTCTTCCCGGAAGACGAGTTCGACGCGCTGGTCAGGAAGGTCCGGCCGACCGCCAACCTCAGCGAGAGGCACATGGCGTTCTTCCGGCTCCTCGTGAGCGGCGCGGAAGTCCAGCAACTGGACTCGCAGGGACGGATCTCCATCCCCGCGAGTCAGCGGAACTACGCCGGTCTGGACAAGGACTGCGTCGTCAACGGACTCGGGGAGCGCCTCGAGGTCTGGGACGCGGAGGCGTGGGATCGCTACAGCGCGGAGAACCTACCCGTGTTCTCCGAGATGGAGGGCACCTCCCTCGGGATCGAGTTCTGACCCCGGGAGAGGAACGACGACAACGCACACGAGAGCACGACGGACGGAGCCCCCCGGCCCCTGCCCGGCATCACCCTGACGTACTTCCCCAACGCCAGGTGGGTACCGGACGGGGACCAGGGGGCTCCACCACAACCGCCGGAGCCCCGACGACCGGACGCGAGGAGGCGAGATGGCAGAACGGTCCGATGCCGACCACGACGCCGCGCGCTCCGGGCACATCCCGGTCTTCCTCGAGCGGACGATCGAGCTCTTCCGGCCCGTCGTCGAGGCCGCGGCCGCGGAGGGGCGCGCGCCGGTCATCGTGGACGGCACCCTCGGACTGGGTGGACACTCCTCCCATCTGCTCGCAGAGTTCGGCGAACTCCGCGTGCTCGGCGTGGACCGTGACCCCGAGGCGCTCGACATGGCGACCCGCCGGCTCACCGCCTACCGCGATCGCTTCACCCCCGTCCACGCCCGGTTCGACGACTTCAACGCCGTGACCGCGGCGCTGCCCGCCGACGCCCGCGACGAGGCCGGCCCGGCGATCGACGGCATCCTCCTCGACTTCGGCGTCTCCTCCATGCAGCTCGACGTGGCCGAGCGCGGCTTCGCGTACTCGGTCGACGCCCCGCTCGACATGCGGATGGACCCGACCACCGGACAGACCGCCGCGGACATCCTCGCCGAGTACCCGCGCGACGAGCTCGCCCGGATCCTGCGGGTGTACGGCGAGGAGCGGTTCGCCCGTCAGATCGCGGCGGCGATCGTCCGTCGCCGCGAGACCGACCCCGTCGTGACCAGCTCCCAGCTGGTGGAACTCCTCTACGACACCATCCCCCAGGGCGCCCGGCGCACCGGCGGGCATCCCGGCAAGCGTGTGTTCCAGGCCCTGCGCATCGAGGTCAACGCGGAGCTGGAGGCCGTCGAGAACGCGGTCCCCGGCTACCTCGACCTCCTGCGGCTCGGCGGGCGCGCGGTCTTCATGGCGTACCACTCGCTCGAGGACAAGATCGTCAAGCGCGAGCTCACCACCCGCACCGCGTCCCGCACCCCGCCGGGTCTGCCGGTGGAACTGCCCGGCCACGGCCCCGAGTTCGAGGCCGTCACCCGGGGAGCGGAGAAGGCCTCACAGGAGGAGATCGACCACAACCCGCGCTCGGCCTCGGTCCGGGTGCGCTGCGTCCGGCGTATCGACGGGAGAACCCCATGACGAGCACGATCGACACGCCCACCGGCGCGGGCGGGCTCGACACCCGCCCCGCCCCGGGCGGCGCCGACGTCGACGCCCCCGCCCGCGCGGGACGGGCCGTCGGCCTCCGACGCAAGCCCGTCACCCGCTCCGTGCGCGGACGCCGCACCGTCGTCGTCCCGGCGGAACGTCTGAGCCCGGCAGAAGTGGCCGCCAGGGTTCCCTTCGTCGTCGTCCTCCTCCTGCTCATCGGCGCCGGCGTCGGCGGCACCCTCCTGCTGTCCGCGCAGACCACCCAGGACACCTATAACCTCAAGAACGCGCGCGACGCCAACGTGGAGCTCGTCGAGCGGATGGAGGCCCTGCGCGCGTCCAACGAACGCGCCCGGTCCGCCGAGGTGCTCGCGCAGCGCGCCGAGACGCTCGGCATGGTCGGCGTCGCCAGCGCGCCCATCCTGACGAGGGGCTCCGACGGCGTCATCGAGATCGTCGGCGAGCCCGTGCCCGAGCTCGGCGCGCCGATCAAGCCCCTCCAGCCCGCTCCGGTAGCGTCCGAGCCGTCGAGGTCGTCCGACCGGGACGCGTTCGACGCGCCGCCCGCGCAGGCCCCACAGGACCGCAGCCCCCGCGGCGTCGCCCCCGTCCCGTACCCGCCGATCGCCGGCCCGCCCACCCCGGTGGCGCCGCCGTCGCCCATGGTCGAGACGGCCCCGCCCGCCCCCGCCCCCGAGCCGGCGCCACCGGCCGCCCCGCCCGCCCCGCTGGCACCCGGTGACGGCGCCGCGACGCTCGCCCCGGTGCCCGGACAACCCTTCTAGCACCCCACCCGAAAGGCCCCCGAGATGACCGAACGACGCACCCCGGAAGCGGGACGCCGGGCTCCCTCGGGTGATCCGCGCACCACCGCCCCGGGCGTCGGTCGGCCACCGAACCGTTTCGGCCGGGTCCTCACCGCCCACTCGACCGAACGCCGCTTCACCTTCATGCGGTCCATGTTCGCCGTCATCATGGTGATCGCCCTGGTCAAACTGTTCTGGGTGCAGACGATCGGCGGGACCGAGCTCGCCGCCCGCGCCGAGAGCCAGCGGCAGGTCCACCAGGTCCTGCCCGCCACGCGAGGCGCGATAGTGGACTGGCACGGCGACCCGATCGCGTTCACCCGCGAGGCCCGCGACCTGTCGATCCAGCCGCTCGTCGAGCAGCAGAACGCCGAGGCGCGCCGCGAGCTCGACAGCACCAAGCCCACGTGGGACGAGCTCGTCGTGGAGATCGCCGACGAGTTCGAGGCCGTGCTCGGGGACGCGGTCGAGCGCGACGAGATCGAGGCCAAGCTCTCCTCCGGCGGCGGGTTCACCTACCTCGTCCGCAACGTCGACGTCACCCAGGCCAACGCCATCACCCGGAAGTTCCCGATGATCGGCGCCGAGCGCGTCGACATCCGCGAGTACCCGGGCGGCGCGCTCGCCGCCAACGTCGTCGGCGCCACCACCAAGAGCGACGAGGGCAAGCTGATCGGCCTCCAGGGCATCGAGGCCCAGTTCAACGACCAGCTCGACGGCGAGGACGGCCGACAGACCTTCGACCGCGCCCAGGACAACACCGTCATCCCCGGCACCCTGCGCAACGTCACCGAACCCCGCGACGGCGACACCGTCCGCCTCACGCTCGACGCCGACCTGCAGTGGCACGTCCAGAAGGCCATCCAGTCGGCCAAGGACACCTCCGGGGCCAAGACCGCCTCGGCCGTCGTGCTGGACGCGAAGACCGGCGAGGTCCGCGCGATGGCCAACGACAACACGTTCAACCCGGCCGTCGGCGTCGGCGCCGAGCTCGAACGCGGCGCCGACCTCGGCAACCCCGCCATCACCTCGCCGTTCGAACCGGGCTCGGTGCAGAAGATCATCACGGCGGCCGCCGCGATCGAGGCGGGACTGACCCATCCGAACGAGGTGCACTCCGTCGACGGCAGCATCCGCATGGAGGGGGTCACCGTCTCCGACGCGTGGCAGCACGGTCCCACGCCGTACACCACCACCGGCATCTTCGGGAAGTCCTCCAACGTCGGCACCCTGATGCTCGCCCAGCGGGTCGGCAAGCAACCGTTCTCGGAGTACCTGGAGAAGTTCGGCCTCGGCCAGCGCTCCGGGATCGAGCTCGCGGGTGAGTCCGAGGGCCTCGTGCCCGACCTGCAGAACTGGCAGGGCGGGACGTTCGCCAACCTGCCGATCGGGCAGGGCCTGTCCATGACCACCCTGCAGATGGCCGGGATCTACCAGACCATCGCCAACGACGGCGTCCGCGTGCCGCCGCGGATCGTCGCCGAGCGCGTGGGACCGGACGGGGAGAGCCACCCCACCGAGCGCCCGGAGGGCGAGCGGGTCATCAGCACCGAGACGGCCCGCACGGTCCGCGACATGTTCCGCGCCGTCGTCCAGTCCGGCCCGGGTGCGCAGGCCGGCACCGGCCCCCAGGCCGCGCTCGCCGGGTACCAGATCAGCGGCAAGACCGGCACCGCCCAGCAGATCGACCCGGGCTGCGCGTGCTACTCGAACTCGCGGTACTGGATCACCTTCGCGGGCATCCTGCCGGCCGACGATCCGCGCTACGTGATCGCCATCATGCTCGACGCCCCCTCGCGCGGCGTGCTCGGCGCGTCCGCCGCGCCGCTGTTCCACGACATCGCCTCGTGGCTGGTCAACAGGGACAACATCCCCCCGTCCGCGCCCGCACCGGAACTGGTCCTGCAGGCGCGGTGACCGGCGCCCGGCAGGGTAGCGTGTAGCGGGTTCGCGGGAGGTTCAAAGCGAGGAAGGCGGGGCGAGGACAGGCGATGACAACGGCGCGACAGCTGGCAGATGCGGTGGGGGCCGGACTCCTCGGCGACACGGCCGGGGCGGACGTCGCCCTGTCCGGAGCGACCATCCGGGCCCAGGACTGCGGACCCGGCGTGCTCTTCGCCGCCCTGCCCGGCACCCGCGTCCACGGCGCCTCCTTCGCCGCGACCGCCGTCGAGGCCGGCGCCTCCGCCGTGCTCACCGACCCCGCGGGCGTGGAACTGATGGCGCCCGTCGCCGACCGCGTGCCCGTCCTCGTCCATCCCGCCCCGCGCCGGGTCCTCGGCGCGGTGTCGGCGGCGGTGGCCGGGGACCCGTCCGCCGACCTCGACGTCGTGGGCATCACCGGCACCTCCGGCAAGACCACCACCACCTACCTCGTCGAGGCCGCCCTCGAGGGGTGCGGCCACGTCGCGGGTCTCATCGGCACCACCGGCAGCCGTGTCGCCGGCCGTGCCCTGCCGAGCAGACTCACCACCCCCGAGGCCCCCGAGTTCCAGGCCCTGCTCTCCCGGATGCGCGCCGAGGGCGCGCGCGCCGTGGCGGCCGAGGTCTCCAGCCACGCGCTGCGGCTCGGCCGCGTGGACGGCGTCCGCTTCGCGGTGGGCGCGTTCCTCAACCTGTCGCAGGACCACCTCGACTTCCACCCGAGCATGGACGACTACTTCCGCGCCAAGGCGCGGCTGTTCGACATGGAGGCCGACCCCGGTTCCGCGGTCTGGCCCGCCGAGCGCGCGGTCGTCGTCGTCGACGACGAGTGGGGTCGCCGCCTGGCGGGGATGCGGCCGGATGCCGTCACCGTCTCCGCCGAACCCGACGCCCGGCCCGGGGTCGACGCCGACTGGACCGCCGGGCCGTCCACGGCCACCGACCGGGACACCCAGGAGTTCACCGTCGCCGGGCCGCGGGGGACGTCCCTGGACGTCGAGCTCCCGCTGATGGGCCGGTTCAACGTCGCCAACGCACTGGTGGCGTTGGCGATCGTGGACGCCCTGGGCGGGGACGTCGCCGCCGCCGCGGCCGGTCTCATGCGCGTGCGGGTGCCGGGGCGACTCGAGCCCGTCGTGCGGGGCCAGGACTTCCGGGTCCTCGTCGACTACGCCCACAAGCCGGGCGCGGTCGCGGCGGTGCTGCGCTCGGTCCGGGCGCAGACCGCGGGCCGTGTCGCCGTGGTGCTGGGGGCCGGCGGGGACCGCGACGCGGGTAAGCGCCCCATGATGGGGGCCGCCGCCGCCGAGATCGCCGACCTGGTGGTGGTCACCGACGACAACCCGCGCGGCGAGGACCCGGCGGCGATCCGGGCCGCCGTGCTCGCGGGGGCCGAACAGGCCGCCGGGCCGGACACCCGCGTCGAGGAGGTGGGGGACCGGGGTGAGGCCATCGCCCACGCGATCGACTGGGCCCGCACCGGTGACGTGGTGGTGATCGCCGGCAAGGGCCACGAGACCGGTCAGGAGGTCGCAGGCGTCGTGCACCCGTTCGACGACCGGGCCCGGGCCGCGGAAGAACTCGCCAGACGACTCGGACACCGCGCCCCCACGGGCGAGACGGAGGACAGCGCACCATGATCGACCTCACCCTCGGCGAGATCGCGGGGATAGTCGGCGGTCGGTTGGTCGGTGGTGACCCGTCGACGGCCGTGACCGGCACCGTGGAGTTCGACTCCCGGCGCCTCACCCCGGGCGGGTTGTTCCTCGCCCTTCCCGGCGAACGCGTCGACGGCCACGACTTCGTCGCCCGGGCCCTCGAGTCCGGGGCGGCCGCCGCGCTGGTGGCCCGCGAGGTCGACGGGGCGGGTGGCGCCCAGATCGTCGTGCCGGCCGTCGACCGCCGCGAGACCAACGCCATGGCGCTGGCCGCCGACACCGACGGTTCCGGTGCGGCGGTCCTGACCGCGCTCGGCGCCCTGGCGCGCGTCAGCGTCGACCGGCTGGTCGCCGATCACGGCCTCGTCGTGGTGGGCGTGACCGGCTCGTCGGGCAAGACGAGCACCAAGGACCTCATCGGCGCCGTGCTGTCGGACGCCGGCACGGTCGTCGCGCCGCCGGGCTCGTTCAACAACGAGATCGGCCACCCGTGGACCGCGTTGCGCGCCGACGAGCACACCGATTTCCTCGTGCTCGAACTCAGCGCGCGAGCCCCGGGCAACATCCGTGAGCTCGCGGCCCTCGCGCCGCCGCGCGTCGGCGTGGTCCTCAACGTCGGGACCGCGCACCTGGGCGAGTTCGGCTCGCGCGAGGTCATCGCCGCCACCAAGGGTGAGCTCGTCGAGGCGCTGCCGGACGCCGCGCACGGCGGGGTCGCCGTCCTCAACGTCGACGACGAGCGGGTCGCCGCGATGGCCGGCCGGACCGCCGCCGAGGTGGTCACCGTGGGGTTGGCCGCGTCCGCGGACGTCCGCGCGGAGGGGATCCGGCTCGACGACGAGGTCCGCGCCTCCTTCACGTTGGTCACCCCGCGGGGTGAGGCGGAGGTGTCGCTCCGTGTGCACGGGGAACACCAGGTGGGCAACGCCCTGTCGGCGGCCGCGGTGGGCCTCGCGTGCGGGATGGAGGTCGGGCGGGTCGCGGCGGCGCTGGGTACCGCCGAGGCCGCCTCCGAGCGCCGGATGGACGTGCGCGTCACGGCCGACGGGATCACCGTCATCAACGACTCCTACAACGCGAACCCCGATTCGATGCGGGCGGCGCTGAAGTCCCTCGCCGTGATGGCCCGGTCGGGTGGCGGCAGGCCGCGTCGGACGTGGGCGGTCCTGGGGGAGATGGCCGAGCTCGGCGAGGACGCGGTGATCGAGCACGACCTCATCGGGCGGTACCTCGTCCGACTGGACGTGACCCAGCTGGTGGTCGTGGGGCTGGGCAGGCCCCAGCGCGCGATGTTCCAGGGGGCTGTCCAGGAGGGGTCGTGGGGGTCCGAGGCGGGGCACGTCGCCACCGCCGAGGAGGCGGTGGCGATCCTCGAGGAGCACGCCGAGCCCGGCGACATCGTGCTGGTCAAGGCCTCGGCGGCCGTCGGTCTGTGGAGCGTCGCGGAGCATCTGCTCGCGACGCGTGGTGAGGAGAAGTAGTCAATGACCCAGATCATGGTCGCGGGCATCGTCGCCTTCGTCGTGAGCATCTTCCTCACGCCGCTGCTCATCATCTACTTCCGCCGCCACGGCTACGGGCAGGAGATCCGGCTCGAGGGCCCGCAGTCCCACATGAGCAAGCGCGGCACGCCCAACATGGGCGGCCTCGCGATCCTGGCCGCCGTGTGGCTCGGTTACATCGCCGCCGGGGTCCTGGGCCAGGTCACGGCGGGCGGTGGCGGGTTCACCGCCTCGGGCCTGCTCATCCTCGGCCTGGCGACCGTGCTGGCGGTGGTCGGGATGATCGACGACGGCCTCAAGGTGTTCAAACGCCAGAACAAGGGTCTGGGCATCCTGTCGAAGACGGTCGGGCAGGTCCTCGCGGCCGTCGCGTTCGGCATCCTCGTCCTGCAGTTCCGCAACGCGGACGGGCTCACCCCGGCCAGTCGGTCGTTGAGCTATGTGCGGGACTTCGTCGCGGTGACCTTCCCCGTCGTCGTCTTCATCATCTTCATCGTCGTGCTCGTCTACGGCTGGTCCAACGCGGTGAACTTCACCGACGGTCTCGACGGCCTCGCCGCGGGGTCCATGGCCATGGTGATGGGCACGTACGTCGTCTTCAGCTTCTGGCAGTTCCGCTACTCATGTTTCTCCGACGCGGAGGGCGTCAACCTGTCGGGCTGCTACCAGGTCCGCGACCCGCTGGACATCGCGGTCGTGTGTTCGGCGGCCCTCGGCGCGTGCCTGGGCTTCCTGTGGTGGAACGCCGCCCCGGCGAAGATCTTCATGGGGGACACCGGCTCGATGTTCCTCGGCGGCATCGTCGCGGGCGTGTCCGTGGTGTCGCGGACCGAGCTGCTCATGGTGGTTGTGGGCGCGGTGTTCGTGATCGAGTTCGTCTCCGTGCTCATCCAGGTGGCGGCGTTCCGCACCACCGGACGTCGCCCGTTCCGCATGACCCCCATCCATCACCACTTCGAGAACGGCGGATGGGCCGAGACGACCGTGACGATCCGGTTCTGGCTGCTGGTGGCCATCTCGTGTGGTCTGGCGATCGCCCTGTTCTACGGCGACTGGCTCGCGAGCTCGACGGGATGACCGACATGACCGGGACGACCGACATGACCGGAGCGGCCGACGCGACCGGCGGGCACGACGCCCCCGCGGGTGAGCTCGACGTGCGCGCTCTCGCCGGGCTTCGTGTGCTCGTGTTGGGCGCGGGCGTGTCCGGGCCGGGCGCCGTGCGCATCCTCGACGCGCTGGGCGCCGAGCCGGTGGTCGCCGACTCCCGTCCCGAGGCGATCGCCCGGCTGCGGGAGGCGCTGCCGGACGGCGTCGGGTGCGAGGGCGTCGACCTCGACCGCGCGGCGGAACTGATGGCCGCACCGCGCGGCGGGTCGGGTGAGGCCGGGTCGGCCGGTGCGCGCGAGCGGATCGGGATCGACCTCGTGGTCACCAGCCCGGGGTGGCGGCCCGATTCGCCGCTGCTGGTGGCCGCCGCGCGCTCCGGGGTGCCGGTGTGGGGCGACGTCGAGCTGGCCTGGCGCGCCGATACCGCCGAGCTGTTCGGCCCGCGGCGCACGTGGCTGGCCGTGACCGGTACCAACGGCAAGACCACCACGACCTCGATGCTCGAGGCGATCTGCCTCGAGGCGGGGATGGCGGCGCGCGCGTGCGGCAACATCGGCCTGCCGGTGACCGACGTCCTGCTCGCCGAGCCGCGCGTGGACGTGCTCGCCGCGGAGCTGTCGAGCTTCCAGCTGCACTGGGCGCCGAGTTGTCGACCCGACGTGGGGGTGGTGCTCAACGTCGCCGAGGACCACCTCGACTGGCACGGGTCCATGGAGGCCTACGCCGCGGCCAAGGCGCAGGTCCTCGCCGGCCGGGTCGCGGTGGCCGGCGCCGACGACGAGATCGCCGCGCGCCTGCTCGCCGACGCGCCCGCCGCCACGCGGATCGGGGTGCGCCTCGGGGCGCCCGGCGCGGGGGAGTGCGGCGTGGTCGACGGCGTGCTCACCGCGCGGATCGGCGTGGCCGGCGACGGACCGGGTGGTGCCGGTGCCGTCGACGGGGGCGACGACGACGGGGTGGCGCTGCTGCCGGCCGTGGACGTCCGCCCGGCGGGTCCCGCGGGCGTCCTCGACGCGCTCGCCGCCGCGGCGGTGGCCCTGTCCGTGGGCGCGCGGCCCGAGCACGTCGCCGCGGCCCTGCGGTCGTTCACGGTGGGCGCCCACCGCGCCGAGCCGGTCGGAGTCGTCGACGGGGTCACCTACGTCGACGACTCCAAGGCCACCAACCCGCACGCCGCGCGCACCTCGTTGCTGGCGGGCGGGTCGATGGTGTGGATCGCCGGCGGTCTGCTCAAGGGCGCCGACGTCGAGCCGCTCGTGGCCGAGGTGGCACCCGTCCTGCGCGGGGTCGTCCTGATCGGGCGGGACCGCGCGCGGATCGCCGGTGCATTGGCACGACACGCGCCGTCGGTGCCCGTGGTGGAGCTGGCGTCGGGAGACGATGACGACGTTGCGGCTCCCGACGAGCCGCAGCAGACGATGGACCGGGCGGTCGCCGAGGCCGCTCGGATGGCCACCGGAGGCGACACCGTGTTGCTCGCCCCGGCTGCCGCGTCGATGGACATGTTCACCGACTACGGCCACCGGGGGCGCAGCTTCGTCCTCGCCGTGGGCCGCGTGGCCGGGAGGTAGGGGCTATGGCACTGCGAGATACGGCACCGCACGACGGGTCCGAGGGGCCCGGCCGCGCCGAGCGGCCCGACCTGCTCGGGCGGATCGCCGCGCCGCTGGCCGCCATCAGCCGAGCACCCCTGACCTCGTATCACGTGGTCATGGTGGTCACCGCGCTGCTCACCGTCATCGGACTGGGCATGGTGCTCTCCAGCTCCAACGTGCTCGCCTTCTCCGGAGGCGGCACCCCGTTCGACATCTTCCTGCGTCAGGCCATGTTCGTCCTCATCGGGTGGATCGGCTTCGTCGTGGCGCTGCGTATGCGCATCGAACTGCTGCGCGCGGCGGCGTTCCCGCTGCTGCTCGTGGCCATCGGGCTGCTCGTCGCGGTGCTCATCCCGGGCATCGGCTCCGAGATCAACGGCTCCCGCGGCTGGATCGACCTCGGCATCTTCTCGATCCAGCCCGCCGAGATCGCCAAGTTCGCCCTCATCATCTGGGCGTCGTCCGTGGTCGCCAAGCGGGTGCGGACGGGGTACTGGCTGGATCTGCTCTTCCCGGCGGTCGTCGGCTACCTGGTGGTGGCGGGCCTCGTCGTCGTCGCCCCCGACCTGGGCATGGCCACGGCGGTGACCATCGCGTTCCTGTGCGTGCTGTGGTTCTCCGGCTACCCGGCCCGGCACTTCGCGTGGGTGATGGCCGTCGGCGCGGTCGTGTTCGGCGTCCTCGCCGTGGCCTTCGCCTACCGCTTCGAGCGGATCCGCACCTACTTCGATACCTTCCGCGGCGACTTCTCCAACCCCCAGGGCGCGGCCTACCAGTCGTACCAGGGCATGCTCTCGCTCGCCGACGGCGGACTGTTCGGCGTCGGCCTCGGTCAGTCCAGCGCCAAGTGGTTCTACCTCCCCGAGGCCACCAACGACTTCATCTTCGCGATCATCGGCGAGGAGCTCGGGTGGTTCGGCGCCGCGGTGGTCGTCTCGCTGTACGTCACGCTCGGCTGGGTCGGCATGCGGATCGCCATGCGGTCGGTCGACCCGTTCCGGCGCCTGCTCGCCGGCACCATCTCCGCGACGATCGTGCTCCAGGCGTTCATCAACATCGGCTACGTCGTGGGCCTGCTGCCGGTCACCGGGCTGCAGCTGCCGCTGATCTCCAACGGCGGCACCTCCGCCGTCGTCACCCTCACCTCGCTCGGGCTGCTCGCCAACTGCGCCCGACACGAGCCCGAGGCGATCTCCGCGATCCTCAGCTCCCCGACCCGCCGCCGGCACCGCTGGTTCTCGCTGCCCGACCCGCGGCCCTACGCCCCCGAACGTCCGGTGCCCGCCTCGTCGGCGCCCGGCCGGTCGAGCGAGGGCGCGCGACGCTACGGCGAGCCCGTCACCCGTCGCCGGCCGGCGGACCCCGCCGGCCCCGCGCCCCGCGACCGGGCCGCCGGCGCCCGCCGCACGGCCCAGCCCGCGCCCGTGCCGCGCCCCCCGCGTGGTTCCACGCGGCCGGCCGCGTACGAGACCGTGCCCGTCCCCGCCGACGTCGCCCGCGAGCGTCGCCGCGGTGCGACCGCCATGACCGGCCGCACCGCCCGTCCCGTCCGCGGACGCGAGGCCGACCGTCGGCAGCCGCGCCGCCCGGCGCCCGACACCGCGACCCGGCAGAGCCCCGGCACCGCTCGGCCCAGCCCGATCCACCGGGGGCGCGAGCGATGAGCACCGCACGCACCGGCGGCCCCTCCGTCCTCGTGGTCGGCGGCGGCACCGCCGGACACATCGAACCCGCGCTCGCCGTGGGCGAGGCCGTCACCGCCCTCGACCCGACCGCCCGCGTCACCGCCGTCGGCACCCCGCGCGGACTGGAGACCGACCTCGTCCCGCGCCGGGGGGTGCCGCTCGAGCTCGTCGACCCCGTCCCGCTGCCGCGCAGCATCGGCGGGGACCTCCTGCGCCTGCCCGGTCGGCTCGTCCGCGCCGTGCGCGGCGCGCGGGACGTGCTGCGGCGCACGGAGGCGGACGTCGTCGTGGGGTTCGGGGGCTACGCGTGCGTGCCCGTCTACCTCGCCGCGGCCGCCCCGCTGCGCCCCGCGGGCGGCGGGCCGCGCCGCCGCGTCCCGATCGTGGTCCACGAGGCCAACTCCCGTGCGGGGATCGCCAACAAGCTCGGCGCCCGGTTCGCCGTCGCGACCCTGGCCGCCGTCACCGGTTCCGGCCTCGACGCCCGCGTCGTGGGCAACCCGGTACGCCGCACCGTCGCCACCCTCGACCGCGCGGCCCTGCGCGCCGAGGCCCGCGCGGCCTTCGGGCTCGACCCGGACGCCCCGGTCCTGCTCGTCGTGGGCGGCTCCCAGGGCGCCCGCTCGCTCAACAGCGCGATGGCCGCGGTCGCCGAGGAGTTCTCGCGCGCGGGCGTGGGCGTCCTCCACGCGGTCGGCCCCAGGAACCTCGACGACGCGCCGGTCGTGCCGGCCGGGGGCGCGCCGTACGTCACCGTGCCCTACCTCGACCGCATGGACCTCGCGTACGCGGCGGCCGACCTCGTCCTGTGCCGGTCGGGCGCCATCACGGTCGCCGAGGTCTCCGCCGTCGGCCTGCCCGCCGTGTTCGTCCCCCTTCCGCACGGCAACGGGGAACAGGCCCTCAACGCCCGTGACCTCGTCGCCGGTGGCGCCGCCCTGCTGGTGGAGGACACCGACCTGACACCCACCTACCTCCGCTCGGAGGTCCTGCCGCTGGCGCTGGACCCCGACCGGCTCCAGTCCATGTCCGCGGCCGCCGTCCGCGGTGGTTCCCGAGACGCGGCGGAGGTCGTGGCGCGCATCGCGCTCGACGCCGTCGGAAAGGCCCCCCGTTGACCGACACCACCGAACCCGGCCACGACACCGTGCCGGCCACGCTCGAGCGCGTCCACATGATCGGCATCGGCGGCGCGGGCATGTCCGGCGTCGCGCGCATCCTGCTCGACCACGGGGTGGCGGTGTCCGGCAGCGACGCCCGCGACTCGGCCGACCTGCGCGCGCTGGCCGACCGCGGCGCCGCCGTGCGGGTGGGCCATCACGCCGACGCGCTCGACGCCCTCTCCGCGCCCCCGCAGATCGTCGTGGTGTCCAAGGCGGCGATCCCGGCCGACAACCCCGAGCTCGTTGCGGCGCGGTCGGCGGGCATCCCGGTCGTCACTCGGTCCCGGATCCTCGGGCACCTCGCCCGGGCCGGTCGCTCGATCATGGTGTGCGGCACCCACGGCAAGACCTCCACCACCTCGATGCTCATCGCGGGCATGCTCTCCGCCGGATCCGACCCCTCCTTCGCGGTGGGCGGCACCGTCCTGCAGTTCGGCACCAACGCCCGCGGCGGGGCCGACCCCGTGTTCGTGGCCGAGGCCGACGAGTCCGACGGCTCGCTCGTGCACTACGAACCCGACGTGGTGATCCTCACCAACGCCGAGCCCGACCACCTCGACCACTTCGGAACCGCCGAGGCCTACTACGAGGTGTTCGACACCTTCCTCGCCCGCATCCCGTCGTCCGGCGCGCTCGTGGTGTGCCTCGACGACCCCGGCGCGGCCGAGCGGGCGCGTCGGGCCGCCGCCGCGGGGGTCCGCGTCGTCGGCTACCGCACCGCCGACGGCCCGGCGACCGACCTGCCGGTCGTGGGCGAGCTCGCGGAGATCGCCGTCGACTCCGGCGGGACCCGGGCCCGGCTCTCGCTCGACGGCCGCCCGCGGGGCGACCTGCACGTGGGGACACCGGGGGAGCACATGGCGCTCAACGCCCTCGCCGCCCTGCTCGCCGCGCGAGAGGTCGCCGGACCCGGTGCGTTCGACGCGGACGGCTTCCTGTCCGGGTTGTCCGGCTTCGGGGGAGTGGGACGCCGCTTCGAACCCAAGGGGGAGGCCGTCGTGGGCGACGGGCGCGCCCGCGTCTACGACGACTACGCCCACCACCCCACGGAGGTCGCCGCGGTCCTCGGCGCCGCGCGCGAGATCGTCGAGGCGGACGGGGGCCGGCTCGTCGCCGTCTTCCAGCCCCACCTGTACTCGCGGACGCGGATCTTCGCCGAGGAGTTCGGCCGCGCGCTGTCGCTGGCCGACGAGGTCTTGGTGCTCGACGTCTACGGCGCGCGCGAGCAGCCCGAACCCGGTGTGGACGGCGGTCTGATCGCCCGGAACGTCAGTGCGTCCGTCCATCACGTCCCCGACCTCGACGCGGCCCTGGAGACGGTCGCCGAGATCCTCCGTCCCGGGGACGTGGTGTTCACCCTCGGCGCCGGTGACATCACCACCCTCGGCCCGCGGATCGTCGCCGGCCGCGGGGCGTGAGGAGGGCCGCACCGTGACAGACGAGTCCGGCGACCCCGCCCGTCGGGACGAGCCGACCCCCGGTCCGTCCGGGGTGGACCCCGCCGGGGAGCGGTCGTTCTCCGCGCCCCGGTCCGCGGGGTCGGACGATCCACCGTCGGAGGCGTTCCCGGCTGACGCGTTCCCGACTGACGCGCCTTCGACGGGCGACGGGCCACCGTCGACCGGTGCGTCGCCCGATCTCCCGCCCACCGACGACCCCGACCGCCGGCGCGCCGCGGCCGACCTGCGGCGGTCCGACGAGCGGGTCCGGCACTCCGACCCGGCCGTCCGCGCGCGGCTGCGGCGTCGGCGCCGACGGACCAACCGGATCTACGCCGGGCTCGGGATCGCCCTGGTCGTGGCCCTGCTCGGCTACATCGCGCTGTACTTCCTGCCGGTCTTCTCCGTGCGGGAGGTCAGCGTCGAGGGCATCCGGACCATCCCCGCCGAGGTCGTCACCGAGCGGGCCGCCGTCGCCCCCGGCACGCCGCTGCTGCAGGTCGACACCCACTCCGTCGCCCGCCGCGTGGCGGGCATCCCCCGCGTCGACCAGGTGACGGTCAGGCGGGACTACCCCTCCGGACTGCTCATCGAGCTGGTCGAACGCACCGCCCTGGTGACGGTGGAGGTCGACGGCGAGCAGCACCTCGTGGACGCGCAGGGAATCGATTTCGGTCCCGGCGAGGTGCCCCCCGGCACGCCGCTGCTCACGGTCGGCGACGCGGCGCGGGAACATCTGCCGGAGGTCGTCCGGGACCTGGCGACGGTGTTCGGCGAGGTCCGCGACACCGCGGGGCAGGAGATCGCCGCGGTGGAGGTCGGGACCCGGGCCTCGATCGTGCTCACCCTCGCCGACGGTCGGGTCGTCGAGTGGGGCGCCGCGGGCCGCGACCACGAGAAGGCCGTGGCGCTGCAGATGGTGCTCGAGCAGCCCGGGCAGACCTGGAACGTGTCGAACCCGGCCCTGCCGACCTCGCGGTAGCGCCCGACGGGGAGCCGGTACGCACGACACGCCCGCGAGCCTCGTGGACGCGCGGGGCCGGTACACCTACCGTGGTGTTCCGACGGCCGAAACCGCCTCTGACCAGCAAGTTTAACCCTCAACTAGAGGGTGAGACTTCAGGGTCGACGGACGGTTTCGTCGAGACAGCACGCAAACCGAGCACGACACCCCCATAGGAAGGCCGGGCCTCGATGAGCTCACCTCACAACTACCTCGCAGTCATCAAGGTCGTCGGCATCGGCGGCGGTGGCGTCAACGCGGTCAACCGCATGATCGACGAGGGGCTCAAGGGCGTCGAGTTCATCGCGGTGAACACCGACGCACAGGCCCTCCTCATGTCCGACGCGGACGTCAAGCTCGACGTGGGTCGCGAGCTCACCCGCGGCCTCGGCGCCGGCGCCGACCCGGAGGTGGGGCGCAAGGCCGCCGAGGACCACAAGGACGAGATCGAGGAGGTCCTCAAGGGGGCCGACATGGTCTTCGTCACGGCCGGCGAGGGCGGCGGCACCGGCACCGGCGGCGCGCCCGTCGTGGCGGCGATCGCCCGCAAGCTCGGCGCGCTGACCGTCGGCGTGGTCACCCGCCCGTTCTCGTTCGAGGGCAAGCGCCGCGGCGGCCAGGCCGACGCCGGCATCGACGCCCTGCGCGAGGCCTGCGACACGCTCATCGTGATCCCCAACGACCGCCTCCTGCAGCTGGGCGACGCGGGGGTGTCGATGATGGAGGCGTTCAAGACCGCCGACGAGGTGCTGCTCAACGGCGTGCAGGGCATCACCGACCTCATCACCACGCCCGGCGTCATCAACGTCGACTTCGCCGACGTCAAGGGCGTCATGTCCGGCGCCGGCAGCGCGCTCATGGGGATCGGTTCCTCCCGCGGGGAGGGCCGCGCGTTCAAGGCCGCCGAGGCCGCCATCAACTCGCCGCTGCTCGAGACCACGATGGAGGGCGCCAAGGGCGTCCTGATGTCGATCGCCGGCGGCAGCGACCTCGGACTGTTCGAGATCAACGAGGCCGCCTCCCTCGTCCAGGAGGAGGCGCACCCCGACGCCAACATCATCTTCGGCACGGTCGTCGACGACTCGCTCGGCGACGAGGTCCGCGTGACCGTCATCGCCGCCGGGTTCGAGGGCGGCTCCCGCCCGGTCACCGCCGGCGCGGGCCAGCCCCGCCGCGGTCGCCATCACCTCGACGACGACGACTCCGTCCCCGGCGCCTCCGGCGACACCGGCGGTGCCTCCGAGCTCGGATCCACCCCGCTCGGCGGTGGCCGTCGCGAGGAGACGGGCTACCCGGGCGCCGGCTCGCCCGGCAGCCCGGCGTCCCCGGCCCCGCGTCGCCGCGACGAGGACGACGACATCGACGTCCCGCCCTTCATGCGGCACTGAGCCGGCACCGGATGACGCCCACGGCATCAGGACGCGTCCGCCGCGTGGTCACCGACCGCCGCGGCGGCGCGTCCACCGGGGATTTCGACTCGTTCAACCTCGGTGACCACGTCGGCGACGCCCCCGCCGCCGTGGCGGCGAACCGCGCCCGCCTGGCCCGCCGGCTCGGCCTGCCCGCCACCGACATCGTGTGGATGGACCAGGTCCACGGCACCCGGATCGCCCGCGTCACCCGCCCGACCGGCGGGCCCGTCCCCGCCACGGACGGTCTCGTGACCGACCGGCCCGGACTCGCACTGGCCGTGCTCACCGCGGACTGCGTCCCGGTTCTCGCGGCCGACGAGACCGCCGGCGTGATCGGCGCCGTGCACGCCGGACGGGTCGGCGCGGTCGGCGGTATCGTCCCCCACCTCATCGGCGCGATGACCTCGCTCGGGGCGCGCCCGGAGCGCATCACCGTGCTGCTGGGCCCCGCGGCGGCGGGGGAGCACTACGAGTTGCCCGAGGAGATGGTCGACGAGGTCGAGGCCGCCCTGCCCGGCAGCCGCACCCGGACGGTCGCCGGCACCGCCGGGGTGGACCTGCGCGCGGGCATCACCCGCCAACTCGCCGGACTCGGTGTGACGCGCGTCGACTCCGACCCCCGCTGCACGATCGCCGAGGAGTCCCTGTTCTCCTATCGTCGACAGGGGCGGACCGGGCGCCAGGCCAGCGTGATCTGGCGACAGATCTAGCGACGACGGCCGGCCGTCCCGCCGGGATCCCGAGACGAAAGGGCGGACATGACCGACACCAGGGCCACCGAACTCGCCAGCCGGCTGGCCGAGACCCGCGAACGCGTGGACGCGGCGCGGGCGGCGGCGGGCCGGACCGATGCGGTCGACCTCGTCGTCGTCACCAAATTCCACCCCGTCACCGACGTCGTCCACCTCGCGCGCCTCGGGGTGCGCGACGTCGGCGAGAACCGCGTCCAGGAGGCCGCCGCGAAGGTGGCCGACCTCGCCGCCACCGACCCCGCGCTCGCCGCCGACGTGCGCTGGAACATGGTCGGCCACATCCAGTCCAACAAGGCCGCGGCCGTGGCCGGGTGGGCCGACCGCGTCCACTCGGTCGACTCCGCCAGGGTCGCCGACGGACTCCAGAAGGGGCGCGCCCGCGCCGCCGACGAGCGCGACGGCGTCACGCCCCTGCCCGTCCTGCTCCAACTCAGCCTCGACGGCGACACCGCGCGCGGCGGCGTCACCCGCGAGGACCTGCCGGCCCTGGCCGACCACGTCGCCGGACTCGACCACCTCCGCCTGGCCGGACTCATGGTGGTACCCCCGCTCACCGGCGAGGCCGCCGCCCACTTCGCCGACGCGGCCGACATCGCCGCCGACCTGCGCCGCCGACACCCCGGCGCGATCGAGTTCTCCGCCGGCATGTCGGGAGACATCGAGGAGGCGATCGCGGCAGGTTCGACCTGCGTGCGTGTCGGAACGGCCATCCTCGGGCCACGACCAGTAGTTTGAGATCCAGCCTCGCGGGGACACCCGCCCGCGAAGAACACGCCCGCGACGACCCCGTTACCAGGAAGGTCCCGGAAGATGAGCGCAATCGCCCGGTTCAAGGAGTACTTCGGAATGGCGCCCGTCGCGGCGTACGAGGACGAGTACCTGGACGACTACGACCGCCCCGTCCACCACGACGCCCGCGCCCCGCGCGGCGTGCACGACACGGACGACCTCGGTCCGGTCTCCCGCGACCGCAGGGACGACTACGGCTACGCCGCCGACCGCTACCTCGACGAGCCCGCCCCCCGGTCGCGCGTCGCCGACCTCGACGCCGCCGACGAGCGCGCCGCCGCCCGACGCGCACCCGTCGAGGAGCCCGCCCCCCGCCCGCGCCGCTACCACGCCGCCGAGGCCGGGGCCCGCGCCGCCCTGCGCGGCGTGCCCGCCACCCGCGGTGCGGTCGCGCTCGCGCCCGAGGAGGACTTCGTCGAGGACGGCCTGGTGACCGTGCCCGAGACCGTCGTCGAGAGGCCGCGCGGCTTCGGTGACGGCAAGAGCCTCGGCGAGCACTTCCGCGCCGGCCGCGCGGTGGTCCTGGACCTGTCCACCATGGCCTCGGGCGACGCCCGCCGCATGGTCGACTTCGCCGCCGGACTGGTGTTCGGCCTCGACGGCCGCATGGAGAAGGTCGCGGACCGCGAGCGCACCTTCCTGCTCCAGCCCGCCGGCATGGACCTCACCGAGGCCGAGGTCCGCGACGCCGTCAACGGCGCCTTCCGGCGCTGAGCGGCCGGCGCGACACCGCCCCCGGGGTGCCCACGGGCGCCCCGGGGGCCGGGGACAGTAGGGTTGAAGCGTGACGTTGATACTGCTGATCCTCTATTACGTGGTCGAGGTCTTCTGGTTCCTCCTGCTCGCCCGGATCGTGGTGGAGATGATCGCCTCGTTCTCCCGCAGCTGGACACCGCGCGGCGTGCTCGCGGTGGTCCTGGAGTGGCTGTTCACCATCACGGACCCGCCGGTCAAGGCCCTGCGCAAGGTGATCAAGCCCGTTCGTCTGGGTCAGGTGTCCCTGGACCTGTCGGTCCTGGTCCTGTTCATCATCCTCATGGTTCTGCGCGTCGTGATCCTGGCGTTCATCTGACGCCACCGGGCCACGCCCCGGCCCCGGCCGGCGGGTGTGCGGCCCGCCGCCGAACACGGCCGCTGGTGACGCGCGGGCCGGTTGGGACTAGATTGGCCACCGTTAAGGTAGTAATGAAGTCGTGGGTCCGGTGCGAGAACGCCGGGCCGGCACCCGAGACGACCACGAGGGGTATCCCATGCCGTTGACTCCAGCCGATGTGCACAACGTCGCGTTCTCCAAGCCACCGATCGGCAAGCGTGGCTACAACGAGGACGAGGTCGACCAGTTCCTCGACCTGGTCGAGACGGAGCTCGCGGATCTCGTCTCGGACAACGAGGACCTGCGCCAGCGGGTCGAGGAGCTGACCCGCGACCTCGAGAAGGCGCGCAAGGCCGCCGACGAGGCCGCCAAGTCCTCCGGCGCCACGCCGGCCGCCGCCCCGGCACCGACGCCCGCGCCCACCCCGGCGCCGACTCCGGCTCCGGCCGCCGCGCCCACCACCCCCGCGCCCGCCGCCGCGACCCCTTCGCTCGGCAAGAGCGAGGACGACGGCGCGGCCAACAACGAGACCCACCTGCGCGCCGCCCGCGTCCTGGCCATGGCCCAGGAGATGGCGGACCGGCTGACCGGCGAGGCCAAGAAGGAGTCCGACGGACTCATGGCCAAGGCCCGCAGCGAGTCGGACCGCCTCGTCGGCGACGCGCGGACCCAGTCCGAGAAGCTGGTCGCCGACGCCAAGTCGCAGTCCGAGAAGATGGTCGGCGACGCCCGTCGCGAGGCCGACAAGCTCCTGGCCGAGGCCAAGACCAAGTCCGACGGCATCGTCAAGGACGCCCAGGCCCGCTCCGAGCAGCAGGTCAAGGAGGCGCAGGCCAAGGCCGACGCCCTGCAGGCCGACGCCGAGCGTAAGCACACCGAGATCATGGCGACCATCAACCAGCAGCGTGGCGTGCTGGAGAGCCGGATCGACCAGCTGCGCACCTTCGAGAAGGACTACCGCAGCCGCCTCACCAGCTACCTCGAGAACCAGCTCGCCGAGCTCGGCAAGACCGGATCAGCCGCCCCGGCCGCTCCCGCGGAGAGCGGCGGCGCCGGCGGCACGGCCGACCAGTCGGGCAAGAAGGACGGCGGCCACCGCGCCGACTGACCCGTCCCGCGTGACGCGCCCGACCCCCGCGGCGCCGACGGTCCCCGCCCCCTCCCCGGGTGCGGGGACCGACGTATATTCGACACCAGGGAGCTGCGTCACCGCCGGTGGTGCACCGCCCCTCTCACCACGCACCGCACCAGGAGGCACGGATGCTCGTCGCCGCTCTCGGACTGACCATCCTCGGCTTCGGCTTCCTCGTGGCCGCCGTCGCGACCGGTCAGATCGGGTGGGCGTGGGCGTGCATCGCCGTGGGCGCCCTGGGGCTCCTGCTGCTGGTGGTGGATCTCATCCGGGGGCGCGGTCACCGCGACACGGCGCCGCAGGGGGCCTCGGAGGAGGCGCACACCCGGGCCGACGGGTAATATCGGACACCGTCCGGCCCCGAGCCGGACGCGCTGTGATCCGGCCATCACCGGGGAGCGCTCGGAAGAACGGCTACGCCCCGCCACGGGGAGGCGCTCAGTAGAACCGAACGGGGGAGCCCGTCACAGCCCGACCCACGAGTGGGCGTCGTACACCGGCGCCAAACGGGGTGGTACCGCGGACGGAGGCGCGCTGGTCGCGCTCCCGGATCGTCCCCGAGCGCAGGCCTGACCGGCCCCACGGATGCGAACTCGTGCGGGCCCCGTGAGCGAGGAGTCCGCCCCAGATGAGCACCGAGTCCGTGAACCGCGAACCCGCCGAGCCGGCGTCCGACGTCGAGGCCGGCGCCACCGGCAGCGCGTACCCGATCGTGGACCTCACCGGCGGCGCCACGTCACAGACCCCCTCCTTCCCCGCGCTCGAGGAGACCGTCCTCGCCCGCTGGGACGAGCGCGGCACCTTCCGCGAGTCCATCCGCAACCGGGCGGACGCCGAGGAGTACGTCTTCTACGACGGCCCGCCCTTCGCCAACGGCCTGCCCCACTACGGGCACCTGCTCACCGGGTACGTCAAGGACGTCATCCCGCGCTACCGCACCATGCGCGGTTACAAGGTCGAGCGCCGGTTCGGCTGGGACTGCCACGGCCTGCCCGCCGAGCTCGAGGCCGAGAAGCAACTGGGTATCACCGAGAAGTCCCAGATCCTCGAGATGGGGCTGGCCGAGTTCAATGCCGCCTGCGAGAAGTCGGTGCTGCAGTACACCGACGAGTGGGAGGAGTACGTGCACCGCCAGGCCCGGTGGGTGGACTTCGAGAACGACTACAAGACCCTGGACATCGACTTCACCGAGTCGGTCCTGTGGGCCTTCAAGCAGCTGTACGACAAGGGCCTCGTCTACAAGGGCTTCCGCGTCCTGCCGTACTCCTGGTACGAGCAGACGCCGCTGTCCAACCAGGAGACCCGCCTCGACGACGCCTACAAGATGCGGCAGGACCCGGCCTTGACCGTGGGCCTTCCGCTCGAGGCGCCGCAGGACAGCCCGTTCCACGGGGCCGAGGCCCTGGTGTGGACCACCACGCCGTGGACCCTGCCGTCCAACCTCGCCGCCGCCGTGCACCCGGAGATCGACTACTCGGTCGTCCGCGTGAACTCGGGGACCTTCGCCGGCCGCACCTTCGTCCTGGCCGAGGCGCGCCGCGGCGTCTACGCCGCCGAGTTCGGGGAGGACGCCGAGGTCGTGGCCACCGTCAAGGGCGGCGAGCTGGTGGGCCTGCGCTACACCCCGCCGTTCGACTTCTTCGCCGGCCACCCCAACTCCCACGTGGTGCTCTCGGCCGACTACGTCACCACCGAATCCGGCACCGGGGTCGTGCATCTCGCGCCCGCGTTCGGTGAGGAGGACAAGGACGCCTGCGACGCCGCGGGCATCGAGCTCGTGATCCCGGTGGGCCCGGACGGCAAGTTCACCTCCGAGGTGCCGCCGTACGCCGGCCAGCTGGTGTTCGACGCGAACGCCCCCATCTCGCGCGACCTGCGGGCCGCGGGCCGGCTGCTGCGCCACGAGACCATCGAGCACTCGTACCCGCACTCGTGGCGCTCGGGCCAGCCGCTCATCTACATGGCGCTGCCGGCGTGGTTCGTCAAGGTCTCCGCGTTCCGCGACCGGATGGTCGAGCTCAACCGCGAGCACATCACCTGGATGCCCGAGCACGTGCGTGACGGGCAGTTCGGCAAGTGGCTCGAGGGCGCGCGCGACTGGAACATCAACCGCAACCGCTACTGGGGCGCCCCGATCCCGGTGTGGGAGTCCGACGATCCCGCCTACCCGCGCGTGGACGTCTACGGGTCGCTGGACGAGCTCGAGCGCGACTTCGGCGTCCGCCCCACGGATCTGCACCGCCCGTACATCGACGAGCTGACCCGCCCCAACCCGGACGACCCGACCGGCAAGTCCACCATGCGGCGCGTCGCGGACGTCTTCGACTGCTGGTTCGAGTCCGGATCCATGCCGTTCGCGCAGGTCCACTACCCGTTCGAGAACAAGGAGTGGTTCGACTCCCACTTCCCGGGCGACTTCATCGTGGAGTACAACGGCCAGACCCGCGGCTGGTTCTACACCCTGCACGTGTTGGCCACCGCGTTGTTCGACCGCCCGGCGTTCACGCACGTCGCGGCGCACGGCATCGTCCTGGGCAACGACGGGCTCAAGATGAGCAAGTCCAAGGGCAACTACCCGGACGTCAACGAGGTGTTCTCCCGCGACGGCTCGGACGCCATGCGCTGGTTCCTCATGAGCTCGCCGATCCTGCGGGGCGGCAACCTGGTGGTGACCGAGCAGGGCATCCGCGAGGGCGTCCGCCAGGCCATGCTGCCGCTGTGGAACTCGTACAGCTTCTTCCAGCTGTACGCCTCCCGCCGGGCGACGTGGCGCACGGACTCGCAGCACGTGCTGGACCGCTACATCCTGTCCCGGCTGGCGTCGACGCGCGACGCGATGACCGCGGCCCTCGACGCCACCGACATCGCCGCCGCGTGCGACGAGCTGCGGCTGTTCGCCGACGCGCTGACCAACTGGTACGTGCGACGCTCGCGGTCGCGGTTCTGGGCGGGCGAGGACAGCGGTCAGGACTCCCGCGACGCGTTCGACACGCTGTACACGGTCCTCGAGACGACCATGCGCCTGGCCTCCCCGCTGCTGCCGCTGATGAGCGAGGTCGTGTGGACCGGGCTCACCGGCGAGGAGTCGGTGCATCTGGCGGACTGGCCGGCCGAGGACGAGCTGCCGCGCGACGCCGCGCTGGTCGAGGCGATGGAGGCCGTCCGCGACGTGTGCTCCACGGTGTCCTCGATCCGCAAGGCCAAGCACCTGCGCGTGCGCCTGCCGCTGAACTCGCTGACCGTGGCGATGCCGGACGTCGAGCGGCTCGAACCGTTCACCGGCATCATCGCCGACGAGGTCAACGTCCGTGAGGTCCGCCTGACCAGCGACGTGGCCGCGCACGGTCGGATGGAGCTGGCCGTCAACGCCCGCGCCGCCGGCCCGCGGCTGGGCAAGCAGGTCCAGGCGTGCATCAAGGCGGCCAAGACGGGCGACTGGACGGAGACCGACGGCGTCGTGGTGGCCGGCGGCGTCGAGCTGCAGGAGGGCGAGTACGAGCACCGCCTGGTCGCGGCCGACCCCGAGTCCACCGCGGCGCTGCCCGGCGGCGCCGGCCTGGTGGTGCTGGACCTGACGGTCACGGAGGAGCTCGAGGCGGAGGGCTGGGCCAAGGACCGGATCCGCGAGATCCAGGAGGCCCGCCGCGCCGCCGGGTTCGACATCTCCGACCGCATCCGCGTGCGGATGGCGGTGCCGGCCGATCGCCGTGAGTGGGCCGACCGCCACGCGCAGCTCATCGCCGGTGAGGTCCTGGCGACCGACTTCGCGCTGGTCGACGGCCTCGACTCGGCCGAGGGGGAGGCGCTGGAGCTCGCCGAGGGTGTGCGGATGACGCTGGCCCGGATCTGATCCTGGAGCGAGCGGTCGTGATCCCCGGGAGCCGGCGGTGACCGACGCGCAGGACCGGTGGGTCCTGCACGTGGACATGGACGCGTTCTTCGCGTCGTGCGAGCAGCTCACCCGGCCGACCCTGCGGGGTCGGCCGGTGCTCGTGGGCGGCCAGGGCGGCCGCGGTGTGGTGGCGGGGTGTTCGTACGAGGCGCGGGCGTTCGGGGCGCGGTCGGCGATGCCGTCGCACCAGGCGCGTCGCCTCGTGGGTCCGTCGGCGGTGTTCGTCTCCCCGCGGATGCCGGTGTACCGCGCGCTGAGCCGGCGGGTGTTCGAGGTCTTCGCGGAGCACGCGCCGGTGGTGGAGCAGGTGTCGGTGGACGAGGCGTTCCTCGAGCCGCCGGAGTTGCGCGGCGCGGACGTGGAGGGCACGCGGCGGTGGGCGCAGGACCTGCGTGCGGCCATCCGTGAGGCCACGGGGCTCCCGGCCTCGGTGGGGGCGGGGGCGGGCAAGCAGTACGCCAAGATCGCCTCGGAGCTGGCCAAACCGGACGGGGTGGCGGTGGTCGCGCGTCGCGATCACGAGCGGGTTCTGCACCCGCTGCCGGTCCGCAGCCTGTGGGGTGTGGGCCCGGTGGCGGGGGAGCGGCTCGCCCAGTTCGGGGTGACGACGATCGGTGAGCTGGCCGCGATGGACGACGACGACGTGGCGCAGGCTCTCGGCCGGACCGTGGGCCCGGCGATCGCCCGCATCGCGCGCGGGTATGACGACCGGCCGGTGCACGAGCGGGCCGAGGCCAAGCAGATCAGCGCGGAGAGCACGTTCGCGGCCGACCTCACGACGCCCGGGCAGGTGACGGCGGCGGTGCGGCGGGCGGCGGAGGCGGCGCACCGGCGGCTGCTGTCCGACGGTCGCGCCGCGCGCACGGTGACGGTGAAGGTCAAGCGGTCGGACTTCACCTCCATCACGCGGTCGTACACGCTGCCGGAGGGCACCACCTCGCTGGAGACGATCATCGCGGTGGCGCGTTCACTGGCGCCGGATCCGGTGGATTTCGGCGCGATCCGGCTGTTGGGCGTGGGGGTGGCGGGCCTGACGGACTTCCAACAGGACGCGTTGTTCGAGCAGGAGTTCACCCTCGGGGCACGCTCGACCGACGGGGTCGACGACGACGAGGACCTGCCCGACATCGTCGGCGTGGGCACCACCGTGACGACGGAGGAGTCCGAGGCGGCCGGAGCCGGGTCGGGGCCCGCGGGTGCGGGGGCGGCCGCGGGTCCGGGGGCGACGGACCCGCCGGAGATCGGGGCGTGGCGTCAGGGCGACGACAAGCGGTTCGAGACCGGGGCGGATGTCCGGCACCCGGAGTTCGGTCACGGCTGGGTGCAGGGCTCGGGGCACGGGCGGGTGTCGGTGAGGTTCGAGACGGCGGCGACGGGCCCGGGCCGGATGCGGACCTTCGCGGAGGACGACCCGGACCTCGAGCCCGCGGACCCGCTCGGCTCCCTGGGGTGGTGAGGCCCGCCCCGGGCCGATGCGCGCCCCCGCCGGTGCCCGTCCCCGCCGGTGCCCGGCCTTTGCTGCAGCCGCTCCTCGGGATGGCGTCTCGCCCCCGCCGGTGCCCGGCCTTTTCTGCAGCCGCTCCTCGGGATGGCGTCTCGCCCCCGCTGACGCCCGGCCTTTCTTGCAGCCGCTCCTCGGGATGGCGTCTCGCCCCCGCCGCGGGGCACGCGAGACGCCATGGGCGCGTGCGGCTGCGGCGGGGCGGGCAGGGCCCCAGCACATCCCCGGCCGACCGCGCTGCCTCTCTGCCCTGCGCTGCAGGAATGCCCGCCGAAGGCCCGCCAGCCCCGCAATCGCCAGCCCGCCAGCCCGCCAGCACGCGCAGGCCCCGCAATCGCCGGCCCGGCGACCGGCGACGCCTGCTCGTCAGCTGTAGAGGTGGTACCGATCCCACTGCCGGCGGACGTCGGCCGCGGCGTCGGCGCCGGCCCCGTCCGTCGTGGACAGCAGCGCGGCCAGCAGGACCCGCGCCTGTCCGGAGCGCAGGTATCCGGCACTGAGCACTCCGCGCGTGGCGAGCTCAGCGCCCCCGCCGTGACCGCCGTAGGTCGCCGTGGCCTCACCCCGCGGGACCCGGCTGGTGGCCACCACGACGAGGTCCGGTCGCTCCTCGGCGAGCTGCGCGACCGCCCCGGCGACCTCGGGCGGGAGGTTGCCCGAGCCCGAGCCCTCCAGCACGAGCCCGCGCGCACCCGCGGAGACGCAGGCGTGCAGGGCGGTGGCGTCTGAGCCCGGCGGGCACGCGACCACGTCGACCCGGACGTCGGCGAAGCGGGCCCGGCCGGTCAGGGTGGGGCGTTCGAGTTCGGGCGGCAGCCCCTCGACGGGGTGGTCCGGGGAGTTGCGGGCGAAGGCGACGGGGTCGGTCGTGTGCCACTTGCGCACGCCCCGGGCCTGGAGGATCGCCCGACCGAGCACCACCAGGACCCCGAGGTCGCGGGAGACCGGGTCGGCAGCCAGCAGGACCGCGTCGAGCAGATTGGCGGGCCCGTCGGCCTCCGGGTGGTCGGCGGGTCGCTGCGCGCCGGTCAGGGCCACGGGCCGGGGGTCGTCGTGGTGCAGGTCCAGTGCGATCGCGGTCTCCTCGAGCGTGTCCGTGCCGTGGGTGACCACGACACCGGTGACGTCCGGATCGGCCAGCACGTCCGACACGGCGTCGACGAGCAGGTCCCACTCGGCGGGGCCGAAGGTGGAGGAGTCGGCGTCGAGCACGGCCCGGGCACTGACCCGGATCTCGCCCGGCAGCACCGACCGCAGCTGGTCGAGCATGGCGGCGGTGGCGGGGTCGGAGTCCCCGGCGATCACCGCGCCGTCGGACGTCGTGGAGGCGGTGATCGTGCCCCCGGTGGTGCAGATCACGATGTGGGGGGTATCCGTGCTGGTCTCGGCGCTGGTCACCCGCTCCACAGTGCTGTGCGTGCGCCTCGTCGTCAAACACCCCGGCCGCCGACGATGGAACAATGACCCACCAGTGTTCGTTGGGCCGGTGACCCCGGCCCGGAGCCATGGACGGCCAGGCACCGAAAGGACCGGTGCCGTACAACTCGACGAAAGGACCCCGCGTGAGTCTTCGACGGACCATCGCCGCTCTGTCCCTGTCCGCGTTCGCCCTGGGCGGCCTCGCCGCCTGCGGGGGCGAGGACGATACGCGCGAGACCGCGCCCGCGCCCACCACGAGCGCGCAGGAGACCGCGAGCGTGCCGACCGCTGAGGAGCTGACCGGGCTGCTCGACCGCGCGTCGGACCCGGCCGTGCCGGTCGCGGAGAAGGTGGACCTCGTCGAGGGCGGCGCGGAGGCGCCGGAGATCTTCGACCAGATCGCCGCCCTCAAGGCCGAGCAGGGTGCGGGCGTGGTCATCACCGGTGTCGCGGAGGGCGACATCCCGGGCACGCTTATCGCTAACGCGGTGATCACGCAGCCGGGCCAGGAGGACATCAACGTCCAGGCGCAGTTCATCAACCAGGGCGGTCAGTGGCAGCTGCAGAAGTCGTTCGCCTGCGCGCTCATCACCAACGCCGGCCTCCAGCCGCCGGCCACCTGCGCGGCGCCCTGATTCGTCGCAACGCGCTGAGACTCCGCAGCGCCTGACCCGGTGGGCGCCCTGAACCCCCGGGCGCGTCAGCCCTCGCTGCGGAAGCGCAGCACCGAGTCCTCGTCGTAGGTCGTCCGTCGTCCCGATTGCGGGTCGACGTACACGGCCCGCGTCGAGGACTCGGTCGTCCCGCCCACCGGCAGAGCCGCCCGCAGGTCGATCGTCAGCTCGCCGGAGCCGGAGACCTCGTAGGACTCCACGTCGAGGGTGACGCCGGGGCCGCCGTCGGGCGCGGGGGCGGTGAGGGTGTCCGCCGGCTCGGGGGCCCCGGTGCGGGAGCTGATGGTGGCCACGTCGCCGTCGAGGTCGACGAGTTCGTACGTGGTGACCCGGGTGGGGGCGACGGCGTCGTCGACCTGCCGGGTGACCGTCCACCGGGCGCCGACCCCGATCTCGTCGGTGGGGAAGACGACGGTCGCGTCCGAGACGGCGCCGGCGGTGATCTCGACGCCGGCGCGGGCGGCGTCGGTCGCTCCCGCCGGCGCGGCCAGCGCCAGCTCGCGGATGACGCCGTCGGCGCCGCGGGTCCAGGTGACGGTGAAGCCGGGGGCGGTGGCGAACTGCGCGGCGCGACGCTCGTCGACCGAGGTGAACTCGCGCGCGGTGACGGTGGCCCGCTGCGCTCCGTCGACGTCCGGCTCGGACCGCCCCTCCAGGGTGAGCGTCTGCTCCGGGGTCTCGTCGAGACGCGGGTCGGCGCCGGGGACCTCGGTGCGTGCGGTCGCGGCGCGGGTGACGGCCACGACCGCGGGCTCGCGCGAGGGCCCGTAGGTCAGGACCCGCCGTTCCCCCTGCCCGGCGTCGAGCAGCTCCACGGTGGGGGCCGGGCCGGGATCCACCGTGACCTCGGGTTCGAGTGCCGGCGACCCCTCTGCCGCCCCGGAGGCGCCGCCCGCGGAGGTGCCCGGTCCCGCGGCGGGATCGGCGGCGTCGTCGTCGGCGCACGCGGCGGCGCCGGCCACGAGCGCGGCGGCCAGGGTCGCGGCGAGCACCCGCCGCCCGCGCCCTCCGAAGACGCCACCGCCGGGCACGCCGACGGCGCCACCGCCGGGCACGCCGACGGCGCCACCGCCGCGGAGCGGACCGCGCCGGGCGCGCGGGCGGGGACGGGAGAGGCCGGGGGTGTCGGTCGATCGCGGGTCCACGGCCCCGAGCCTAGAGGGTCGGCGCGCGAGGGCCGTCGGCGTCGCGGATCCGCCGCCGCCGGAAGTGGCCACCCACGGTCGCCGGGCCTGCGGCCGCATCAGGGATACTGGTGGCCATGACGGACACCGACGGCACGCGGCCCGACGCCGCGGGAGCGAGCACACCCGCACCCCGGGGTGCGCTGCCCGGATACTTCCGCGCCGGGCCGGTGGTCATGGTGGGGATCGGGGCGGTGGTCGTCCTGATCGATCAGATCACCAAGGTCCTCGCGGTGGCCCGCCTCGAGGGCGCGGACCCGATCGACCTCATCGGTGACACGGTGCGGTTGGTCCTGCTCCGCAACCCGGGCGCGGCCTTCTCGATGGGCACGGAGTCGACCGTGGTGCTGAGCGTCCTGGCCACGGCCGTGGTGCTGGGTCTGCTGTGGTTCTCGCGGCGGGTCCACTCGACGTGGTGGGCGTGGGGGCTGGGTCTCATCCTCGGCGGCGCCGCCGGCAACCTGGCGGACCGCTACTTCCGCTCTCCGGGGATCCTGCGGGGCCACGTCGTGGACTTCATGTCCGTGGGCTGGTGGCCGGTGTTCAACGTGGCGGACTCGTGCCTGGTCGCCGGTGTGATCGTGGTGGCGGTGGCGGTGCTGCGCAACATCGACTTCGACGGGTCGCGGGTCTCGGACGAGTCCGCCCCCGCCGCCAAGGGGGGCCCCGCCGATGGGTGAGGTCCGCACGTTCCCGGTCCCCGACGGGCTCGACGGGATGCGTGTCGACGCCGGGGTGTCCCGGCTGTTGGGCATCTCGCGCACGGCGGTGGCGGACCTCGCCGGTGAGGGCAAGGTCCTGCTCGACGGCCGGACGGTCGGCAAGTCCGACAAGCTCACGGGGATGAGCTGGATCGAGGTCGAGATGCCGGAGCCGCGGGCCGAGCCGGCGGTGGTCGCAGAGCCGGTCGAGGGGATGGCGGTCGTCTACTCGGACGCGGACATCGTCGTCGTCGACAAACCGGTCGGCGTCGCCGCGCACGCCTCGGTCGGTTGGACCGGCCCCACGGTGATCGGCGGCCTCGCGGCGGCCGGGTACCGCATCTCCACCTCGGGCCCGCCGGAGCGCAAGGGGATCGTGCACCGCCTCGACGTGGGCACCTCGGGGCTCATGGTGGTGGCGGCGTCGGAGCGGGCGTACACGCTGCTCAAGCGGGCGTTCCGCGACCGGACGGTCGACAAGACCTATCACGCGCTGGTTCAGGGCCACCCCGATCCGCTGTCGGGGACGATCGACGCGCCCATCGGGCGGCACACCTCGAACGACTGGCGGTTCGCGGTGACCTCGGACGGCAAGCCGTCGATCACGCACTACGACACGCTCGAGGCGCATCAGGCGGCGACGCTCGTGGAGGTCAAGCTCGAGACGGGCCGCACGCACCAGATCCGCGTGCACTTCTCCGCGCTGCACCACCCGTGCGCGGGGGACCTCACGTACGGCGCCGACCCGGTCCTGGCCCGGCGGTTGGGGCTGGAGCGGCAGTGGCTGCACGCGGTGGGCCTGGGCTTCGAGCATCCGGGCACCGGGGCGCGGGTGGACTTCACCAGCAGCTACCCGGACGACCTCCAGCACGCGATCGACGTCCTGCGCGAGGCGTGACCGTCGCGGCGCGGGCGCTCAGGGCGGCCGGGGTGGGGGTGGTGATCGTCCTGGCGCTGGTGACGATCCTCACCGCGTTGCGCACCGAGCTCCCGCGCTCGCCGGGGGTGATGAGCGACGCCCTGGGGCCCGACCCCGGCGAGCGGGTGGGTGACTACCTCGACCGCG
Source organism: Dietzia sp. CH92 (assembly GCF_032248695.1). Lineage (NCBI taxonomy): Bacteria > Bacillati > Actinomycetota > Actinomycetes > Mycobacteriales > Dietziaceae > Dietzia > Dietzia sp. CH92. Next base: position 34,990 of record NZ_JAVHXC010000009.1, on the reverse strand, counting down.
CGGCCGCCTCGCTGGTCACCGCGGGCGGCGGGGCGGACCCCGTACGGGGCCCGGGTGTCGACGGCGACGACGACGAGGGCCTCGGCACCGATCCCGGGGCCCACCGCTGGGCCCTCGTGAGCGCGGGCCAGGCGTGGTCGGTCGCCGAGGCCGCCGGCGCGGTGCGGGGACTGCCGCGCGTCTCGGGGCTGTACGTGCAGGTGCCGGTCGAGGGGGTCGCGATGCCCGTCACGGCGGTGAGCGTCGTCGAGCCGGCCGCGGGGGAGAGCGGGCGCGTGCCGGTCTTCGAACGGGGTCTCCAGCGGGCGGCCGCCGGTCCCGTCGGCGGTGCCCCGGGGGTGCCGGGCCCGTCCGGCGCCGTGCCCGCACCCGCCGTGCCGGCCCCGTCCGGCGCCGTGCCGGCACCCGCCTCGCCGCCCCCGGCCGGTGGGTCGCCCGTCCCCGCGGGCACGGACCGGGCCGCCGCGGCCGCCGCGCTGACCGCCGCCCGCATCCGGGCGGGCGAGCCCGCGGTCGTCGGCCTGCTGGTCCGTGGCACCACCGACCAGCTGCGCATGGTGGCGGAGCAGCCGGGAGTGCGGGCCGTGGACGCGCTGGCCCCCGACGCGGTGTACGGGCGCTTCGCCGTCCGACCACTGCTACCGCAGCAGCGCGACGCGGTCGGGCCGCTGCCCGACGACGCCCCGGTGCCCGCGGCCTGACGAGCGCGCGGTGCCCGCTGCGTGGTGAGCCTGCGGTGCCCGCGGCCTGACGAGCCTGCAGCGTCGGCGGCCTGAGCCGCCCCCGTGCCCCCGTCCGCCGGGCCGCCCCCGTGCCCCCGTGCCCCCGTCCGCCGGGCCGCCCCCGACGGGCGGGGCTAGGGTGGCGCCGGTGAGCGGTGAGGCGGCAGGGGAGAAGGACAGGGCGGTCGCCGTCGGCATGACGGCGGGCGTCGCGGCATACGTTCTCTGGGGGTTCTTCCCCGCGTTCTTCCCGCTGCTCGAGCCCGCCGGGGCGGTCGAGATCCTCGCGCACCGGATCGTGTGGTCGTTCGTCGTCATGACGGTCGTGGTGACGGTGCTCCGCGGCTGGGGGCGGGTCCGCGCCGTGGACCGCTCCTCGTGGGCGCGCATCGGGGGCGCGGCGGTCTTCATCTCGGTCAACTGGGGCGTCTACGTGTACGCCGTCAATTCCGAGCGGGTCACCGAGGCGGCCCTCGGGTACACCATCAACCCGCTGGTCAGCGTGCTGCTGGGCGTGATCGTGTTCCGCGAACGCCTCGCCCGCCCACAGTGGCTCGCGGTGGCCCTCGCCGTCGTCGCGGTCGGGGTCCTCACCGCCGGGTACGGTCACTTCCCGTCCCTGTCGGTCATCCTCGCGGTGAGCTTCGGCCTCTACGGCGTGTTCAAGAAGAAGCTCCGCGTCGACCCGGTGACCGGGATGCTCGGCGAGGTCGCGGTCACCACCCCCGTCGCCCTGGCGTTCCTCGTCTGGCTGGGCGCCACCGGGGCGGGTACGTTCACCGGCCACGGCGCCGGGCATGCCGCCCTGCTCGCCTCGTCCGGCCTGGTCACGGTGATCCCGCTGCTGCTGTTCGCCGTCGCCGCGCAACGCATCCCGCTGGCCACCGTCGGGATGCTGCAGTACATCGTCCCGGTGCTGCAGATGGCGTGGGGACTGCTCGTCGTGGGTGAACGACTCGACGCCGTCCAGTGGGTGGGCTTCGCCCTCATCTGGGCCGCGGTAATCGCGTTCACCGTGGCCGGACGTCAGCCGCGCCGCGCCCGTGCTGGGGGTTCGAGGACTGTCGGTGATCCGACCTAGACTGTGGCGGACGAGTCCGTAGGAGGAATGCTTTCGTGGGCGATCAGTTCGTGCATCTGCACAATCACACCGAGTTCTCGATGCTCGACGGGATGGCGCAGATCGACCCGCTGTTCGCGGAGGCGTCGCGGCTCGGCATGCCCGCCGTCGGGATGACCGACCACGGCAACATGTACGGCGCCTCGGACTTCTACAAGCAGGCCAAGAAGACCGGGGTCAAGCCCATCATCGGCATCGAGGCGTACGTCGCCCCGGAGTCGCGGTTCGAGAAGAAGCGCATCCTGTGGGGCGAGAAGCACCAGAAGAGCGACGACGTCGCGGGTTCCGGCGCCTACACGCACATGACGATGGTCGCCGAGAACGCGACCGGCCTGCGCAACCTGTTCCGGCTGTCCTCGCTGGCCTCCTACGAGGGCCAGCTGGGCAAGTGGGCGCGCATGGACGCCGAGATCCTCGCGGAGTACTCGGAGGGGATCATCGCCACCTCCGGGTGTCCCTCGGGCGAGATCCAGACCCGCCTGCGCCTCGGGCACCTCAAGGAGGCCTACGAGGCGGCCGAGAAGTGGCAGTCGATCTTCGGCAAGGACAACTTCTTCCTCGAGCTCATGGACCACGGGATCGACATCGAGCGTCGGGTCCGGGAAGACCTGCTCAAGCTCGGTCAGGACCTGGGCATGCCGCCGCTCGTGACGAACGACTGTCACTACGTCACCCGCGAGCAGGCCCACGCCCACGAGGCCATGCTCTGCGTCCAGACCGGCAAGACCCTCGCCGACGAGAACCGCTTCAAGTTCGACGGGGACGGTTACTTCCTCAAGTCCGCCCAGGAGATGCGGGCCCAGTGGGACTCCGAGGTCCCCGGTGCCTGCGACAACACCCTGTGGATCGCCGAGCGCGTCCAGCCGTACGACGACATCTGGACCCCGCGCGACCGGATGCCCAAGTTCCCCGTGCCCGAGGGCGAGACGGAGGACACCTGGCTGGCCAAGGAGGTCCACAAGGGCCTGCAGTGGCGTTTCCCCGACGGGGTGCCGCAGGAGTACATCGAGCGCGCGAACTTCGAGCTCGAGGTCATCAAGGGCAAGGGCTACCCCGGCTACTTCCTCGTGGTCGGCGACCTCATCGAGCACGCCCGCTCGATCGGCATCAAGGTCGGCCCCGGCCGAGGCTCCGCCGCCGGTGCCCTGGTCGCGTACGCCCTGAAGATCACCAACATCGACCCCATCGAGCACGGCCTGCTGTTCGAGAGGTTCCTCAACCCCGAGCGGCCGTCCGCGCCCGATATCGATATCGACTTCGACGACCGCCGTCGCGGCGAGATGATCCGCTACGCCTCGGACAAGTGGGGCGCCGACAAGATCGCCCAGGTCATCACCTTCGGCACCATCAAGACCAAGGCCGCCATCAAGGACGCCGCCCGCGTCAACTTCGGCCAGCCCGGCTACGCGATCGCCGACCGCATCACCAAGGCGCTGCCGCCGGCGATCATGGCCAAGGACATCCCGCTGTCCGGCATCACCGACCCCACGCACGAGCGGTACGGCGAGGCCGCCGAGGTGCGCCAGCTCCTCGAGACCGACCCTGACGTCAAGCGGATCTACGACACGGCCCGCGGCCTGGAGGGCATGGTCCGCCAGGCCGGCGTCCACGCCTGCGCGGTGATCATGTCCTCCGAGCCGCTGCTCGACGTGATCCCCATGTGGAAGCGAGCGCAGGACGGCGCCCTCATCACCGGCTGGGACTACCCGTCGTGCGAGGACATCGGCCTGCTCAAGATGGACTTCCTGGGCCTGCGCAACCTCACGGTGATCGGCGACTGCCTGGAGAACATCAAGCTCAACCGTGGCGAGGAGATCGACCTCGACACGCTGAGCACCGACGACCAGGCGACGTACGACCTGCTCGCCCGCGGCGACACCCTGGGCGTGTTCCAGCTCGACTCCGGCGGCATGCGCGAGCTGCTCAAGCGGATGAAGCCCACCGGCTTCAACGACATCGTCGCCGCCCTCGCCCTGTACCGGCCCGGCCCTATGGGCATGGGTACGCACTGGAACTACGCCGACCGCAAGAACGGCAAGCAGGAACTGGTGCCCATCCACCCCGAGCTGGAGGAGCCGCTCAAGGAGATCCTCGGGGAGACCCACGGCCTGATCGTCTACCAGGAGCAGATCATGGCCATCTCCCGCGAGCTCGCGGGATACACGGCCGGTGAGGCCGACGGCTTCCGTAAGGCCATGGGCAAGAAGAAGGCCGAGGTCCTGGCCGCGGAGTACGAGAAGTTCTCCGGCGGCATGTTCGAGCGCGGGTTCTCCAAGGAGGCCGTCGACGCGCTGTGGGGCACCATCGAGCCGTTCGCCTCGTACGCGTTCAACAAGTCGCACGCCGCCGGCTACGGCCTGGTGTCCTTCTGGACGGGGTACCTCAAGGCGAACTACCCGGCCGAGTACATGGCGGCGCTACTCACCTCCGTCGGTGACGACAAGGACAAGGCCGCGCTGTACCTGTCCAACTGCCGCCAGATGGGAATCCGGGTCCTGCCGCCGTCGGTCAACGAGTCGCTGACCAACTTCGCCTCCGTCGGCAAGGACATCCGCTTCGGCCTCGGCGCCGTGCGCAACGTCGGCGCGCAGGTCGTGGACTCGATCGTCGCCGCGCGCGAGGCCAAGGGCGAGTTCACCGACTTCTCCGACTACCTCGCCAAGATCGATCAGGCGGCGTGCACCAAGAAGGTCACCGAGTCGCTCATCAAGGCCGGAGCCTTCGACTCGCTCGGCCACCCGCGCAAGGGTCTGTTCCTCGTCCACGCCGACGCCGTCGAATCGGTGATGTCCACCAAGAAGGCCGAGGCCGTGGGGCAGTTCGACCTCTTCGGCGGGGGAGACGACACGGCGGAGGACACCGGGTTCGGCGACGTGTTCGCCGTCCGGGTGCCCGACGAGGAGTGGGACACCAAGCAGAAACTCGCCCTGGAGCGGGAGATGCTGGGTCTGTACGTCTCCGGACACCCGCTCGACGGGCTCGAGGCGGCGCTCGCGGCCAAGACGGACACGTCCATCGCGACGATCCACGAGGGCGAACTCGCCCACGGCACCGCGGTGACCATCGGCGGGATCATCTCGGGCGTCGACCGGCGGGTGAATAAGAACGGTGAGCCGTGGGCGATCGTGACGATCGAGGACTTCCACGGCAGCGTCGAGGTGCTGTTCTTCCCCAAGACCTATCGCATCGCCGCGCTGGACATCGCCGAGGACGCGGTGGTGCTGGTCAAGGCGCGCATCAACATCCGCGAGGACCGCGTCTCCGTGTTCGGCGACACCCTCGAGGTGCCGGACCTGGTGGTGGGCGGGAACGGCGCTCCGCTGGCGCTGACGCTGCAGACTCGCATGTGCACCATCGAGACCGTCACCGCGCTCAAGCAGGTCCTTGTTCGTCATCCCGGCCCGTCGGACGTGCACCTGCGGCTGGTCAACGGCAGCAACTCGACAGTCCTGCGTCTCGACGACCAGCTGAGAGTGGAGACGTCGTCCTCGCTCATGGGGGACCTCAAGGCGCTGCTCGGCGCCGGCTGCCTCGCGGGCTGACCTGCGCGCGCCGGGCCCCCGCGAGCGCGGGCTCGGCGGTGCGCGTCGCGGGCGTGTCGCGTGTGCGCGCCGCAGCATCCTCCCCGGCCGGCCTCGGGTGGGGCTGCGCGGCGGTCGGCGGGCGGGCGGGGGGCAGCGATCCACAGCTAGCCGNCGTGTGCGCGCCGCAGCATCCTCCCCGGCCGGCCTCGGGTGGGGCTGCGCGGCGGTCGGCGGGCGGGCGGGGGGCAGCGATCCACAGCTAGCCGTCGCATGTGCACGCTTCGGCCGACCCCGCCCTGGGCAGACGTTGACCAAAGTGACGGCTGACGGAAGAGGGCCGGCGCGGCGTCCGGGTGAGACACCACTCCGGGGCGCGGCTGGGCATCGGAGGGCGGTGGCGCCGATCCGAAGTTAGCCGTCGCGTGTGCACGCTTCGGCCGATCCCGCCCTGGGCAGACGCTGACCGAAGTGACGGCTGGCGGAAGAGGGCCGGCGCGGCGTCCGGGTGAGACACCACTCCGGGGCGCGGCTGGGCATCGGAGGGCGGTGGCGCCGATCCGAAGTTAGCCGTCGCGTGTGCACGCTTCGGCCGATCCCGCCCTGGGCAGACGCTGACCGAAGTGACGGCTGGCGGAACAGGGCCGGCGCGGCGTCCGGGTGAAACACCACTCCGGGGCGCGGCCGTGCATCGGTTGGGCGGGGGCTTCGATCCGAAGCTAGCCGTCGCCTGTGCACGCTTCGGCCGGCCCCGCCCTGGGCAGACGCTGACCGAAGCGACGGCTGACGGAATAGGGCGGGCGCGGGGTCCGGGTGAAACACCGCTCCGGGGCGCGGCTGGGCATCGGGCGGCGCCAGGTTCGGCCGCCCCGCCTGCCCGTCGGTGGCCCTTGGGTGCGTCCGACGAACGCGGGGGCGGACGCGAGGTCGCCGACCGGCCGGCTGCTCCCCGGATTCCGTCGGTGATGATCGTCCGTTGTGCCGGGCGTCGCACGGGCGAGCACGACGTCGTGGCCTCCACAGGCCCCGCCCGTGTCCAGGTGACCGGTTGGCGGTGATCGCGGGCACGGTGGGACACTGGTGGTCGTGACCGCCACCGAACCCGCGCGTACCCAGGTCGTGACCACCGACGACATCGACGCCGCAGCGCGTCGGATCGGCGATGTCATCCGGTCGACCGACCTCCACGTCAGCGAGCGGCTCAGCGAGCAGACCGGGGCCCGGATCCTGCTCAAGCGGGAGGACCAGCAGGCGGTCCGTTCCTACAAGATCCGCGGCGCCTACAACCTCATGGCGCAGCTGACCGGCGACGAGCGCAGTGCGGGCGTCGTCACCGCCAGTGCCGGCAACCACGCCCAGGGAGTGGCGTTCGCGTGCCGCGTGCTGGGCATCAACGGCCGCATCTACGTCCCGACCAACACTCCCAAGCAGAAGCGCGACCGCATCCTGGCGCACGGCCGCAGCTGGGTCGAGCTCGTGGTGACCGGCACGAACTTCGACGCCGCCCAGGCCGCCGCGCGCGCTGATGCGGCGCGCACCGGGGCGACCATGGTCCCGCCGTTCGACCACCCCGACACGATGGCCGGGCAGGGGACGATCGCCGCCGAGATCCTGGCGCAGCTCGACGAGACCCCCGACGCCGTGGTGGTGCCCGTCGGCGGCGGCGGGCTGGCGGGCGGCATCGCCACCTACCTGGCCGAGTACGCCCCGGACTGCAAGATCATCGCCGTCGAGCCCGCCGGCGCACCGTCGCTGACGCGGGCGCTGGAGATGGGGGAGCCCGTCACCCTCGACACGGTCGACACGTTCGTCGACGGGGCGTCCGTCGCGCGGCTCGGCGACTTCCCGTTCGGCGTCATCTCCTCGATGACCGAGCGCATCCAGGTCCTCACCGTGGACGAGGGCGCGGTGTGCACGGAGATGCTGGAGCTGTACCAGAACGAGGGGATCATCTGCGAGCCCGCGGGCGCGCTGGCGGTGACGGCCCTGCACCAGCTCGACATCGACGAGGGCGCCACGGTCGTCTGCATCATCTCGGGTGGGAACAACGACGTCTCGCGGTACAGCGAGATCATCGAGCGGTCCCTGGTCCACAAGGGTCTCAAGCACTACTTCCTGGTGAAGTTCCCGCAGGAGCCGGGCCAGCTGCGTCGCTTCCTCGACGAGGTCCTGGGGCCCGAGGACGACATCACCCTGTTCGAGTACCTCAAGCGCAACAACCGCGAGTTCGGTGCGGCGCTGGTGGGTATCGAGCTGGGCTCGGCCACCGGCCTGCACTCCCTGCTCGAGCGGATGGACGCCTCCCGGATCGACTGCGAGCGCCTGGAGCCCGGGACCGCGGCCTATGAGTACCTGACCTGACCGGACCCTGCCCGGTGGCCCGGCCCCCACACGGCGGCGGCCCTACCGGACGGGTGCTCGTCCGGTAGGGCCGCTGCCGGAACAGGTCCCCCCTGTGGTCCCGGCGATGTCGTCAGAGGCGCAGGCGCGCCGTCGGGATCACTCCGCGGGCGCGGCGGAGCCCCCGGCCCCGCCGATGGTCTCGAAGAGACCCGCGATCGAGCCCTCCGGGATCTCGCCCAGCGAGCCGGTGAGCCCGCCGCCCTCCTCGGCGGACGCGGACTCGATCGATCCGGCGATCACCTCGCCGAACCCGTCCGGGTCGATGACACCGGCGAGATCCCCGATCGACCCGGTGGACCCCTGGGCGACCTCGACCGCCGCCGCGATGGAACCCGGGTCCAGGAGACCAACGACCGACCCGACGCTGCCGGCGTCGGCGCCGCCCTCGCCGGCCAGGGAACCCTCCACCGAACCGGCGAGCTCCTGGAGATCGAAGATCGTGAGCAGTGAGCCGGCGTCGAGGCTCCCCTCTTGGGCGGTGGCGGCGGGCGCGCCGAAGGCGACGGCGAGGCCGAGCGCACCGGCGACCGCGGCTGACCTGGTGAGTGTGCGAGCAGAGATGGTAGCCATCTAGTTCCCCCTAGGTGTGGCGTACGGAGCCCCCGCCCCTCGCGAGGGCCTGTGCCCCGTGTTCGGAGCGGCGCCAACATTACAATCCGGTCGAGTGATTGCCAACACATTTCCGCCTACTTGAGCGGAAGTGGAAAACTAGCTCTACCAGGCTAAATACCCCCGCGTCGGGAACGGGGGTTCGACGCTCCGTCACGCGGCTCGGCACTTTGCCACGAAAATCGTCACGCGCCACGCGCCACGCGACTTGCTACGCGGCCCGCCACGCGCCCCGCCCCCGCCGCGCGTCAGCCGGTCCGCACCACCGCGAACCCGAACGCCTGACAGAACACCGACTCGGCGTCGGCCACCGCGCCCGAGGAGAACTCCGCCTCGCCGGCGAGCGGGACCCGGCACGGCTCGGTGCCCAGATTCACCACCAGCGCCAACGACCCGCGGTGCACCACCAGCCACCGGTCGTCGTCGGCCTCGACCCCGCAGTCCACCCGCACGGAGCCGAGCCACGGGTCGCTGAGCTCGGGCTCGGCCTTGCGCAGCGCGATCAACGCCCGGTAGGTCCGCAGGATCTCGGCGTGCTCGTCGGCGGCCTGCTCCGAGCGGTCGAGCACCGAACGGCGGAAGGTCTCGGGATCCTGTGGATCCGCCACCGTGTCCGGGTCCCAGCCCATCGCCGCGAACTCCCGGGTCCGCCCCTGCCGCACCGCCTCCGCCAACTCCAGCTCGGGATGCGAGGTGAAGAAGCAGAACGGGGTTCGCGCGCCCCACTCCTCACCCTGGAACAGCATCGGCGTGAACGGCGAACACAGCACGATGGCGGCCTTGGCCAGCTGCTGCTGCGGCGTGAGGTTCATGGAGGGCCGGTCCCCGGCCGCGCGGTTGCCCACCTGGTCGTGGGTCAGTGTGTACGCCACGAACCGCGACCCCGGCACCCGGCCCACGTCCAGCGGCCGACCGTGCACGCGGCCGCGGAACGTCGAGTACGTGCCCGCGTGCAGGAACGCGCCCGTGAGCACCTGCCTAAGCGATTCCAGCGACCCGTAGTCCACGTAGTAGCCCTGCCGCTCCCCCGAGACCGCCGCGTGCACGGCGTGGTGGACGTCGTCGTCCCACTGCCCGTCCAGGCCGTACCCGCCCGCCTCGCGCGCGGTGACCAGACGCGGATCGTTCTGGTCCGACTCGGCGATCAGCGACAGCGGCCGCCCGAGATGCGTCGAGAGCGCTTCCACCTCCACAGCCAGCTGCTCCAGCAAATGCACGGCGGAGGCGTCGTGCAGCGCGTGCACGGCGTCCAGACGCAGGGCGTCGACGTGGAACTCGTCGAACCACCGCAGCGCGTTGTCGATGATGAACCGCCGCACCTCGCCCGAGTGTTCGCCGTCGAGGTTCAGCCCCGACCCCCACGGCCCGTCCGCCGCCGAGAGGTACGGGCCGAACTCCGGCAGGTAGTTCCCCGACGGGCCCAGATGGTTGTAGACCACGTCCAGGCACACCGCCAGCCCCCGCGCGTGGCAGGCGTCCACGAACTGCTGGAACGCGTCCGGCCCGCCGTACGGCTCGTGCACCGCGAACCACGCCACCCCGTCGTATCCCCAGCCGTACTCGCCGTTGAAGGCGTTCACCGGCATGACCTCGACCATGTCCACGCCCAACTCGACCAGCTCGTCGAGATGCTCGATCGCACTGGTCAGCGTCCCGCCGGCCGAGAAGGTGCCCACGTGCATCTCGTAGATCACCGACCCGGCCAGCTGCCGGCCGGTCCATGCCCGGTCCGTCCAGCGGGACCAGTCCAGGCGGTGCACCCGCGACAGCCCGTGCACCCCGTTCGGCTGACGCGTCGACCGCGGGTCGGGCCTGGGCGGGCCGGCCTCGTCGTCGTCGCCGGTCACCACGAACCCGTAGTCCCTGCCCTGTTCCCGGGGGACGCCGCACGTCCACCACCCGCCCGGGGCGCGGCGCATGGGGACCGGCTCGGCGTCGGGGGAGTCCAGGACCAACCCCACGGCGCGGGCCCCGGGCGCCCACACCGAGAACATCTCGGCGCGTGGGTCGGTGGAGACGGCGGTCGGGGTCGCTTGGCTGGGTGAGGTCACGCCGCCCAGCGTAGGGAAAACCCCGGCCCGCGGGGAGAGGTCGGGGCGGACCGCCGCGCCGCCCCACCGTGCCGCCCCTCGTGCCGCCCCACCGCGCCGCCACCGCGACGGGGCGCGATACTGGGGGCATGACCGCATCGCCGCCCGTGCTCAGGCTCTCCGCCGGACCGGACGTCACCGGGGAATACGAGGAGAAGCGCTCCCGGTTCGTGGCGGTACTGAGACGGTGCGACGACGAGGAGGGCGCCCGCGCCCTGATCGCCGGACTCCGGGCCGCGCACCCCACGGCTCGGCACCACTGCAGTGCCTTCACCGTGGACGTCCCCGGGGCCGGGCCGATCGAGCGGAGCAACGACGACGGCGAACCCTCCGGCACCGCCGGGACGCCCATGCTGGAGGCCCTGCGCGGAAGCGGACTGACCGGCGTGTGCGCCGTGGTCGTCCGCTGGTTCGGCGGCACCAAACTCGGCACCGGCGGTCTCGCGCGCGCCTACTCCGCCGCGGTGAACGAGGCGGTCGAGCAGGCGTGGCGCGACGGCCGGGTGGTGGAGGTGACCCGCACCCCCGCGTGGGCGACCTCGGTGGATCACGCGGTCGCCGGCGGGCTCGAGGCGGCGCTGCGCTCGGCCGGGGCGCGCATCCTGGACGTGGACTACGGCCGCCGCGTCGGGTTCACGGTGGCGGGGCGGTTCGACGTGATCGCGCCGATCCTCGCCACCCGCACGTCCGGCGGAGCGGAGTGGGCGGAGGCGGGGGTCGCGACCACCGAGACCGCGGCGACCCGCCCGGATATGGAATCCTGAACACATGAGCATGCAGCCCTACCAGCCGAACTCGATCGAGCTCCAGAAGCAGCAGGTCCGCAAGGACGCGCGGAACACGGCGATCGCGCTGGGTGTGACTGTGGTGTCGTTGCCGATCGCGCTGTTCGCGAGCTCGTTCTTCACCCTGGTGGCGATCATCGCCGGGATCCTGACCATCTATCACGGCAACAAGGTCCGCAAGGCCATCTCCGGCAAGCCCGACCAGAAGCGCGAGCTGTACTGAGCCGTCTCAGCCGGAACGGCTGGCAGGCAGATCAGCCGTGGCGGCGCACGACGTCGCCGAGGTCCGCGCGCTCGGTGCGGAAGGTGTTGGCCGGATGGTTCTCGTCCGCGTAGCCGAAGGCGATCCCGCACACGATGAGCCGGTCCTCCGGGATCGACAGGTGCTCGCGGACCGCGTCCGAGTACAGGGCGATCGCGGCCTGCGCGCACGTCGCCACACCCAGAGAGGTGGCCGCGGCCAGGAACGTCGACACGTACCCGCCACAGTCGACCGCCCCGTAGGTGCCCAGCCCCGCGTCAGAGGTGATCACCGCGACGTGCGGGGCGCCGAAGAAGCGGTAGTTCTCCAACATCTGCCGCATCCGGGCCTCCTGGTCCGACCGCTCGATGCCCAGGGCGGTGTAGAGACCGTAGCCACTGGCCCGGCGCCGCTCGCCGTACACGCCGTCGTACCGCTCCGGAGCCGGGAAATCCGAGCGCATGCCGTTGGCCAGCACGTGCTCGGTGAGGTGCGTGCTGAACGCGTCCGTCGCGTCCCCGCTCACCAGCTCGACCTGCCAGGCCTGGGAGTTGCACCACGACGCCGTGCGCTGCGCCATCCGCAGGATCTGCTCGATCGTCTCCTCCGGCACCGGCTCCGCGGTGAACCCGCGGCAGCTGTGGCGCTCGTCGAGGATCCGCTCGAGCGTGGCGGCGGCGTCGATCGTGTCGGTGACGTACGGGGCGGCGGCGTCGGTCATGCGTCCTCCAGGGGCTGCGGGGTGGTGTGACCCCAGTCTCCCACGGTGCCCCGGCCGGCGGTGCGGGCCGACCGGGGCCTTCCGACGATCTGCCCCTCGGATCGTCAGCTGCCCTAGGAACTCCCGGGGCAACTCGCAATCCGAGGGGCAGAACGCCGACGGCCACGGCTGGGTGCCCACGCTGGTAGGACTTCCGCTCGCCGTGGACCGACTCGTGAGGTTCCTGCTCGCCCGGCGCGAACTCGTCCACTCGCCGCCCCGCCCGCGGTGATCGGGCAGGTCACGAGGGCTGTCCCAGCCAGTCACAGGTGCCGTCGCGATCCACAGGAGAACGAGGCGAGCACCGGGATGCGCCGGAAGCGGCTTGGTGAGCACCCGAGGATCTGACCATGGCTACTTTCGATGACCTTCGAGCACTTCTCCATACGACTGAGCAGTTGACGGCGGCCGGCTTCAGCACGCAGTCGCTCGGTAGAGCGGTCGCCTCGGGCGATCTCATACGGCTGCGGCCCGGCTTCTACGTGGAGCGGTCGACGCGAGAGCTCGGGCGAGAGGAGCGGCACCTGCTCATGGTGCTGGCGGCGGACCGCGCCCTCGGGGGTCCGGTGTTCACCCACTGGTCAGCCGCTCTCGTCCTGGGGTTGCCGGGCTGGGATCTGCCACTCGGAACCGTGTCGTTGTCCCGCGCCGGGCACGCCCAGAGATCCCGGACCACGAGGCTGACCAAGCATGACGTGACCCCGCTGGCGGAGGACGACGTCGACGTGGTCGATGGACTGCACGTGACCCGCGCAGAACGGACCATCGTGGACGTGGCCAGGTCGTGCGCACTACCGGCGAGCGTGGCTGTCGCGGACGCGGCCTTCAAGGCGGAGGCGGTCACCGCGACCTCGGTGGACGACGCGCTGAGCCGCGCGGCCGGTAGGTCCGGCGTCAAACGCGCGCGGGCCGCGCTGGCCCGAGTCGATGCCCGCAGCGAGAGCGTCGCGGAGACCCGCAGTCGCCTCATCTTCGAGGACTTCGGTCTTCCTGAGCCTCAGACACAAGTCGACATCTTCGATGCTCACGGCAACTTCGTGGCTCGCGTGGATTTTCTCTGGCCAGAGCTCGGTCTGATCGGCGAATGCGACGGTTTCGGCAAGTATCTCGATGGCGCGGATGCGGCGGAGGCCCGGCGCCGACTGGGGGTGGAGAAGGACCGCGATGCCGCGCTCATGGCTCTGGGCTACCGGGTGCTCCACTGGCGCTGGGCGGATCTCGACAGGCCTCGGCTGCTGGTGCAGCGTCTTCGGAGCGTGATGTACCCGGCTGTCGCCTGACTACGGCGGCTGGCCGTCACGATCCGCCCTCCGAGCCTCGATCCGCCCATTGATCCTCGATTCGCCCTCCGGAAATCGATCCGCCCTAGGAACTCCGAGGGCAGATCATCATCCGAGGGGCGGATCACAAAGCGAAGGGCGGATCGCCGTGATGACGCTGCGCGGGACGCGTGGAGACTCCGGGCGCGGTTATCCTCAGGCCATGGGTGTGCGGGTGGACGCGTGGACGTGGTCGGTGCGACTGTTCCCGTCGCGGACCAAGGCGGCGGCCGCCTGCCGGGGTGGGCACGTCAAGGTCAACGGCGAGGCGGTGCAGCCGTCGAAGAACGTCGTGCCGGGCGACCGCGTGCAGGTCACGGGTGCGCTCGGCCGGATCCGCATCCTCGAGGTGGTCGAGACGGTGAGCAAGCGGGTAGGCGCCCCGGTGGCCGCGACGTGTTACATCGACCACTCGCCCCCGCCGCCGCCCAAGGAGGTCCTGGCCTCCCAACCGCGACGGGACCGCGGCGCGGGGCGGCCCACCAAGCGCGAGCGGCGCGAGACCGACCGGCTGCTGGGCCGCGGCTGACCCGGGGACCGCGATCGGACCGCGGCTGGTCGCAAGACCGCGGCCCGAGCCCGACCGGCCGAGCCCGACCCGGCTCAGGCCCGACCGCGCGGCCCGAGCCCGATCCCGCCGGGGCCGCCCGGTTCAGTCCTCCCGGACGATCACCACGACCGCCGACTCGCTGAGCAACTCGCCCAGGTCGACGCGGCCGGAGATCGGAGCCCCGACGGGCCGCACCGCCCACGTCCCCTCCGGCAGCAGGGCGGTGGTGCCTCCGAGATCGCCGGCGCTGAGCACCGCCGTCCGTCGCCGGGCGAGCAGGCCGACCGCCGGGCGACCGTCGACCGACCGGGTGAACGCGACCACGTCGGCGGCGGCGGGACCGTGCACGGGGACGGGCACGTGCGCCCCGCCGACGAGGTCCGCCGGGTGTGCGCGGCGGATCCTCAGCAGCTCGCGGACCAGCGTGAACTTCGGGTGGCCGGCACGGGCGACGGCGCCCGATCGCAGCGGACCGAAGTCGACGAACCGCCGGTTGTCCGGGTCGACGAGGGAGTCCTCCCACACCTCGGTGCCCTGGTAGACGTCCGGCACGCCGGGGGAGAGCAGTTGCACGGCCTTGGCGAGCAGGGCGTTGTCCCGGCCGGCCGGGGCGATGCGTTCGACGAACGGGCCGATGAGGCCGGCGCCGGAGTCGAGGAGGGTGTCGATCCACCGGTGCGCGGCGGACTCGAACTCCGCGTCCTGATCAGTCCACGTGGTGTGGACCGCGGCCTCCCGCAGCGCCTTGTCGGCGTAGTCGTGCAGGCGCGTGCGCAGCTGATCGGTCGGGCCGCCCAGCTCCGGCCACACGCCCACGATCACCTGCAGGAGGAAGTACCCGGCGTCCTCAGCCGGCGGCGGGTGGGCCTCGAAGACGCGCTCGACGAGGTCCGCCCACTCGTCGGGGATCTGGGACAGCACCGAGATCCGGGCGCGGACGTCCTCGCCGCGCTTGGTGTCGTGCGTGCTCAGCGCGGTCATGGTCAGCGGGGTGGCGCGGGCGCGTTCGGCCATCGTCAGGTGGAACGCCTCGGCGGGCAGCCCCATCCGCCCGGGTGAGCCGCCGACCTCGTTGAGTGAGACCAGGCGCCCGAGTCGGTAGAAGAGCCGGTCCTCCTCGGCCTTGGCGGTGGCGGCGCCGGTGACCTGGGCGAGCCGCGTGGAGGCCTCGCCGCCGCGGGTGAGGGCCGCCCCGACGAGGCGCAGCGCGGGTGCGAGCCCGGGTCGGTCCCGGCGCAGCCCGTCGAGAATGGCGGGCAGGGTGCCCCGCAGGACGGGGTAGTCGGCGCGGTAGAACGGCGTGCGCGCGATCACCGAGATCAGGGCCTCGCGGAGGTCGCCGTCCCCGACGTCGTCGGTCGTCGAGCCGTCGTGCCCGGTGGCGGCCTCGCGGCGCACGACGCGGGCGAGGCGCGCGAGCTCGGGGGCCAGGTCCTCGGTGACGATCTGCCGTTTGAGCTCGGCGGACTGCGCGTGCACGCTGTCCTCGCCGCCGGGGTCGCCCCCGTGGCGTGCCGCCAGTTCGGACAGCCGCTCCTCGCCGGTGGCGTCGACGAGCAGGTGGTCGATCAGGCGCAGCGCGTCGTAACCGGTGGTGCCGTCCACCGGCATGGCCGGTTCCAGCACCTCGTCCGGCGCGAGGATCTTCTCCACCAGCACGAGGCGCTCGGGCCCGACGAGGTCCCGCAGTCGGTGCGCGTAGCCCACCGGGTCGGACAGCCCGTCCGGGTGGTCGACGCGGATCCCGTCGACGAGGTCCTCCTCGCACCAGCGGCGCACCTCGGCGTGGGTGGCGTCGAAGACGTGGGGGTCCTCCTGCCGGAGGCCGGCCAGGCCGGTGACGGTGAAGAAGCGCCGGTAGCCGAGCAGCGGTTCGCGCCAGTGGACGAGCCGGTAGTGCTGACGGTCGTGGACCTGGCGCGCCGTGCCGCCGTCGGTGCCGGGCGCCACCGGGAACCGGTGGTCGTAGAAGTGCAGCTCGGCCTCGCCGCTCTCCGAGTCCCCGGGGGCGACGACGACGAGGTCGGCCACGTCCTCCGGTGAGCCGAGCACCGGGATCGCGATCCGGCCGTCGGCTCCGTTGGCCGCCTCGGTGTCGAAGTCGAAGAACCGGTGGTACGGCGACCCGGGGCCCCGTTTCAGGGCGTCCCACCACCAGGGGTTGGCGGCCGGCTCGTCCACCCCGAGGTGGTTGGGCACGATGTCGGCGATCAGGCCCAGATCGTGGCGACGGCACGCCGTGCGCAGGGAGCGCAGCGCCTCGATCCCGCCCAGCTCCGGCGAGACTTCGGTGGGGTCCACGACGTCGTAGCCGTGGGTCGACCCGGGCGTCGCGGTGAGGACGGGGGAGAGGTAGACCGCACCCACGCCGAGGTCGGCGAGGTAGGGCACGAGCTCCTCGGCGTCGGCCAGGGTGAACCCGCGACCGTCGGGGTCGGAGGCCGGGGTCCGCAGTTGGAGGCGGTACGTGCTGGATACCCGGTCGACGCGTCCGCGCATGTCAGCGCAGCTTCCGCAGGACGGCGCAGCCGCGGCCGTCCACGACGAGGGTGCCGTCGGAGGGCAGCTCCCCGTTGTGTTCGCCGGCGGGCCGGGTGGTGTCCAGGACGATTTCCCAGGCCTCGGCGTACCCGGTTCCCAGGAGTGAGAAGTGGATGGGCTCGTGGTGGGCGTTGAACAGCATGAGGAAGGAGTCGTCGATGATCCGCTGGCCCCGCTCGTCGGGCTCGCGGATGCCCTCGCCGTTGAGGTAGACGGCCAGGGACTTGCCGAATCCGGAGTCCCAGTCCTTGCTCGTCATCTCGGAACCGTCGGGGGCGAACCAGGCGATGTCCTGGGGGTCCTCCTCGCCGCGCACAGGGGTGCCGAAGAAGCGGCGGCGCCGGAAGACGGGGTGGTCCTTGCGCAGCCGGAGGAGTTCGCGGGTGAAGGCGAGCAGGTCCTGCTGCTCCTCGTCGAGCTCCCAATTCATCCAGGACGTCTCGTTGTCCTGGCAGTACACGTTGTTGTTGCCGTGCTGGGTGCGGGCGACCTCGTCGCCGTGGGCGATCATCGGGGTCCCCTGGGAGAGGATGAGCGTGGTGAGCAGGTTGCGCTTCTGCCGCCCCCGCAGCGCACGGATCTCCGGGTCGTCGGTGGGGCCCTCGACGCCGCAGTTCCAGGAGCGGTTGTGGCTCTCGCCGTCGTTGCCGTCCTCGCCGTTGGCCTCGTTGTGTTTCTCGTTGTAGGTCACGAGGTCGTTGAGGGTGAAGCCGTCGTGGGCGGTGACGAAGTTGATCGACGCGGTGGGGCGCCGCCCGGTGGCCTCGTAGAGGTCGGAGGAGCCGGTGAGGCGGGAGGCGAACTCGCCGAGGGTGGCGGGTTCGCCGCGCCAGAAGTCGCGGACGGTGTCGCGGAACTGCCCGTTCCACTCGGTCCACAGGGGCGGGAAGTTGCCCACCTGGTAGCCGCCCTCGCCGACGTCCCACGGTTCGGCGATGAGTTTGACCTGGCTGACCACCGGGTCCTGCTGGACCAGGTCGAAGAACGAGGACAGTCGGTCGACCTCGTGCAGGCCGCGGGCCAGGGCGGAGGCGAGGTCGAACCGGAAGCCGTCGACGTGCATGTCGAGGATCCAGTACCGCAGCGAGTCCATGATGAGCTGCAGCGAGTGCGGGTGCCGGACGTTGAGGGTGTTCCCGGTGCCCGTGTAGTCCATGTAGAACTGCTCGTCGCCCTCGACGAGCCGGTAGTAGGCCTGGTTGTCGATCCCGCGGAAGCCGATCGTGGGTCCGAGGTGGTTGCCCTCGGCGGTGTGGTTGTAGACCACGTCGAGGATCACCTCGATGTTCGCCTCGTGGAACGCCTTGACCATGGCCTTGAACTCGCTGACGGCGTCGCCGGGCTGCCTGGCGAACGCGTACTCGTTGTGGGGCGCGAGGAACCCGAAGCTGTTGTAGCCCCAGTAGTTGCGCAGGCCCTTGTCGATGAGCGGCTGGTCGTGCATGAACTGGTGCACCGGCATGAGCTCGATCGCGGTGACGCCGAGGTCGGTGAGGTAGTCGATGATCGCCGGGTGGGCCATCCCCGCGTAGGTGCCACGCATCTCGACGGGGATGTCGGGGTGGGTGGCGGTCATGCCCTTGACGTGGGCCTCGTAGATGACGGTGTTGTGGTACTCGTGGCCGGGCGCGCGGTCGTTGCCCCAGTCGAAGTAGGGGTTGATCACGACGGTGGTCATGGTGTGCCCGAGCGAGTCCTCGGTGTTGCGCTGCTCCGGGTCCTCGAGGTCGTAGCTGTGGAGGCTGGGGTGCCCGTCGAAGGTGCCGTCGAACGCCTTGCCGTAGGGGTCCATGAGGAGCTTGGACGGGTCGCAGCGCAGGCCGCTGGCCGGGTCGTACGGCCCGTGGACGCGGAACCCGTACCGCTGCCCGGGCGTCACGCCGAACAGGTAGCAGTGCCAGATGTGGTAGTCGACCTCGGTGAGTTCGATCCGCTGCTCGCCGCCGTCCTCGTCGATGAGGCAGAGCTCGACCCGCTCGGCGACTTCCGAGAACAGGGAGAAGTTGGTGCCCGTTCCGTCGTAGGTGGCCCCCAGCGGGTAGGGCGTTCCCGGCCAGGCGCGGATGAGCTCCGGGGCGGCTTGCGTCACGTCGTCTTGGGTCACGCTGCCCAAGGGTAGTGCCTTTCGGGCCCGGCGCGGTCGACGTCGAGGGAGGGCTCGGTCACCACCAGCCGGTGGCGGGTCCCATCTGGCGGGCCAGCTCGCCGGACGCGGAGCGCACCCAGGAGCCGGACAGGTGGTGGGAGTCGTGGTAGACGATCACGTTGCCCACCACGGCGGGGCAGACCTCGGGGTCGCACAGTCCGTCGGTGAGGTCGAGCAGGCGCACGTTGTCGAGGCCGGCCCCGGCCAGCGAGGCGGGGTTGATCGGGGAGATGGACCGTTCGCGCGGCATGCCGCACTCGGCGGGGGTGCCGCCGTCCCCGAGGCAGTCGCCGGCGCGGATGGGGCCGCGGCCGCGGTTGAGCCACGGGGTGTCGCGGATGGCGATGACCCCGATGCCCTGCTCGCCGAGTGCGCGCCACAGGTCGACGTACTGGCGGGGGGTGACGTCGGGTCCCACGACGCCGACCGGGCGGGTGGCGGTGGTGAAGACGAAGTCGGGGCCGAGGCCGACGAGCGCGGCGAGGGCCTCGGGGGTCCACTGCGCGCAGCTCTCGTACAGCGGTTCGTCACCGTCGGAGACCGAGGCGTCCAGGGTCAGGGGGCAGCCCATCTTGAGGACGGTGACGACGCGGAACCCGTAGTGCCGGCCGACCTCGTCGAGTCCACTGATCCAGTGCTCGGCGTGGGAGCCGCCGGTCAGGGCGATGGTGCGGGGCGAGGTGATGTCCCCGTAGACGCAGAGCCTGACCTCGGTGGACTCGAAGTCGGAGATGCAGCCGTCCATGGTGCTGGCGGGCAGGTCGTTGCCGACCTGGAGCAGTGAGGGGACGTAGCGGACGTCGTCGGGTGCGGGGACGCCCTCGAAGAACGCCCGCGCGCCGGGGTGGTCGGGGTCGGTGAGGGAGTCGACGTAGGGCACGGCGGAGCGGGAACCGGAGGTGGCGCCCCACCAGCCGACGGTGGCGACGCTGGCGACGGCGGCGACGACGACGAGGACACCGGCGCGGACGAAGAGCCTCTGCTCACGGGCCGAACGGGCGGGGCGGCCCCGCAACCGGTCACGTCGGGCGGCGGCCGGGGTGGCGCCCCCGCGGGCGCGGCTGGCCATCCGCACGGGCCGTTCGACGTACTTCTCGGTGATCAGCGCCAGCACGATCGACACGGCGATGATCGTCAGGCCGGACACGAGCGTGATCTCGGCGTCCCGGTCGTGGGAGAGCCACAGGATGAGCAGGGGCCAGTGCCACAGGTACAGCGAGTAGGAGATGTCGCCGAGCCGCCGGAAGAGCCGGCCGGACAGCAGCCAGGTGACGGGGTCCTTCCACGGGGTGGCACGCTGGCCGGCCGGCAGGTTGCCGCCGAGCACGATGAGCAGGGCGCCGCCGATGGGGTACCAGGCCAGGGGACCGGGGAAGTGGGCGGCGCCGTCGAAGAAGAAGCCGGTGCTCACGACCAGGAACAGACCCGCGGCGGTGGTGAGCAGGCGCAGGGGCCAGGGCAGGACGACGCCGGCCAGGACGATCGCGACGAGCCCGCCGACGAGCAGCTCCCACATGCGGGCGCCGGTGTCGTAGTAGTTCCACGCCTGGTTGGCCTCGCGGCCGAGGACGGCCCACCAGGCGGAGGCGGCGGTGCCGGCGGCCACGACCGCCACGAGGAACCACTTGGGGGTGCCGCGGCGCACGACCAGGCGCCACAGGGCGCTGACGCCGAGGATCACCGCGAGCGCCACGAGGTAGAACTGGCCCTGCACGGACATCGACCACAGGTGCTGGAGCGGCGAGATGGTCGCGTCGGCGGCCGCGTAGTCCGACGCGGTGATCGCCAGTTCCCAGTTCTGGTAGTACAGCAGCGAGGCGATGGTCTGCTCGAAGATCGCCGACCACTGGGTGGGCGGTTTGATGAGCACGGTGCCGGCCACCGTGGCGGCGATCGTCACCACGAGTGCCGGGTAGAGCCGGCGGACCAGCCGCGTGAGGTGCGGCAGCGGGTCGAGGGACGTGGTCCGGTCGCCGGCCCCGCGCAGCAGCGAGCCGAGGAAGAAGAACCCGGACAGGGTGAGGAACACGTCGACGCCGCCGGAGACGCGGCCCATCCAGATGTGGAACACCACCACGAGGGCGATCGCGAGGCCGCGCAGCCCGTCGATGTCGTGCCGGTAGGCCATCTTCCCGCGGCGCCGGGGGGCGGGCGCGGGAGAAGGGATGGTGGCCACTGGCGGGTACTTCCTGACGTCTCGTCCGGTCGGTCGCGAACGGCCCGGCCCGGTGCCCGGGCACCACGCCTGACGAGGCGGAGCCGGGTCCGATTACACCACAACGGGTCGGCGTCACCGTCGTTGGTAGTGTCGGGCCGCATGACCGGCCCGTCGTCGCCACCTGTCGCGCGTTCACATGACGCGCTCCCGCGTGCGGCGGTCACGGCGCTCGCCGTACCGGCTCCCTATCTGGTGGCCCTCGTGCTGTGGGTGGTCGGGGCGCCGCGCGCCGAGTTGTTGTCCGTGGGCGGGGGCCGGGGCCTGCGGTTGGACGACTCGGGGGCGGACGGCGGTAGCCAGTTGCTCACGCTGGTCGTCCTCACCGGTGCCGCGACGGTGTGCGCGGTGCTCGTGATGTGGCACCGGCACCCGGACCTGAGGCGCCCCGGCGGCGTGCCGGCGCTCACCCTGGTGCCCGGGCTGGCGGCGGCCCTCGCGGCGATGGCGGCGACCCCGCTGGCCGGGGTGCTGGCCGCGCCGCCGCGGGACGCGGCGTACGGGCAGGTGGTGCGTCAGGCACCGGCGGCGGGTGAGCTCTTCTACGACCGGATGGTCTACGGCCTCTCGGGTCCGGCGTGGGAGTGGTTCCCGCCGGGGCTGGGCTGGCTGGTCCTGGGGGCGATGATCGCGGCGTTCACCACGGCCGCGCTGGCCCATCTCGCCCCGTCGCCCGACCTGTGCGCGGACGGGCCGGACCCGGCCTGACCGTTCTCACCACCCGCTGCCGGTCGGTGGCCGCAGGGTGGCGAACTGGTCGGTGATGCGCAGGCGTCGCTCGGCGAAGCGGTACAGCGCGGCCGGCCGGCCCCCGGTCGGGCCCGGGGGAGCGTTGCGTCCGCACGCCACGAGCTCGCCCCGGCGGGTGAGGACGCGTTGGAGGTTGGTCGGGTCCACCGGGTGGCCGAGCGCGGCGGCGTAGAGCTGGGAGAGGAACGACAGGGTGAACTCCTCGGGCGCCAGGGCGAACCCGAGATTGGAGTAGGACAGCTTGGCCGCCAGGCGGTCGCGGGCCAGGGCGACGATGCCCGCGTGGTCGTAGACCGTGTCGGGCAGCCGGTCGACGGGGAACCACGCGGTGTCATCGGGCAGGGCCGGGGCGGCGTCGCAGGGCAGCACGCCGAGGAAGCCGGAGGCGAACACCCGCCGGCCGGGCACGCGGGCGGGGTCGGAGAACTCGGCGACCGGTTCGAGGTGGCTCAGTGAGCGGACGTCGACCTTCTCGGCGAGCTGCCGGGTGGCGGAGGCGCGCAGGTCCTCGTCGTCGCGGACCCCGCCGCCCGGGAGCGCCCACCGGCCGGCGGCGGGCCCCAGGGAGTGTTGCCAGAGCAGCACGTGGAGGGCGGGCGGGGCCACCTCGCCGACCGGCCGCACCTGGCTCACCACGACGAGCACCTCGTGACCGGTGTTACACTCCCTCATGTTTTCGATTATAAGTCGAAAACGCCCCCGGGCGGTTGCCGGAGGGCGCCGTGAGACTTCACCCGGGAGGGGGCAGCGTTGAGCACTGCCACAGGACACACCACCACGGTCGCGCCGCGGCCGGGCACCCCGGTCGGGCGGCTGCACTCGCCGCTGGCCGACCGGATCCGCCACGACGGGACCGTCTACACGGGCGTCGAGCCCGACGCGGAGTGGGCCTCGGAGATCCGCCGCCTCGCCGCCGAGCGCGACGCGGTGATCCTCGCGCACAACTACGAGATCCCCGCGATCCAGGACATCGCGCACCACGTGGGCGACTCGCTGGCCCTGTCGCGGGTCGCCGCGGCGGCTGAGCAGTCCACCATCGTCTTCTGCGGCGTGCACTTCATGGCCGAGACCGCCAAGATCCTCTCGCCCGAGAAGACCGTCCTCATCCCCGACGAGGCCGCGGGCTGCTCGCTGGCCGACTCCATCACGGCCGAGCAGCTCGCCGAGTGGCGATCCGAGCATCCCGACGCCGTGGTGGTCTCGTACGTCAACACCACCGCCGCGGTGAAGGCCCTCACCGACATCTGCTGTACGAGTTCCAACGCCGTGGACGTGGTGGCCTCGATCGACCCGGACCGCGAGGTGCTCTTCCTTCCCGACCAGTTCCTCGGCGCGCACGTGCGCCGCAAGACCGGTCGCGAGAACGTCCTGGTGTGGGCGGGCGAGTGCCACGTCCACGCGGCGATCAACGGCGACCAGCTCACCGCCAAGTCGCAGGCCCACCCGGGGGCCGAGCTCTTCGTCCACCCGGAGTGCGGCTGCGCGACGAGCGCGCTGCACCTGGCGACCGAGGGTGCGGTGCCCGCGGATCAGGTGAAGATCCTGTCCACCGGCGGCATGGTCGACGCCGCCCGCGCGTCGGGCGCCCGTGAGGTGCTGGTGGCCACCGAGGTGGGCATGATCCACCAGCTGCGCAAGGCCGCGCCGGAGATCGACTTCCTGCCGGTCAACGACCAGGCCAGCTGCCCCTACATGAAGATGATCACCCCCGCCGCGCTGCTGCGCGCCCTCGTCGAGGGTGCCGACGAGGTCCACGTGGACCCCGCGACCGCCGACGCCGCGCGCGGGTCGGTCGAGCGGATGATCGCCATCGGGAACCCGGGGTCGGGGGAGTGAGCGGGGACCGGGCCGCGCGCGGCGCCGGGTCGGGCGCCGGGTCGGGGACCGGGTACGACGACGAGTTCCTCGACCCCGACACCCGCGCGGATGCGGCCCTTGCGCTCCGGCGCGCCCTCGAGGAGGACCTGCGATACGGCCCGGACGCCACCTCGCTGGCCACCGTGCCGGCGGACGCCCGGGCCACCGCGCGGCTGGCGACGCGGTCCGACGGCGTCGTGGCCGGGCTGCCGCTGGTGGAGATGGTGCTGGCCGAGGTGCTGGGCCGGGACCACCCGGGCGAGGCGTTCTCCGTGACCCTGCACGCCCGCGACGGCGACCGGGTCGCGGCCGGGGACGTCGTCGCCGAGATCAGCGCGCCGACCCGCGGGCTGCTCACGGCCGAGCGCACACTGCTCAACCTCGTGTGCCACCTGTCCGGGGTCGCCACGGCCACGCGGGCGTGGGCCGACGAGCTCGCCGGCACCCGGTGCGCCGTGCGGGACACCCGCAAGACGATGCCCGGCATGCGACTGCTGCAGAAGTACGCGGTCCGCTGCGGTGGCGGGGTCAACCACCGTCTGGGCCTGGGCGACGCGGTCCTCGTGAAGGACAACCACGTCGTCGCGGCCGGCGGGGTCCTCCCGGCGCTGGCGGCCGTCCGCGAGCGTTTCCCGGACCTGCCGTGCGAGGTCGAGGTGGACTCCCTGGAGCAGCTCGACGAGATGCTGGCCGCGGGCGTGGACCTGGTCCTGCTCGACAACTTCCCGGTGTGGCAGACGCAGATCGCGGTGCAGCGCCGCGACAAGGTCTCACCCGCCACCCGGCTGGAATCCAGTGGCGGGCTGACCCTCGACGTGGCGGCCGACTACGCGCGCTGCGGCGTCGACTACCTGGCGGTGGGGGGCCTGACCCATTCGGTCGCGGTCCTCGACCTCGGACTGGATATGTGAGACCCCGCCATGTGAGGCCCCGGCACTTCGAACTGACGCGTGTGAGGTCCACCCCACGGGGGCGTTCGGGCTCGGGCGGCGGACCCCGGGCCGCGTAAAGTCGACTGCCATGACGGGGTTCTGGGACTCAGGCGAGAAGAGCACGGCGGCGGAACGACGACTGCAGCGGATGGAGGAGGCCCGGCGCCGGGTCGAGGCCGGCGAGAACACCTCGCCGCCCCCGCCCCCGCCGCCCGCCAGGACCACCCGTGCCAAGACCGCCCGGTCGCCAAGGGCCGCGACCGTCGACCCGCACGCCGTGTCCGGCGCGCAGTTCGCCGTGTGGCGCAGTGTCCAGCATTTCTGCAGCACCGACTCCACGCCCGACGCCCGCGGCGGGAACCTCGACCTGCTGGTCGCCTGGTCCGACTCCATCCAGCCGTTCCGCCTGCGTCAGCGGATCGTCGCCCGCCTGGACGACGAGGGCGCCTGGCTGCCGGTCTGCTACGCCAAGGACGGCTCCCGCGAGCCCATCACCCAGGCGCAGGCCGAGCGCTACCGGGAGGCCCGCCTCGGGGAGACGACCCTGTCCGGCGGGGCGCAGAAGCCGCTCAAGGACACCGACCACCCGGACGAGACCGTCACCCTCTGACCGGCGCCTTTCGACCGCACCCTCTCACCGGCGCCGACGGCCGGCGGCGCCCCGCCGGCCCGGCCTCAGCGCTCCGAGAGTGCGAATCGCCGCCCCTCCGGCTGCGGGCCCGTCGACACGACGATCTCGTCGACGCCGGCCTTCGCGGCCGCCGCGTCGGTGGTCTCCTTGGCGGCGGTGACCTCGTCGTCGTCGTCCCCGCCGGCCGGGTCCCCCTCGCCGGTGGCGCGGACCATCTCCCCGTCGCCCGGCAGCGGCTCCACGGCCACGATCGTCCCCTCCTCGAGCAGCGCGATGACCGCCGTGCGCGCGGCGCGGGCGTAGCGCAGGTTCCGCAGGGCCGGCGTGTCGGTGTCGGGGGCGGCGGGATCCACGTCGGCCAGTCGCAGCGGCTCGCCCGAGTGGGCCTCGTACGCCTCGCACACCGACTCGATCAGCTCGTCGAGCCCCAGGCTGTCGCGCTCGCCGAGCTTGTCCACGATGATCATGCGGGCCCGCTCCAGCGCGGGCTGCTCGGGCTCGGTGGCGGCGTCGATGGCGGTGCGGATGTCGTCGAGAGTGGTCATGCCCCGAGGGTGCCAGCCCGCGGGCCGACTCGCAGCCGGTGCGCCGCGCCCGCGTCCGCCGCGCCCGCCGCGCCCTCCTCGCTCAGCACGGCCGGTGCGCGTCGAGTACCTCCGGCACCACCGTCACCACCACGTCCTCGATCTTCCAGCTCAGCTGCGACAGTTGCCGCCGGACCTCCGCCAGCCGCGCCACGGTGACCTCCTGCCCGTCCGCGGGGACGAGGAACGCCTCCACGTGGAAGACGTGGCCCTCGTCACGCACGCGCGCGCCCCGGTCGACGGCCCAGTCCACGCCGGCGAGCAGGTCGTCGATCCGGTGGACCAGCGGGTGGGGGTCGGTGCCGTCGTAGCGGGTGGGGCGGGCGTCGGCCAGGCCCTCGATCGCGCCGCGCACGTTCGACCAGCCGTCCCGGACGATCGACACGCTCACCACGAGCGCCGCGACC
The DNA here is from genome assembly GCF_032248695.1 of Dietzia sp. CH92. Lineage (NCBI taxonomy): Bacteria > Bacillati > Actinomycetota > Actinomycetes > Mycobacteriales > Dietziaceae > Dietzia > Dietzia sp. CH92. The sequence goes on along the minus strand of NZ_JAVHXC010000009.1, from coordinate 8,807 downwards.
GCGTCCGCCCACCACAGGCCCATGCCGATCCCCAGCACGCCGACGATCGTGGCCAGGCCGGTCTTCCAGTCGGCGCGGTTCATGTCAGCGTCGGCGTAGAGCACCTTGTCGTGCAGCGCCTCGGCCGGGGCGGCCTTCATGCGGCCGAGGATGAACGGCCCGACGACCGAGGCCGCCATCACCGCGACCATCAACCAGCCCACCCAGACGACGCGCCCGCCGATCTCCACCACGCCCATCGGCGGCCGCTCGCCGGCGACGAGACCGGTGCCCGAGTCGACGATGAGGAACGCGCCCATGACCAGCAGGGACACCCCCGCCACGAGGTGCCCGATGCCCACCGCCCGGTGGCGGCCGTACGGGAAGCGCGCGCTCGGCGGGATCCTCGACACCCGTAGTGCCACCAGGAAGGCGATCGGCGGCAGGAAGGACAGTGAGTCCTCGATCCACGCCGCCTTCATCGCCTGCGACTGCCCCGACACGGCGTACACCGCGGCGACCGTCCCCGCGAGCACGGCGATCGTGATCCACTCCAGGCGCACCGCCCGGCGCAGGGCGGCCCGCTGCTCGTCGGGCAGGTCCCGGCCGCCCAGCGCGGTCTCCGGGCTCATGACGCCTCCCCGGTCCCGGCGAGGTACGTCTCCAGCGCCACGAGTAGGGCGTTCTCCCCGAGCGGGGTGGCCATCACCATCTGCTCGGTGTCGCCGTCGGGGGTGACCTCGTCGGCGTAGGGCCTGGTCAGCGCGACCTCGGACTCCCACGGCGAGTCCGACGTCAGCCCGCCCACGAGCACGTCGAGGTCGCCCCGGACCATCGCCCCCACGAGCTCGCTCTCCGCGCCCGGTGTCCACTCGACGTCGGCGTCGTGCCGGGCCGCGAACCCGGACAGGAGGTCGACCTCGCGACCCGCGACGCGCCCGTCGTCGTACACCTGCGTCCACGGCGGGTTCTCCGACACCCCCACCCGCAGCACACCGCCGGTGATCCGGTCGAGGCTGCCGTCGGTGTCCCTGGGGAACGGTCCGCCGCACCCGGCGGTGAGGGCGGCGAGGAGGGCACCCACGGCACCGACCACGACGACGACGAGCGCCCTGCGCACACCGGGCCGGCGCGGTGGGCCCGGTCGTACCGCCTCTCGCGGAACCTGCATGACCGTTCTCCTCCTGACACTCTGCTCAGGACGCGATTCCCACGAGGATCCGGGGGACTTCGGGGAGCAGCTCGCGCGCGAGGAAGCCCGTCGGACCCACCCGGGCGGACAGGTGCTCGCCGGCCCGACCGTGGCAGTAGGTCGCCCACGCGGCGGCCTGCGCGGGTTCGGCGCCGCGGGCGAGCAGGCCGGCGACGATGCCGGCCTTGACGTCGCCGGAGCCGGAGATCCCGAGCCCGTACGAGCCGGACTCGTCGCGCCAGAGGCCTCCGTCCGGGGTGGCGACCCACGAGGTGGCCGTGCCGGACACCACGACCGCCCCGACGCGGCGCGCGAGTTCGGTCGCGTGTCCGGGGGTGTCGGCCTCCACGTCCTGCTCGTCGACGTCGAGCGTGCGGGCGAGCTCCTTGGGGTTGGGGCTGAGGACCACCCGGCCGCCGAGATGGCGCAGCCCGTCGGGGTTCTCGGTGACGTAGGCCAGGCCCAGCGCGTCCAGCACGAGGGTGGTCTCCAGCCGGGGGATCACCTCTGCGAGCAGGTCCGTCGCGGCGGTCTTGTCCCCGATCCCCGGGCCCAGCACCACCGCGTCGCACGCCCGGGCGAGCCCGACGATCGTGTCCGCTCCCGCCACGGCGAGCTCGCCGTCCTCGCGTTCCGCCAGTCCGACGGTCTTGGACTCCGGGATGTGGATCGCCAGGCCGGGCGCGACGCTCCCGGCCGTCGCGATCTGCAGCTTGCCCGCCCCGCTGCGCAACGCGGCCTCGGCGGCGAGGCGCACGGCGCCCGGGGTGGCCCGGCTCCCGCCCACGACGATCACCCGCCCCCGGCCCTCCTTGCCCCCGCCAGGCGAGGGCAGCGACCAGTCACGCAGCAGGTGCGGGGTGAGGACCGGTTCGCGCCCCGGGCCACCGGTGTCTCCGCCGGTCATCTGGTCGCCTCCTCCTGCGTCGTGGGCGTCTCGCGCGTGGTCGGCGCGTCGGCCCTCTCCACCGCCGTCGTGTCGGCGTACCGCTCGAGCTGGAGCCTCTCGCCCGCGCCGCTCCCGGTCGGCCCTTCCGCGGCGAGCCGATAGGTCGTCACCGAGCAGTTGGGTAGCGGGTCCTCCCGGTCGACCGTCAGGACGTCCTTCTCGGCCATCTGCTCGAGCGCCACGCGGAAGCACATGATCACGGCCTGGTGGCTGAACACGCAGACCCGCTCGCCGGCGTACTGCTGGCGCAGGTCGGTGAGCAGGTAGCGGACGCGCAGCAGTACGTCGGTCCAGCTCTCGCCGCCGGGCGGGCGGTAGTAGAACTTGCCGATCCGGTCCCGTCGCTCGGCCTCCTCCGGGTAGCGCTCCCGGATCCCGCGGCCGGTGTACCCGTCGAGGATCCCCAGGTCGCGCTCGCGCAGCCGTTCGTCGGTGAGCAGGGTCGCCCCGCCCCCCGCCCCACCCCCCGCCCCGCCCGCGGCCTCGAGCGCGAGCGAGGCGGTGTCGGCCGCCCGGCGGTACGGCGAGGTCAGCCACACGGTGGGCCGGACCTCCTCGGGTAGTTCGCCGAGCCAGCGGCCCACCGCCCGCGCCTGGTCCGTTCCGGCCTCCGACAGCGGGGTGTCGGCGTCGCGGTGATCCAGGTCGAGGCGGTGGGCGCCGGCTGCGCGGGCGCGGTCGTCGGCGACGTTGCCGATGCTCTGCCCGTGGCGGATCAGCGTGAGCCGCGCGAGTTCGGTCACGGTTCGAGGACCACCTTCACGGCGCCGTCCTCCTTCTTCTGGAACATCTCGTATGCGCGCGGGGCGTCCGCCAGCGGGAGCCGGTGCGTGGCGAAGTCGTCGACGCCCAGCGGGTCGTCGTCGGTGAGCAGGGGCATGATGTCCGGCACCCAGCGCTTGACGTTGGCCTGGCCCATCTTCAGGGTGATCTGCTTGTCGAACAGGGTGAGCATGGGCAGCGGGTCCGCGCTGCCGCCGTAGACGCCGGAGAGCGAGATGGTCCCGCCGCGGCGCACGATGTCGATCGCCGAATAGAACGCGTCGAGCCGGTCCACGCCGGCGTTCTCCATCATCTTCTTGCCGAGGAACTTCGGCAGCATGCCCACGGCCGCATGCGCGGCACTGGCGGCGGGGGAGCCGTGGGCCTCCATCCCGACCGCGTCGATCACCGAGTCGGGTCCGCGGCCGCCGGTCATGTCGCGGATGACCTCGCCCAGCTCGCCGGGGACGTCGGTCGGGTCGACGACCTCGACGCCCCGGTGCGCCTGGCGGGCCCTCCGCTCCGGAACGGGGTCCACGCCGATGACGCGGTGCCCGTGGTGGGCGGCGATCCGGGCCGCCATGTCACCGATGGGACCCAGGCCCAGCACGACGACCGTGCCGCCGTCGGGGATCTCGGCGTAGTCCACCGCCTGCCACGCCGTGGGCAGGACATCGGACAGGTAGAGGTAGCGGTCGTCGGCGTGCTCGTGCGGGACCTTGATGGTCGTGTTCTGCGCCTGCGGCACCCGCAGGTACTCGGCCTGGCCGCCGGAGACGCTGCCGTAGAGCTCGGAGTAGCCGAACAGCATCGCGCCCATGCCCTGGTCGCGGACCTGGGTCGTCTCGCACTGGGTGTTGAGCCCCTTGTCGCACATGTAGCAGTGCCCGCAGGAGATCTGGAACGGCATCACGACCCTGTCGCCGGGCTTGAGGTCGGGTACCTCGGCGCCGACCTCCTCCACGATGCCCATCGGCTCGTGGCCCAGGATGTCGCCTTCCTTCATGAATGGCCCGAGCACCTCGTACAGGTGGAGATCGGAGCCGCAGATGTTGGTGCTGGTGATCTTGACGATCGCGTCGGTGGGCTCCTGGACCCTGGGATCGGGGACGTCCTCGACGCGGACGTCGCGCTTGCCGTGCCAGGTGACTGCCTTCATGTTCGGGCTCCTCTCTGGTCGTGCTATGCGCCTTCACGCATGGTTCCGACCGTAATGACGAGGCCGCCCGCCCGCATCCGGTCGCGCCCGGTCAACCCACCGCGCGCAGGACGCCCGCGTGCGCGGACATCTGGTCGGAGAAGGTCGTGACCACCACCTGACGCAGCACCGTCGCGCCGTCCTCCTGCCATACGGTCGCGATCGTCGACGCGGTGAGCTCGTGAGGGCCCACGCGGAACTCGCCGAGGGTGTCCGAGATCATTCGGCCGCGGCCGTCCTCCACCCGGTGGGATGTGCGTACCCGCCACTTCTCGAGCGTCGCGGCCGTGTCGTCGAGCCGGTCCAGCAGCGTCCCGAGGTCCACCGCGGGTCTGATCCGCGCGAGCGAGAGGACGACGGTCGGTTGGAACCCCTCGCGATGGAGCTCGGGGTGTGCCCAGATCGCGACGTTCGGAACCGTTTCGTTCTGGTCCAGCAGCCGCCACCCGTCGCCGGGGTCGAGTCGGGCGAAGGAGGAGTCGTCCAGTGGTTCGAGAACCCTGGCGCCGTCGTCGAGAAACTCCGCGAGCGTCGTCATGGCGTGTCCCTTCCGTCGGCGCGGACGATCTCACCCGTGGTCCGATCCCACCGGTCGCCGACGCGCATCGTCCGACGCGTGCTCCAGTCCGGGCCCGTGAAGAACTCGGCGCACTCGGGAGTGTCCAGCAGTGGCCGGAGCGCGGGGTTCTCCACGAGGAGGTAGATGGCGTTGATGAGGGTGTTCGGCTCGATCTTGTAACCGGAGCAGTCCACCCCGATGACATCCTGATCGTCGATGCGGAAGAGCATGGTCCTCCTTCTGGTCTCCACTCCCTCACGCACGAACATCTGGACCCCGGCGCGGACATTGCGGGGGGAGGGCCGGTGAATCTCGCCGGGGCCCCCGTTCTTGATGTTGGCGTCGCACACGGGTCGGAGTGTGGTGACGGAGTCCCAGGGGATGGTGGCCCGGAAGTGCCCGCGGGTGTAATGCAGCGCCTCGGGTGTGAAGACGAGCGCGCGACGGTGACCCGCGGAGACGAAGGACCAGCCGATAAAAGCGATGCTCGCCCACCCGGCGGCCAGGGCCATGTAGGCCGACATCTGGGACCAGAGGTTGTCGTAGTCGGGATCGGAGAACCAGCGGATCAGCATCCATGAGGCCAGCGTCCACCCGACCACGAGAGGAATGTGGACGCGCCAGAGCCCGTATGCGGGAATCGGTGTCCGGGGTTCATCGATTCGGGGTGGAGTCCTGAGGTAGACGAAACCTGTGACGGTCGGAACGAGCACGGCGATCATCGCATTGGACCCGAGATACGCGAGGTCCGCCAGCTCGGGCCGCTCGGCATACGCGGCGCGCACCGGGTCGATGACACCGAGAAACCACCAGACGTCGATCGACGTGGCAGCCCATATGACCTGTGCGGCGTACCAACACAGCGCCAGGAAGGCCAGCAGCCAACGAGGGTTCTGGGCGACGCGGTAGGTCCACTCGATGGTCCGGGCGGCAGAGTCCGGTGCCGGTTGGGACATCACCCTCACCCGCCTTGCCGCTGGTCGTCGAATCGGTCGCGGACGTGCGTGGACGCCCTGGCGCTCGCGAACGTGCCGAGGACGATGCCCCCGAGTACTCCGGCCACAGTCCCCGCGCCGGGAATGATGCTTCCGGCCAGGCCACCCGCTACGGCGGAACCGACGATGCTCGCCGCAAGCCCCGCTCCGAGACCGGCGCCCTCGGCGGCGAGCGTCTCCGTCAACGGCTCGTCCTCCGGCGCGCCGTACACCCCGGCCACGAAGCTCAGCGCCGACCCGAACGGGCCGAGCCCCTTGGCGACGACTCGGGTGCTGCGTAGCCCGTCGTCGCTGGCCGCGATCGCGGCGGCCAGCGGTTCCGTCATCACCGAGTTCACCACGCCGACGGTGATCGTCTTGAAGTCGGTGTTGTTGCTGTGGTCGGCGATGGTCTCGTAGAGGCGGGTGAGCTTGTCCGCCGTCTCGACGTCTAGGGAGTCGATCGCTCGGAGCGCGTCCTTGATGGTCTCTTCGAGCTCGCGGAGTTCTCGCACCCGGGTCGCCTCCATGTCGGGAGGACACACCACGCTCCCGTCCTCCGCGACGGTCGCCCCCTGTCGGAACACCGCCTCGACTCCCGCCCGCAGCCGATCCCGGTGGATGGCGACGGATCGTGCGAACGACGACAGGGGATTCGCGGTGCTGCGCAGGTCGTCGCCGAGTGCGAACGCGCGCCTACGCAGATCCTGAACTGATGAGCGCGCCGCGTCGACGGACAGACCCTCCATCCCGTCCAGCACCCTCTCGGCATCGTCCCGCAGCCGGTCCGCGACGTCATTCGTCGCGGTGATACCCGCGCGGACCGCGCTCAGAAGCGATTCGGCGTCGTCCACCTGCCATGCGAGTGCGTCGCTGACCCGTATCGGCACCGGTTCACCTCCCGCCGAACATCGCGGCGTTGTCGGCGTCCGTCGTGACGATGACGCCGGTCGCGGTCCGGAGGCCGTCCGCCTCCTCCGACAAATCGGAGCTCAGTCTGTCGGCCGACTGACTCAGCCGCGCGCCGAGCGTGCCCGCGATGGCCGCGACCCTGCTGCCCCTCAGAGCATTCGCCAGCGTGGTGAGGTCGCCCTCCGGGGTGATCCCGCCGATCTGGTCGCCGTATCCGTCCACGCGCCGGGCGAGATCTGTCAGCGTGACCGGCGTGACGTCGAGAGGCCCGGTCATCGTGGCCCCACCGTGGGTCCGATCCTCGGACGCGCCGATTGCCCCTGCCGGTCCCGCGCATCTCGGTGGAAGCACCCCGGTGCCCGGGCGGCGCTCGTCGTCGTCGTTCTCATACCCGCGCTTTCATATCCGCCTCGCTGTCCGTGGCGCATCGCTGTCGTTGCTGGTCACGTGTCATCTATCCGGCACCGTATTTCCGGTGCACCCCGTACGACGCGTGGGCCGGCCGATTCGGTTCCACACTTTCCGGCCTCGATTCGCTTCACGGGCGGCGCCGGGGGCGTCGGCCGCGCCGGAGCCCGCCGTGACCGTCGGCGATCGGGGACTCGACACGCCCATGGCCCGACCGGCGTGTGACGGTCGGGAGATCGTCGTCCTCCATTCGTCAGTCACCCCGGGCGCCTACGCCCAGGAGATCTCCTCGGCTCTGGCCAGGGACCCGGGGGCGTCCTACCTGCGGCCGGACATGGCGTGCCCGACGCTGCGCCCGCGCGACGAGAACGGCAACGTCATCTAGGCCGCCGTCGCCGGCATCACCGGAGGATGAGCGGGATGCGTTGTTCCGCCGCGGTGTTGGCGCCGTGGTGGCCCAGAAGGGACGACTCCATCGGCTCGTGCTCCGACCGCGCGAGGATGACGCCGCCGGTCGCGATGGCGATGACATCACCGAGCCGGTCGGCGTAGGCGCGATCGGGACCGAAGAGCCGCTCGTCGAGGGCCTGCTCACGGCTGATGACACGGGCAAGCCCGTCGAGTTCGTGCTGCCAGGTGAGGAGGACATCTTGTTCCGACCCGCGTCGGACGTACGCGTGTCGAACCCTGGCTTCACCGGCGATCGTCTCCACGTCGGCGAGGAGGGCAGGGGTCGTGTCGAGGTCGATGACGGTGTCGGCGCGGACCATCCCGTGGTCCGCGGTGAGGAGGAGTCGGCAGTCGCGGGGGAGATCGGTGGCGAGGTCCGCGACGAACGCGTCGACACTGCGGAGTGACTCCAGCCATTCGGGAGAACCCGGGCCGTGGATATGGCCGATGAGGTCGAGGTCGCCGTAGTAGGCGTACACGAAACGGCGACGTCGGGAGGGTTCGCCGACGGTGTCGAGCACTCCCTGTTTCACCTCGTCGAGCGAGACGGCGGGTCGGAAGACGCCGTCGGCGCGGAAGGCCGCCCGGGTCAACCCCGAGTCGCGGAATTCCTCGCGCATCACGTATGTGACCTCGACGCCGTCCGCGGCGAGGAGTTCGATCTGACTCGGTTGCTGTTGGAACCGCTGGGGTGGGAAGCGATCCAGTGCCGACGGACCCTCCGCCGAGCCGAGTGTCCACCGCAGCGGGTTGAACGCCACGGGGGAGTCGTCGGCGTCATCCGAGACGCGGAAGCTGTACCCCACGATCCCGTGTCTGGAGCAGGGCGCGCCGACCGCGAGACTGGTGAGGCTGGTGGCAGTCGTGGCGGGGAAGCCGGCGGTGATCATCTGGGTGGTCAGTGCGGCGAGCGTCGGGGAATCTGCGGCATGAGTCCGGATGAGCTCGGCGCCGAGCCCGTCGATCAGGACGAGGACCGCGTCCGACGCCGGCACAATGCCGAGCGGGTTGTGGGGACCGGAGCCCAGCGCGGAGACAACAGACGGCATGACATCGGCCAACGAATGGGCGGACGGATCACGTGGAATGCCTGACATCACTTCACCATCCCCCATTCAACGCCGGAGAGGGCTGTAACCGGCGTCCATTACCGACGAGGCACCCGGCGGGTCGATACCGACCACTCGATCAGAAGGGTGGTGGTGGTTGGAGTTGTTGGTCGAGTTGCTTGTCGAGGTGGTCGAGCAGGGCTTGGCGGATGGCGTGTTCGAGGGTGCTGTGGTGGGGTTTGTTGCGTTGCCACCAGCGGCTGTCGTCGGCCGGGCTGAACCCGCGCGGCGCGGGCGTGGTCCTGGGCGTGGTCGCGCGGTCGGCGTCTGCGGCGGCTGCTTGGGTGCGTTCGCGGTTGAGGCGTTGGGCGCGGC
>NZ_JAVHXC010000008.1:0-116280 GCF_032248695.1 Dietzia sp. CH92 | reverse complement strand
GGGCGCGGGAGGGCGCGGGCGGGCGTGATCAGCCGGCGGCCGCGGGGCGGATGGGCCGGCGAGGGCTGGTTCGCCGTGCAGTTCGCCAGCGTGAGTTCTTCCCGGCGGGCTGCGTGTGCTGCGGCGGTGGGCCTGGCGTGCAGTTCGCCAGCGCGGGTGGCGGTGGATGCGCTGCGTCGTGGGCTTCCGCTGGCGGGTTGGTCCAGACACGCAGCGCAACCCCTCGTGTGGCGTGCATTCTGCGATCGCAGGCCAGTGCGGCAGCGTATGTGGGGGCAGTCGCGCTGCCGCGATGTCAGCATAGGCGGGGCGGAGCCGGTCGCGCTGCCGCGATGTCAGCATCGGCGGGGCGGGGCACGGCCGGGTGGAGCCGGTCGCGCTGTTTCGGCGACTGCCGGCCGCGGCGAAACTGCCGGCCGCGGCGCAGGCCCGCCGTGCAGCCCGCGAGCGTGGGCCGCGAGCGTGGGCCGCGCTATGCAGCCACCGCCCCGGCGTGCCGGACCGCGGGCTCGGTGGCCACGAAGACCGTGCCGTCCGAGGCGACCCGGGCGGGGAACACCGAGATCCCGCGGGTCGGGTCGTCGAGGCCGCGACCGTCCTCGAGCGCGTAGGCCAGCTTGCCGATGGGCGAGATCACGGCCGGCACGCCCGCGCGATCGCCCACCAGCCCGCGGCTCATCACGGCCGCCCGGGCGACGGGATCGATGTTGCACACGGCGTGGACCGAGTTGTCGTCGAGCGCGTACACCGCCACCTGGCGGCCGTCCGGCAGCAGGGCGGCGACGCCGCGCCCGGGGACGAGGCGGTCGATGGCGCAGACGGCGATCTCGGTGGCAACGGCGGCGCGGGCGGGGCGGATCAGGATGGCGGTCATGGCGTACTCCTCGGATGGACGTGGGTCGGGTGGAAGTGGGTCGGGCGACCGTCGGGAGGCGGTCGGGTCCGGGTCAGGCGACGGATCGGATCGGGTGCTGGCCCGGGTCGGGCAGCGCCCCGGGTCAGACGCGGGCGGGCATCGCGGGGGAGCCGAGAAGCACCGGCACCTTGCGGCCGTCGCGCTGCTCGAACTGCACGGTGGGGTCCGGCGCCTCGGGCGCGTTGACGAAGGACACGAACCGGCTGAGCTTGTCGGGGTCGTCCAGCACGGCGGCCCATTCGTCGACGTACCCGGCGACGTGCGCCTCCATCCGGCCCTCGAGCTCGGCGGCCAGGCCGAGGGAGTCGGAGCAGACGACATCGCGGAGGTGGTCGAGCCCGCCCTCGAGGGCCTCGAGCCACGGGGCCATGCGTTGCAGCCGCTCGGCCGTGCGGATGTAGAACATCACGGTGCGGTCGATGTAGCGGATGAGCTGGTCGTCGGTGAGGTCGCCGGCCAGCAGCTGCGCGTGCCGCGGGGTGGCGCCGCCGTTGCCGCCGACGTACAGGTTCCAGCCGGTCTCGGTGGCGATGACGCCGATGTCCTTGCCGCGGGCCTCCGCGCACTCGCGCGCGCACCCGGACACGGCCATCTTCATCTTGTGCGGCGCGCGCAGCCCGCGGTACCGGGTCTCCAGCAGCACCGCCATCGCGACGGAGTCCTGCTGCCCGTACCGGCACCACGAGGTGCCGACGCAGCTCTTCACGGTCCGCAGTGACTTGCCGTACGCGTGGCCGGACTCCATGCCCGCGTCGACGAGCCGGCGCCAGATGACGGGCAGCTCCTCGACGCGCGCTCCGAACAGGTCGATGCGCTGGCCGCCGGTGACCTTGACGTAGAGGTCGTGGTCGCGGGCGATCTCGCCGATCACGATGAGCTGCTCGGCGGTCACCTCGCCGCCGGGCATGCGCGGCACCACCGAGTAGGTGCCGTTCTTCTGGATGTTGGCCAGGAAGTGGTCGTTCGTGTCCTGCAGGGCGGCCTGCTCGCCGTCGAGGACGTGATCCGAGCTGGTCGAGGCGAGGATCGAGGCGACGGTCGGCTTGCAGATGTCGCAGCCGATGCCCCGGCCGAAGCGGGCGATCAGCCCGGAGAACGTGCGGATGCCGGTGACGGTGACGATCTCGAACAGCTCCGAGCGGGACTGCTCGAAGTGCTCGCACAGCGCGGTGGACTGCTCCACGCCCTCGGCCTCGAGCACCTGGCGCATGAGCGGCAGGCACGACCCGCACGAGGTGCCGGCGCGGGTGCAGGCCTTGAGCGCGGGCACGTCGCACGCCCCGCCGCAGATCGCCTCGCGGAGATCTCCCTTGGTGACGGCGTTGCAGGAGCAGATCTGCGCGTCGTCGGGCAGCGACTCCACGCCGACGCCGGAGTCGGCCGCCGCGCCCGGGGTGATGAGGGCCAGGGGGTTCGACGACGGCAAGGTGCGCCCGAGCAGGGGCTTGAGCAGCTGGTAGGGGCCCGCGTCTCCCACGAACACGCCGCCGAGCAGCGTGAGGGCGTCGTCGCTGAGGACGAGTTTGGAGTAGGTGCGGGCGACGGGGTCGTCCACCACCACCTCGAGGCAGTCGGGCGTGCGCCCGTGGGCGTCGCCGAAGCTGGCCACGTCCACGCCCATGAGCTTGAGCTTGGTGGCCAGGTCCGCGCCGGTGAACTCGGTGGCCCCCGACCCGCCGGGGAGGAGCGCGTCGGCGATCTGCGCGGCCGCCACCTCGGCGGAGGTGTACCCGGGCCCCACCAGGCCGTAGCAGGTGCCCTCGATGGCCGCGCACTCGCCGATCGCGTAGACGTGCGGGTCCGAGGTGCGGCAGGCCCGGTCGGTGAGCACGCCGCCCCGCTCGGCCAGCGCGATCCCCGCCGCGCGGGCGAGCTCGTCGCGGGGCCTGACGCCGACGGAGAACACGACGAGGGCCGCGTCCACGCTCACCGTCTCGCCGTCGTCACCGGTCAGGGCGACCCGCAGCTCGGCTCCGTCCGGTCCGGTTCCCGGCTCGATCACCGTGTCGGTCACGCCGAGGTGGACGTCGATGCCGCGGTCGCGGATGAGGTCGCACAGCAACGCGCCGCCGCGACCGTCGACCTGCACGGGCATGAGCCGGTCGTTGCGCTCGACCACGTGCGGGGTCAGGCCCAGGAGGCTCAGGGCGTTGGCGGCCTCGATGCCCAGGAGCCCGCCGCCGATCACCACGCCGTGCGCGCCCACCCCGGCCCGTTCGGCGGCCGCGCGGATCGCGTCGAGGTCGTCGAGGGTGCGGTAGACGTGGCAGCCGGGCAGATCGTGGCCGGGCACGGGCGGGACGAACGCGCGGGACCCGGTCGCCAGCACGAGGGTGTCGTAGGCGACGTGCTCGCCGGAGTCGAGCTCGACCCGCCGGGCGGCGGTGTCGACGGCGGTGACGAGCCGCCCGGAGCGCACGGTGACGCGGGGGTCGGCGGAGTGACGCGCGTCGTCGAGGTGCAGGGCGTCGCGCTGCCACTCGCCGACGTAGGCCGACAGTCCCACCCGGTCGTAGGCGGGATCGGCCTCCTCGCCGATCACCGTCACGGCGACGTCGGCCTCGGGGTACCGCGTGCCGAAGGTGGAGACGAAGCGGTGGGAGACCATCCCGTGGCCGACGACGACGATGTGCTCAGTCATTCCTGGACCTCCTTGGCGAACCTGTGCGGACCAGGCTAGGAAGGCGGTGTTGCAGGACTGTGGCGTCGGATCACGGTCCCGTGACGCTTAGTTCACACGGGACCCGGGGCGGGGTGAGGGTGCCGATCCGCGGGCGCGCGGCGGCGGGACGCGGGCCCCGGAGCGGCGGCGGGATGCGGGGGCGTCGGAGCGTCGACTCAGTCCAGCGGCAGCAGGCTCGTCGGCACGGCCTGGACCTCGGCCACGCGGTCGATGTTCTGGCGCAGCCGCTCCCACTCGCCCGAGGGGATCTCCTTCTCTAACCGGCGCAGGGCGGCCCTGTCGGAGGTGGCCCACGCGACGGGCATGGGGGAGATGAACTGGTAGAGGTTGTCGCGGCCGCGCGCGCTGCGGTTGCCCACCACGGCCACGCAGGGCACACGCTCGCCGACCCTGGACTCGTGCCCGGGGATCGCGCCGGTGTTGCGGGCGACCAGCGCGGGCAGCTTCCCGGCGGAGCGGTCGACGGCCCGGTCCACCAGCGCGAGGAGGGTCACGCCGCGCGGGCGGACCTCGGCGATGACGGCGGGGACGAGCTCGGAGGTGGCGTAGGTGCGCTGCATCGAGCCCATCTTGCGGGGGATGTAGCCGATCATCGCCAGACAACCGATCGCGAACGCGGCCGCCATCACCGCGACGATCCAGCCCCAGGCCGCGAACTCGGCGTACACGAGCAGACCGATGCCGGCGGCCAGCACGATCACCCCGAGGAGGCCGGCGGACCACTGCAGGCGGCGCACCTCGGCCAGGCTCTCGTTGTGCTTGCGGACCCAGGCGTCGTCGACGGGGATGTCGGCGAGACGGTACTGCTCGTGCGGGTTGCGGGGGGCGCGATCTGCGGACATGGCCCCAGTATCCCAGCTACCGCGACCGCCCCGCCCGAGGGTGAGTCCCGCCGCCCCGCCCGAGGGGGAGTCCCCCCGCCCCGCCCGCGGCGGCGGGCAGGGCGGGCTCAGCCCACCTCGGGGATGGGCGGCCCCAGCAGGTCGTCGGCGTCGACGATCCGGTACGCGTACCCCTGTTCGGCGAGGAACCGCTGCCGGTGCGCGGCGTACTCGGCGTCGAGCGTGTCGCGGGAGACGACGGAGTAGAAGTGCGCCTGGCCGCCGTCGTGCTTGGGTCGCAGCAGCCGGCCGAGCCGCTGGGCCTCCTCCTGACGTGAACCGAACGTCCCCGACACCTGCACGGCGACGCTGGCCTCGGGCAGGTCGATGGAGAAGTTGGCGACCTTCGACACCACGAGTGTGGAGATCTCGCCGCTGCGGAACCGGTCGAACAGCTTCTCGCGCTCGGAGTTGGACGTCGACCCCTGGATGACGGGCGCGTCGAGCTCGGCTCCCAGTTCCTCGAGCTGGTCGAGGTAGGCGCCGATCACCAGCGTCGGGGCGCCCGCGTGGCGGGCGAGGATCTTCTTCACCACCGGGATCTTGGTCCGGGCGGTCGAGCACAGCTTGTACTTGTCCTCGGCCTCGGCGGTCGCGTACAGCATCCGCTCGTTCTCGGTGAGGGTCACCCGCACCTCGACGCAGTCGGCGGGCGCGATCCAGCCCTGCGCCTCGATGTCCTTCCACGGGGCGTCGTAGCGCTTGGGGCCGATGAGGGAGAACACGTCGCCCTCCCGGCCGTCCTCGCGCACGAGCGTGGCGGTCAGGCCGAGGCGGCGGCGGGACTGCAGGTCGGCGGTCATCCGGAACACGGGCGCCGGCAGCAGGTGCACCTCGTCGTAGATCATCAGCCCCCAGTCGCGGGAGTCGAACAGCTCCAGCGCCCGGTGGACGCCCTTGGTCTTGCGGGTGATCACCTGGTAGGTGGCGATGGTGACCGGGCGGATCTCCTTGCGCTCCCCGGAGTACTCGCCGATCTCGTCCTCCGTCAGCGTGGTGCGGGCGAGCAGCTCGCGCTTCCACTGCCGCCCCGCGACGGTGTTGGTCACGAGGATCAACGTGGTGGCCTTGGCCTTGGCCATCGCGGCCGCCCCGACCATCGTCTTGCCGGCGCCGCACGGCAGCACGACCACGCCCGAGCCGCCGGCCCAGAACGAGTCGGCGGCCATCTGCTGGTAGTCGCGCAGCTCCCACTGCTGCTCCTCGGTGGACAGCGCGATCTCGTGGGCCTCGCCGTCGACGTACCCGGCCAGGTCCTCGGCGGGCCAGCCCACCTTGAGCAGCTCCTGCTTGAGGCGGCCCCGCTCGGAGGGGTGCACGACCACCGTGTCCGCGTCGATGTCGGCGCCGAGCATGGGGGAGATCTTCTTGTGCCGCTTGACCTCGGCGAGCACGGCGGGGTCAAGCGAGACGAGCGTCAGACCGTGGACGGGGCTCTTGACCAGCTGCAGCCGGCCGTAGCGGGCCATGGTCTCGGCGATGTCCACGAGCAGCGGCTGCGGCACGGGGAAGCGGGAGTAGGTGACGAGCACGTCGACCACCTGCTCGGCGTCGTGCCCGGCGGCGCGCGCGTTCCACAGCGCCAGCGGGGTGATCCGGTAGGTGTGGACGTGCTCGGGCGCGCGCTCCAGTTCGGCGAACGGGGCCAGCGCCTGCCGGGCGTCCGCGGCCTGCTCGTGGTCGATCTCGAGCAGCACGGTCTTGTCCGACTGGACGATCAGCGGTCCACCGCTCACTTGGGGCCTCCTCGGGGTCTTCTCCGGGCCCGCGTGGGCCCGACCCTCCATTGTCCAGAAATCCGGGTCAGCGGGTGGGTTCGACGTCGGAGACGGAGATCACCCGGTGCAGCGGGAGGACCACGGGCTCGGCCGAGTCGGGCTCGATGCCCTCGATCCGGCCGCCGCCGACGGTGGCGGGCACGACCAGTCGGGCGGTGGAGCGGCCCGCGGAGTCGACCACGGAGACGGTGACCGCGGTGCCCGTGCCGGCGGCCTCGTGGAGGCGGGCGATGGCGGCCTCGCCGGTGTACGCCCCCGCGGTGGCACCGCGGGCCGAGCGGACCCGGTCGGCCGAGCGCATCGCCGCGACCGCCGCCCGCAGTTCGGACGTGGTGGGCGGGCGCGTGGGCACGCGGGGCGCGCGGGTGGTGCGGGACGCGCTGACCCGGGCGGCCGGCCGGGACAGCGCGACGACCGCGCCCGAGGTGTCCTCGACGACCGGCGCGAACCCGTGGGCGCGCAACGCCTCGACCAGGTCGAGCGGCCGGGCCTGGGAGACCAGGACGGTGGGGGCGACCGAGCGCAGCGCAGCGCTCTCGGCGACGGGGGAGACGAGGACCTGCGCGACGAGCGAGGGGTCGTCGCAGCGGAGGAACGACAGGGCCGTGCCCACCCGCAGGCGGCCGTGGCGGCGGGCGACGTCCTCGATGAGGTAGTCGAGCGACTGCGGGACCGGGGTGACGGAGGTGCGGGCGAGCAGATCGCGGATCCCGGCCGCGGTGCGTCCGGCGTCGAGCGCGCGGCGCAGGGAGGTCTCGGTGACGCGGTAGGTCGTGGCGGCGCCGGCGGATTCGACGTCGGCGAGCAGGGCGAACTCCGCCGCGAGATCAGGCGTGAGGGGACCGGGGGCGAGGATCGTCAGGTCCGCCTGGACGATGACCTCCGAGACGGGGTCGGGCAGCGCCGCGGTGAGGATCGGCTCGAGCTCCTCGACCGGGGCGCCCGCCGCGCCGGAGGACGCGCCGCCGGGGGCCCCCGCCCCGGGGGCCGCACCGTGGGTGGTGGCGACCAGGTGCCGGGCGGCGGAGGTGGCCACGGTCCCGACGACGAGTCCCATCCGTCGCGCCTCGGCCACGGTCTCCGAGACGGGCCGGGAACCCGCGCGCGAGAACCACACCGGCGCCGACCACCGCACCACCTCGGACAGCAGCGCCTCGGGTGGTTCCGCGGCGGGGTCCAGGGCCGCCAGGGCCTTAAGGACCCGGGAGCGTTCGGTCGGCCCGGGCGGGCCGACGGGGTCACCCAGCGCGGGGAGGGTCCCGCCGCCCTCGAGTTCGGAGCCGACCCGCCACGGGGTGCGCGGCATCGACCACCACGCCACGACGAGCTCGGCCCAGCGGCGGGCGGGTTCGCGCGCCGTCCACACGTCCGCGGCCTCGGTGGGCGCCCACACCGAGTCGTACTCGAGATCGCCCACCTCGGTGTCGCCCACGGCGATGAGCCCGGCCGCCGCGAGGACCTCGAGCAGCAGGGGAAGCTCGGACTCCTCGAGCCCGGACGCCCGGGACACCCGGCGCAACTCGCGGACCCCCACGCCGCCCGCCCTGAGGGTCGCCGCCGGCGCGCTCGACAGCGCCGCCAGCACCGAGTCGCAGCGGTGCAACAGGTCCAGGGCCGCCACGCCGCCGGAGGCGTCGACCTCACGCGCCCGGTCGGGACGCCCCCCGGCGCGCGGAACGGCCCACGCCGGCGGGTGGAGCAGCGACGACCCGTCGTCACGGGCCCCGTGGCGTGCGCGGTCCAGGGCGTGGGCGCGGGGCACGACCCGCTCGGCGTCGTCCTCCCCGGTCAACTCCGCCAGCCCCGCCGCGGCGAGCTCCGACGCGGCCGCGCGCACCGACTCCGACGCGCCCGCCCCCAAAGCCCCGGCGGGGATACGGCCCCGCGCGATGGCCTCGAGAACCCCCGACGCGGCGGAGGACAACCCGGCCCACGCCTCCTCGAGAGCCGCCCCCGCGGGCTCGCCCGGGTGCGGCGCCACCACCGGAGCCGACCGGGCCGCCACCGCCGTGACGGGAACCAACCGGACGGTGTCCTCCCCGCCCCAGAACAGGACGAGGTCCCGCAGACGGGTCACGGCGGAGCGGAAGACCACCTCGTCGTCGTCGACCCCCAACCGCGACGACACCGCGCCCAGGGGAACGGCCCCGGAATCGGCGCCCACCGCGGCGGCCGTGGCCAACACCAACAGTTCCGGCCACGACAGCGTCCCCACCGCGCGCGCCGTCGAGGCGGGCAGGCGCAGACGCGACGCCAGCACCTCCAGCGACGCCGGAGGGGGAGTGGCCACATCCGGGCGCAGCTCGCACACCCGCACGAGCGAGTCGTCGGGCAGCCCGGCCAGCCAGGCGGGGAAGTCCGGCGCATCGGCGGCGGCGGGGCGGGCGGCACCCTGGCGGGCGGCGGCGCCCCGCGGGGCGGAACCGCGGGAGGAGGCTCGGGAGCTCGGCATGATCCGTCCCAGCCTAGTGAGCCCGCGCCGGGGATGAGAACCGGTCCGAGGGGTAACCGACCCACTTGCTGCCGAATCGGCGCGGAGGTGAGAGACTACGCACGTGGCTGCCAAGAAGAATCTGACCTATGACAACCCGGGTTGGCCCGACGCCTCGTTCGGCGAGCACCCGGTCACCGAACTCGCCGCGCTGGTCGCGGGAGGACTCTCCCCGTTCGGGCAGGAGACCTTCCCGCTGCCGCAGGAGGAGTTGGGCTACATCCACCCGCACACCGTGGTCAACGGTGCCCCCGGGGTGGCCTGACAGCTGATCGCCCGGCGCGGCGCCGAGCAACGAGAAGGGCCGCCACTCCCTGCAGGGGGTGGCGGCCCTTTCTCGTGGTCCGGGGGACCGGTCAGCGGGTTCCGCTGGGGTCAGTTGCCCAGGTAGGTGGCGAAGAAGCCGTCCACCAGGTCCTTGTTGCCGGCGTACGCGGCGTCGACGGCGGCCTTGTTGGCCTCGTAGCTCTCGGTGATCGGCAGGGCGACACCGCGGCTCTGGGCGAACGCCGTGAGGGTGGCGACGTGGTCGGCGGCGCTGACACCCGCGGGCGCGGCCGGCGCGGCGGTGTCGGCGTGCGGGCGCGGGGCGGGCGCCGGCTTCGGGGCCGACAGGTCACGCGGGGTCGGCGCGGAGTTCAGGCCCAGCTTGGCCGAGCAGGCGGGCCAGGCGCCCCAGCCCTGACCGGCGAGGGTCTTCTCGGCGATCGCGATCTGCTGCTCGCGCGTGGCCTGGTTGGCCGTCGGCGCGTACTGCGTGCCGCCGTACGCGGCCCAGGTGCTCGGCGAGAACTGCAGGCCGCCCTGGTAGCCGTTGCCGGTGTTGATGGCCCAGTTGCCGCCGGACTCACACTGGGCCAGACGGTCCCAGTCGGAGTCGGGGGCGGCGTTGGCGGCCGGGGCGAGCGCGAGGCCCGCGGCGGAGAAGGCGGTGCCGGCGAGCACGACCTTCACGGCGTTCCTGGGCGCGGAGGAGGGGGTGGCGGCGCGGTGGCGTCCGGTGTACGAGGTCATGTACGCGTCAGTCCTTTTCACTCTGTGCCTACGGGGTGAGCTGTCGGGTTCGGAACGAGTGCGTCCGGCCGCCGTCGGCGGCTTCACCCCAAGGCGACCTCGCGGCCGCCGGGCCCGTGGTGGGCCCGATCGGGTCCCCCGTCCCCGCCCGGGTAACGGTCATTGAGGGCGTCGGCCGCAGGGCGGGGTTCGGTGTGTGCGGCCGATGCCGACTCGCTGACGAGTCTGCTACGGAACAATAACGGCTCGATGCCGGATCGTCACCATTCCGAAATAAAAGGACGTCGCGCGGCCGGAAGTCGCCGCTCGTTATCTGCTCGTTACCTGGGGTGTTATCCGGCGGGTGGGGTTGGTCACACCTTCGGCGGCCGGGAGCCCATGATGGCGTAGGCCAGACCCAGCAGGAACCCGATCGGCGTGAAGAACATGGCGCCGAGGTACAGGATCGTGGGCGCGTCACGGCCGAGCACGAACGGGGTCAGCGCGGCGACGATCGTGAAGACGACGCCGATCGAGAAGATCACCAGGGCGGCCACGAACAATCCGCGGCGACGCGGC
The DNA here is from genome assembly GCF_032248695.1 of Dietzia sp. CH92. Classification (NCBI taxonomy): domain Bacteria; kingdom Bacillati; phylum Actinomycetota; class Actinomycetes; order Mycobacteriales; family Dietziaceae; genus Dietzia; species Dietzia sp. CH92. The sequence continues at coordinate 105,959 of NZ_JAVHXC010000008.1, read as the reverse complement.
CGCGCGGGACCGGCCCCCTCGCCGGGGGCGGGCGCGTCGGGTGTCCAGGGGTCGTCGGCGGGGCGTCGATCGTCGGAGGTCACACACGGGAGGGTACCGCTCGCCTCGCGGCCGGCACCAACGTGCACGAGGGTAGTCTCTGGGCGTCAGTGGAGTTGTCGGTCGCGCTCGTGCGCGCCCGGGACGGAAGGTGGTTCGCGGTGCCCAGCGGCAAGGTCAAGTGGTACGACGCGGAGAAGGGGTTCGGCTTCCTGTCCCAGGAGGGTGGCGAGGACGTCTACGTCCGCGCCGACGCGCTCCCGGCCGGGGTGGAGACCCTGCGACCCCGCCAGCGCGTGGAGTTCGACATGGTCTCCGGACGCCGTGGCCCGCAGGCGCTGCGTGTCGTCGTGCACGAGGAGCCGGCCGTCGCCGAGGAGCGCGCCCCGCGCGGTGGCCCCCGGCGCTCGCCCGACGAGCTGCACGGGATGGTGGAGGACATGATCAAGGTCCTCGAGTCGACCGTCCAGCCGGAGTTGCGCCGCGGTCACCGGCCCGACCACAAGGTCTCGAGCCGGGTGGCGTCCGTACTGCGCGCGGTCGCACGGGAGCTGGACGCCTGACCCCGCGCGGCGGGCGCCGGGCCGGCGCGCCCGGCCCCGTCGTCCCGCGGGGCGGGTCTGCGCGGGAGGTCAGTCCTCGTAGGTGAACCCGACCGACCACTCGCCGTTGAGGATCGATTCGGAGCCGTCCGCGGCGTAGACGATCGCCACCGACCGGATGGCCAGGCCCTCGATCCGGCCCTCCTCCGGGGTGGTCACCGGGATGAGCAGTTGGCCCGGGCCGTCCGCCTCCACGGTGTAGTCCCGCACGCCGTTCGCACGGACCTCGTAGACGTCCATCGTCGAGGAGCGCAGCTCGCCGGGGAGCCGGACCGAGAGGGTGTGCTCGTCCCGGATGCGGAACTCGCCCACCGGGTTGGTGTAGGTGGTCCCGTCCAGGTCGGTCGCGGTGAACGGCAGGACCTTCACGTGGCCCCGGTCCGTGGCGACGGTGATCTCGGGCAGCGCCCCGTACCGGGACTCCGAGCCCTGCCACGCGCCGACGATCGCCGAGATCATGATGATCATCCACGCCAGGATCGCCCAGGTGACGGGGCGGACACGGGGACCGGTCGACGGGGCATCGCTGTGGGAACTCACTCCTCCATTCTGCCGAGCAGGCGGGTCCGGGCCGAACCCGGGTCGCGCGGCCCGCCCGGGAACCGGGGCCGGTTGCCGCCCAGGCCGGGCACGAGCGTGGAGCCGCGGGCGGTGAGCAGCGACTGCGCGAACAGCAGGGCGCCGACCGCGGCGATCACGGAGAAGCCCACCGTGAAGTCCGGCGGCAGCAGCACCCCGAGCGCCCCGCCGCCGACCCACGCCAGCTGCAGCGCGGTCTCGGACCGGCCGAACGCGGACGAGCGCGCGGCGTCGGGGATGTCCGTCTGGATGGACGCGTCCAGGGCGACCTTGCCCAGCGCGCTGCACACCGCGGCGACCAGAGCCAGCACGGCGGCGGCCCAGAGCGTCCCGAGGGCGGCGGCCACGACGGCCGTGGCCAACGCCGCCCCCGCGGCCGTGCTCGTGATGCGGCCCGGTCGGCCCAGGGGCAGGCGGGCGCCGACCGCGTTACCGGCGAACGTGCCCAAACCGCCCGCCGCGCCCGCGATCGCGAGCAGGCCCGCCTGCTCCAGCGCGGAGGCGTCCTCCTGAGCCTTGGCGACGAACGCCAGATACAAGGTGAGGAACCCGGTCATGAACCGGACGAGCGACACCGCCCACAGGTTGGCCAGGACGTTCCTCCCGAGCGGCCGGGTGAGCACGGCGCGCAGGCCGCTCGTGAGCGACCCGGCGCGCTCGATCCGCAGGGTGGCGGACTCCTCGTCCTCCGACGCCTCGGCGTGGGCGGGGATGGTCATGGCGACGTAGGCCGCCACGAGCGCGACCGCCGCCAGCAGCCAGAGCGCGGTCGGGGAGTCCCAGATCCACGCGACGACGCCGGCCGCGGCCCCGGCGACGACGCTGCCGCCGACGTGCCCGAGCACCGTCAGCCGCGAGTTGGTCCGGACCAGGTCCAGCGCCGGGGGCAGCACGTGCGGCGTGATGGACGCCTTGACCACGCCGAACGTCTTGGACAGCACGAGCATGCCCAACGCCAGGGGGTAGAGCAGCCAGGTGTCGAAGTTGAGGCCGAGGATTACCGCGAGCACCGCGCGCAGCGTGAACGTGAGCGAGACGGTGAGCCGCCGACCGCTGCGCAACCGGTCGAGCGCCGGGCCGATGACGGGCGCCACCAGCGCGAACGGCGCGACGGTCACCAGCAGGTACAGCGCGACGTTGCCGCGCGACTCCGCGGTCGCCGCCGAGAAGAACAGGGTGTTCGCCAACGCGACCGCGAGGATCGCGTCGCACGCGAAGTTGGCGACGGTGACGTAGCTCAGCGGCGCCAGGCCCGAGCGGTCAGCGCCATCGGCGTGGAAGACCCGCCGGACGCCCCGACCGGCGGTCGCCGCGGCGCGCCGTGCCGCTGTCCGGGGGCGCTCAGCCAACGAGGCGCACCTCGTACATCTCCGGCCAGAGCTTGCCGGTGACCAGGACGTTCTCCGACCCGGGTAGCGCCGCGATCCCGTTGAGCACCGCGTCGGGGTCCGCGGGGCGGGGGCGGCCCAGCCCGGAGGCGTCGTAGATGGCCGTGACCTCACCGGTGGACGGGTCGATCCGGACGATCTCGTCGGTCATCCACACGTTCGCCAGGACGTCGCCGTCCACGCATTCCAGCTCGTTGAGGTTCCTCACCGGCGTCCCGCCCGAGGTGACGGTGACGGTGCCGGTCGGTTCGAACGTCACCGGGTCGCGGAAGGTCAGGGTCTCGCTGCCGTCGCTCATCACCAGCCCCGAGCCGTCGGAGCAGAGACCCCAGCCCTCGCCCTGGTACCCCACCTCGGACCGGACCTCGAGAGACTGCGGATCGCGGTTGTGGGCGACCCCGTTCTGCCAGGTCAGCGTCCACACCGTGTCGGGGGTGACGGCCAGGCCCTCGCCGAACTCGTCGTCCTCCATCTTCACCGTCACGGCGTCCCCGCCGTCGAGCGGGCGGCGCTGCACCACGGAACCGCCGTACCTGCCCGTCGACTCGTAGATCTCGCCCCCGACCACCTGCAACCCCTGGGTGAACAGGGTGGGGTCGTGCTCCAGGGTGCGCACCACCTCGACCGACCCGCGCGCGGGACGGGGTTCCGAGGGGCCGACCGGGACGCGCGGGGCCGTCGCCCCGGCGGACGACGCGCCGGCGGGTGCGCTGGAGGAGGCCAGCGAGGTGCTCGCCGAGGTGGCGGAGGCCGGCTCGCCCCCGCCGTCTCCCGAGCACGCGGCTGACGCGGCGATCAGGCTCAGGGATACCAGGAGGGGGCCGACCGGGCGGCGGACGCTGCGCATGCCCCCAGGATGCCGCACGACGGGCCGGACCGTGTCCTCCCCACGCAGATGCGCATAATGGGAGGCGTGAACACCGAGGTAGGCACGGATCAGGGCGCGGCCGTCGCGGACGCCGAGGAGAATTCGGGCTTCGACGCCGCGCTGCGCGAGCGGCTGGCCTCCGGCGTGGACGTGGCGCGCGCGGCGACCGAGGAGTTCGCCACCAGCGGTGTCGGCGAGCATCTCGGCGTCACCGTGGAGGCCGCGTTCACCACCACCCACCGCTTCGCCTCGGAACTGCCCGGGTACCGCGGCTGGTACTGGGCGTGCGTGCTCGCCCTCGTCCCGGGCGGCGAGGTGACGGTCGACGAGATCGCGCTGTTGCCCGGCGACGAGGCGCTGGTCGCCCCCGAGTGGGTGCCGTGGGAGAAGCGCATCCGGCCCGGCGACCTCGGCCCGGGGGACCTGCTGCCGCCGGCGGAGGACGACGAGCGGCTCGTACCCGGCCACACCTCCAGCGGAGACGAGGCGCTCGACGAGGCCGCCGGGCCCATCGGGCTCGGCCGCCCCCGCCACCTGAGCCGGGAGGGGCGCTCGGCCGCCGCCGAACGCTGGGCCGCCGAGCGCGGGCCCGAGTCCGAGATCGCCCGCGGCGCCAAGCACCACTGCGGCACCTGTGGCTTCCTGGTGCCCGTCGCCGGTTCACTCGGCACGATGTTCGGGATCTGCGCCAACGAGTACGCCGCGGACGGGCAGACCGTGCACCTCGAGTACGGCTGCGGGGCGCACAGCGAGGTCCGGGTGCCCGGTGACTCGACCCCGCCGGTACCCGAGGCGTACGACGACGCCGCCGTCGACGTGATCGTCCTGCCGCAGCAGCTCGCCGCCACCGCTCGCGCCCGGTCCGCCGGGGCGGACGCGGCCGGCGAGACCACGACCGCGGAGTCCGCCGGCGAGGCCACGGCCGCGGGGTCCGCCGGGCCCTCCGGCGAGGCCACGACCGCGGAGGAGTCCGCCGGGCCCTCGGGCGAGGCCACGACCGCGGGGGAGTCCGCGCCCCCGCGCGACGAGGCCGAGGACTGACGGTCGGTCAGACCGTGTCGAAGTCCAACCCCTGTTGGGCTCCCGCACTGCCGCGCAGGACCGCGCGGCGCTGCAGCGCGTAGACGAGCGACCCGAGCGCCCCGACGCCGATCCCCACCGCGCACAACACCACCGTGCGCATGTCGACATCGGTCATCAGCATGTGGGCCAGGAGGGCGAGCGTCCACGCCAGGGTCCCGAGGATCACGACCGGACGAGGGTCCAACAGGTAGGTCGGGATCGGCGGTACCTGCGTGTCCGTCGTCTCGTCCGTCATGACCGCGACGCTACCGCAGGCAGGTGGCCGGTTACTCTATGACGGTTCCCCACCCGAGACCAGGAAGGTCGCCAGATGTCGCAGAGCACCGGGGCCGTGTCGCAGCCCCCCGCCAAGATCGGGGCGGTAGACCGCTACTTCAAGATCAGCGAGCGGGGCTCGACGATCGGGCGCGAGGTCCGCGGCGGGCTCGTCAGCTTCTTCGCGATGGCCTACATCATCATCCTCAACCCGCTGATCCTGGGCTCCGGCACCGACGTCGAGGGCAACCAGCTCTCGATCGTCGAGATCGCCGCCGTGACGGCCTTCACCGCGGGTGTGATGACCATCGCGTTCGGTGCCATCGCGCGGTACCCGTTCGCGTTCGCGACGGGCCTCGGCATCAACTCGCTCGTCGCCGTCACCATCGCGCGCGAGGTGACGTGGGCGGAGGCGATGGGCCTGATAGTCATCGAGGGCGTCATCATCGTCATCCTCGCCATCACCGGGTTCCGCACCGCCGTGTTCAACGCGGTGCCCACCGAGCTCAAGGCCGCCATCGCCGTCGGTATCGGCCTCTTCATCGCGATGGTGGGCGTCGTCGACTCCGGGTTCGTGCGTCGCCTCCCGGACGCCGCCAACACCACCGTCCCCGTCGGGCTGGGGATCGGCGGCTCGATCGCATCCTGGCCGACCTTCGTCTTCGTCGTCGGCCTCCTGCTGTGCGGTGTCCTCGTCGCCCGGAAGATCCGCGGCGGGCTGTTCATCGGCATCGTCGTCACGGCCGTCTTCGCCGTCATCGTCGAGGCCTTCGCCGACGCCGGCCCGTCCTTCGTGGACGGCGAGCCGAACCCGACCGGGTGGAGCCTCGCGGTTCCGGTCATCCCGGACTCGCTCGGTGGGATCCCGAACCTCGCCCTCATCGGCAACGTCGACCTCATCGGCGCGTTCACCCGCATCGGGCCCCTGGCCGCGGGCCTGTTCGTCTTCACCCTGCTGCTGGCCAACTTCTTCGACGCCATGGGAACGTTCACGGGCCTCGGCAAGGAGGCCGAGCTGATGGACTCCAAGGGCAACCTGCCCAACATGAAGAGCGCCCTCGTGGTCGAGGGCTTCGGTGCCGTCGCCGGCGGACTGACCTCGTCGTCGTCGAACACGGTCTTCCTCGAGTCGGCCTCCGGCATCGCCGAGGGCGCCCGTACGGGCCTGGCGAACATCGTCACCGGCGCGCTGTTCCTACTCGCGATGTTCTTCACCCCGCTCTACGAGGTGGTCCCGGTCGAGGCCGCCGCGCCCGCGCTGGTGATCGTGGGCGCGCTGATGATCGCCCAGATCAAGCAGATCGATCTGACGAACTTCGCCGTCGCGCTACCGGCCTTCCTCACGATCGTCGCGATGCCGTTCACCTACTCGATCGCCAACGGCATCGGCATCGGCTTCATCGCCTGGGTCGTCATGGCCACCGCCACCGGCAAGGCGCGCACCGTCCACCCGATCCTGTGGATCGTCGCGGCCGCGTTCGTCGTCTACTTCGGCATCGGGCCCATCACCGACGCGCTGGCCTGAGCGGTCGGCGGGAGAGGGGACCCCAACGGTGAAGGTCGTCGACGTCTCCGATCCCGCCGACCCCCGGCTGGACGACCTGCGCGATCTCAACAACTCCGACCGCCGGCCGGATCTGCCCGGCGGACGCGGGCTGGTGATCGCCGAGGGCACCTACGTGGTGGGCCGCATGCTGCTGTCCCGCTTCCGGCCCCACGTCCTGCTCGGCACGGACGCCCGCCTGCAGCAGCTGCGCCGCGAGGCGGCCGGCGAGGGCTGGGACGCCGACGAGCGGGCCCGGGACGCCGTCTACCTGCGCACGACCAAGGACGTCCTCAGCGAGGTGATCGGCTTCCGGTCGAGCCGGGACATCCTCGCCGCCGCCGACCGCCCCGCCCCGCTGGCCGTGGACGCGGTCGTGGACACCGCGCGCACGCTCGTGGTGCTCGAGGGCGTCAACGACCCGGAGAACCTCGGCGCGATCTTCCGCAACTGCGCGGCCCTCGGGGTCGACGGCGTGCTGTTCGGCGCCGCCACCGGTGACCCGCTCTATCGGCGCGTCGTCCGCGTGTCGATGGGACACGTCCTGCGGCTGCCGTTCGCGCACCTGCCCGGCACCCCCACCACCTGGCAGCGAGGCCTCGACGACCTGCGCGCACGCGGGTTCCGCACGGTCGCGCTGACCCCGTCCGCCGAGACGCCCCTGTCCCGCGCCGTCGACGCCGACAAGGTCGCGTTCGTGCTGGGGGCCGAGGGACCCGGACTGACCGAGCACGCCATGCGCGCCTGCGATGTGCGGGCGGCCATCCCCATGACGGCCGGGACGGATTCCCTCAACGTGGCGACCGCGGCCGCGGTCGCGTTCTACGAGCGGGCCCGGCGCGACTGATCCCGAGGACGTGCATCCCGGCAGATCGTGGGAGCGGCTACCCCGAGCGGCGGCGGCGCATGCGATCGGACACCGCGCCGGCACCCCGGCGGACCGCGTCGCCGACGACGCCGGCCAGCCCCCGCACCCTGTCCACGCGCGCGGCCCGACGCGGGCCCGAGCCGGAGGGGAGGCGTTCGTAGTCGTCGTCCTCGTACGGCGACGCCGCACCCGCACCCGCCGGCCCGCCGTCCTCGTCGGAGCCGGCGGCGCGACGGGAGGCGGCGTGGAGCTCCGCGCGCCCCGGCATGCCCGCCACGTGCAGGGCCGGACCCGCCGGCGGCGTGTGCTGCCGCACCTCGCGGCGGCCGTCGGTCGCGAAGCCGTGCACGGGCACATCGAGGCCACCCGGCTCGAGATCGAAGCCGAGCCAGTCCCGGTGCGCGGCGTGGAGGAGGGACGACGGCGAGAACGGCAACGCCAGGGGGTTGCCGACCGCCGAGTCGATCGGGAACTCGCCCGCCCAGTAGGGCCGCTCGAACGGCAGGGGCATGCCCTCGTCCTCGACGATCCGGTCATCGGTCCCCGCGAACGCCCGGACCAGCTTCCCGGCCTCCCAGCGGGCGAACCCGCTCACCCCGTCCTCGGGATCCTGCGCGAACAGCAGCACCGTGGGCGCCTCGACCAGGCGGAGCCACGTGTCCGCCGCGGCCGACGGCACGACCGGGCCCTCGACGGGGGTCTGCACCACCGTGAGTCCGGGAAAGGACCCCACATAGATCTCGCCCGGGCCGGCGGACGCCGACCGGTTGAGCGGGAACGCCCCCAGGGACGCCACGGTCACCGTCGGGAACAGGCGGGACAGCAGTCGACGGGCGAAGCCGGGATCCGACGGGAGACCCGCCCGGAAGGGCGCCGCCGGATCGTCGGTCGCCAGGTACCAGAAGGTCGCGACGTGATAGCCCATGTCCGTGACTCAGTCGTCCTTACCGCGGACCCCGAGCAGGACGTCCTCCCACGACGGCATCGTGGGATGACGGCGCGAGGGGCGCCGCTCGGGTTCCGTGGGCGTGGGCTGCAGGAAGTCCTCGTCGTCGTCGTCCCCGGCAGCGGAACCACCGGAGGCCGGTGCGGCACCCTCGCCCCGGGCGGCCGGCGCGGCGGACGGGCGCGCGCCGGGGTCCGACGGCGGCTCGGCGACACGGGACGGTTCGGCGCCGCGGGACGGCTCGGCGACACGCGGCGGTTCGACGGCCGGGCGCACGGGGCCGGCGGGCGGCGTCACCGACGTGGGCGGCGGCACCGCGCGGATCGGCGGCGGACCCGGCGGCAACGGGGGAGGAGCCGACACCGACCGCAGCTCCGTGGCGCGGGACGGGTCCAGGATCCGCTCGGCCTCCTCGTCCAGGGCACGCGCGGAACCCCCGTGCGAATCGGGGACGAACGACCACGTGGCGCTCGCGTCATCCGACAGGCCGGCCGGCCACGACGTGCGGACCACCCACCCGCCCGAGCGGTCCTTCCACGCGTCCCACGTCACCAGGTCCGGATCCACACCGCGCCGGTCCAGCGCGGCCCCCACCCGGTCGGCGAGCGTGTTGAGCGCCGGCCCGTCCGGCAGCACCGGGTGCGCCGCCCGCGCGAGCTCGGCCGCGTTGGCCCGCTCCAGCAACACGGGCACGGCGAAACCCTCGATGCGCGACATCGGCACCCCCGCGTCCGCGGCGACCTCCTCCGGCGACGCCCCGTGCCGGATCCGGTCCTGGATCTCACGGGGCCGCAACGTGCCGGTCACCGGCGCGCGGTCCGACCCGCCGGCCACGAACTCGCCGCGCGCGGCGGCCCGGAGACGGTCGTCGAGCGGCAGGGAGAACTTCTCGCCGGAGTCCGGGACCTCGCATTCGACGACCGACGACTCGGTGTCCACACCGACGATCCTCAGCTTCCGCATGCCGCCTCCTCGACTCCTCGCGGCCCCGTCGGCGACCCGACCTCCACCGCCGCCCGGGGCCTGGGCGCGTCCCCACATGGTAGGGCAGCGCAGCCCACCCGGCGCGCGGACGGGCCGGGTGGGCTGCGGAAAAGTGGGCGTCGCGCCGGCCGGGGCCGGTGCGGGCGGGGGCGGCTCAGGAGAGCTGGCCGACCACGTGGTCGATGCACCGGGTCAGCTGCGTGACGTCCTCCGGCTCGATCGCCGGGAACATGCCGATGCGCAGCTGGTTGCGGCCGAGCTTGCGGTACGGCTCGGTGTCGACGATGCCGTTGGCGCGCAGCGTCTTGGCGACCTTCGCGGCGTCGATCTCCTCGGCCAGGTCGATCGTGCCCACGACCTGCGAGCGGTGCGCGGGCTCGGCGACGAACGGGGTGGCGTAGTCGCTGGCCTCGGCCCACTCGTACAGGCGCGAGGACGAGTCCTTGGTCCGCGCCACGGCCCAGTCCAGGCCGCCCTGGTCGTTCATCCACTCGATCTGCGAGGCGAACATGAGCAGCGTCGCCACGGCCGGGGTGTTGTACGTCTGGTTCTTCTTGGAGTTGTCGACCGCCGTGGGCAGCGACAGGAAGTCGGGGCACCAGCGGTCGGTGGCCGCGATCTCGTCGACCCGCGCCAGGGCGGCCGGGCTCATGACGGCCACCCACAGGCCACCGTCCGAGGCGAAGGACTTCTGCGGCGCGAAGTAGTAGACGTCGGCGTCGGTGATGTCGACGGGCAGACCGCCGGCACCGGACGTGGCGTCGATCGCGACGAGCGCGTTCTCCGAGCCCGCCGGGCGGCTCACGGGCAGCATGACGCCGGTCGAGGTCTCGTTGTGCGCCCAGCCGATGAGGTCGACGGACGGGTCGGAGGTCGGCTCCGGCGCCGAACCGGGATCGGCGGACACGACGATCGGGTCGGCCAGGAACGGCGCGGCGCCGGTGACCTTGGCGAACTTGGAGGAGAACTCGCCGTAGGTCAGGTGCAGCGACTTCTCCCGCACCAGGCCGAACGCGGCGGCGTCCCAGAAGGCGGTGGTGCCGCCGTTGCCCAGCACGACCTCGTAGCCCTCCGGCAGGGAGAACAGCGAGGACAGGCCGTCGCGCACGCGGCCCACGACGTCCTTGACCGGCGCCTGACGGTGGCTGGTGCCCATCACCGAGGTCGCTGCGTCGGCGACGGCCGAGATCTGCTCGGGGCGGACCTTGGAGGGGCCGCAGCCGAAGCGGCCGTCGGCGGGCTTGAGGTCGGCGGGGATGGTGGGCAGCTGATCGCTCATGCTCTTGGGGTGCCGTTTCGGTCTCGTGGGGTGGGACGCGTCCCATGGTAGTCCGGCCCGGCGGCGATCCCGGAGTACCGTCGGGGGTCATGGAGGAACCGGTCCTGGAACCCACCGACTTCGACACCATGCGCGTCGGGTACGGCCTGCACGAGCGGCTCGACGTGGCCGACCTCGCCGACGGGTGGTTGCCCCTGTTCACCGAGTGGATGGACGAGGCGGGGCGGCGCGGTGTCCGCGAGCCCAACGCCATGGTGCTCGGCACCGTCGGTGCCGACCGGCGCCCGTCGACGCGCACCGTCCTGTGCAAGGGCGTCGACGAGGGTGGGGTGACGTTCTTCACGACGACGACGTCGCGCAAGGGCGTCCAGTTGGCGGAGACCGGGTACGCGTCGGTGACCTTCCCCTGGTTGGTCGCGGAGCGTCAGGTGCACATCGAGGGGCCCTGCCATCCGATCGACCGGGCGGACAGCCTCGCGTACTGGCGCACCCGGCCCCGGGGGTCGCAGATCGCCGCCTGGGCGTCGGAGCAGTCGCGACCGGCGCGGACGGTGGCCGAGCTCGAGTCGTTGTTCGAGACCGCGCGGCGGCGCCTGGCCGACGTCGAGGAGATCCCCATGCCCGACAGGTGGGGCGGGTACCGCGTCGCGCCGGACCGGGTCGAGTTCTGGCAGGGCGGGCCGGATCGGTTCCACGACCGCGTCGAGTGCCTGCGCGACGGCGACCGGTGGACCGCCCGACGGCTCCAGCCGTGACGGCGCCTCCGGGGCGCCGGGGGGAGGACAGGAGAACTCCCTTCGAGTCGGATACAACCGTCACGGTAGGGTGTGGCACAGCACATTCGTGGCGGCACTGAACCGCCGGGACCAGTCGTCGGAGAGGGAATCGCGTGACCGCAGGCTCGAACGGTTCGGACCGCAAAGCAACACTGTCCTACCCCGGCGGTGAGCTCGAACTCGACGTGATGGAGGCGAGCTGCGGTAGTGACGCCGTCCAGCTCGGCTCGCTGTTGGCCGAGACCGGGATGACCACCCTGGACGTGGGGTTCGTCAACACCTCCGCGTGCACGTCGTCGATCACCTACATCGACGGTAACGAGGGCATCCTGCGGCACCGTGGGTACCCGATCGACCAGCTCGCCGAGAACGCCTCGTTCCTCGAGGTGTCCTACCTCCTCATCTACGGCGAGGACCCCACCGAGGCCCAGCTCGCCGAGTTCACCGACAAGGTGCTCGGGGAGACCGCGCTGCCCGGCCAGATGATGCCGCTGCTGCAGGCCTTCCCCCGCGACACCCACCCGATGCCCGTCCTGTCCGCCGGCGTGAGCCTCTTCGGCACCCACGGTGACGACCTGGACATCGACGACCCCAAGGCCGTCGACCTGGCGACCGCGCGCCTGCTGGGCCGCGGCCCCACCCTGGCGGCCGCCATCGAGCGCATCCGCAACGGCCACGACGCGATCGACCCGGATCCGTCGCTCGGGTACGTGCGCAACTTCCTGCGCATGACGTTCGGCCCGGACTACGAGGTCACCGACGAGGTCGCCGAGGCCCTCGACATGCTCCTCGTCCTGCACGCGGATCACGAGCAGAACTGCTCGACCTCCACGGTGCGGATGGTCGGCTCCTCCGAGGCGCCGCTGTACTCCTCGATCACGGGCGGCATCAACGCCCTGTACGGCCCGCTGCACGGTGGCGCCAACCAGGCCGTGCTCGAGATGCTCGAGCGGATCGAGTCGGAGGGCGGCGACGCCACCGACTACATGGACCGCGTCAAGAACAAGGTCGACGGCGTCAAGCTGATGGGCTTCGGTCACCGCGTCTACAAGAGCTACGACCCCCGCGCGCAGATCGCCAAGAAGCACGCCCACGCGCTGCTGTCGCAGAGCAACGACCCGCTGCTCGAGATCGCCCTCAAGCTCGAGGAGACCGCGCTGGCCGACGACTACTTCGTCGAGCGCAAGCTCTACCCGAACGTCGACTTCTACACCGGCCTCATCTACCGCGCGATGGGCTTCCCGACCGACATGTTCACCGTGCTGTTCGCGCTCGGTCGCATGCCCGGCTGGATCGCCCACTGGCGTGAGATGCGCGAGGATCCGTCCACCAAGATCAACCGCCCGCGCCAGGTCTACACCGGCCCGGCCGAGCGGAGCTTCACCCCGATCAGCCAGCGCTGAACCCGGGATTCCCACCCCAGGAGAACATCATGGACAAGCCCGAGATCGACATGCCGACGGGCCCCGCGCCCACCGACCTCGTCACCGAGGACCTCACGGTGGGGGACGGAGCCGAGGCGGTCGCCGGCGGTAACGTCACCGTGCACTACGTGGGGGTGGACTACGAGACCGGTGAGCAGTTCGACTCCTCCTGGGATCGCGGTGAGTCCATCACCTTCCCCCTGAACGGCCTCATCCAGGGCTGGCAGGAGGGCATCCCGGGAATGAAGGTCGGCGGGCGCCGTCAGCTGGTGATCCCGCCGGACAAGGCGTACGGCACCTCCGCGGCGCTGCATCCGCTCGGCGGTAAGACCCTGGTCTTCGTGATCGACCTGCTCGACGCCTGACCCCAGGTTTATCGCGGTTCGCCCCGCCCTCCGACTCCGGAGGGCGGGGCGCCGTCATCTGTTCACCTGACGTGGCCGCCCCGAGCGCCGCGGGCCTGGTTCTGCAGCCGCCCGGGGTGCCGCCGCGCTGAGCCATAGCGGCCCGGGGTTCTGCCGCCCTGGGCCCGCAGCCGCGCGGGGTTCTGCCGCCTTGGGCCCGCAGCCGCCCTGGGCCCGCAGCCGCCCGGGGTTCTGCCGCTCTGAGCGACAGCCGCCTGGGCCACAGCCGCCCCTCGCCATGGCGTCCCGCGCCCGCCGCGGGGCAGGCGAGACGCCATAGCCGAGAGCGGCTGTGGGTCGCGCGGGCATCCGCGGGGGCGAGACGCCATAGCCGGGAGCGGCTGTGGGACCAGCAGGCATCCGCGGGGGCGAGACGCCATGGCTGGGAGCGGAGCGACGAGCTCCTATCCCTGCTGACGCAGGAACGGCGTGAGTGCCTCGAGGACGGCCGGGTCCTCGATGGTCGACGGCACCGCCACGTCCTGTTGGCCGTCGGCGATCTGGCGCATCGTCTTGCGGAGGATCTTGCCCGAGCGCGTCTTGGGCAGACCCTGGACCACCGTGCAGTCGCGGAAGGTGGCCACGGCCCCGATCTCGTCGCGGACCATCGCCACCAACTCGGCGCGCAGTTCCTCGGGGTCGCGGACCTGCCCGGACTTGAGCACCACGTACCCGACGGGTCGTTGGCCCTTGAGCTGATCCTTCACCCCGATCACCGCGACCTCCGCCACGGCGGGATGCCGGGCGATCACAGCCTCCATCGACCCGGTCGACAGCCGGTGGCCGGCGACGTTGATGACGTCGTCGGTCCGTCCCATCACGAACACGTAGCCCTCGGAGTCGACGTACCCGCCGTCGCCGGTCGAGTAGTAGCCGTCGAAGACGGACATGTACGAGGACACGAACCTCTCGTCGTCCTCCCACAGGCCCGCCAGGGTGCCCGGGGCCATGGGCAGCTTGATGGCCAGGTTGCCCTCCTCGCCGGGAGGCAGGGGATTGCCGTCGCCGTCGAGCACGTGGAGGTCGTACCCGGGGACCGCGACCGTGGGGGAACCGGCCTTGATCGGCATCGGCTCCAGGCCGCGGAGATTGGAGGCGATGGGCCACCCCGTCTCGGTCTGCCACCAGTTGTCCACCACCGGCTTGCCGAGCTTGTCGGTGGCCCACTGATAGGTGTCCGGGTCGAGGCGCTCGCCGGCGCAGAACAGCGTGCGCATGGCCGACAGGTCGTACCCCGCGATCTCGAGGCCCTCGGGGTCCTCCTTGCGGATCGCCCGCACGGCGGTCGGCGCCGTGAACAGGGCCACCGCGCGATGCTCGGACGCCACGCGCCAGAACGCCCCGGCGTCAGGCGTCCCGACCGGCTTGCCCTCGTAGATGATCGACGTCGCCCCGACCAGAAGGGGGGCGTAGACGATGTAGGAGTGGCCGACCACCCAGCCGACGTCCGAGGCGGTCCACCACACGTCCCCGGGCCGGATGCCGTAGACGTTCCACATCGACCACGCGAGGGCGACGGCGTGCCCGCCGTTGTCTCGGACGACGCCCTTGGGCAGGCCGGTCGTACCGGACGTGTAGAGGATGTACAGCGGATCGGTGGCCTTGACCGCCACCGGCGCCGCCGGCTCGGACTCGGCCACCGCGTCATCCCAGTAGCTCCAGGTGGTCCCCGGGGTCTCGGGGAACGTCTCGTCGGGGAACTGGTCGTGGCGTGGGGCGACGATGACGGCCACGGGCGTGTGGGTGGTGAGCTCCAGCGCCTTGGCGACCATGGGGAAATAGGGCACCTTGCGCGTGGGCTCGATGCCGCCGTGGGAGGTGACGATCACCTTGGGGCGGGCGTCGTCGATGCGGATCGCCAGCTCGGGCGCGGCGAACCCGCCGAACACGACGGAGTGCACCGCGCCGAGACGGGCACACGCGAGCATCGCCACGGCCGCGCGGGGGACCATCGGCATGTAGATGACGACCCGGTCGCCACGCCCCACACCCTCCGCGGCGAGCGCGCCCGCGAACTCCTCGACCTGCGTCAGCAGCTGCGCGTAGGTGATCGTCTCCTTGACCCCGGTGACCGCCGAGTCGTAGATGAACGCGGCCTGATCACCCCGCCCGGCGGCGACGTGCCGGTCGACGCAGTTGTACGAGGTGTTCAGTTCGCCGTCCGGGAACCACCGGTAGAACGGCGGCCGGCTCCCGTCCACCGCGGTCGTGGGCGGCGTGGTCCAGTCGATGTCCCCGGCGACGTCCAGCCAGAAGGCGTCGGGATCGCTGATCGAGAGCCGGTGGGCGGCGTCGTAGGTCGAGGTCGTCGAGTCCGACATCGAGTGTTCCCCTCACGTCCGGGAGTGGGCCCGCCGACCGCGCCGACGGGCTGTGACAGGTTTCACTCTAGTGCGAGGCCGAGCTCCCGATACCGCATCATCCGCTCGGCATACCTCCGCTCAGGGGGACGCCGGCGCACCTCCAGCAGCGCTGACGCGACGGCGTCCGCCATCCGGTCACAGAACGCCTCCGGCTCGTCCGCCGCGTCGGGTCGCTCGGGGACGACGACGTCGACGATCCCCGCGTTCGACAGGTCCGCCGAGGTGATGCCCTGGGACCGGGCGACCTCCGGGGCCCGCGTGGTCTCGTGATGGAGGATCGCGCTGGCTCCCTCCGGGGGCAGGGGCGCGAGCCACCCGTGCCGGGCGCACAGCACCCTGTCGGCGGGGAGCAGGGCCAACGCGGCGCCCCCGGTGCCCTGTCCGAGGATCACGGAGACGGTCGGTGTGGGCAGGGTGACGAGGTCGGCCAGGCTCCTGGCGATCTCGCCCGCCAGGCCACCCTCCTCCGCCTCGCGTGACAGGGCCGCGCCCCGGGTGTCGATCAGCAACACCAGCGGCACACCCATCTCCGCGGCGATGCGCATGCCGCGTCGGGCGGAGCGCAGGGCGGACGGGCCGAGGGGGCTCTTCTCGCTCTCGGCGTCCCGGTCCTGGGCGAGCACGACCGCGGACTGGCCCCGGAACCTCACCAGGGACAGCAGGAGGGACCCGCTGTCCTCGCCCTGTCCGGTGCCGGAGAGCGGCACCCGGTCGGGGGAGACGCGGTCGAGGAACGCACGCGCCCCCGGGCGGTCGGCGCGGCGCGTCCGGGTGATGGAGTCCCACGCATCCGGCGGGACTCCGTCGTCGGACTCCGGCTCGGGGACCGGCCCGTGGGGTGCGGCCGGCTCGTCCTCCGACGGAGGGTCCTGACACAGGACCCGCAACGCCCGGGACGTGAGGTCGCGCAACCCCTCCGGGGGGAGCACGCCGTCGATCATCCCGCGGCGGGCGAGGTTCTCCGAGACCTGGACGCCGTCGGGGAAGGGGGCGTCGTAGAGCGCCTCGTAGACGCGCGGCCCGAGGAAACCGATGAGGGCCCCGGGCTCGGCCACCGAGACGTGACCGAGGGAGCCCCACGAGGCGAACACGCCGCCGGTCGTCGGGTGCCGCAGGTAGACCAGGTAGGGCAGCCCGGCGTTCTTGTGTCCCGCGACGGCGGCGGAGATCTTGACCATCTGCAGGAACGCCATCGTCCCCTCCTGCATCCGGGTGCCACCGGAGGTGGGCGAGGCGAGGATCGGCAGGCCCTCGGCCGTGGCCCGCTCGATCGCCGAGACGATCCGCTCGGCGGCCGCGATCCCGATGGACCCGGCGAGGAAATCGAACTCGCACGCGACGATGACGACCCGCCGTCCGAGGAGCGTTCCCTCCCCGGTGATGACCGATTCGTCGACCCCGGACTTCTCCGCCGCCCGCTCGAGCGCGTCCGCGTAACCGGGGACCGAGTCCACCTGTGGGGGCCGCACCGGGGCGTCGTCCCAGGGCCGGAACGAGTCCGCGTCGAGGACCATGTCGAGGATCTGGAGAGCGCCGGTTCGTGCCATGTCCGCATCGTACGGTGGGCCCACCTACCAGCGGGTATCGTGGCCGTCGGGGTGCGTGGGCGTACCCCCGTCTCGAAGAGGAGTCACCGTCACCATGATCGTCACCCGTCGGGACGGCGCAGTCGTCGTCGTCACCATCGACCGCCACGAGACCCGCAACGCCCTCGACGCGGAGGTGTGTACCGCGCTCCGCGAAGCGGTGGAGGCGGCCGGGGCGCAGGCCGACGCCGAGGACCCCGTCCGGGCGATCGTCATCACGGGCGCGGGGACCGCCTTCTGCGCGGGCGCGGACCTGTCCGGCGGGGTGTACAACTCCGACTTCTATGACGCGCACGCCGGCATGCTCCGGGCGGTCGAGTCCGTGCCCGTCCCCGTCATCGCGGCCGTCAACGGACCCGCGGTCGGCGCGGGTGTCCAGCTCGCGCTGGCGGCCGATCTGCGCGTGGTGGTGCCCGGCGCCGTGTTCACCGTGCCCGTCGTCAAGGTGGGCCTGGCGTTGGACAACTGGACGATCAAGCGGCTCGCCAACGTCGTGGGTGGCGGTCACGCCCGGTCGGTGCTCATGACCGCGCGCCCCGTCGGAGCGGAGGAAGCCGCCCGGATCGGCCTGGCCAACGAGATCGGTGACATGGAGACGGCGATGGAGCTGGCGGGCGAGCTGTCCCGCTTCGCGCCGTTGAGCCTGCGCCACATCAAGACCGTCATCAACGACGACGACGCCCGGTTGCTGCCGCGGGACGAACACACGGAGCTCCAGCAGCGCGCGTGGAGCAGCGAGGACATGGCGGAGGCACGGGCCGCCCGCGCCGAGAAGAGGCCCCCGGTCTTCCGCGGACGCTGAAGCGCCGCACCGCAGGTGGGGCACGGTCTCGGCGGGGCCCGACGTGCGGGCACCGCGGACCGTCCGTCCCGGGTACGATTCTCCGCGCCCGACCCGGATCCGCCTGACGTGGGCGTCTGGCACGGCCCCGGGTACCGCATGACCGGGGGGAGTGCCACCGATGGCCAGGCACAGCGCGTCGCCACAGAGTGGGAACCGGACGGCCCGGCGGGTCGTCCTCATCGGGGCGGCCATCGTCGCCGTGCTGCTCGTCGTGGGACTGGTGGTCTCGGGCTTGTCCCGAGCCGGCGTCGCCGGTTTCTGCGGGTCCGAGCCGCGGATCAGCATCGCGGCCGAACCCGACATCGTCGACCATGTCCGGGCGCTGACGGACCACGCCGACGGGTGCTACGCCTACGAGGTCGCGCCGGTCTCCTCCGCGGACATGATCTCCCGCGCGGTCTCGGCCGAGGCACTTCCCGACATCTGGGTTCCCGACTCCGCGGTGCGGCTCGCCCGGATGTCGCAGGACGTCCAGATCCCGTTCGAGACCGTCCTCAACTCCCTCGCCGCGACCCCCGTGATCATCGCGGCGCGTGACACCGAGGTCGACCTGAGCACCTGGAGCGCCGCCCTCACCGCTCCGGGCCTGATGATGGGCGACCCCGTCCGTTCCGGCGTCGCGGACGCCCCGATCCTGGCCGCGACGTCGGAGGTCGAGACGATGCGGGCCGGCCCGGAGGCGCTGGCCGCGTCGATGGCGATGCTGGCGCAGGGACAGACGGCCCGCATGGAGGTCCCGCCCGCCGCGCAGGAGATGCTCGCCAGGGTGGTCGAGGAGGGCGGCGCGGCGATCGTCACCGAACGGGACGCGGTTCTCGCGCAGCGCGCCGCCCCCGATGCCGGGCTCGAGGTGCTCGCCCCCGACACGGGCGCGGTCTACCTCACCTACCCGCTCGCGGTGACCACCCAGGATCCGACGCGGCGCGCCGAGGTGACCGGGGCCGCGGAGGCGCTGCGCGACGCGACCGCGGCGGACGAGGTCGTCGCCGGACTCGCCGACGACGCGTTCCGGACCGCCTTCCGCGCCCCTCTCGCCGACGGCGCCGGGGTCGGGGAGGTCGAGGCACTGGTCGTCCGCGACGCCGACCGACTCCACAGCACCCTCCAACGGTGGCGTCTCCTGTCGATGCCGGGCCGGTCCCTCGTCCTGGTGGACACCTCCGGGTCGATGGGCTTCGGTGTCGCGGGGACGGACCGGACCCGCATCCAGGCGCTCGTCGAGACCGCCGGGGCCGGGCTGGGGCAGTTCCCCGACGACGCGGAGCTCGGGCTCTGGGCCTTCGGAGGCGCGGCCGGCCGCGACGGCCTCCCCTACGCCGAGGTCGCGGCGTTGCAGCGGCTCGACTCCACCACCCCCGGGGGGACCCATCGCGACGCGCTGGCCGGGGCGCTCACCTCCCTGCCCTCGCTGGTGGGCGGCGGGACCGACCTCTTCCGATCCGTCCTCGACGCCTACGCCATGGTCCGGTCGGGATACGACCCGAACATGGTGAACTCGATCATCGTCATCTCCGACGGAGCCGACGACGCCACCTCGGACCTGACCGAGGCCGAGTTCTCCGCCCGGCTCGGCGAGCTGGTGGATCCCGCGCGGCCGGTGCTCGTCGTGACCGTCAGCCTCCTCGACGACACGGGGTCCGGCACCCTCGCCGAGATCGCCCGGGCGACCGGCGGCAGCAGTCACGTCGCGCGGACGCCGCAGGAGATCGTCCGGGTCTTCGCCGAGGCGATCGGCCGACGCGGGGCCGCCACCCCCTGAGGCCGCGGTCCGGCGCGGGGTGGCCGGCCCCTGAGGCCCCGGGCCGGCGCGAGAGCCGACGCGCACGGGTTCGGGAGCAACCCCGTTCTGAGGTGAGTACCCCCCACCGATGGGGGTGGCTTCACCAAGGAGTTTCCGCCAGTGACACACGTTCCCGGGGAGTCGTCTGCGGCGCCGTGTGTCACGTGTCACACTTCCCCCGTCACTGTCTGTGAAGCACATCACTACAGGGGTGTGCTGTCGAGAACCCGAAACGGAGGACCTCCGTGTCCCAACCAACCGATCCGCCGGCGGGGGGCGCATCGCGGCGAACCCCGGAAGCGGCGGAATTCACGGCGATGCAGGGCAGCCCCGCCTTCCAGGAGTTGCGCAGCAAGTTCCGGGCGTTCGTGTTCCCCATGACGATCGCCTTCCTCGTCTGGTACTTCCTCTACGTGATCCTGGCCGTCTACGCGACGGACTTCATGGCGACCAAGGTCTTCGGGAACATCACCTGGGGCCTGATCATCGGCCTGGGGCAGTTCGTCACGACCTTCCTCATCACGTTCCTCTACATCCGGTTCGCCAACCGTGAGATCGATCCCCGTGCGGAATCCATCCGCCTCGAACTGGAAGGTGGGGTCGCCTGATGGACTGGCTCATCAACATCCGCGAACTCGCGCCGGGCGAGCAGGTCGGCAGCACCCTGCTCAACATGTCGGTGTTCGCCGTGTTCATCGTGGTGACGATGGCGCTCGTGCTCCGGGCGTCGAAGTCCACCAAGTCGACCAAGGACTTCTACACCGGTGGTTCCAGCTTCACCGGTCCGCAGAACGGTTTCGCCATCGCCGGTGACTACCTCTCCGCGGCGTCGTTCCTCGGCATCGCGGGGGCCATCGCGATCAACGGGTACGACGGATTCCTCTACTCCATCGGGTTCCTCGTCGCCTGGCTCGTCGCCCTCATGCTCGTGGCCGAGCTCATGCGCAACACCGGCCGGTTCACGATGGCCGACGTGCTCAGCTTCCGGCTCAACCAGCGGCCCGTCCGCATGGCGGCCGCCCTCGCCACCCTCGCCGTCTGCCTGTTCTACCTGATCGCCCAGATGGCGGGCGCCGGCGGCCTTGTCGCGCTCCTGCTGAACATCGACGACTCCACGGGGCAGTCGATCGTCGTCGCCGTGGTCGGCATCCTCATGATCGTCTACGTGCTCGTCGGCGGCATGAAGGGCACCACCTACGTCCAGATGGTCAAGGCGGTCCTGCTGGTCGGCGGCGTGCTGATCATGTGCCTCCTCGTCCTGGTGGCCGCGCGGGGCAACTTCTCCGCGCTGCTGGGGGAGGCGGTCGCGAACTCCGGCAAGGACCTCCTGCAGCCGGGTCTGCAGTACGGCGCCACCGAGACCTCCAAGCTCGACTTCGTCTCGCTGTCGATCGCGCTGGTCTTCGGCACCGCCGGTCTGCCCCACGTGCTCATGCGCTTCTACACCGTCCCCACGGCCAAGGAGGCCCGCCGGTCGGTCACGTGGGCCATCGCGCTCATCGGCGGCTTCTACCTGTTCACCCTCGTCCTGGGCTTCGGTGCCGCGGCGATGGTGGGGCCCGAGGTCATCGAGAACGCCCCGGGCGGCGTGAACTCGGCGGCGCCGCTGCTGGCGTTCGCCCTGGGTGGCGAGATCTTCCTCGGCATCATCTCGGCCGTCGCCTTCGCGACGATCCTCGCCGTGGTCGCCGGACTCGCCATCACCGCGTCCGCCTCGTTCGCGCACGACATCTACAACGGGGTGCTCAAGCACGGCCAGGCGACCGAGCAGTCGCAGCTGCGGGTCTCGCGGATCACGGTCGTGGTGATCGGCATCGTCTCGATCGTCATGGGGATCGGTGCGATGGGGCAGAACATCGCCTTCCTCGTGGCCCTGGCCTTCGCGATCGCGGCCTCGGCCAACCTGCCGACGATCCTGTACTCGCTGTTCTGGAAGCGGTTCAACACCACCGGCGCGCTGTTCTCCATGTACGGCGGCCTCATCAGCACCCTGGTGCTGATCGCCCTCTCGCCGGCCGTCTCCGGCAGCGAGAAGTCGATGATCTCGAGCGTCGACTTCTCCCTGTTCCCGCTGTCGAACCCGGGCATCGTGTCGATCCCGCTGGCGTTCCTGCTCGGAATCATCGGGACGTTCATCGGCAAGAAGGACGAGTTCCCGGAGAAGCGGGTCGAGATGGAGGTCCGCTCGCTCACCGGTGTCGGTGTGGAGAAGACCATCGCCCACTGATCCGACCACCCGCGGGCCCGCCCGATCGTCTCCGGACGGTCGGGCGGGCCTCGTCGTGCCCACCGAGGGACTACCCTCGGTGGGCACCACACCGATTCGGAGGCGGTAGAGATGTATCCCGGACAGGACGACCACACCCGACGCATGGGGCAGCAGCCCGATTCGCGTGCCTACTCGCGGATGAGCGGCGACCGGGCGTACGACCCCGCCTATGACGACGGCTACGGGGGCGAGGCCGGGTACGACGACGGCTACGTGGAGCCCCGGCGCGGACCCGCGATCGACGTGGGCAAGTTCGTCGGCAGCGTGGCCGCCACCGCTCTCGTCGCGGCGATCGCGGGTTGGCTGATCGCCTGGGTCGTCGACGCCGTGTTCTCCCGGTTCGGCCACCAGTGGGCCAACGGCGGGAACACCCCGACGATGTACGCCGTCTACGGCGCCGTGGCGGCGATCCTCGCCGGACTGCTCTGGTATCTCCTGCTCATCGGCACCGCCAATCCGCAGCAGTTCTACTCGTGGACGGTGGGGCTGCTCATCGTCGCCGCCGTGGCGCTTCCCCTGCTGGTGACCGTGCCGTTCCTCGACGGGTTGGCGGCCGCGATCGTGCACCTGTTCATCGGGCTGCCGATCCTCGCGCTGACGAGCGCCTTCTCGGCCACGCTGCGGCGCTGACGACCCGGCACCCTGCGGCGCTGACGCACCGGCGCCCCGCGGCGGCACCGAGCGGCGGCACCGAGCGGCGGCGCCGGGGTCCCGGCCCCGGCGCCGCCGGGTCGGGAACCGCGCCGGGCCGCGCGGCACCTGTGGTGCCCCCGAGAGGAATCGAACCTCCGACACCGGCTTTAGGAGAGCCGTGCTCTATCCACTGAGCTACGAGGGCGGGAACCGCAGGAGAGTCTAGCCGATGGGCCGGACGGCCGTGACCGCCGACTTGGAGCGGGTGGGCGTCGGACGGTACTGTTGACCGTCGGCGTCCGTGTCGTCACCTTCACCGGTGGCGGTGGACCGCCTCGAACGGGTCACCACCGGCCGCCGTCCGAGGGGGAGGGCGTCCACCGGCCGGCAGCCCACTAGACAGACAGAGGTATTGCCTGTGTCCACGTACACCCCCAAGCCCGGGGACGTGACGCGCGCCTGGTATGTCATCGACGCCACCGACGTGGTGCTCGGTCGACTCGCCGTCCAGGTCGCCAACATCCTCCGTGGCAAGCACAAGCCGCAGTTCGCCCCGAACGCCGACACCGGCGACTTCGTCATCATCATCAACGCCGACAAGGTCGCGATCTCGTCCAACAAGCGCGACCGTGTGGTGCAGCACCGCCACTCCGGTTTCCCCGGTGGGCTGAAGTCGCAGACCCTGGGCAAGGCCATGGACACGCGTCCCGACCGCGTCGTCGAGAAGGCCGTCAAGGGCATGCTCCCGAGCAACAAGCTCGGCCGTGCCGTCGCCTCCAAGCTCAAGGTGTACGCGGGTCCGGACCACCCGCACGCCGCCCAGCAGCCCGTGCCCTTCGAGATCAAGCAGGTGGCCCAGTGACCGACGAGAACATCACCCCCGAGGTCGCCGACGACACGGTGGCGGACCTCGCCGCCGAGGTCGCCGAGGACTACAGCGAGGCCGACTACGCCGGCGGCACCGACTTCGTCGCCGACGTCGACGCCCAGTTCGCGCCCGTCGTCTCCTCCGGCCCGGCCCAGGCCGTCGGCCGCCGCAAGGAGGCCGTCGCCCGCGTCCGCCTGCTGCCCGGCTCCGGCCAGTTCACCCTCAACGGGCGCTCCCTCGAGGAGTACTTCCCGAACAAGGTGCACCAGCAGCTCGTCAAGTCGCCGCTGGTCCTGGTCGAGCGCGAGGAGCAGTTCGACATCGTGGCGCTGCTCCACGGTGGCGGCCCTTCGGGCCAGGCCGGCGCGCTGCGCCTGGCCATCGCCCGTGCGCTGACCCAGTACTCGCCGGACGACCGCCCGGCGCTCAAGAAGGCGGGCTTCCTCACGCGTGACGCCCGCGCCGTCGAGCGCAAGAAGGCCGGCCTCAAGAAGGCCCGCAAGGCCCCGCAGTACTCGAAGCGCTGATCCACCCGGATCGCGCCCCCAGAGCAGGTTCCCGCGACGCGGGGGCCTGCTCTGGTCCATTTACCGAGCGAGCAGCCGGGCAGGGTTATCCTGACCCGGTCATTCCCGACCCGCCCCGCGGCGGCGACCACACGACCCCGGAGGATCACACGACATGACGCGACTGTTCGGCACCGACGGGGTCCGTGGGCTCGCCAACCGGACCCTCACCGTCGACCTCGCGGTCCGACTCGGTGCCGCGGCGGCCGCGGTCCTCGCGACGGAGAACGGCCCCACGTCCGGAAGCGCCGGCGCCCGCCCCCTGGCCGTCGTCGGCCGCGACCCGCGGGTGTCGGGGGAGATGCTGGAGGCCGCCCTCGCGGCGGGCCTGGCCAGCCAGGGGGTCGACGTCCTCCTGGTGGGGGAGATCCCCACCCCGGCCGTGGCCCACCTGACGGCCGGCCACGGCGCCGCCCTCGGTGCCGTGATCTCCGCCTCCCACAACGCCATGCCGGACAACGGCATCAAGTTCTTCGCCGCGGGCGGTCACAAGCTCGGTGACGAGGTCGAGGACCGTATCGAGGCCGCGCTCACCGAGGGCGCCATCACCGGGCCGACCGGGTCCGCGATCGGCCGGATCTCCCGCGCCGCCCCCGAGGACGCCCTGGACAGCTATGTCCGCCACCTGCTCGACGCCACACCCTCCCGGCTGGACGGGCTCGTCGTCGTCGTCGACTGCGCCAACGGCGCCGCCAGCGTCGCCGCGCCCCGCGCCTACCGCGAGGCCGGGGCGACGGTCATCGAGATCCACTCCAGCCCCGACGGCTACAACATCAACGACAACTGCGGTTCCACCCACCTCGACGACGTCCGCGCGGCGGTCCGCGAGCACGGCGCCGACCTCGGGCTCGCTCACGACGGCGACGCCGATCGCTGTCTGGCCGTGGACGCCGCCGGTCAGGTCGTCGACGGTGACCAGATCATGGCGATCCTGGCGCTGGCCATGCGCGACGCAGGCGAGCTGGCGGGCAATTCGCTCGTCGCCACCATTATGAGCAACCTCGGGCTCAAGGTCGCGATGCGGGAGGCCGGTATCGAGGTCACCGAGACCAAGGTCGGGGACCGGTACGTGCTCGAACGGCTGCGCGAGGGCGGGTACAGCCTCGGCGGCGAGCAGTCCGGGCACCTCGTGCTCCCCGCCCACGCGACCACCGGCGACGGGGTGCTGACGGGCCTGCGCATCATGGCCCGCATGGCCGAGACCGGGCGCTCCCTCGCCGAGCTGGCGTCCGTGATGACGGTCCTGCCGCAGGTCCTCGTCAACGTGCCCGTGGAGGACAAGGCGGCGGTCGTGGCCTCCCCGGCGGTCGGCGACGCCGTCGCGGTGGAGGAACTGCGGCTCGGCGCGACGGGCCGGGTCCTGCTGCGCCCGTCGGGGACCGAGCAGTTGGTCCGCGTCATGGTCGAGGCCGAGGACGCGGACCTCGCCGGCGAGGTCGCCGAGCGGCTCGCCGGCGTCGTCGCCGCCGTCTGACCCGCACCGCCGCCGGGCCCGGCCTCCCGGGCGGACCGGTGGCCGGCCGCAGCCCGGCCGGCCGCAGCCCGGCCGGTAGCGGCCCGCCGGGTCAGCCGCCGGTGAAGGACTTGAGCAGCTTGAGCGCCGGCGGCGTGGTGGTCAGCGGGTCGTCCCCCGAGTCCTCCAGCATCTCGTCGGTCACCGCGACGGTGTCCTTGAACGTCGCGGTGGGATCGGCGAACGCTGCGTACGTCTCGTCGCCGGCGAGGGTCGCCAGCAGGTAGCCCGCGAGCAACGGCCGGACCGTGCGGTGGGTGCGGCGGTCCGGGTCGGCCAGGCCGATCCGCTCGATCAGCGCGTTGCGTTCCACCAGCCCGCCTTCGATCGCCTTGTCCAGACGCCGGTGGGCGAGCGGAGCGCGCCAGGCCAGGTGCAGGGCGCGCGCGTCCTCGGCGTGGACACCGCCCGCGGCCGAGAGCAGCAGCGCGGGGGAGTCGACGGTCATCGCCCGGTCGGCGGCCGCGGGGACCGTCTCGGTGGGGAACACCATCGCGACCGCGTCGATGTCGGTGCGCTGGGAGGCCAGCAGCGCGCAGACGCCGCCGCCGAGGCCGTGGCCGGCGAGACCGATGCGGCGCGGATCCGCGCGCACCGACCCGCGGCCGAGGGTGGCGTGGAGGGTGTCCTCGATCGCCGCGGACAGGTGGTCCGCGAAATGCTGGTGGTTCGGGCGCAGCCCGAGATCGGTGGCCGGCGCGACCACGACGAACCCCCACGACGCGAGATGCTTGAGCGTGTCGACGTAGTGGTCCGGCCCCCGGGTCCAGTCGTGGGCCCACCCCACGACGGGCGCGGGCGACGGGGCACCACGCGGGACGAACACGACGCCGGGGGTACCGGTGAACCCGAGATCACCCCTGTCGACGGCGTAGGGTCCGCGCCGACCCACCCTGGCGTGCAGTTCCTTGGTCTTCTTGGCCACGATGGCCACAGTATCGCCTCGGGGGCGCGAAGGGTGCCGGGCCTGTCGGACGTGGTGGCTACACTTGTCGCCCATGTGCGGAATCGTCGGATATGTCGGGCATCGCCCCGCCCTCCCTGTCGTCGTCGAGGCCCTCCGGCGGATGGAGTACCGCGGCTACGACTCCGCGGGCGTCGCCGTCCTCGACGGGGCCGGGGCCTCCCGCGTCGAGAAGAAGGAGGGCAAGCTCGCCAACCTCGAGGCCGCGCTCGTGGCCGCGGGCGAGGGTGGGTTCCCGGGCTCGACCGGCATCGGGCACACCCGGTGGGCGACGCACGGCCGGCCGAGTGACCGCAACGCGCACCCGCACGTCTCGGGGGACGTCGCGATCGTGCACAACGGCATCATCGAGAACTTCGCGCCGCTGCGCGCCGAGCTCGAGGCCGCGGGGGTCGAGCTCGAGTCGGACACCGACTCCGAGGTCGCGGCCCATCTGTTGACCCGCGAGATGGAGTGCGGCGGGACGGGCGGGGACTTCGTCGCCGCCTGCCGCGCGGTGCTGCGCCGCCTGGAGGGCGCGTTCACGCTGGTCTTCAGCCACGCCGCCCACCCGGACGTCCTGGTCGCGGCGCGGCGCTCGACCCCGCTGGTGCTGGGCGTCGGTGAGGGGGAGATGTTCCTCGGCTCCGACGTCGCGGCGTTCATCGAGCACACCCGCGACGCGGTCGAGCTGGGCCAGGACAACGTGGTGGTCCTGCGCGCGGACGGCTACGAGATCACCGACTTCGCCGGCGAGCCCTCCCAGGGGCGCCCCTTCTACATCGACTGGGACCTCGCGGCCGCCGAGAAGGGCGGTTACGACTACTTCATGCTCAAGGAGATCGCGGAGCAGCCCAAGGCCGTCGCGGACACCCTGCTCGGCCACTTCCAGGACGGCCGCATCGTCCTGGACGAGCAGCGGATGAGCGACCAGGACCTGCGGGACATCGACAAGGTGTTCATCGTGGCGTGCGGTAGCGCCTACCACTCGGGGATGGTCGCCAAGTACGCGATCGAGCACTGGACGCGGCTGCCATGTGAGGTCGAGATCGCCTCCGAGTTCCGGTACCGCGACCCGGTGCTGGACCGCTCCACGCTGGTCGTGGCGATCTCCCAGTCGGGCGAGACCGCGGACACCCTCGAGGCCGTCCGCCACGCCAAGTCCCAGAAAGCCCGCGTCCTGGCGGTGTGCAACACCAACGGCTCGCAGATCCCGCGCGAGGCGGACGCGGTGCTGTACACGCACGCCGGGCCCGAGATCGGCGTCGCGTCGACCAAGGCGTACCTCGCGCAGATCACCGCGAACTACCTGGTGGGTCTCGCGCTCGCGCAGGCCCGGGGCACCAAGTACCCGGACGAGGTGGCGGCCGAGTTCCGTCAGCTCGAGCGGATGCCCGAGGAGATCCAGAAGGTCGTGGACTCCCTCGACCCGGTCCGCGGGATCGCCCGCGAGCTCGCCGACTCCAAGTCGGTGCTGTTCCTGGGGCGCCACGTGGGCTACCCCACGGCGCTCGAGGGTGCCCTCAAGCTCAAGGAGCTCGCGTACATGCACGCCGAGGGCTTCCCGGCCGGCGAGCTCAAGCACGGCCCGATCGCCCTCATCGAGGAGGGCATGCCGGTCTTCGTGGTGATGCCGCCGGTCGAGGGCCGCGGGGTGCTGCACTCCAAGCTGGTGAGCAACATCCAGGAGATCCGGGCCCGTGGCGCGCGCACGATCGTGATCGCGGAAGAGGGCGACGAGGTGGTCCGGCCCCTGTCCGACTACTTCATCCCGATCCCGGCGTCCACCACGCTGCTGCAGCCGCTGCTGGCCACCATCCCGTACCAGGCGTTCGCGGCCGAGGTGGCGGCAGCCCGCGGGTACGACGTGGACAAGCCGCGCAACCTCGCCAAGTCCGTCACGGTGGAGTGACCCGCCCCCGGTAGGGAGATCATGAGGCGCGCGCACCCCGTCGAGGTCGTCCGGGCCGCGGAGCGTCCGCTCATCGAGGCGGCCGCCGCGGTCGGGGACCCCGACGCCGTGATGCGACGCGCCGCGGCGGGCGTGGCCCACCACACGGCCGCGCTGCTGCGCGAGCGGACGGGCGGTGTCTACGGCCGATCGGTGTTGCTGCTGGTGGGGAGCGGGGACAACGGCGGGGACGCCCTGTACGCGGGCGCCGTGCTCCGCGCCCGCGGCTGCCGGGTGGAGGCCGTCCTCCTGTCGCCCGACAGGGTGCACGAGCGCGGTCTGGCCGCCCTGCGGCGCGCGGGCGGACGGATCCGCCGCACGGAGGACACCGGCCGGGGGTTCGCGGTCCCCGACGTGGCGATCGACGGCGTGGCGGGACTGGGCGGTGGCGGCCCCCTGCGTGACCCGGCGGCCCGGGTGGTCGCCGCGATGGACGCCGCCGGCGTGCCGTGGGTGGCGGTGGACCTGCCCAGCGGGGTCGACGCCGATACCGGCACCGTCCACGACCCGCACGTGCGGGCGACCCTGACCGTCACCTTCGGGATGCTGCGCCGCGCGCACCTGCTCGCCTCGCCCGAGTGCGGACGGGTCGAGGTGGTGGACATCGGCGCGGCCGAACCCCGGCCGGGCCCGGGCGTGGTGATGCGGCCCGACCCGGTGGAGGTGGGCCGCGGCTGGCCCGTCCCGGGACCGCACGACGACAAGTACTCACAGGGCGTGGTCGCGGTGCGGGCCGGGTCGGAGCGCTATCCCGGGGCGGCGGTGCTGTGCGTGTCGGCGGCGGTGGCGGCCACGTCCGGGATGGTGCGGTACGTGGGATCGGGCGCGGAGGCGGTGCTCGCCTCGCGGCCGGAGGTCGTGTGTCACCCGACGGTGGCCGAGGCCGGCAGGGCGCAGGCGTGGGTGGTGGGGCCCGGCGGCGGGACGGGCCCGGACGCGGTGGCGGACATCGACGCGGTCCTGGCCCACGGGTGCCCGACGGTCCTCGACGCCGACGCCCTCACGTGCCTCGCGGCGCACCCGGTCCTGTTGCGCGGTGCCACCGCGCCGGTGCTGCTCACCCCGCACGCCGGGGAGTTCGACCGGCTCACCGGCGGCTGGGACCGCGGCGACCGCCCCGGGGCGCTGCGCCGGTATGTCGCCGGTCTGCGGGACCGGGGGATCGAGGCGACGGTGCTGCTCAAGGGCCGGGTGACCCTGGTCGACGACGGCGAGACGACGGTCGCCGTGGACTGCGGCTCCTCCTGGGCCGCGACGGCCGGTTCGGGCGACGTGTTGTCCGGGATCGTGGGCGCGGTGCTGGCGAGCGTCGGGGCGGCGGGGGGATCCGCGGCGTGGCCGGCGGCCGCGGGGGCCGTGGTGCACGGAGCGGCGGCCCGCCGGGCGGCGCACCGCCACGCCGGAGGGGGCGCGCCGATCGGGGCGTCCGACCTGCTGGCCGCGGTCCCGGGGGCGATCTCGGCGCTGCGGGGGCGGGCGATGGGTGCCCGGTGACGCTCTTTGGCAGAATTGACAGAATGGGTCCCGTTGTCCCCCCTTCACCGTGCCGCGCGGAGATCGATCTGGACGCGATCGAGCACAACAGTCGCGTCCTCGTCCGGTCCGCCGGTGGGGCGCGCGTCATGGCGGTGGTCAAGGCCGACGCCTACGGGCACGGCGCCGTCCCGGTCTCCCTGGCCGCGCTTCGCGGGGGCGTGCACGCGCTGGGCGTGACCACTATCGCGGAGGCACTCGAGCTGCGGTCGGCGGGCATCGACGCCGAGATCCTCGCGTGGCTCTACTCCGCCTCCGATGACGTCCGGGCCGCGATCGAGGCGGATGTCGACCTCGCGATCCCGAGCCCCGCCCACCTGGACACGGTCCTGCAGGCGGCGCGCCGCACGGGTCGCCGGGCGCGGGTGACCCCCAAGATCGACACGGGTCTGGCCCGGTCGGGCATCGCGCTGGAGGAGTGGCCGGGCGTGCTGGAGCGTCTCGTGACGGCCACGGCCGGCGGCCTGGTCGAGGTCACCGGATTGATGGCCCACTTCGCCCACGCCGACGACCCGGGCCACCCGGTCATCGACCTGCAGGTGGCCCGGCTCCACGAGTGCGTGGCGCAGGCGCGTGCGCGGGGTCTGGAGTGCCCGGTCAACCACCACGCCAACTCGGCGGCCGCGCTCACGCGGCCGGAGGACGGGTTCGAGATGGTGCGGCCGGGGATCGCGCTCTACGGCCTCAACCCGGTCGAGGGCCTGGAGGTGGATCTGGTGCCCGCGATGACGTTCTCCGCCGAGGTGCTCATGGTCAAGCGCCTGGCCGCGGGGCAGGGCGTGAGCTACGGGCACACGTGGCACGCACCCCACGACACCACGGTCGCCCTCGTCGCGGCGGGGTACGCGGACGGCGTGTGGCGTCTGCTGTCGGGCCGCCTGGACGTCTCGATCGGCGGGCGCCGCTATCCGAACGTGGGCCGGGTGTGCATGGACCAGTTCGTCGTCGACCTGGGACCGGACCCCGGTCAGGCGGTGCGGGCGGGGGACACGGCCGTGTTGTTCGGCACCGGCGCGGACGGTGGGCCCACCGCCGCCGAGTGGGCGCGGACCCTGGGGACCATCCACTACGAGGTGGTCACCGCGGTGCGCGGCCGCGCCGCGCGTCACCACCTGGTGCGCGGCGCCCACGCCCCGGCGGCGTGGGGGAGTCGATGAGCGACGACGACGACGACGAGGTCGGCGGCCGGCGGCGCGGTGGGCCCCGGCTGCGGTTCCCGAGACGACCCGAGCGGGCGCCGGCCGGGACTCCGACCGAGGTCCCGTCGCCGGGGCTGGCCGGGGGCACGCCCGACGCCGCGGAGGCGGTCGCCGAGCGGATCCGGACGCCCGGTGGCCTGCGCGCGGGACTGAGCGCCCTCGGCGCCGCGACCCTGGGGTCCGTGGTCACCCTCCTGCCCGGCCGGCGCGCGAACGACCCGTGGGCCGGTGAGGACATGTGGGAGCTCGGGGTCGACCGGGGGTCCATGGTCGCCGCGACCGACGGGGTGCCGCTCGCCGTACGCGAGGCCGGGCCCACCGACGCCCCGATGACCGTCGTGTTCGTCCACGGCTACACCCTGTCGATGGACACCTGGCACTTCCAGCGCCGGCACCTGGCGGACCGCTTCGGCTCCGAGATCCGGATGGTCTTCTACGACCAGCGTGGCCACGGTCTCAGCGGGATGAGTTCGCGGAAGAACTCGACCATCGACCAGCTGTCCCGGGACCTGCACACCGTCATCTCGGCGACCGCGCCCACCGGTCCCGTCGTGGTGATCGGCCACTCGATGGGCGGGATGACTGTCATGGGGTACGCCGCCCGTCACCCGGGCGAGGTGCGCGAGCGCGTCCTCGGGGTGGGTCTGGTCTCCACCGCCGTGGCCGAGCTGTCCCGGGCCGGCCTGGGGGCCGTGCTGGACAACAAGAGCGTGGCCCGCCTGGCCGGGCTGGCCGGTCGCAGTCCCGGCGTGTTCACCAACAGTCGTCGCGCGCTCGGCGCGGTCATCTCCCCGTTCATCTACGGCGGGTCGTTCGGCGACCCCGCCACGATCAGCCCGACCGTCGCCCGGTTCGTCGACAAGCTCATCGCGTCGACCGACGTGCTGACCATCGCCAACTTCTTCGAGACCCTCACCCGGCACGACGAGTCGGCCGCGATGCCCGTCCTGCGCGAGGTCCGCACGACCGTCCTCACCGGCGACCGCGACCTGCTCACCCCGCTGGACCGGTCGGTCGACATCGTCGAGGAGCTGCCCGACGCGGAGTTCGTCGTGGTGCCCGGCGCGGGCCACATGGTGATGCTCGAGGAGCCCGCGCACGTGTCCGAGGTGCTGGGTGACCTCGTGGCCGACGCGATCATCGAGTGGCGGCGCCGCGAGCGCGCGGGCCGTACCGAGGGGAACCGGGCCTCATGACGATCGAGGTCCCGGGGCGGCGCGACCTGCCCACGGTCGAGGACACCCGCGCGCTCGGCGTGGAACTGGCGGGGCTCCTGAGCGCCGGCGACGTGGTGGTCCTCGACGGGCCCCTCGGCGCGGGCAAGACCGCCCTGACGGCCGGCATCGCCGCCGGTCTCGGTGTCCGCGGCCGGGTGACGTCGCCGACCTTCGTCATCGCGCGGCGTCACCCGCCCACGGCCCCCGGCGGGCCGGGGCTGGTCCACGTCGACGCCTACCGGCTGCTCGGCGGGCAGGACCCGGACGGCGGGTCCCCCTCGACGGGCGACCTGGCCGACGAGCTCGAGTCCCTCGACCTGGACTCCGCCCTCGACACCGACGTCGTGGTGGTCGAGTGGGGTGCCGGGTTCGTGGACTCGCTCGTCGAGGCGCCGCTCGTGGTGACCCTGCGTCGCCCCGAGGGCGCCGACATCCGCACGGCCGCCTGGAGCCGGGGCCTCGCGTCCGGTCGCACCGCCGGCCCGGCGGTACCCTGAGCCCGTGCTGGTCCTCGCCGTCGACACCTCCACCCCCTTCGTCACCGCGGGGGTGTGCCGCCTCGCGCCCGGCGAGGCCGGGCCCCGCGTCGAGACGCTGGCCACCCGCGTCACCGAGGACGCCCGCGCCCACGCGGAGCTGCTCACCCCGCACATCCTGGAGTGCCTCGCCGACGCCGGTCTGACCGCCGACGCCCTCGACGCCGTGGTCGTGGGCACCGGTCCGGGACCGTTCACCGGGCTGCGGGTGGGGATGGCCACCGCCGCGGCGTTCGCCGACGCCCTCGGCAGACCGGTCCACGGGGTGTGTTCGCTCGACGGGCTCGCGGCCACCGCGCGCGCCGCCGGGGCCTCGGGACACCTCGTCGTCGTCACCGACGCCCGTCGCCGCGAGGCGTACCACGCCCACTACTCACCCCGGGGCGTGCGGACGTCGGGCCCCACGGTCGGCCCCGCCGCGGCGGTGGACCTCACCGGCGTCGACCACCTGGTGGGCGACCCCGCCCGCCTGCGCGAGGTCACCGACGCCCACGACGCGCACAGCAGCGCCGACGCGCACACCAGCGCCGACGCGCGCACCGCCGACGACGCCGGTGCCGTCGCGCGCACCGCCGACGACGCCGGTGCCGTCGCTCCCCGCGTGCTCGACGCGATCTCCTCGCCCGCGCCCGCCGGGCTCGTCACCGCCGCCGCCGACGCGCTGCTCACCGACGCGACCCCGGCCCCGCTCGAACCGCTCTACCTGCGTCGACCCGACGCGGTACCGCCCCGGCGCGTCGACCCCTCCGCCGCCCTGCGCGGGGTGGGGAGATGACCGCGGACCCGACCGGCGTCGTCCACGACGCGCTGGGCCCCGACGACGCCATGCGCTGCGCCGAACTGGAGACCCTGCTGTTCCCCGGTGACGGCCCGTGGTCGGCGGCGGCGTTCCTGTCCGAGATCGGCTCGCGCCACACCACGTGCCTCGCCGCCCGCGTCGACGGCGCGCTGGTCGGGTACGCGGTCCTCGCCGGGCTGGGGCACGAGGGGGACCGCGAGTACGAGGTCCACACCATCGGCGTCGACCCGGCACACCAGGGCCGCGGTATCGGCCGGGCGTTGCTGCGGCGGATGCTCGAGGTGGCCGACGCCGAGGCCGCCCCGGTCGTCCTGGACGTGCGGACCGACAACGTGCCGGCGCGCACCCTGTACGAGGCCCACGGGTTCGAGATCGTCGGCCTGCGGCCCCGGTACTACCGGCCGAGCATGGCCGACGCACATCTCATGGTGCGGCCCGCGCGCGGCACCACGATCGGCGACACGGGAGAGGGGAGCGTCCGATGAGGACCGTCATGGGGATCGAGAGCTCGTGCGACGAGACGGGCGTGGCCGTGGCGCGCGTGCACGACGACGGGCGCGCCGAGCTGCTGTCGGACGTGGTGGCCTCGTCGATGTCCGAACACGCCCGCTTCGGCGGCGTCGTGCCGGAGATCGCCTCCCGCGCTCACCTCGAGGCCCTGGTCCCCACGGTCCGCGCCGCGCTCGCCGAGGCCGGGATCGACCGCCCCGACGCCGTCGCCACCACGATCGGCCCCGGACTGTCCGGGGCGCTGCTCGTCGGCTCGTCCGCCGCGAAGGCCTACGCCGCCGCCTGGGGTGTGCCCTTCTACGCCGTCAACCACCTCGTCGGACACGTCGCCGTCGCCGGCTTCGACGGCGGGCCGCTGTCCGAGTGCGTCGCCCTGCTCGTCTCCGGGGGCCACACGCAGCTGCTCCACGTGCGCGCGCTCACCGAGCCCGTCGAGGAGCTCGGGTCGACCGTCGACGACGCCGCCGGAGAGGCCTACGACAAGGTGGCCCGTCTCCTCGGTCTGGGGTACCCGGGCGGCCCGGTGATCGACCGCCTGGCCGCCACCGGGGATCCCGCGGCGATCGCCTTCCCGCGGGGCATGACCGGCCCGCGGGACGCCCGCCACGACTTCTCCTTCTCCGGCCTCAAGACCGCGGTGGCCCGACGCATCGAGGCCGCCGAGCGGGACGGCGAACAGCTCGAGGTGGCGGATGTGGCCGCGTCGTTCCAGGAGGCCGTGGCCGACGTGCTCACCATGAAGGCCGTCCGCGCCTGCACCGATCTCGGGGTGGGCACCCTGCTCGTCGGCGGCGGCGTGGCGGCCAACTCGCGGCTGCGCGACCTCGCCGCCGAGCGGTGCGCCGAGGCCGGTCTCACGCTGCGCGTCCCGCGGCCACGCCTGTGCACGGACAACGGCGCGATGGTCGTGGGGGTGGCCTCCGCGCTCCTGGCCTCCGGGGCCGCCCCGAGCCCGCTGACCGTCGCCGCCGACCCCGGCCTGCCGGTGGAGGTCACACAGGTCGCGTGAGCCGCGGTGGGGGCCGCGACCCGGGGGCGCGGTGGGGCCGCGGACCCAGGGGGTGCGACCCGGGGGTCAGAACCCCAGGATCGCCATCCCCACCGCCGCGGACGTGAACGCCAGCACGAGCAGCACCAGCACCCACGCGATGCCGAGGTAGCCGATCACCAGGGCCGTGACCGCCATCGCCCGACCGTCCTGGCCGCGCCGCCTGATCTGGGCCAGTGCCACGTGGGCGAGGACGACCACGACGATCATGACCACCGCGGGCACCAGCGGCACGAACAGGCCGAGGAACGAGCCGAAGACGACGTTGCCCACGGCCAGGACGAGCGCGATCAACGCCAGCGTGTTGCCCCCGGACGGATACGCCGGCGACTCGGGGTCGGTCATCGGCCTGATCACTCCCGCGCCGCCCCGCCGCCGTCGACGCGGGTCCGCTGCGAGAAGTACAGGCCGAGCCCGGCGAGGATGAACCCGCCGATGAAGTTGCCGATGTGGACCGGGATCTGGTTCCACAGCAGCCAGCCGGAGATGCTCACGTCCGCGCCGAGCATCATCCCCGCGGGGATCGTGAAGTGGTTGACCACCGCGTGCTCGTACCCGAGCGCGAAGAAGGTGAGGATCGGCAGCCAGATCGCCAGGATCTTGCCCGAGGTGCTGGAGGAGGAGAAGGACATGATCACGCCCAGCGCCACCAGCCAGTTACACAACACCGCGCTGAGCGTCACCCAGCCCAGCCCGGTGACCAGCCCGGCCTCCTTGTAGGCGACCGTCTTCTCCACGGCGAGGTCGGCCAGGGCCTGGGCGCCGGTGGCGTCCGGTTCCGTGCCCATCCCGGTGAGGACGGAGGTGATCATCCACGCCGCGGCCAGGCCGCCGACCGTGTGGCCGAGGATCATCCAGCCGAACACCCTCAGGCAGTCCCGCACCCGGACCCGTCCCTCGAGCGCGGCGAGCGGCACGAGACCGTACGCACCGGTCACGAGTTCCAGGCCGAGCAGGACCACCAGGGTGAGGCCGATCGGGAAGAGCACGGCCCCGACGATCTCCACGCCGGTCGCGTCGGAGGCCATGACGGCGAGTGTGGTGGCCGCACCGAGCAGGTAGACGGCGAGGAAGCCACGCAGCGCGAGCTGCCAGCCGGGGACGAGGGCCTTCTGTTCGCCCGCGTCGACCGTCGCGGCGACGATCTCGGGGGGTGCGACTGCGGTCATGGGGGCCTCGCTGTCCTCGACGGGGGATCGGTTCGGGCTGAGGTGTTGTGGTGGCCGGGGTCCGTTCGTGCGGGCGAGCCTACCCGCGGGTGGGGGAACCGCAACGGGACCGGCTCCGGCCGGGGTCCCACCGCCGGGCGGGCCCGCCCCGGAGGTCGGCACGCCGCGGACCCTGCACGCGGTTTCCTTGAGTGCTGGCACTCGCCTGTGTAGAGTGCCAATAGACACGGTGCTCCGAGGGCGTCACCCGCGACGGCGCACGCGGCGGGCCGGGTCGTACAGAATCCACGGGACGCCCCCGGCGTCCCGGTACTTCGAACCACACTCCGAGTCGCCCGGGTTCCGGGCGGCCACACCCCATACGGGAGGATCATCGTGGCGATCAAGCCGCTTGAGGACAAGATTCTCGTCGAGGCCCTCGAGGCCGAGACCACCACGGCGTCCGGCCTCGTCATCCCGGACACCGCCAAGGAGAAGCCCCAGGAGGGCACCGTCGTCGCGGTCGGCCCCGGCCGGTTCGACGAGGACGGCGACCGCATCCCCATGGACATCAAGGAGGGGGACAAGGTCATCTACTCGAAGTACGGCGGCACCGAGATCAAGTACGACGGCAAGGAGTACCTGATCCTCTCCTCGCGCGACGTTCTCGCGGTCATCGACTGACGTGAACCACTGACGACCCCGCCCCGGCGGCGCCGGCCACTGCCAGGCACCGCCGGGGCGGAGGTGTCTCACCCAGGACCTGATCGTCCCGACCACCCACTTCCCTCCAGGAGTTCCATCAATGTCCAAGTTGATCGCGTTCGACGAGGAGGCCCGCAAGGGCATGCTCGCCGGTGTCGACGAACTCGCCGACACCGTCAAGGTCACGCTCGGCCCCAAGGGGCGCCACGTCGTCCTCGCCAAGGCGTTCGGCGGACCCACCGTCACCAACGACGGCGTCTCCATCGCCCGCGAGATCGAGCTCGAGGAGCCGTTCGCGAACCTCGGTGCGCAGCTCGTCAAGAGCGTCGCCACCAAGACCAACGACGTCGCCGGTGACGGCACCACCACCGCCACCGTGCTCGCCCAGGCGCTCATCCGTGAGGGCCTGCGCAACGTGGCGGCCGGTTCCAACCCGATGGCCATGGGCAAGGGCATCGACAAGGCCGCCTCCGCCGTCGTGGAGTTCCTCCGCTCGGCCGCGACGCCCGTCTCGGGCTCCGAGGCCGTCGCGCAGGTCGCGACCGTGTCCTCCCGGGACCCCGAGATCGGACGGATGGTCGCCGAGGCGATGGACGCCGTCGGCGTCAACGGCGTCGTCTCGGTCGAGGAGTCGCAGGGCCTGCACACCGAGGTCGCCGTGACCGAGGGCATCGCCTTCGACAAGGGCTTCCTGTCCCCGTACTTCGTCACCGACCCGGACGAGCAGAAGGCCATCTACGAGGACGTCCTCGTCCTGCTCCACCGCGAGAAGATCAGCTCCCTGCCGGACCTGCTCCCGCTGCTGGAGAAGGTCGCCGAGACCGGCAAGCCGCTGCTCATCATCGCCGAGGACGTCGACGGCGAGGCGCTGTCGACCCTCGTCGTGAACTCGATCCGCAAGACCCTCAAGGTCGTCGCGATCAAGGCCCCCTACTTCGGTGATCGCCGCAAGGCGTTCCAGGAGGACCTCGCGATCGTCACCAAGGGTCAGGTCATCAGCCCGGACCTCGGGATGAAGCTGTCCGAGTGCGGGCTCGACGTGCTCGGGCAGGCCCGCCGGGTCACCGTGTCCAAGGACGAGACGATCATCGTCGACGGCGCCGGCGACCAGGCCGACGTCGACGCCCGCGTGGCGCAGCTGCGCCGCGAGGCGGAGGCGACCGACTCGGACTGGGACCGCGAGAAGCTCGAGGAGCGCATCGCCAAGCTCGCCGGTGGCGTCGCCGTGATCCGCGTCGGTGCGGCCACCGAGACCGAGCTCACCGAGCGCAAGCTCCGCGTCGAGGACGCCGTCAACTCGGCCAAGGCCGCCGTGGCGGAGGGCATCATCGCCGGTGGCGGCTCCGTTCTGGTGCAGGCGGCCGCCGCGCTGGAGCGGCTCGCGGCGGACACCGCCGACTCCGACGAGGCGGTCGGCGTGAACGTGGTCCGCAAGGCGCTGTCGGCGCCGCTGTTCTGGATCGCCGCCAACGCCGGCGAGGACGGCTCCGTCGTCGTGAGCAAGGTCACCGACCTCGGCCCCCGCGACGGTTTCAACGCCGCGACGGGGGAGTACGGCGACCTGGTCTCCGCCGGGATCATCGACCCGGTGAAGGTCACCTCCTCGGCCGTCGTGAACGCCTGCTCGGTGGCGCGGATGGTGCTCACCACCGAGACCGCGATCGTCGAGAAGCCGCAGGAGAAGGACGCCGGCGCGCACTCGCACGCCGGTCACTCCCACTGAGCCTGAGCGACTCACGGGCCCCGTCCCCCGCACCGTCGGGGGGCGGGGCCCGTCCCCGTCCGGCGCCCGTCGTGTGGTCCCGCGCGACCGGCAACGGTTACGCTGGGCGCGCAGCAGTACGCCCCCGACACACCGGTCACCCGCCTATTCTGAGCGCGGACCGCGCCTCCCGCCCCGGGACGGCGCGTGGGACCCGTCGCGACCAGTGTCGCGCCCCGAGAGAAAGGCCGTGCCCCGTAACACAGCCGTGTAACGCGTGGCCCTCCTAATCCGATGACAGGTACAGCAGACGAGTTGGAACTCGCCGTGGCCGATGCGGTCAAGGGTGACCGCACCGCCGCCGCGCGGGTGCTGGAGCTCGTGCGACCCGGTGTGGTGCGGTACTGCCGCTCCCGCGTCGGTGGCTCGGAGAGGGCCAACCTGTCTGCTGACGATGTCGCCCAGGAAGTGCTGATCGCGGTCCTCTCGGCTCTGCCGGGATACCGGGATCAGGGACGCCCCTTCATGGCCTTCGTGTACGGGATCGCGGCCCACAAGGTCGCGGACGCCCATCGGGGTGCCGCGCGGAACAAGTCCGATCCCGTGGAGTACCTCCCCGAGGTGCTCTCCACCGACACGGGCCCGGAGGACCACGTCCTCGACGGCGAGGTGTCGCGAGCGGTGAGCCGCCTTCTCGACACCCTGCCGGAGAAGCAACGGGAGATAATCCGACTACGTGTCGTGGTCGGGCTCTCGGCGGAGGAGACCGCGGAGATCGTCGACAGTACGGCCGGAGCCGTGCGGGTCGCCCAACACCGGGCGATGAAGCAGCTCCGGGCGCGGATCGAGCAGGATGGAGAGGAGCGATGGCGATGAACGACGACGATGTCGATCCCGGCCGACGGGACGACGCCGCCTCGCTCGACGTGCCCGACGCGGACCACCCGGAGGTGGACCGCGACGACGCTCTCCTCGACGCCCTGGGACGCGGGGAGCGCCCCGAGGGTGACGATCCGCTGCTCGCCCTGCTCGCCGACTGGCGCGCCGAGACCGACGCCGTCGAGCTCCCCGCTCTCCCGAGCTACGAGGAGATCGAGGTCGCGCTGGCCCCGAACGTGTCCCGACTGTGGCCGCGGCGCGGGTGGGTCTCCGCCGGGGACCACCACCACGGACGGCGCCCCGCGCTCTGGCAGGCGGTGACCGGTGCCGCCGCCGTGGCCGCCGTGATCGTCGGCGGGTTGTCCGTCGCCGCCCACAGCGCCATGCCCGGCGACCCGCTCTGGGGCGTGTCCAAGACGATCTTCTCCGACCGCGCCGGTGACGTCGAGCTGGTCAACGACCTCACCGAGTTCCTCTCCGCCGCCGACCTCGCCGCCCGCGAGGGTGACCGGGGGGAGGCCGAGCGGCTGCTCGACGAGGTGAGCGAGCGACTCGACGAGGTGACCGACGCCTCGGAGCGCGTGGAGTTGATGAAGCGTCGCGACGCCATCAAGCGTGACCTCAGCCGGGTGACCCCGAGCACGGTCCCGTCCCCCGAGCCCGCTCCCGCACCGGCGCCGGCCCCCGCGCCCGGCGCGGCGACCCTGGTGCCGGGCGTCCCGGTGCCGCTGCCGTCGAATCTCATCCCGCCGCCGCCCGCGGGGATGCCGGTCATCCCGCTCCCGCTGGACGGTCTGCGCATCTCCACGACCCTCCAGATCCCGATCGACACGCAGCGGATCCAGGATTTCCTGGCGCCCACCACCGGGCGGCCGAGCGGGGACGTCGGACAGGATCAGCTGGACGGGCCGCCGTCCCCGTCCCGCACGACGGTGACCCAGGTCCCCACCCCGACCCAGCAGCCGCCCAGCTCGCCGCAGCAGACGCCGCCGTCCGCGCCGCCGACCAGCTGACGGCTCACCGGAACGAACAGATCCCCGCCTCCCGGGTCGGGAGGCGGGGATCCGGTGTCGTCCGGCGGATCCGCGTCAGCGGCGCCAGTTGAGGCGGCGGGGACGCAGCGCGCGGACCGCGTCCGCGTAACCGCGGCAGTACTCCCAGGTGACGTAGTCGTCCGGGATCGGGTCGAAGGCCGGCTCGTGGGGCAGCAGCGAGCCGTCCTCGAGCAACTGCATGAGGTTGGCGCGCAGCATGTCCCACTCGTGGTAGTGCTCC
Source organism: Dietzia sp. CH92 (assembly GCF_032248695.1). Lineage (NCBI taxonomy): Bacteria > Bacillati > Actinomycetota > Actinomycetes > Mycobacteriales > Dietziaceae > Dietzia > Dietzia sp. CH92. The sequence goes on along the minus strand of NZ_JAVHXC010000008.1, from coordinate 65,054 downwards.
TCCGCGCAGTCCTCGCACTGGACGGCGACGCCCTTGACCCCGATCGGGGCCAGCAGTCGACGGAACTCCGCGAGGTCCGCGAGGTCCTCCTCGATCGCGCATCGCTCGTCGGCGTCGAGAGGGCCCGAGGGGATTCCGTCGTCGACGGGATCGAGCTCGGCCAGCTCCGCGGCCGGGTCATCCGGATCGCCGGCGAACGGGTCGGGCGGCATACCGTGCCGAAGGGGATCGTTCACATGCTCCACCGTACCCGTGACCACGGTCTCACGGGGCCGACGGTTCGAGCCACGGCCCCCGGACCCACTATCCTCGAACCCAGCACCGAGACGATCCCTCAGGAGGACGGCAGATGAGCGAGTCGCAAGGCCCCGTGCGCACCGGCGGCGACGACCCGACCAAGGTCGCGATGGTGGGCCTGACGTTCGACGACGTTCTCCTGCTCCCCGCGGCCTCGGAGGTGGTCCCCAGTGAGGTCGACACCAGTACGCGGCTGACCCGGGAGATCACCCTCCGGGTGCCCCTGATCTCCTCGGCGATGGACACCGTCACCGAGGCGCGGATGGCCATCGCGATGGCCCGCCAGGGCGGTATCGGGGTCCTGCACCGGAACCTGTCCGTCGCCGATCAGGCCGCCCAGGTCGAGACGGTCAAGCGCTCCGAGGCCGGCATGGTGACCGACCCGGTCACCTGCGCCCCTTCCGACACCCTCGCCGAGGTCGACGAGATGTGCGCCCGCTACCGGATCTCCGGGCTGCCGGTGACCGACGAGCGCGGCGAGCTGGTGGGCATCATCACCAACCGCGACATGCGGTTCGAGATGGACAAGTCGCGCCGCGTCGACGAGGTCATGACCCGCGCGCCCCTGGTCGTGGCCCGCGAGGGCGTCACCGCCGAGGCCGCCCTGGGCCTGCTGCGCCGGCACAAGATCGAGAAGCTGCCGATCGTGGACGGCGACGGGCGACTCACCGGCCTCATCACGGTCAAGGACTTCGTCAAGACCGAGAAGCACCCGGACGCCACCAAGGACTCCGACGGGCGCCTGCGGGTGGCCGCGGCCATCGGCACCGGCGAGGACGCCTGGCAACGTGCCGGTGCCCTCGCGGACGCCGGTGTCGACGCGCTGGTCGTCGACACCGCGCACGCGCACAACCGCAACGCCCTCGACATGGTCGCGCGCGTCAAGCGTGAGCTCGGTGACCGCGTGCAGGTCATCGGCGGCAACCTCGCCACCCGCGGCGCGGCCCAGGCGATGATCGACGCGGGCGCGGACGCCATCAAGGTCGGTATCGGCCCCGGGTCCATCTGCACCACCCGCGTCGTCGCGGGCGTGGGGGCACCGCAGATCACGGCGATCCTCGAGGCGTCGGTGGCGGCCAAGAAGGCCGGCATCCCCGTGATCGCCGACGGCGGGATGCAGTACTCCGGCGACGTCGCCAAGGCGATCGCCGCCGGCGCGTCGGCCTGCATGTTCGGTTCGCTGCTGGCGGGGTGCACGGAATCGCCGGGCGAGCTGATCTTCGTGGACGGCAAGCAGTACAAGGTCTACCGCGGCATGGGCTCGTTGGGGGCGATGCGCGGACGCGGCAAGCCCGGCCAGGAGAAGTCGTTCTCCAAGGACCGCTACTTCCAGGACGACGTGCTCTCCGAGGAGAAGCTGGTCCCCGAGGGGATCGAGGGGCGCGTCCCGTACCGGGGCGACGTCGCGCAGGTCCTGCACCAGCTCAACGGCGGGCTCCGGGCGGGTATGGGATACACCGGGTCGGCGACGATCCCGGAGATGAACAACGCCCAGTTCGTCCAGATCACGGCCGCGGGGTTGAGGGAGAGCCACCCGCACGCGATCCAGATGACCGTCGAGGCCCCCAACTACAACGTCAAGGACTGAGGGCGCGTGCGCAACGTCGTGGAGATCGGCATGGGCCGGGAGGCCCGTCGGATGTACGGGCTGGGCGAGGTCGACATCGTCCCCTCCCGCCGGACGCGGAGTTCCAAGGAGGTGTCGACCTCGTGGCAGATCGACGCCTACCAGATGGACATCCCCGTGATGACCCACCCGTCGGACGCGGTGGTGTCCCCGTCCTCGGCCGTCGAGTTCTCGAAGCTCGGCGGTCTGGCCGTGCTCAACGGCGAGGGGCTGTGGGCCCGCCACGCGGACCCGGAGGCGGTGATCGCCGACCTGCGTGAGCTCGCTCTGGACGACGTGACCGGGCATCGCGCGGTCGCCCGTCTGCAGGAGCTGCACCGCGCGCCGATCGATCGCGAGCTGCTCGCCGCGGCGGTGGGCCGCATCCGGGACGAGGGCGCCACCGTCGCGGTGCGGGTCTCGCCGCAACACGCGCGCGAGCTCACCCCCGGTCTGGTCGCCGCCGGAATCGACCTCCTGGTGGTCCAGGGCACCATCATCTCGGCCGAGCACGTGAGCGGGGAGGACGCCCCGCTCAACCTCAAGGACTTCATCGGCGGGCTGGACGTGCCGGTGATCGCCGGAGGGGTCGTGGACTACAAGACGGCCCTGCACCTCATGCGCACCGGGGCGGCCGGCGTGATCGTGGGCTACGGCGGCGCCGACGGCGTCACCACCACCGGGCCGGTCCTCGGCATGGAGGTCCACATGGCCACGGCCATCGCCGACGCGGCCGCCGCGCGACGCGACTACCTCGACGAGACCGGCGGGCGCTACGTCCACGTGCTCGCCGACGGGGACATCTACACCTCGGGGGACATCGCCCGCGCGGTGGCGTGCGGCGCCGACGCCGTCGTGCTGGGGCCGCTGCTGGCCGGGGCCCTGGAGTCGCCGGGCCGCGGGGTGTACTGGAACTCGGTCTCCGCGCATCCGAAGGTGCCGCGTGCGCACGTCGCGGAGGTGGAGGACGAGACCGGCCTGGCGCCTCTGGCGGAGGTGCTCCAGGGGCCGACCAGCGTCCCCGACGGCACCCGCAACCTCATGGGTGGCCTGCGCCGGGCGATGGCCAAGTGCGGATATTCCGACGTCAAGGGGTTCCAGAAGGTCGACCTGTCCGTCCGCGTCTGACCCGCGCGGGCGTCGCCACATCCCTGGACAAATCGAGGGCTACTGTCGGGTAAGTTAGGCTTGCTCGGGTAGTGTGACCCACAACATCGACCACCCCTGGGAGTTGCATCATGACGTCGCGCACACAGTCGTCCCCGACCCACGCCCCGGACGGGGCGACCGATACCGACGTCCTCGTGGTGGGATCCGGCTTCGGCGGCAGCGTGACGGCCCTGCGGCTGACCGAGAAGGGGTACCGGGTCACGGTGGTGGAGGCCGGTCGCCGTTTCGAGGACGCCGACCTGCCCAAGACGTCATGGCGTCTCCACCGCTACGTGTGGGCGCCCAAGCTCAAGCTGTTCGGGATCCAGCGCGTCCACATGATGCGTGACGTGATGATCCTCGCCGGCGCGGGTGTCGGAGGGGGCTCGCTCAACTACGCCAACACGCTGTACAAGCCGACCGGCCCGTTCTTCAAGGACCGGCAGTGGGCGCACATCACGGACTGGGAGGAGGAGCTCTCCCCGTTCTATGACCAGGGCCGCCGCATGCTCGGCGTGGTCACCAACCCCACGCACACCCACTCGGACGAGGTCATGAAGAAGGTGGCCCGCGACATGGGGGCGGAGGACACCTTCGTCTACACCCCGGTCGGCGTGTTCTTCGGCGAGAAGACGGGAGGGACGGGCAAGCCGGGGGAGAGGGTGCCGGACCCGTACTTCGGGGGCGTCGGCCCGGACCGCAACGCGTGCATCGAGTGCGGTGAGTGCATGACCGGGTGTCGCCACAACGCCAAGAACACGTTGATGAAGAACTACCTCGCGCTGGCCGAGCGCGCGGGCGCCCGGATCATGGACCGGACCACGGTGAGCGACCTGCGCGAGCGGGCCGACGGTACGTGGGAGGTCACGCTGGAGCGGACCGGCGCCTGGACGAGGCTCGGCAAGCGCACCACCACCGTCACCGCCCAGCAGGTCGTGGTGGCCGCCGGCACCTGGGGGACGCAGCACCTGCTGCACTACGCCAAGGATTCCGGCTCCCTGCCCCGGCTGTCGGACGCGCTCGGCCGGCTGACCCGCACGAACTCGGAGGCGATCCTCGGGGCGATGCGCCCGAACTACGAGCCGGAGCAGGACTTCTCCGAGGGCGTGGCCATCACGTCGTCGTTCCATCCCCGGCCCGACACGCATATCGAGCCGGTCCGGTACGGCAAGGGGTCCAACGCGATCGCCATCCTGCAGACCCTGCTCACGGACGGTGACGGTCCGCTGCCACGGTGGCGTGTGCTGATCGACGAGGTCCGTCGCGACCCGAAGGTGTTCCTGCAGCTGTTCAACCTGCGTCGCTGGAGCCAGCGGTCGGTGATCGCGCTGGTCATGCAGAACCTGGACAACTCACTGCAGACTTACGTCAAGAAGATCGGTCCGTTCCGGTACGTCACGAGCAAGCAGGGCCACGGTGAGCCCAATCCCACCTGGATCCCCGCCGGCAACGAGGCCACCCGGAAGATCGCCGAGGAGATCGGCGGGCTGGCGGGCGGCACGTGGGGGGAGATCGCCAACATCCCGCTGACGGCGCATTTCCTCGGTGGCTGCGCGATCTCCGATTCCCCGGAGACCGGGGTGGTGGACCCGTATCACCGGGTGTGGAACTACCCGACCCTGCACATCGTGGACGGCTCGGCGATCTCGGCGAACCTCGGGGTGAACCCGGCCCTGAGCATCACGGCCCAGGCGGAGCGCGCGATGTCGCTGTGGCCCAACAAGGGCGAGGCGGATCCCCGTCCGGCGCAGGGCGAGGCCTACCGCCGGCTGTCGCCGGTCCGGCCGGTGCGCCCGGTGGTGCCCGAGGACGCGCCGGGTGCGTTGCGTCTGCCGATCGTGGAGGTCTCTAGCGGCGGGGCGCCCGCTCGCGGGTGAGTTCGAGCAGGCGGTCCAGGGCCTCGCGGATCCCGGTGGCGACGAGGTCGGGGTCGGGGACGAGGTGCTCGCAGGCGTTGATGCCCACGTCGAGTTGACCGTCGACGGACATGGCGGTGACGGACAGGCCCGAGCCGTGCATGAGCGGCCCGAAGGGGTACATGCGGGTGACCCGTCCGCCGAGGAAGTCGAGCTCATCGGCGGGGCCCGGGATGTTGGACACGACGAGGTTGTGGACGACGGGGTGCAGGTCGGCGAGGTGGAAGTCGCCGTAGATCCGCATCAACCACTGCAGGGCGGTCGCCGGGGCGAGCTCGGCGACGTCCTGGATGAGGTCCGGTCGCATGGCGCTCCTGGTCTGCTTCTTGCCGCGGCGGGTGCGTGCGGAGATGGCGCGGAGGCGTTCCAGGGGGTCGGCGATGTCGGTGCCGAGGGACGCGAACAGGACGGTGACGCGGTTGTTGCCGTGGGTGCCGTCGGCGTCGCGGGTGGAGACGGGCACCACCGCGACGAGCGGTGGGTCGGGCAGGTCGTCGTGGGCGCGGAGGTAGCGGCGTAGTCCGCCGCCCACCGCGGCGAGGTAGACGTCGTTGACGGTGACGCCGAAGGCCTCCTTGATCTCGGTGATCTCGTCGAGGTCGAGCGAGGTGCCCCAGACGGCGCGGTGGGGGGTGATCGTGGCGTTGAAGCGGGTCCGCGGTGCGGTGAACGGCGCGGCTCTGGGGACGACGACGAGGTCGTCGTTCTCGCCGCCCGGGCTGTCTTCGTCGGGGGCGGAACCGTCGGGGGCTGTGGCTGCGGAGGCCTTGTGCAGGGCCAGGGGCAGCGTGAGGACCTCGGGGACGAGCCGCGCCAGGGTCAGCGGGCGGCGCACCGTGAAGTCCCACAGGCCGCCGGCGAGGAGCCGGACGGGGTTGGCGCTGCCGGCCTGGACGCGCACCAGTTCGAGGTCGCGGGGGGAGTCGGGTCGTCCGGCGGTGCTGAGCTTGCGGAGGACGTCGGCGCCGTTGGCCCCGTCGAGGACGGCGTGGTGGGCGCGGAAGTACACGGCGACGGTGTCGGGGGCGTCGAGCCCCTCGAGGATCCACATCTCCCACAGGGGTCGGGTGCGGTCGAGGGGGCGGCTGCCGAGGGTGCCGCACATCTCGAACACCGCGCGTTCGTCGCCCGGCGGGTCCACCTGGACGCGGCGGACGTGGGCGGAGATGTCGAGGTCGTACTCCTCGACCCACGCGGGGTGGCCGAGGTTGAGCGGGGAGTCGTAGATCTTGCGGCGCAGTTCGGGGAGTTCCTTGATGCGGCGGCCGAGTTCGGTCCGGAGGCGGCCGAAGGAGTACTCGACCTCCAGCCCGGAGACGTCGATGAACAGGACCGCACCCACGACGAGGGTCTGCGGGGCGGTCTCGAGGTACAGCAGGCTCGCGTCGAATCCGGTCATGCGTTCCATCGGGGCCCTCCCGCTCTCGTTGAGCCCGGTGTCGGGCCGGCGACGTGGTGGGAGTTCATTGTGGACCCCTGTGCGGGGGAAGTGGTGGTGTTCGGTCGACGGGGTCCGGGGCATAGACTCGGGCGCGTGGCCGAGAACGTACAGACCAGCTCCCAGCTCACCGCAGAGGCAGCGGCACCGCGACCCGTGCTCGTCGTCGACTTCGGCGCCCAGTACGCGCAGCTCATCGCCCGCCGGGTGCGTGAGGCGCGGATCTACTCCGAGGTGATCCCGCACACCGCGACCGTCGAGGAGATCCGGGCGAAGGACCCGGTGGCGTTGGTGCTCTCCGGTGGCCCGTCGAGTGTGTACGCCGAGGACGCGCCCAGGCTCGACCCGGCCGTGTTCGAGTTGGGCCTGCCGGTGTTCGGCATCTGCTACGGCTTCCAGGCGATGGCGGGCGCGCTGGGCGGCGAGGTCGCCCACACGGGCAGCCGCGAATACGGGCGCACCGACGTGACGGTGTCCGGCGGGGTGCTCCACGCCGGTCTGCCGGAGCACCACCCGGTGTGGATGAGCCACGGCGACGCCGTGACCGCCGCCCCGGAGGGCTTCACCGTGACCGCCAGCTCGGCCGGTGCCCCGGTCGCCGCCTTCGAGTGCCCGGAGCGCCGGATGGCCGGCGTGCAGTACCACCCGGAGGTGCTGCACTCGCCGCACGGGCAGCAGGTGCTGAGCCGCTTCCTCACGGAGGTCGCCGGGCTCGAGCCCACGTGGACCGCGTCGAACATCGCCGAGCAGCTGGTGGAGTCGGTTCGCGAGCAGATCGGTGACGGCTACGCGATCTGCGGCCTGTCCGGAGGCGTGGACTCGGCCGTGGCCGCCGCGCTGGTCCAGCGCGCGATCGGTGATCGGCTCACGTGTGTGTTCGTCGACCACGGGCTGCTGCGGGCGGGCGAGCGTGAGCAGGTGGAGAACGACTTCGTCGCCGCCACCGGCGCCCGGCTCATCACCCTCGACGACTCGGAGGTGTTCCTCGGTCACCTCGCCGGCGTCACCGATCCCGAGACCAAGCGCAAGATCATCGGCCGCGAGTTCATCCGCTCCTTCGAGCGTGCCGTCAGCCAGGCGCTCGAGCTCCAGGGCTCCGGCGACGAGGCGGCCTCGGTCGACTTCCTCGTCCAGGGCACCCTCTACCCGGACGTCGTGGAGTCGGGCGGCGGCTCGGGTACGGCCAACATCAAGAGCCACCACAACGTGGGCGGTCTGCCGGACGACGTCGAGTTCACCCTCGTCGAGCCGCTGCGGCTGCTGTTCAAGGACGAGGTCCGGGCGGTGGGCCGCGAGCTCGGCCTGCCCGAGGCGATCGTCGGCCGCCACCCGTTCCCCGGCCCCGGGCTGGGTATCCGGATCGTCGGCGCCGTGGACCGTGAGCGGCTGGACACCCTGCGGGCCGCCGACGCGATCGTCCGCGAGGAGATGACGGCCGCCGGGCTGGACGCGACCGTCTGGCAGTGCCCGGTGGTGCTGCTGGCCGACGTCCGCTCGGTCGGTGTGCAGGGCGACGGCCGCACCTACGGCCACCCGATCGTGCTGCGGCCCGTCAGCTCCGAGGACGCCATGACCGCGGACTGGACGCGCATGCCGTACGAGACGCTGGCGCTGATCTCCAACCGCATCACCAACGAGGTCCCGGACGTCAACCGCGTGGTGCTGGACGTGACGAGCAAGCCGCCGGGGACCATCGAGTGGGAGTGACGGCTCCGGCCTGATCCGGCTCCGGCCTGATCCGGCTCCGCCGCGGGAGTCCGCTCGTGCGCCTGCCGGTGCCCGCCCGCGCCCGCCCGCGCCCGCCGGTGCCCGCCCGAGCCCGCCCGCGCCCGCCGGTGCCCGCCCGCGCCCGCCCGCGTCGAACGCAGCCGCTCCTCGCGATGGCGTCTCGCTCCCGCTGATGCGCGCACACAACGCAGCCGCTCCCCGCGATGGCGTCTCGCCCTCCCCGAAGTGCGCGCGAGACGCCATGTTCGCGCGCGGCTGTCTTCTGGGCGGGCAGGTTCGCGCGCGGGACGCCATCCGCAGGAGCGAGACGACAGGGGCAGGAGCGGCCGCGAGCCCCGCAGGAGGCAAGACCGCTGGTGGGACGCGATGGCCACCGAGGCGGTGGGCGGTCGGTCAGAGGTAGCCGAGCGCCGTGCGGCCGTCGGAGCTGAGCCGGACCCAGTTCGCGGTGGGGGGATCGTGGACCTCGGTGGCGGGCAGTTCGAGCCAGCGCCGGCCGCGGCGGATGCGGGCGCGGATGTCGTCCACGTCAGTGCCGAGCACGTCCGCGCACCACGAGATGCGCCGCTCGCCGGTGTGATGCTGCAGAACCAGTAATTCCAGCACGTCCGGCGTCAGCTCCCCGTCCGCCAGAGCGGCGTCCGCACCGGCCGTCAGCACTGGCGGGTACTCGAGGCGGGCGCCGTGGACGTGGTCAGAGGACTCGTAGCGGGGCACCAGGCCAGTGGCGGTCGCCACGCCGACTGCGACCGCGCACCCGAGGACGACCGGCCAGTGGTCGAAGAGCCCGGTGAGGGTGCCGAGGAACGCGAGGGCGTACAGGGCCGGGCCTGCGAGGGCGGGGCTGCGCCACCAGCGGTGCCCGGGGGACGGCGGGGCCTCGATGCTGCCGCTGTGTCCGCGGATGCTCGATCTCCGGGCCCAGAGGACGCTCCCCGTCACCGCGACCGCGGCGATGATGCCGACTGCCGCGAGAGCGGTCGGGATTCCGCCCGGGAGCAGGTCGGGGCGGGCGATCACCACGAAGGCCAGCGTGACGAACGCCCCCAACGCGGGCCGAGACCACCGAGACCGTGTCTCGGCTCGACGGCGCCGCTCCCAGACCCGGTCGACGGTCGCGGAGCCGGCGGAGGTGGCTGACATGCCCCGACCGTAACAACCGACTACGACGCCCGGCCGCCCCCGGAGAACGAGAGCGGCCGGGCGGCGGGCGCTGGAGGGCGGCCGGGCGGCGGGCGCGGGCGCCGCGGGCGTCGAGGTCAGCGGCGCAGGACCATCATCAGTCCCACGAGAACGGCCAGGACGAGCCCGGCGGCCAACAGCACGGTCGGCGTGATGACCGGCGCCCCGAGGATCGCCCACCCCGCGACCCCCAGTGAGGCCAGCCCGGCGACCGCGAGGACCGGCGAGCCGCCCCTCCGCCGCTCCGCGGTCTCCGGATCGACCGGGGCCGGGGCCGGTTCGGGCGCGACTCCGAAGCCGAGGGGCTCGGGCGTGGTGAACCCCGTGCCGTAGGGGAGGGGGTCGTGCAGGGGCTGGTCGGTGCGGAAGCCGGTGTCGGGCCCTGGGGTCGTCATGTCGGTTCTCCTGTCGGGATGCGGACGGGGGGTCGGCGCTGGGTCGGCGCCGGGTCGATCGGTCATCGCGTCACCGTGATCGAGCCGGCCTCGGTGGCCACGTCCAGGGTGAGGACGGGGCCCGGCATCGTGGCGGGCGCGGAGTCGGGGCAGTCGACGGAGCCGAGGTCGGCGTGGCAGCTCAGGTCCACGGCCAGGTCCTCCGGCAGCAGGACACGCACTGAACCGAGGTCGTTGCGCACGCTGAAGTCGCGGTCCCGGTCGAGGTCCAGTCGTCGCAGGTCGACGGTCACGGAGCCCAGGTCGTGGACGACGGGGGCGTCGAGCTGCGCGGGTTCGGTGATGTCGACGCGCAGGTCACCGGTGCCCTCCCAGGCGCCGTCGGGCAGGCCGGGCTGGACGAGGGAGGCCAGCAGCACGAACCCGACGAGCGGGCCGGCCACCACGAGCAGTCCGTGGCCGCGGCGGGTGACCGCGCCCACGAGCAGTCCGCCCGCCACCACCGCGAGGGCGATCGCGGCGATCCGGGTGGAGTCGAGCCAGGTGATCCCGCCCAGGGTGGACAGGCCGACGGCGACGGCCGTGGCGATGAGCGCGAGCCCGAGGGTGACCTTGGTCAGGCGGGAGCGCGGCGCCGCCGGTTCGGGGTCCGGGCGGGGCGCGTCGGCGGGGTCGGGCAGGTCCCAGGCGAAGGGGGCGGCGCCGAGGGGGTCCCACGCGGGCGGTACGGGCGGGCCGTAGACGGGTTGGTCGTGGGGGCCGGGGCCGGGGCCGTGGGTGGGTGGGCCGTACGGGGCGCCCGTGCCGGCGCCGGCGGCGGGCCCCCGGGGTGCCCCGGGTGCCTGCCACGGGCCGGGTCGGGTCGCCGCGCCGCCGGGGTGGTGGGCGGCGGGTCGCACGGCGGAGACCTCGGCCCACCCCGCGGGTGGGGTGGGGGTGCGGCGGTGCAGGCCGTACCACCCGGCGAGCATCGCGGCCACCATGAGGAACCCGGCCCCCACGACGAAGCCGCCGCCGGAACCGCCGAAGGTGGGGGCGCTGATGAGGGCGACGACGACGAGGAGGACCGCGGTGGCCTTGGAGCCCGACGCCCGGCCCTTCCCCAGGAGCGCCTCCCCCTTGGACACCTCGTCGCCGGCGGCCCGCAGCAGGAGCCACATGAGGGCGTAGAGGAACACTCCCGCCCCGCCCCAGAGTGCCGCGATGACGAAGGCGGCGCGGAACAGGACGGGGTCCACGCCGTAGCGCCGGCCGAAGCCTCCGCAGACGCCGGCGATCCGCGAGTCGTCCGGGGTCCGGACGGGCCGTGTGCGCCACAGGGAACGCAGTTCTGACGGGACGTCGTGGGTGCTGGTGCTGGACATGCCCCCATCGTGCTCGGTCGACGGGCCCGGCACATCGGGGACCGACCCTGAGATCCGGACCCCCGGGATCTCGGGGTCAGACCCCGATGCGACCCCGGGTCGGATCTGTGACGATGGCGGATATGAGTGAGAACGCGACCGGCCACGCGCCCGGTCCCGCGTCCGGTCCCGCAGCGGGTCCCGTAGCGGGCCCCGCGCTCGGCCCGGCATCCGCCCGTGCGATCGGCCCGGGCCCCGCGCCGGGCCCCGGCCCGGCGCCGCGTCCGCCCGCCGCGCAGCCGGCCGGCTTCCGGTGGTACCCCCGCCTGACCCGCGTCGCGGACGGGTCCGTCGTGTCCGGTGTCTGCACGGGCCTGGCCGGACACCTGGGCGTGCGGGTCGTGCACGTCCGGCTGGTGATGGTCCTGCTCGCCACCCTCTCGGGGGCCGGGGTGGCCCTGTACGCGGCGCTGTGGGCGTTCACCTCGACCGCCGCGGCCCCGGGGACGTCGACCCCGGACCCGCGTGAGCGGCGACGCGGTGTGGCGCTGGCCGTCCTGGGCGTCGTGGGGTCGGTGCTGTCGTTCATGGTGACCACCGCGACGGGACTGCACGTGATCGTGCCCGTCGTCATCGTGGCCCTGGGTGCCGGGCTGGTCTGGCAGCAGTACGACGGTGGTGGAAGAGGGTCTCCACGCTCCGTCTTCGACTGGGCCAGGGTCACCGCCGGGGCCACCCTCGTCGTCGTCGGACTCGCCGTCGTCGTCCTCGGACAGGTCGAGCTCGCCGCCCTGCGGTCGTCCCTCCTCGCCGTCGTGGCGACCCTCGTCGGCGTCGGTCTGCTCAGCGTCCCCGTCGGACTGCGGCTCTGGCGGTCGCTCGAGGAGGAACGCGCCGCGCGGATCCGGGAGGCCGAACGCAGCGACATCGCCTCCCACCTGCACGACTCTGTCCTCCAGACGCTGGCGCTCATCCAGAAGCGCTCCGACGACCCCGCTCAGGTCGCCCGCCTCGCCCGCCGGCAGGAACGCGAACTGCGGCAGTGGCTGTTCGGCGCCGGCTCCCGCATGTCCTCCGGCGCCGCCACCGTGGCCGGGGCGGTCGAGGTGATGGTCGGCGACGTCGAGGACGTGTACGGTCTGCGCGTCGACCAGGTCGTGGTGGGCGGGGACGGATCCGTCGGCGACGCCGAGGAGGCCGTGCTGGGCGCCGTCCGCGAAGCACTGGTCAACGTCGCCAAGCACGCCGGCGTCGACACCGCCGACGTGTTCGTGGAGAACGACGGGCACACCCTCAGCGCGTTCGTGCGCGACCGCGGACACGGCTTCGACCCCGACGCCGTCGACGGCGACCGCCACGGTCTCGCGCAGTCCATCCGCCACCGCGTGGAGAGCCGTGGGGGAACCGTGCGGGTGCGCAGTACTCTCGGACGCGGGACCGAGATCGGGATCGAGATGCCACTGGAGGGCGAATGACGGACGGGTCGGGGACCGCGACCGGGGTGAGCCGGGTCTTCCTCGTGGACGACCACGCGGTGTTCCGCAGCGGCGTGCGCGCCGAGCTCGCAGGCCAGTCGTCGATCGAGGTCGTCGGCGAGGCCGGGTCCGTGGCCGAGGCCATCGCGGGGATCGCGCGCGTGCGCCCCGACGTGGTCCTGCTCGACGTCCACATGCCCGACGGCGGCGGCGTGGCCGTCCTGCGGTCGGTGTTGGGCTCGGATCCGGGTGGGGTCGCCGATCCCGCCCGCGCCCCGGAGCCGACCTTTCTCGCGCTGAGCGTCTCCGACGCCGCCGAGGACGTGATCGCCGTGATCCGCGCCGGCGCCCGCGGCTACGTCACCAAGACCATCACCGGCGACGACCTCGCCGACGCCGTGCGCCGGGTCGCCGACGGGGACGCCGTGTTCTCCCCGCGCCTGGCCGGGTTCGTGCTGGACGCGTTCGCGCGTGCCGCTCCCGGCCCCGAGGAGCGCGGCGAACCCGTCCACGACCCCGAGGTCGACTCGCTCACCCCGCGCGAGAAGGAGGTCCTGCGGCTGCTGGCACGCGGGTACACCTACCGGGAGATCGCCGAGGAGCTGTTCATCTCGGTCAAGACCGTCGAGACCCACGCCTCGAACGTGCTGCGCAAGACCCAGCAGTCCAACCGCCACGCGCTGACCCGCTGGGCCCAGTCGCGGCACCTGGACTGAGCGGCCGGCCCCGCCGACCCCACGCCGTCCCGCCCGGGATCACCGCCGCCGGCCGGGGCAGCCCGATACGGTGACGGCATGAGCGGACCGCGCGACCTGCCCCTGTGCGTCATCGGAGATTCGTTCGTCGCCGGGTACGGCGACCGGACCGGACGCGGGTGGACCGCCCACCTGGTGGAGGCGGGAGCCCGTGAGGGACTGGACCTGCACGCCACCGTCGCCGGGATCGGCGGGGACACCTCGGAGATGATCCTGGCCCGGTGGGACGAGGTGGACCGTCGGAGGGCGGCGTTCCCCACCACCGCGGTGATCGCGGAGTTCGGGGTCAACGACGTCATGGAGGTCGGGGGCGAGATGCGCGTCGACGAGGCGGGCACGGTCGCGGCGCTGCGCGGGATGATCGACCGCGCTCCCGAGGGGAGGTTCCTCGTGGTGGGTCCGCCGCCGGTGGTGTGGGACGAGGTCAACGAGCGTATCGCCGCCCGCGCCGAGGCGATGGCCGCGGTGTGCGAGGAGGCCGGCGTGCCGTTCGTGCCGACGTTCGACGCGCTGTGGGCGGGTGGGGCGTGGATGCGGGAGGTCGCCGCCGGCGACGGGGCGCATCCCGGCCCCGGCGGCTACGAGCAGTTCGGGGACGTCATCGCGGGCCCGGTGCTCGCGTGGCTGGGCGCGCTGCCCGACGCGGAACCGGGTTACTAGTCGCTCCGGGTTCGTGGAGATGGTGCCGGGGCGCTAGCGGGAGCTCTTCATCGCGTGCCTGACCGTGACGCCCGGGTCGGCCTCGAGCTCGGCCACGCGCTGCGAGCCCATGGGCAGGAGCGCGATCCGCCCGTGGGAGTCGAAGTGCAGTGCCCATCCGTAGGTCTTGGCCAGGGGTGAGGTGCGCAGGCACGGCTGGCCCTTGCTGAAGAACCGTTCGCGTTCGGCGGCGCGGTCGGTTTCAGGGATGTCCTTGCGTTGGCAGTGCACGTCGAAGATCAGGTCATCGCTCGTCCACGTGTAGTCGTTCCCGGCGAGGCGCGCGTACTGCAGTTCGGCCACGGTGCCCTTTCCCGGGGGCGGGGCGAGCGCGGACTCCGCCCTGGTGTCGGGGGCGGGCAGGATGAGGGTGTCGGTGTAGTGGGTGGTGTGCATGGCGAGCCTCCGGCCCTCGGCGCGCCGGCATCCGGTGCCGGGCGGTGCTGTGCGGTCGTGCCGGACGTGGTGTCCGGTAACGTGAGTCTCGCCGTACGCCCGGTACGGCGGGAGGAGATTGTTGCATGTCCAACCCGCAGAACTCTGACCACAACGACGACAAGTCCGACGAGAAGGACGAGAGGGACAACCGTCCGGATTCGAAGGACGACCTCGCCGACGAGTGGGGCGACGAGTCCTTCCCGGCCAGCGATCCCCCCGGGGCTCCCTGAGCTCATCTCAGGATCTCGAACTGTTCGGACACCGCCCGCAGCGCGCTCGCGCTGCGGGCGAATTGTTCGCGCTCGGTGGTGTCGAGCTCCAGCTCCACCACCCGGCGCACGCCGGTCCGCCCGATCACGGCGGGGACCCCGATGAAGATCCCGTCCTCGCCGTACTCGCCCCGCAGCAGGGTGGAGACCGGGAGTGAGACCTGCTCGTTGCGCAGGACGGCGCGCGTGATGCGGGCCAGGCCCATGCCGATGCCGTAGCTGGTGGAGCCCTTGGAGTCGATGATCCGGTAGGCGGCGTCCCGGGTCTCGTCGAAGATCCGCGTGAGCCGTTCCCGCGTGGCGGGGTCACCCTCCAGGTCGCGGCGCAGCGGCACGCCGGAGACGTTGGCGGAGGAGAAGACCGGCAGTTCGGTGTCGCCGTGTTCGCCGATGATCGAGGCGTGCACGCTCATCGGGGCGACGTCGTAGTACTCGCCCAACATGAACCGGAATCGTGCGGAGTCGAGGATCGTCCCGGACCCGATGACCTGGGCTGACGGGAGCCCGGAGTAGCGCCAGGTGGCCTGGGCGAGGATGTCGACGGGGTTGGTGGCCACCAGCAGGATGCCGTCGAATCCGGTCGCCATGACGTCGCCCACGATCCGCTCGAACAGCGTCATGTTCTTGCCGACCAGGTCGAGTCGGGTCTCGCCGGGCTTCTGCGCGGCCCCGGCGCAGATCACGACCATCGTGGCGTCGGTGCAGTCGGCGTAGGTGCCCTCGGTGACGAGGGTGGGGGAGGGCGCCCACACGACGCCGTGGTTGAGGTCCATGACCTCGCCCACGAGTTTGTCGCGGTCGATGTCGATGACGGCCAGGTGGTCGGCCAGACCCTGGTTGACCAGCGCGTACGCGTAGGCGATGCCGACGTCGCCGGCGCCGATGAGCACGATGCGGTTCCCGATGGAGGCCTTCATGGTCACCGAGGGTAGACCCCGGGTACGACAGGGCGGGTGGCGTCGGGGTGGATGACCGGGGCGACGACGACGAGGAGAACCCGTCTCGAACAGGTGTTCTTGCGCGGTGTCGTACCCGTGGTGTTCACTGTTCTCGTGATCGAAAAATAGTTCGATTACGTGCTCGACGGCGTGTCGCGCGTGACGGGAGGTTCTGATGATGGTAGTGGACGCTGCTGCTGTTGCCGATCTGGCCGACCTCGACTCGGCCGACCGGGTCGCGGAGCTGCGGCGTCGCCTGGCCGCGATGCCGGGCGGCGGTCCGCCCGCGGCCGCGCGGTCGACCGCGCCCGCGGCCCCGCGCCCGTCGGCTCCCGCCGCGCCGCCGCGCTCGACGGCCCCGCCCGCGGCACCCGTGCATCCGGAGGGCCCCGGGGACGTCGCGCCCGTCGTCGCAGGTCCCGCCCCTGTGGCGTCCGCCCCCGCCGCCCCCACCGGCGTCGCCGCCTCCGCTCCCGTCGCCCGCCCGACCGCGGGGCCCGCCGCGGCGGTGCCCGGTGTGGCCGTGCCGGAGTCCGTGGCGCATCTGGTGCCGGGTGGCGTGCTGCCCGCGGGGCGCGTCACGGCGGTCTCCGGAAGCGCCACCCTACGGGTCGGGTTGTTGGCCGCGGCCACCGCGTCCGGCGCCCGGTGTGCGGTCGTGGGCTGGCCCGAGCTCGGGGTGGCGGCCGTGGCGGAGCAGGGGGGCCGGCTGGACTGCCTGGCGCTCGTGCCCGACCCCGGCCCGGATCCCGCGGCGGTGGTCTCCGTCCTGCTCGACGGGCTGGACCTGGTCCTGCTCGGCCCCGGGGTCGCGGCCGTCGCCCCGTCGCGGGCGCGGGTGATCGCCGGTCGCGTGCGGGCCGCGGGCGCGGTGCTGCTCGTGGGGCCGGGCTGGCCCGGCGCGGAACTGACGCTGGCGGGTCGGCCCTGCCGCTACGGCGGTCTGGGTGCGGGCGCGGGCCGGCTGGCCTCCGTCTCCACTCTGGTGCGGTCTTCCGGCCGGGCGGCCCCCGTCCGGACCGCGGAATGGGTGGCGGCGGGATGAGCGCCCGGGTCATGGCCGTGTGGTGCCCGGACTGGCCGGCGGTCGCCGCTGCCCGGGCCGAGGGGCACGGGCTCCACCTGCCGTTGGCGGTCGTCGGGCCCCGCGGGGTGTTGGCGTGCAACGCGGTCGCCCGTGCGGTCGGGGTGCGGCGGGGGCTGCGTCGGCGCGAGGCCCAGTTCCGCTGCCCGGAGCTCGTGGTGGTCGCCGCGGATCCGGCGCGGGACGCCGCGTGGTTCGAGCCCGTGGTGCAGGCGCTCGACGCCGTCGTGCCGGGGATCGAGGTGCTCCGGCCCGGTCTGTTCGTGTTCTCCGCGGCCGGGGCGTTGCGTTTCCACGGCGGGGTCGAGCAGGTCGTCACGCGTGTGGTCGACGCGGTGGCCGCGGCCGGGGTGGAGTGTCAGGTGGGGCTCGCCGACGAACTGCCCACGGCCGTGCTCGGTGCTCGTGGTTCGGCGCTGCTGGAACCGGGCGGGGACGCCGGCTACCTGGCGGGGTTGCCCGTGGACGCCCTCGTGGTGGAGCCCGCGCTGGGGGATCCCGAGGTGCTCTCGGAGCTGGTCGGTCTCCTGCACCGTCTCGGCGTGCGGACGTTGGGCGACTTCGCCGCGCTCCCGCCGCGGGATGTCGCCACCCGTTTCGGTGAGGCCGGGTCGGTGGCGCACCGGATCGCCCGGGCCGTCCCGTGGCGCCCGCCGTCGGTGACCGCCGTGCCCACGGGGTCGGCGGTCGAGCACCGGTGCGACCCGCCCCTGGAGCGGGTCGACGAGGCCGCGTTCCTCGGTCGGCGGCTCGCGGGGGAGCTGCACGCCGTGCTCGCCGCGGCCGGGGTCTCGTGTCTGCGGCTGTCCATCACCGCCCGGGTCGAGGGCGGTGCGGAGGTCAACCGGGTGTGGCGGTGCTCGTCGCCGCTCACCCCGGAGGGCACCGCCGACCGGCTGCGGTGGCAGCTCGAGGGCTGGCTCACCGGCACCGCGATCGCCGGCGGGGCCGGGGGAGCGGTCACCGCGCTCGTCCTGGAGCCGGTGGAGGTCGTCCCCGCCGGCCGCGTCCAGGAGGGCCTGTGGGGTGAGGCCGGGCTCGCGGAAGCCCGCGTACACCGGGCGCTCGTGCGCGTCCAGGGACTGCTCGGGCCCGAGTCCGTCCGGGTGCCGGTGGAGGTGGGCGGCCGCGGTCCGGCCGACCGGGTGCGTTCCCTGCCGTACGGGGACGCCCCGGCCGAACCCGCGGCCCGCGGCCCGTGGCCGGGTGCGCTCCCCGCGCCCTCGCCGTCGGTGGTGTGGCCCGGGCCGGGCTACCGGTTGGAGATCCGCGAGAACGGGGACCCGGGGGCGGCCGTCGCGGCGCGGGTCCCGCTCGCCGGGGGAGTCGTGTTGCGCAGCGCGGAGGGGGCGGCTGTCGGGGTGACCCCGCGCGGCCTGCTCAGCGCACGGCCCGCCGCCATCGAACTGGGTGGCCGCCGCTGCGCGCTGCTCGGGTGGTCGCGGCCGTGGCCGATCGACGAGGCGTGGTGGGAGCCCACGCCCGACGGGCGGCCCCGTCGGCCCAGGGCCCGCATGCAGGTCGTCCCCGAGCGCGCGGCCGCGTTGTTGCTCTGCGGGGTGCTCGGGGACGGTGCCGGGAACTGGACGGTCGAGGGGGTCTACGAATGATCCGGTTGCTCACACGCCGATCGCCGGTGTCCGGGGCCGGACCGCGATCAGCGCTCGATGTCCACCACCAGGCGGGTCGGGTTCTGCAGCAGGAAGGCGGAGAAGGCCCGGTCGGCGCCCTCCAGGCCGATCACGGCCTGCGCCTGGCCCTCGAACTGGCCGGCGAACGCCACCCCGGCCACACCCGTGGCCTCGTCACCGTTGACCGTGCCCACGGGGACCTCCTGCATGTCCGTCTCGGTGGGCAGGACCTGACCACCGATCATCACCTGCAGGAACGAGTCGCCCGGGACCTCCACCGGGAAACCGCTGCCCTGCTGGGCGGGGGCGTCCACGTAGTCCACCGAGTAGCTCGGCACGCCCCGGCCGTCGAGTTCGAACACGACGCGGTCCTTGCCCTGGTAGTCCCCCATCCGGATCTCGGACACGACCAGTTCGGGCCGCTCGGAGGTGGTCGCCGGGGTCTCGCGCTTGGGCGCGGAGTCCGCCCGGCCGGCCGTCGGGTCGGCGGCCTCGGTCTCCTCGGGCGAGAGTGTCTGCGCCAGAGCGGCCGGGGAGGAGCCGGCGGTGGTCGTCTGACTCGAGGCGGGGGCCTCGGTCGAGGTGTCGCTCCCACATCCCACCAGGGCCAGAGACACGGCGGCGGTCAGGGCGGTGGCCGCGGCGAAGCGGCGATGTCCGGTACGCATGGCCCCACCCTAAATCCCTCTAATCACTTTTGTCCCACAAGGTGGCTACAGTTACACCACTTCGCGAGGTGGGGCACCATGGTGGCGTGTCAGTCAACGATCCCGCCCCAGTCCCCGCCTGGTGTTCGCTCCAGTCGGCCGACGAACCACCGGCCGGCACCGCCGCCCACGAGGAGTCGTGGGTGCTGCTCGAGGTCCCCGCTCGCTGGGGCCGCGACATCTTCGACGGCGAGGCGCTGGGCGACGAACTCTCCGAACGCCTCAAGGAGCACGTATCCGCCTGCGGATCCCGCATGCTGTTCATCCGTCGGCCCGGCCGCGAGGGACAGGTCCTCGACCGCCACCGTTTCTACCTCTGTGACACGCGGCCCGGACGGCGGAGCATCAGGGTCGGCCGGGTCGACCGTCCCGCGGACATGCTCGACCTCGATCTCTCGCCCGGGGCGCACGTGGACGGCACCCGCGAGGTCAGGGGGCCGGTGCCGCTCGTGTGCACCCACGCCAAGCGCGACCAGTGCTGCGCAGTCCGGGGCCGCCCGGTCGCGGCCGCTCTCGAGTCCCGGCTCGGGGCGAGGCTGTCCGCGCTCGATCCGGACGCCGCGGTGTGGGAGTGCTCCCACACCGGCGGACACCGCTTCGCCCCCGTCCTGCTGCTACCCGGATCCGGGTACACCTACGGGCCCGCGGAGCCGGACCTGGCGGTCCGCATCGTCGAGACCGAACTGGACGGTCGGGTCGTCACCGAACACCTGCGGGGACGCAGTACCTGGCCGCCGGCCGGGCAGGTCGCGGAGGTGGCGGTGCGTGACTCCGGGGTGGAGGCGGGGATCGACGACCTCGTCGTCGACATCGACCCGGACGACCCACATGTGGCCGTCGTCCAGCACACCGACGGTCGCGCCTGGCGCATCCGGACCGGCACCCGGCCGCTCCCGCCCCGCGCGCAGAGCTGCCGCAAGCCACCGGGCAAGGCCTCCGCGTGGGTCGTGGAGTCGCTCACCCGACTCTGACCGTCCACTGCGGCGCGGGGCGGGTGAGCCCCGGTGAACTGGTATCACGGGCCCCGGAACTGGGGAGAGCTCGAACGGGTCCTGTCCGGGCGACCGAACCCGCGCGGTCCCGAGAACCCGCACCCCGGTGACGGCAGCGACGCCCCCGCGTGGTCGCGCACCCGGGGCGAGTACACGGCCCCGCAGCGGCCGCGAGTGCAGGGGCGGGTGCCGTACGCGGAACTGCACGCCCACACCGCGTTCAGCTTCCTCGACGGCGCCTCCTCGCCCGAGGCCATGGCGGAGGCCGCGGCGGATCTGGGGCTCACGGCCCTCGCGATCACCGACCACGACGGCCTGTACGGAGTCGTGCGTTTCGCCGAGGCGGCCTCGGAGCTGGGGCTGGCCACGGTGTTCGGGGCGGAGCTGTCCCTGCCGGGTGGGGAGCACCTGCTGGTCCTGGCCCGGGGGCAGGAGGGCTACCGCCGACTGTCGCGGGCGATCGCCCGCGCCCACCTGCGGGGCGGGGCCAAGGGGGAGCCGCGGTACGAGATCACCGAACTCGCGGAGGCGGCCGGGGGGCACTGGTACGTCCTCACCGGCTGCCGACGCGGTCGGGTCCGCCGCGCCCTGGAACGCGGCGCCGGCGCCCCGGATTTCGACATCGCCGCCGCCCGCACGGCTCTGGACCAGCTGGTCGAGCTGTTCGGGCGCGACCGGGTGGTCGTGGAACTCACCTGCCACGGCGTGCCCGAGGACACCGAGCGGTGCGATGCCCTGGCCGGGCTCGCGGCCGGGGCGGGCCTGCCCGTCGTCGCCACGACCGCCGCCCACTGCGCCGGGCCCGAGGACGCACGCCTGGCCTCGGTCATGGCGGCCCTCGGCGCGCGCGACCCGCTCGAGACCCACGCCGCACACCTGCCCGCGGCGGGCGGAGCCCACCTGCGCTCGGGCGAAGAGATGGCCGAGCTGTTCGACCGCTGGCCCGACGCCGTCGCCGGGGCCGACAGGCTCGGGCGGGAGTGCGCGTTCGACCTGCGGCTCATCGCGCCGCAGTTGCCGCCGTTCGACGTCCCCGAGGGCCACACCGAGAACACGATGCTCGCCGAACTCGCCTACGCCGGCGCCGCCCGACGCTACGGCAGCCGCGAGGAGGCGCCGGAGGCGTACGCGCAGATCGACCGCGAGCTGACGGTGATCGCCGAGCTGGGGTTCCCCGGCTACTTCCTCGTGGTCCACGACATCGTCGAGTTCTGCCGCCGGGAGGGCATCCTCTGCCAGGGCCGGGGCTCGGCCGCCAACTCCGCGGTCTGCTACTCCCTGGGCATCACCAACGTCGACCCGGTGCGCGCGCAACTCCTGTTCGAGCGGTTCCTGGCACCGGAACGTGACGGCCCGCCCGACATCGACGTGGACATCGAGTCCGGTCGGAGGGAGGAGGCCATCCAGTACGTCTACTCGCGGTACGGCCGGGACTACGCCGCCCAGGTGGCCAACGTCATCACCTACCGCGGCCGCTCGGCGGTGCGGGACGTGGCCCGGGCGCTCGGCTACTCCGTGGGCCAGCAGGACGCCTGGTCCAAGAGCGTCGACCGGTGGTCAGGGCTGAAGAACCACGAGCGGGAGGCCACCGAGCACACCGTCCCGCCCGACGTGCTCGCCCTGGCACGGCAACTCGTCGGCCTGCCCCGACACCTGGGCATCCACTCCGGCGGCATGGTGATCTGCGACCGCCCGGTGGCCGACGTGGTGCCCGTGGAATGGGCGCGGATGCCGGGGCGGACGGTGCTGCAGTGGGACAAGGACGACTGCGCGGCGGTCGGCCTGGTGAAGTTCGACATGCTGGGCCTGGGCATGCTCACCGCCCTGCACCACGCCATCGACCTGGCCGCCGAGCACAAGGACCTCGAGGTGGACCTGGCCCAGCTCGACCTCGCGGATCCGCAGGTCTACGAGATGCTGTGCCGCGGCGACTCCGTGGGCGTGTTCCAGGTGGAGTCCCGCGCCCAGATGGCCACGCTGCCCCGGCTGCGACCGCGGACGTTCTACGACCTCGTCGTGGAGGTCGCCCTCATCCGTCCCGGCCCCATCCAGGGCGGCTCCGTGCACCCCTACATCCGGCGGCGCAACGGCCTGGAGAAGGTGGTGTTCGACCACCCGGCGCTCGAATCCGTCCTCGGGCGGACGCTGGGGATCCCCCTGTTCCAGGAGCAGCTCATGCAGATCGCCACGGTCATCGCCGGTTTCACCGGCGCGGAGGCGGACCAACTGCGACGCGCCATGGGGGCCAAGCGCTCACCCGAGCGGATGGCGCGGTTGAAGGAACGGTTCTTCGCCGGCATGCGCGAGCTGCACGGCATCGGGACCAGCCCGCCGGGGACCCCGTACACCGGACCGGAGGTGGGGGAGCGGATCTGGGAGAAGATGTGCGCCTTCGCCAACTACGGATTCCCCGAGAGTCACTCCCAGTCCTTCGCCGCGATCGTCTACTACTCCGCGTGGTTCAAGTGTCACCACCCGGCGATCTTCTGCGCCGCCCTGCTGCGCAGCCAACCCATGGGCTTCTACTCCCCGCAATCGCTGGTCGCAGACGCCCGCAGGCACGGCGTCACCGTGCACCGGCCCTGCGTCAACCGTTCACTCGGCGGCGCCACGTGTGAGAACGAGGGCACCGAGGTCCGCCTCGGCCTGGAGTCCGTGCGGGCGATCGGCGAGGACCTGGCCACCGCGATCGCCGACGAGCGCGACACCCACGGTCCCTACACCTCGGCGGCCGACCTCGCCGGACGAACCGGGCTGTCCGTCCGGCAGATGGAGGCACTCGCCACCGCCGGGGCCCTCGACTCGCTCGGCGCGGGAGGGCGTCGCGCCGCCCTGTGGTCGGCGGCCACCGCGGCCCGGGAGAAGCCCGGAATGCTGCCCGGGCTCAGCCAGGTCGAGGCGCCGGCCCTGCCCGGGATGAGCGTCCTCGAACTCACCTCCGCGGACCTCGCCGCCACCGGCATCAGCCCGGAGGAGTACCCGACCGTCCACGCCCGGCCCTGGCTCGACTCACGCGGGGTGTGTACCACCGCCGGGCTCGCGCACGTCCCCGACGGCAGTCGCATCCAGGTCGCGGGGGCGGTCACCCACCGACAACGGCCCGCCACCGCGGAGGGCGTGACCTTCCTCAGCCTCGAGGACGAGACCGGCATGACCAACATCGTCTGCTCGGTCGGACTGTGGGCCCGCTACCGGCCGATCGTCTCCTCCGCCCCCGCGCTCCTCGTCCGCGGCACGGTGGAGAACCGCTCGGGCGCGGTCAGCGTGGTGGCGGACAAGATCGAACGGCTCCACCTGGGCATGGCCATCGGCCGCAGCCGGGACTTCCGATGACCACGGCCACCGCGTCGCGCTCAGCCGGACCGCACCGCCCCGATCGCGCGGACGCTCGCGACCGCGCACAGCACCCAGATGACGATCAGCACCGCCACCGTCAGCACACTCGCCGCGTCCCACCCGAGATAGTGGGCCCCGAGGCCGCACGTAGACAACGGATAGGTCATGGCCCACCACCCCGGGGAGAACGGCATCCGCGCCAGGAACCCCCGCAGCGTCGTCGCCACCGCGAACGCGCCCAGACCCGCGCCCGCGACCAACACGGTCGCCCCGTACACCCGGGCGAGACCCGCCAGCGCCGGACCCGCGAGCACCTGCGCGGCCGCCGTGGACTGCCCCACGATCCCCAGCGGGATCCACGTCGAGGTCGACAACGCCACCGGCACGGGCGTGCGGAACCACGCGTGGTGATAGGCCATCACGATCACCACGCCGCCCAGGATCAACGCCAGCACGAAGCAGAACACGCACGCCGCCCACAGCGCGCCCCTCGCCACCTCCGACTCGAACTGCCGGGAGATCAGACCACCGGCCGTCGCCGAGACCATCGGCGGCACCATCGGCAACGCCCACGTGGGAAGAGGATGGTCGGGTCGCGTGGACACCAGCCACACGGCGAACCCCACCGCCGTGGCCAACCCGAGCACCGTGCCCGCGCCCCACAACGCCACGTCCACCCCGAACGCCATCCCCGCCAACGGTGGCGCGTGCGCCTCCACCACGACGAACGTGGCCGAGCCCACCGCCAGCAGGCCCATCGAGACCATGCCCCACAACGGCAGCATCGCCGCGTCCCGCACGGTGGAGGTCCACGTGTCCGGATCACGCGCCACCGACCGGGCGAAACCCGCGCCCAGCCCCACCAACAGGATCCAGCCCAGGACGAGCATCACCACGGCGGCCGGCGCGAAACCGGGGACCCGCACCGAGTGGATCTGCAGCAACGTCGCCAGACCGCCGGTGCCCATCACCGCGCCGAACCACGCGGGCCCCGGGCCGGGAACGGCGGGCGCGGCAGGACCGTGTCCTGCTCCGGGGGTGGTGGTCACCAGGACACTATGCCCCCGGCGCACCCCGGCCCGGGCACCCGGGGGCGGGCCGCGGACCATGCCCGCATACCCCGGCGGCGGGCCCGACGAGGCCGTACCTTCGGGTGCATGAGCGTCCCCTCCGCCGCCGCACTCGACGACCTCCGTGCACGCCTCGACCCCGCGCGCCTGCTCACCGACCCCGACGTCCTGCAGGGCTACCGGCAGGACTGGGCCAAGGCGCCCGACCCCGGGATGCCGCTCGCCGTGGTCCGCGCACGCACCACCGAGGACGTCAGCGAGACGATGCGCTGGGCTAACGCCCACGCCGTGCCCGTCGTCCCGCGCGGCGCCGGGTCGGGACTGTCCGGCGGGGCCACCGCCGTCGACGGCGGGATCGTGCTGTCCACCGAACTCATGCGGGACATCGACGTCGACCCCGTCACCCGCACGGCCACCGTCCAACCCGGCCTGTACAACGCCGAGCTCAAACAGGCCGTCGCAGCACACGGCCTCTGGTACCCGCCGGACCCGTCCTCGTACGAGATCTGCTCGATCGGCGGCAACATCGCCACCAACGCCGGCGGCCTGTGCTGCGTGAAATACGGCGTCACTACCGACTACGTCCTCGGCATGACGGTCGTGCTGGCCGACGGCACCACCGTCCGCCTCGGCGGACCGCGACTCAAGGACACCGCAGGCCTGAGCCTGACGAAACTGTTCGTGGGCAGCGAGGGGACCCTCGGCATCGTCACCGAGATCGTCCTGCGGCTCATCCCCGCCCAGCCGCCACGGTCGACGGTGGTGGGGATCTTCCCCGACGTCGTGGCGTGCAGCGAGGCCGTCCTGGCGATCACCCGCCGGATCCGCCCGGCGATGCTCGAGTTCATGGACACCGTCAGCATCCGCGCGGTCGAGGCCGACCTGCGGATGGGCCTGGACACCACCGCCGGGGCCATGCTGATCGCCCAGTCCGACCTCACCGGACCGGACCGCGCGGCCGAGACCGAGTTCATGGCCGAGGCCTTCCGCACCCACGGGGCGACCGAGGTCTTCGCCACCGACGACCCCGACGAGGGCGAACAGTTCACCATGGCGCGGCGCGCCGCGTTCACGAGCCTCGGTAAGGTCGGCACGCTGCTGCTCGAGGACGTCGGCGTACCACTGCCCTCGCTGCCCCGGCTCGTCGCGGGGATCGAGGAGATCTCCGCGCGCCGGGACGTCCCGATCGCCCTCGTCGCCCACGCCGGAGACGGCAACACCCACCCCATCATCGTCCTCACCGACGACGACCCGGGCCGCGCCGAACGGGCCCGCCTCGCGTTCGGCGAGGTGATGGACCTGGCGATCGGCATGGGCGGCACCATCACGGGCGAGCACGGCGTCGGCCGGCTCAAGGCGCCGTGGCTGCCCGCCCAGCTGGGGGACGACGTCATGGACCTCACCCGGCGCATCAAGAACGCGCTCGACCCGCAGGGGATCCTCAACCCCGGCACCATGCTCTAGCGCCGGCAGCCGGCAGCCGGCAGTCGGCTGCCGGCCACCGGGGCCCCGCGACCCCGGGGTAGCGGCCCCCGAGCCCGAATCAGGCCCGATCCCGGGGATCTCCCCGATGCGCGACCGCGCCCGGCCGACGACCATCCCTGTCATGGCCACCGACCGACTCAGCCTGCTGCTCTACCGGTCCCTGCTGCTCGGAACCGCGGCGGTCGCGCTCGGGCTCGGCGTCGCCGCCGGTCTCGACGCGCCCACCATCACGCCCGAACACCAGCTCACCGGCTACTGGCGCGCCTACGGGCTCCTCGTGTTCGCGGCCCTGTCCGCCTACCTCGGCGCGACCCCACCGGGCGCGGCCGTGCTGTGGCTGGTCGTGATCTTCCACAAGGCGTCCATGACCATGACCGCCGTGCTCCTGCTGCGTCACGACGTGACGGGAGCCCCCGCCGCGGCCGCGGTCGACGGGGCGATCGCCGTGGCGACCCTGATCGCCCTCGGCCTGCGGTGGCCGGCCGCGCGGGCGGCCCGACCTGATCGCGCGGAGGCCGCGGGCCCGACGGGGGTCCGCACACCGGCCACCGTCCCCCACGCCGCCTGAGCGACCGCGGGGGAGCGCGGTGGGAGCGGACCTCGTCGTCGTCGACCCCGGGCGCGGGCGTCAGCCGTCGACGCGGACCCGCACCGCCGCCGCCACCGGCGTGCCGACCTGCACCACCCGGCCCCCCAGCGACACGGAGATGATGCCCAGCTCGACCTGGCGCGAGACCACCTCGACGGGCGAATCGGGGCGCAGGCCGATCTCGGCGAGGTGCCGCAGGACGGCGTTGTCGCGGTCCGACACCCGGGTCACGACACCCGTGGACCCCTCCTCGACGTGGTCCAGCGGGGTGTCGCCGAGCGGGTCGAGGTGACCGTCCCGGGTGGGGATCGGGTCACCGTGGGGATCGCGGCGCGGATGGTCGAGGAACACGTCGAGCGCGTCGACGAACCGGTCCGAGACCACGTGCTCCAGCGCGTCGGCCTCCGCGTGCACCGCATCCCACGGGTAGTCCAGACACCGGGCGAGGAACGTCTCGATGATCCGGTGCCGCCGCACCATCGCCACCGCGAACGACCGGCCCGCCTCCGTGAGCACCACCGGCGCGTACGGCCGGTGCTCGGCCAGCCCCATCGTCACGAGCTTGCGGACACCCTCGCTCACCGACGACGGGGACGCGCCGAGACGCTCCGCCAACGCGCTCGAGGACACCGGGTCGCCGCCGGCGCCGAGCGCGTGCACGGCCATGAGGTAGGCCTGGATCGTCGGGGTGAGGTCGGCGAGGGCTCTCGGCGGGTCGACGGTCATGTGGCCATCATCCCCGATCGTCGTGCCCGGGCGCCCGCCGCCGCCCGCGGGATCACCCCGCGCCGGGGCGCGAACAACTGCGCCACCACGAAGATCACGGCCTGGGTGAGGACGACGACCGGGCCCGGGGGCAGGTCAGCGTAGTAGCCGAGGTACAGGCCGGTGACACCGCCGATCAGGGCGACGACGACGGCGAGGATCATCGTCCCCCGCATGGTGTCCGCCACCAACTGGGCGGTCGCACCCGGGATGATGAGCGTCGCCACGACCAGGATCACCCCCACGGACTGCACGCCGGCGACGGTGGCCGTGGCCAGGGTCGCGAGCAGCAGGGCCGTGAGTGCCCGGGTGCGCAGCCCCAGCGTGTGGGCGTGGAGCCGGTCGAACGCCAGCAGGATCAGGTCCCGCCGGAACGTCAGCAGCACGATCACCGTGAACGCCGAGACCACCAGCACCTGGACGAGATCGGAGTCCCGGACGCCGAGCACCGACCCGAAGAGGATCGAGTGCAGGTCCTGCTGGGTGGGGAACCGGGCGATGAGCACCAGGCCGAACGAGAACAGGGCCGTGAACACGATGCCCATCGCGGCGTCCGGCCGCACGGTCCCGCTCTCGCGGACCGCCCCGATCAACCACACGGCCACGAGCGCGGCCAGGAGTGCACCGACGGCGAAGGGGATGCCGGTCAGCGCCGCGATCACCACCCCGGGCAGCACGGCGTGCGACACGGCGTCGCCCATGAGCGACCAGCCCATGTGGACCAGCCAGCAGCTCAGCAACGCGCCGGCGACCCCGGAGGCGGTCACCACGAGCAGCGCCCGGCGCATGAACTCGTAGGACATCGGTTCGGTGAGCAGCTCGATCACGACATGGCCCTCTCGGCGGCGGACAGCGCGTCGGCGGTCCGGATGGTGTCGGTCGCCCCGGGCAGTCGGGCGCCGAGCAGGGTGGACAGGATGTCGGGCGTCGTGGTCTCGGCCACCGGGCCGTGGGCCACGAGGCGACCGTTGAGCAGCGCCACCGAGTCGGCGAGGCGCTCGAGGGTGCCCAGATGGTGGGTCGAGATCAGCGCGGTGCGCCCGCCGGCGGTGAGTTCCCGCAGCACGTCGATGTAGACCTCCTCGCTGCCGGCGTCCATCCCGTTGAACGGCTCGTCGAGCAGGAGCAGGTCGGCCTCCTGGGCGAGGCACCGCGCCAGCATGACCCGGCGGCGCTGGCCGCCCGAGAGCTCCCCGATGCGGCGCGACGCCAGCCCGGACAGGCCCACCCTGTCGAGGGCCTCGGCGACGGCGGCCCTGTCCGTGGCCGACGGGCGCCGCCACAGGCCGGTGAAGTGGCGGCGGCCCTGCATGACGACCTCCGCGGCGGTGACGGGGAAGAGTTCGTCGACACCGTCGGCCTGGGGCACCGCGGCCACGCGGCCGCCGCGCAGGGCCTCGCGGACGGAGGTGCCGAGCACCCGGACCGTTCCGGCGGTGGGCGTGACCAGGCCGAGCAGCGCCTGCAGGAGCGTGGACTTCCCGGACCCGTTGGGGCCGAGCAGGACCGTGACCTCCCCGCTCGGCACGGAGAGGGACACCGCGTCGAGCGCACGGTTCTGGCCCCGGTCGACCGTGAGGTCGGAGACGACGACGGCGGGCGGGCCGGCGTCCGGGGAGAAGGGCAGTGGCCGGTCCGTCATGAGGTCAGCTCCCGGGTGATGGTCTCGAGATCGTGGTCGAGCAGGTCGAGGTAAGTGGGCACCGGCCCCGTGGGACCGGAGAGCGAGTCGACGTACAGCAGGCCCGCCAGGCGGGTGCCGGTCTCGGCGGCGACCTGTCCCAT
This sequence comes from Dietzia sp. CH92, assembly GCF_032248695.1. Taxonomy (NCBI): domain Bacteria; kingdom Bacillati; phylum Actinomycetota; class Actinomycetes; order Mycobacteriales; family Dietziaceae; genus Dietzia; species Dietzia sp. CH92. The sequence goes on along the minus strand of NZ_JAVHXC010000008.1, from coordinate 35,982 downwards.
GGCGGCGTCGGAGACCGTCGACTCGCAGAAGACGGCGGGGATCTCCCGCTCGCGGATCCGGTCGATCAACGCGGTGACCTGGCGCGGCAGGCCCTGGTTCTCGCTGTTGACCGGCCACAGGTACAGCTCCTCGAGCCCGAGGTCGCGCGCGAGATAGGAGAAGGCACCCTCGCAGGTGACGAGCACCCGGCGGTCCGCGGGCACGGTGGCCACGGCTTCCCGCGCGCGCGTCGCCATGTCCCGGAGGTCGGCGACGTACTCATCGGCACGGGCCGTGTACCCCGCCGCTCCGTCCGGGTCGAGCTCGGTGAGCGCGGAGGCGATCGAGCGGACGTAGCGGGCACCCTCGACCGGCGACATCCACGCGTGGGGGTTGGGCCTGCCGGTGTAGTTGCCGGCCCGGATGGGCAGGGGCTCGATCCCGTCCGAGGTGACGAGGTGGGCGGCGTCAGTGCCGTCGATGAACCGCAGCAGCCAGTCGTCCATCCCGAGGCCGTTGCTCACCACGAGGTCGGCGTCCGCGACCCGCTTGAGGTCCTCCACCGTCGGTTCGTACTGGTGGACGTCGGCCCCGGGCGTGGTGACGGACTCGACCCGAACACGGTCGCCGCCGACGCGGGCGACCATGTCCGCCAGGATCGTGAACGTCGTGGCCACGACGAGCTGGTCCTCCGCCTGCCCGGCGCCGGGCCGGTCGTCGAGGTCCCTCGTGCCCGCCGGGCCGACAGAGCACCCGGACGTCAGTGCGAGCGCGGCCACGAGAGCCGCGGCGAGCGGCGCGGCGGCACGCCTGGCTCCCGGGGCGGGAGTTCGCCCGCCCGGGACACGACGGTGACGGTAGGCCGTCGCCTGAAGTTTCGGCATACCGAAACTTTAAATCATTCGGCGGGAAATTCCATACCGCCCGTGTATCCCCGCTGCCGCCAGGCCTCGTAGACCGCGACCGCGGCCGCGTTCGACAGGTTCATCGACCGGCGCCCGGGCAACATCGGGATCCGCACCCGGCCGGTTACCCGGTGGTCGGCCAGGACGTCGTCGGCCAACCCGGTGGGTTCCGGGCCGAAGAGCAGCACGTCCCCGGGTTCGAACCGGACCTGCGGGAGCGCGAGATCGGCCCGGGCGGTGAACGCCCACACCCGCGCCGGCAGGAGACGCGCGTACGCCGCCTCGAGGTTCTCGTGTACCTCGACGTGCGCGAGGTCGTGATAATCCAGTCCCGCCCGGCGCAGGTGCGGCTCCGACAGATCGAAGCCGAGGGGGCCCGCCAGGTGCAGTTCGCAGCCCGCACCCGCGGACATCCTGATCGCGTTGCCGGTGTTGGGCGGGATACACGGACGGTCGAACAACACACGCACACCCACACCGGTCATGGGGGCCATTCTCGCAGCGCGACGACGACGGGCGCGCCCCGGAGTGGGATACTGGTCCGCGTGACCGCGATCAAGCTGGACGGCAAACTCACCCGCGACGAGATCGTCGCCGACCTCACACGGCGCGTGGCCGCGCTGCGCGAACGGGGCATCACCCCGGGGCTCGGCACGGTCCTGGTGGGGGACGACCCCGGCAGCCACTCCTACGTCAAGATGAAGCACCGTGATTGCGAGCAGGTCGGCATCGCCTCCATCCGCCGCGATCTGCCGGCCGACACCTCCCAGGCCGAGCTCGAGGCCGTGATCGACGAGCTCAACGACGACCCCGCCTGCACCGGGTACATCGTCCAGTTGCCGTTGCCGCGCCACCTCGACGAGAACGCGATCCTCGAGCGCATCGACCCGGCCAAGGACGCGGACGGCCTGCACCCGGTCAACCTCGGCAAGCTCGTGCTCAACGAGCCCGCGCCGCTGCCCTGCACCCCCAACGGGTGCATCCACCTGCTGCGACGGTTCGACGTGGAACTCGACGGTGCGCACGTCGTGGTGATCGGCCGCGGCGTGACCGTCGGCCGCCCGATCGGCCTCATGCTCACGCGCCGCAGCGAGAACTCCACCGTGACCCTGTGCCACACCGGCACCCGCGACCTCGCGGCGGAGACCCGGCGCGCCGACGTCATCGTCGCCGCCGCGGGCGTGGCCCACATGCTCACCCCGGACATGGTCAAGCCCGGAGCCGCCGTGCTGGACGTCGGCGTGTCCCGGCTGGACGGCAAGCTCGCCGGCGACGTGCACCCGGACGTGTGGGAGGTCGCGGGCGCGATCTCGCCGAACCCGGGCGGCGTCGGCCCGCTCACCCGCGCGTTCCTGCTGAGCAACGTGGTCGAGCGCTGCGAGCGGCTCGACGCCGGCAACTGACGGACGCGATGACCCACCCCGCCCCCGACCGCCCCCGGCACCGGGCCGCCGACGCCCGGCCCCGCCGGACCCGCCCCGCGCGCCTGACGTGGGCGCAGGTGCGGGCGCAGTGGCCCCTCGCGCTGGTGCTCGCGGGGGTCGTGGTGGCCCTGGGGTTCGTGGTCCTCGAGCGGTGGCGACGCGGCGCGTTCCTCCTGGGGCTGGCCGCGTTCGCCGCGGCGGGCCTGAGGGTCGTGGTGCCGGACGAGCGGGCGCGGCTCCTCGGGGTGCGCAGCAAGGGCTTCGACGTGTCGTTCTACGTCGGGATCGGGGCGGTCATCCTGTGGCTGGCGACGTCCGTCGACTCGCTCGGGACCGGCTGAATCTCCTGGGTAGTGCACGGCGGGGGTGCCGGTCCCGGCCGGGTAGCCGCGCCTGCCGAAGGCGCTCGGCCGCCCGCTGACGTCGGCGACACCTATCGAACCGGCGAGTAGCTGATCGGAGGTGACCAGCAGGGTGATCAGGTCATCTGGTGTGTTCATGGGCCCGGTGATCTGGGCCGGGCCCGTGGGAGATCGGTTGACCACCGCTTTGAGCGGCCCGCCTGTGGAGAACGCCGGGGCTGCGGACGGACGAGTACGCGCGCTGAGTTTCCCGGGCTGAGCAGCACCCATCGTGCCGCGCGCAGGTCACGGATGGACGATCTCGCACGACGGCACGTCGATGCGGGGGAGTCGGTCAACGGAGCCGGAGCGGGACGCCCTCGCGAACGTGTTCGCGCACCCCGTCCGACGCGATGAGATATCCCATCGCGACCAGGGCCAGCAACGAGAACACCGTGCCGACGACCGAGATGAACGTGAGACTGTCCAGCACCGTCCGGACGAGCGAGCTGAGCGTCAGCAGGCCCACCCCCGCGCTGATCACCACGAGCGACGCGCGGTGCGCCCGCCACAACAGGACCGCGCCGACGAGGAGCAACAGCCCCAGGACCAGCGAGGAGACGGCCGAGACGACCAGGGGCCCGAATCCGGCGGTGCCGCCGCCCCCGCTCGCGGTGGCGGCCAGGCCGAGCACGGTGGCGAACCCGATGGCCACGCCGATGATCCCGAGGGCGGCCGCCAGCCCGGTCAGCAGCATCGCGGCGGGACGGGGAGTGCGATCCGGAACGGGGCGGGCGGTGTCGTCCTGAGGGAACTCGGGCATCGTCACGCCAGACCTCTGGTGCGCTCGGTGGTGTCCTGTTCGGAGAGCGCCATGGTGCGCTCCAGCATCGGCCCGACCACGTCCGCCTCGGTGAGGAAGCCGTCGTGACCGGCGGGGCTGTCGATCACGACGAGCGGGTCCGCCCCGGGCAGCAGTGCCGCGAGTTCCTCCTGCTGACGCAGCGGGTACAGGCGGTCGGTGGTGACACCGCCGATGACGCACGGCACCGGACACGAGCGCAGCGCAGCCTCCACGCCGCCGCGGTCGAGGCCCACGTCGTGACGGTTCAGCGCATCGGTGAGCAACACGTAGGTACAGGCGTCGAACCGGGAGACGAGCTTGCCGGCCTGGTGATCGAGGTACGACTGGACGGCGAAGCGGCCCGACATGGACAGATCCTCGCCGCGGGGGTCCTCCCCGGGCTGGGGACGGTTGGCGAAACGCTCGTCCAGCTCCACCTCGCCCCGGTAGGACAGGTGGGCGATGCGGCGGGCGATGCCCAGGCCGGTCACGGGGGTGCGGCCGGTGCCGTGGTATCCGCCCTGCTGCCAGTGGGGATCCGAGGTCACGGCCATGATCTGTGCGGTCTGGATACCGATCTGGTCCGCCGACGCCCGGGCGCCGACCGCGAGAACGCACGCCGCGCGGACGCGGTCCGGATACGAGACCATCCATTCCAGGGTGCGGGCACCGCCCATCGATCCGCCGATGACGGCGGCCCAGCGTGCGATTCCCAGCAGGTCGGCGAGGACCCGCTCGGACTCGACCATGTCGCGAACCGAGATGGCGGGGAACCGGGCACCCCAGTAATGGCCGTCGGGATGCAGAGAACTGGGGCCGGTCGACCCCCGGCAGCCGCCCAGGACGTTGACCGACAGCACGCAGTAGCGATCGGTGTCCAGCGGCAGACCGGGCCCGACGAGCCCGTTCCACCACCCCGGGGTGGGGTGCAGGGAGTCGACCGGCCCCACGACGTGCGAGTCACCGGTGAGCGCGTGCTCGACCAGCACGACGTTCGACCGGTCCTCCGCGATCCGCCCCCACCGCTGGACGGCGAGCGTCACTCCCGGGAGGACGACACCGGTGACCAGCGTGATGTCGCCGATGGCGACGTGGCCGAGGGTGCCGTCGCCCGGGGGCAGCAGTGCGAGCGGATCGGAGGAGCGGACCATGGGATCGATCAGGAGATCGCGGCGAAACCGAGTTCGAGGTCGGCGATGAGGTCCTCGACGGCCTCGATGCCCACCGAGAGGCGGACGGTCGCCCACGTGACGCCCGCGATCGCGTTGGCCTCGGGGGTGCCCTGCGAATGGGTCGTGGTGGCGGGGTGGGACACGAGGGACCGCACGTCACCGATGTTCACGAGGCACGAGTGCAGCTTGAGAGCGTCGATGAACTTCCACGCCCGCTGCTTGGTGTCCTCGTCGGACGTGCCCTCGGGAACGGCGATGTCGAACGTGACGATCGCGCCCGCGCCCTTCGGCGAGATCTTCTTCTGCAGCTCGTTGTACGGCGAGGAGGCGAGGCCGGCGTACTGCACCTTGGCGACGTCCTCACGTGCCTCGAGCCACTCGGCGATCCGCTGGGCGTTTGACACGTGGCGCTCGATCCGCAGGCTCAGCGTGTCGATGCCCTGGGCGAGGGTCCACGCGTTGAACGGGGACGCCGCCGCACCGGTGTCGCGGAGGAGAGTGACGCGCGCCTTGAGCGCGAGCGCGGGTGCACCGAGATCGGCGTAGACCAGGCCGTGGTACGCCGGGTCGGGATTGGTGAACGCCGGGAAGACGTCCTCGCCGTCGCGCTGCACACGCCAGTCGAACTTGCCGCCGTCCACGAGGACGCCGCCCAGCGACGAACCGTGGCCACCGAGGTACTTGGTCGCCGAGGCCACCACGACGTCGGCGCCCAACTCGAGGGGGCGGATGAGGTACGGGGTGGCCACCGTGTTGTCGATGACGAGCGGCACCTGGTTGTTGTGCGCCACCTCGGCGATCGCCGGGATGTCGAGGATGTCGTTGAGCGGGTTGGAGATGGACTCCGCGAAGAACAGCTTGGTGTTGGGGCGGACTGCCGCCTGCCACGAGGCCGGGTCGTCCGGGTTCTCGACGAAGGTGGTCTCGATGCCGTACTTGGGAAGCGTGTGGCGCAGCAGGGTGTCCGTGCCACCGTAGAGGCGCGGCGAGGACACGACGTGCCCGCCGGCCTGGGCGATCGCCTGGATCGCGGCCGTCTCGGCGGCCTGACCCGACGCGAACAGCAGGCCCGCCACGCCGCCCTCGAGCGAGGCGATGCGGTCCTCGACCGCCGCCACCGTCGGGTTGGTGATACGGGTGTAGATGGGGCCCATCTCCGCGAGCGCGAACCGGTCGGCCGCCTGCTTGGCGTCGGCGAAGACGTACGAGGTCGTCTGGTAGATCGGCAGGTTCCGCGCACCGGTGTCGGAGTCGACGGGCTGCCCGGCGTGGATCTGGCGGGTCTCGAACGCCCAGTCGGGGTTGCTGTTGTCGTAGGTCATAGGGGCGGAGCCCCTCCTTTCCTCAGAAGGGTCCGGCCGCTTCTCGAGACAGCGGACCCGCGCTTGCCTTGTCACCCGGTCGGGTGGTGGCCAGGTCGTCTCCCGGGGCACCCCACCGCGGTGGAGGGTTGCCGTCCAGCGAGCCGGGGCTTTCCGCTGGAACTCATGACCTGGGGTCAGGCTAGCCTAAGCCGTTCAGTGGCTGCAACGGAGGGGCACCTCGTCTCCGTGGCCCCGCACGACCCCGGGTCAGTAGCATGAGACGTACGTCACGATGTCCACCGACAACGCCGGACTCACGAGGTCCGCGCGGGGAAAGAGAATCCGATGTCGAAGATCAGGGTCGAGGGGACGGTCGTCGAACTCGACGGCGACGAGATGACGCGCATCATCTGGAAGTTCATCAAGGACGAGCTCATCCATCCCTACCTCGACGTGGACCTCGAGTACTACGACCTCGGAATCGAGAGCCGTGACGCGACCGACGACCAGATCACGGTCGACGCGGCGAACGCCATCAAGAAGCACGGCGTCGGGGTCAAGTGCGCGACCATCACCCCGGACGAGGCGCGCATGGAGGAGTTCGGCCTCAAGCGCATGTACCGCTCCCCGAACGGGACGATCCGCAACATCCTCGGCGGCACGATCTTCCGTGCCCCGATCATCATCTCCAACGTCCCGCGCCTCGTCCCGGGCTGGACCAAACCGATCATCGTGGGACGCCACGCCTTCGGGGACCAGTACCGCGCCACCGATTTCAAGGTCCCGGGCGCCGGCACCGTCACCCTGACCTTCACGCCGGAGGACGGGTCCGAACCGATCGAGCACGAGGTCGTGCGCCTGCCGGAGGAGGGCGGCGTGGTGATGGGGATGTACAACTTCACCAAGTCGATCGAGGACTTCGCCCGCGCGTCGTTCAACTACGGTCTGGATCGCGGCTACCCGGTCTACCTGTCGACAAAGAACACCATCCTCAAGGCATACGACGGCGCCTTCAAGGACATCTTCCAGGACGTCTTCGACCGCGAGTTCAAGGACCGGTTCGACGAGGCCGGCCTGACCTACGAGCACCGCCTGATCGACGACATGGTGGCCTCCGCGCTCAAGTGGGAGGGCGGGTACGTGTGGGCATGTAAGAACTACGACGGCGACGTCCAGTCCGACACCGTCGCGCAGGGCTTCGGCTCGCTCGGCCTGATGACCTCGGTCCTGCTCACCCCGGACGGGAAGACCTGCGAGGCGGAGGCGGCCCACGGCACCGTCACCCGCCACTTCCGGCGGCACCAGCAGGGCGAACCCACCTCCACCAACCCGATCGCCTCGATCTTCGCGTGGACCCGCGGGCTCGAGCACCGGGGCAAGCTGGACGACACGCCCGAGGTGATCGAGTTCGCCCACCAGCTGGAGGACGTCGTCATCAACACCGTCGAGAACGGTCATATGACGAAGGACCTCGCCCTCCTCGTGGGCGACGATCAGGAGCACCTCACGACCGAGGACTTCCTCGCGGCGCTGAAAAGCAATCTCGAGCGGGCCCGCGCCGGGGCGTGAGGGGGGGGGCGGGCTCGCGACGGGGCCACCCGGAGGTGGGCCTGCGGCGGGCCCGCACGGAGGTGCCCCTCCGCCGTGCGCCGTCCCGTTAGGGTCTGACCGGGCCGCGGTCACCCGCGCCCCGGGAGCCCCGCCGTCCGGGGCTGACAGGAGGTACGTCCCATGCAGTTCCCGATCTACCACGGCCCCGTCTCCGGCCCGCTGTCCGGCGTGACCGCCCAGCTCGTGGAGGCCGTCGCCGGCTTCTACCAGAACAACCCTGTCATCGACGGGATCCTGCGGATCCCCGCGCTCGTCGTCAACGGCTACGCGACGGGTTCGGCGAACTTCGGGTTCTGACCAGAGTCGCGGTACGTGGCCCCCGCGCCGGAGGCGGCACGGGGGCCGCCGCCGTGAGAGGGATGGGCTAGGTTGTTCAGGTCAGTGGTCCACATCACAGGTGTGGCCGCCTCGCCCGACCGCCCCAGGAGCTCCCGTGGACCAGAGTCCCCTGATCGACATCGGGCTCCCCGTCGCCCTCGCCGTCATCATGGTCGGCATCGGTCTGAGTCTGACCCGGGATGACTTCGCGGTCCAGGCCCGGTCACCGTGGGCCACGATCGTCGGCCTCGTCGGTCAGCTCGTCCTGGTGCCCCTCGTGGGCGTCGGGGTCGCGCTGCTCTTCGGTCTGTCGCCGATGCTCGCGCTCGGAGTGGTGCTGGTGGCGGCCACCCCGGGTGGCGCGACATCCAACCTCATCACCTATCTGGCGCGCGGGAACGTCGCCCTGTCGGTGATCCTCACGGCGATCACGTCCGTGGCGGTCATCCTCACGCTGCCCCTGTGGTTCGATCTGGGCGTCCGGATCATCCCGGGCGCGGCGGGCTCGGAGGTCAGCGTCCCCCTGGGCCAGACCTTCGGCCTGTTGCTGGGCGTGATCCTCATCCCGGTGGCGCTCGGCATGGTGCTGCGGGCCAGGACGCCGTCGCTGGCCGCGCGTATCGAGCGTTTCGTCGGCGTGGTGGGCCTGGTGGTGCTGGTGGTCCTCATCGTGGGGATCGTGCTGGGGGAGCGCGACCGGATCGTCCAGTTGGTGGCTACCGTCGGCCCGGCGGTGATCGTCCTCAACATCGCGTTCATCGTCCTCGGCGGGCTGCTCGCCTGGGTGTGCAGGCTGAGGCGGGCGGAGCAGATCGCGATCGCGGTCGAGTTCGGCATCAAGAACACCACGCTGACGATGCTCATCGCCTTCACCGTGATCGGTGACGAAGAGGTCGGTCTCGCCGCCGCGGTCTACAGCATCGTCATGTACGTCACCTCGTTCGTCATCGTCTACGGCGGCCGGCGACTCATGCGCACCGCGCCCTGAACGGAGGCGGGTCACCGCCCCGCACGCGGATCACGGCCCCCGGATCGGTGGGGCGACGGGCGAGCGCCGCGGCCGGGCGTAACCTGCTCCGGTGACCACGACCCCCGAACCCGTGCCAGCCCCGTCGTCCCCGGCGCCGACCCGCCGACGGGTGGCGGCGGCGATCCTCGCGCTCGCGCTGGGCGGGTTCGGCATCGGCGTCACCGAGTTCGCCGCGATGGGCCTGCTGCGCTCGATCGCGGACGGGTTCGGGCTCACCGAGCCGCAGGCCGGCAACGTCATCACCGCGTACGCGCTCGGCGTGGTCGTGGGCGCGCCCCTGCTCACCGTGTGGACGTCCCGGTGGCGCCGACGGACCCTGCTGCTGGCGCTCATGGCGCTGTTCACCGTGGGCAACGTGGCCGCGGCCTTCGCGCCGACGGCCGAGACCCTCGTGGGCGCCCGCTTCGTCGCCGGCATCCCGCACGGCGCGTACTTCGGTGTCGCCTCGCTGGTCGCCGCGTCGCTCGCCGGCCCGGGCAGGCAGGCGCGGGCGGTGTCCCAGGTGCTGCTGGGTCTGTCGGTCGCGAACGTGATCGGTGTCCCCGCGGCGACCTGGCTGGGGGAGTCGATCGGGTGGCAGTCCGCCTTCCTCGCGGTCGGGGTGATCGGCGCGCTGACCGTGGCGGCCATCCTCGTCGTCGTCCCCGAACCCACCGGCACGGTCGTCGTGCGCGCACGCGAGGAGCTCGCCGCCCTGGCGAGGCCGCAGATCCTCGCCACGCTCGCCGTGGGCTGCGTGGGTTTCGGTGGGATGTTCGCGGTCTACACGTACATCCAGTGGACGATGGTCGACGTCGCCGGGATCGACCGTGCGTGGATGCCCGCCGTCCTCGCCGTCTACGGGCTCGGCATGGTCGCCGGCAACATCGTCGGCGGGATCGTCGCCGACCGCGATCTCGACCGCGGTCTGGTCGGCATCGCCGCCGTGATGACCGTGGTACTGGCCGGGTTCTCGCTCGCCGCACACCACCCGGTGACCGCGGTGATCGGCCTGTTCCTCGTGGGCACCACCGGGTCGGCGCTCGTGCCGGGGCTGCAGTCGCGGCTCATGCGGCACGCCGGACGCGGGCAGACGCTGGCCGCCGCGCTCAACCACTCGGCGCTCAACGCCGCCAACGCGCTCGGCGCCTGGCTCGGCGGGGTGGTGATCGCGTTCGGGTGGGGCTACACCTCGCCCGCCCTCGCCGGTGCCGCCCTGGCCGCGATCGGCCTGGCGATCCTGGTGGCGGCGGTGCGGTCGGTGCGCAAGGGAGAGACCGCGGCGCCCTGAGATGTCGTAGTCGTCTGACAAGGTGTGGCCACCCGGCGGAGGAGATCGGCTTCCGTCACTTCTTGGGGAGGCTGACCATGGAGAATCCGACCGATACCGCGCCGAAGCGGGAATCGACGGATGGCATTCTCGCCACCCTGGGGATCTCGGAACGCGATGTGGTCGACGCAGTGAGAGACGGACTCACCGAGGGGCTCCGCCTCGATGCGGCCGCGCCGAAGATCGCCCCAGTTTTCTACGCGTGGACCGGGACGGTCGCGTCGCTCCGGTCCAGCTTGGCTTCCAATGGGTGGACGCAGGCGGACAAGCAGAATCTGCCCACCATCATGTCTCCGAACGGGCGGGTGCGCCTGATCGTGGCGAGTGGCGACTCGGGTACCGGTCAACTCGCGTCGACTCCCTCCACGTCCAACCCCAAGGGCCGTGCGGTGGGGGAACACGTCCGGTCCAACACGCCCGGTCGAGGGCAGCAGATCCAACTCGCCTTCGACATCGACGTGGACTCCAACCGGAAGGCGACCGGAGACTGCCAGACGTGGGTTCTGCTGTACCGGCATGACGTCGCGGAGCAGGCGAGTTTCGCAGAAGTGTCCCTCCCGCTGGAGATCGCGGGTGGAAGGTGACCCAGTGGGGCGAGCGTGCCATCATCGAGATCCCCGAGCTGTTCCCGGCTGAGGCAGGAAGGACGACCGATGTCTCTGCGTTCGACGGCGTCGAGTTCGAGATCCGTGCCGCAGGAGAAGGCTGAGGGATCCAGGCTGGCCCTCGCGCGGGTGCGAGCAGGACTGACCCGGCGAGAACTGGCGGATGCGGTGGGTGTCGCGGCCTCGACGGTTCGGACGTGGGAGGCAGGAGACGTCCCGGTGTGGCGGTTGGACGCCCTCGCGGCCGCTACAGGGGTGTCGCGGATGTTCCTCGAACGGGATGTGCCGGACGCGGTCGATCAGGCCGAGGTCCACTTCCGGTCGCGACGGACGGCGTCGGCATCCTCGCGGGCAGCTGCGGCAGGCGACGGGACGGTGGGAATCGAGTTCTATCGCGCTCTCGCAGCGAGGCTGGCTCTACCATCGGTCGACCTTCCGACGCGTTCCGCCGCGGTCGAGCCCCAAGAGGCCGCGCGGATTCTTCGGTCGGCATGGACGCTGGGGCCGGGGCCGCTTCCGAACCTCGTCCAGCTCGCGGAGGCGCACGGGGTGCGGGTGATGGGCCTGGAGGGGCGGTTATCAGACGTGGACGCCTTCAGCCTGTGGCGAGACGGACTCCCGTATGTCTTCCTCTCGCGTCTCAAGACACCAGAACGGTCACGTTTCGATCTCGCTCACGAGCTCGGTCACCTCGTTCTCCACCCCCATGAGCCGTATCCGACGGTCGAGTCCGAGCAGCAGGCCGATGCGTTCGCGTCCGAATTCCTCCTCCCGGCGGCGACGCTGAGAAGTGAGGGGGCGATCGCAGCCGGACTGGACACGATCATCGATGGCAAGCGCAGGTGGGGCGTCTCCGCGATGGCGTACGTCTCGGGTCTCCGGCGGGCCGGGGTGGTGGGGGAGGCCTCGGCGACCTCGATGTTCCGCCAGCTTTCTGCGCGGGGCTACCGGAGGTCGGAGCCGGACTCGTCGGTGCCATGGCCGCGATCAAGGGTCTTCGACGCGGCCCGGGAGATCTTGGGTCCGTCGATAGTGTCGGAACTCTCTGCCGCCACCGGCTTGTCGCCCGAGGACATCAACACTCTGACCTTTGGGCAGCTACTCACTGTTGCCAGGCCAACCGGAGGGCCTTCGGGCCGGGGCCCGGGCCCCACTGACGGCGGGCCTGCGAGGAGAGGCCTTCCGTTGGTATCCGGAGGGGCGTAGGCCCACACCGCGCCGTCGTGGGCCTGAGCACCGGACCACGACCGCCCGTGCGTGCTCAGTGCACGCCTCGCGGCGGGGACGGGATGTCGGACGGGATCGCTACGATGGCGGCCGTGAGTCTCACCGTGTCTACCGTCAACGTCAACGGCATCCGCGCCGCCGTCAAGCAGCGCTCGGAGACCAACCTCGGGTTCCTGCCCTGGTTGGAGAGCAGCGGGGCGGACGTCGTCGCCCTGCAGGAGGTGCGCGCGGACGAGGACCAGACCCGCAAGGCGCTCGCCCCCGCGCTCGAGGCGGGGTGGCACCTCATCGGATCGGCGTCGTCGATGAAGGGCCGGGCCGGGGTCGCGCTGCTGTCGCGTCAGGAGCCGACGGAGGTGTGCGTCGGCTACGGCGATCCGGAGTTCGCCGAGTCCGGCCGCTACATCGAGGCCGTCTACCCCGGCGCGGTCGACGGGGAGACCGTCACCGTGGCCAGCCTGTACCTGCCCTCGGGCTCGGCCAACACGCCCAAGCAGGACGAGAAGGACCGGTTCCTGAAGACCTTCCGCGAGTTCCTCGCCGAGCGCGCCGCCGAGCTGAAGAGCCGCGACGGGCACGAGATGATCATCTGCGGCGACTGGAACATCGCCCACCGCGAGGAGGACCTGAAGAACCACAAGGGCAACCACAAGAGCTCGGGCTTCCTGCCGCACGAGCGGGAGTGGATGTCTGACGTCTTCGCGGACGGCAGCGGCTGGACGGACATCGTGCGCCACCGCCGTCCCGACGAGATCGGGCCGTACTCCTGGTGGAGCCAGCGCGGCAAGGCCTTCGACAACGACGCGGGCTGGCGCATCGACTACCAGGTGGTCTCCGACGGCCTCGTGGACCGCGCGGTGAAGGACTGGGTGGATCGCGCCGAGGCCTACGACATGCGGTGGTCCGACCATGCGCCGGTGACCGTCGTCTACGAGTGACGGCGCCGGGGCGACGGGGATGACGACGACGACGAGGGCGTCCGCACCGGTCCGACTCGCGGTCGCGGATGCCGCGCGTCGGGCCGGTACGTAGCCTCGGCACCATGCCCAAATATGCGACCGCCGAGCACCCTGATCGGGCCGGACTCGAGGAGTTCCTGCGCCCGCGGCACCGCGCCGTCCTCATCACCCGCAGGTCGTCGGGGGGCCTGCAGTCCTCGCCGGTGACGTGCGGCGTGGACGCCGAGGGGCGGCTCACCGTGGCCACCTATCCGCAGCGGGCGAAGGTGGCCAACATCCGCCGCGACCCCGCGGTGAGCGTCTGCGTGCTCTCCGACGAGTTCAACGGCCCGTACGTCCACCTCGACGGCCGCGGGGAGGTCATCGACCTCCCCGAGGCGGTGGAGCCGCTGGTCGACTACTTCCGGAGCGTCGCCGGCGAGCACGACGACTGGGACGAGTACCGCGCCGCGATGGTGCGCCAGGGCAAGTGCCTCATCCGGGTGACGATCGACGACTGGGGTCCCATCGCGACCGGCGGCTTCCCGCCGGAGATGGCACCGCCCGCGGAAGGCTGATCGGGGCAGCGTGGGATGATGATGGCCATGTCTGAGCCGTCCTCCTCCGCAGCTCCCGCCAAGCGCCAGCGCGTCCTGTCCGGCATCCAGCCCACCGCCGACTCGTACCACCTCGGCAACTACCTGGGTGCGGTGCGGCAGTGGGTGGACCTGCAGGACGACTACGACGCCTTCTACTTCATCCCGGACCTGCACGCGATCACGGTCCGCCAGGATCCCAAGGAGCTGCGCGAGCGCGTCTTCCGCGGCTGCGCGCAGCTGCTCGCGCTGGGGATCGATCCCGAGCGGTCGGTGCTGTTCGTCCAGTCCCACGTGCCCGAGCACGCCGAGCTCTCGTGGGTCCTCAGCTGTATCACCGGCTACGGCGAGGCCGCCCGGATGACGCAGTTCAAGGACAAGGCCGCCAAGCAGGGCACCGACGGCACCACCGTGGGTCTGTTCACCTACCCCGTGCTCATGGCCGCCGACATCCTGCTCTACCGCCCGCACCTGGTGCCGGTGGGGGAGGACCAGCGCCAGCACCTCGAACTCACGCGTGACCTGGCGATGCGGTTCAACTCCCGCTACAAGAAGACCTTCGTGGTGCCGGAGGGCAAGATCCTCGAGGGCTCCGCCAAGATCTACGACCTGCAGGACCCCACGGCCAAGATGAGCAAGTCCGGCGACAACCCCAAGGGCATCGTCAACCTGCTCGACGACCCCAAGGTCTCGGCCAAGCGCATCCGCAGCGCGGTGACCGACTCCGACGGTGACATCCGCTTCGACCGCGAGATGAAGCCCGGCGTGGCCAACCTGCTGGCGATCCAGTCCGCCTTCACCGGGCGACCGATCGCCGACATCGTCGCCGACTACCAGGCGGCGGGCGCGGGCTACGGTGCGCTCAAGACCGACACGGCCGACGCCCTCGAGGCGTTCGTGACGCCGCTGCGGGACCGGTTCGACGAGTTCATGGCCGACCGCGCCGAGCTCGAGCGGATCCTCGCGGACGGCGCCGAGAAGGCCCGCGCGGTCGCCGGGCCGGTACTCTCGCAGGTGTACCAGGCGGTCGGGTTCACGGCGCCGCGGCGGGGCTGAAGGGGCGAGGGCCGCGCGCCGCGGGAGTTCACGGCGTCGATCGGCAACCGAAACACCGGTGACACACTACGTCCATAGAGTCGGCTCCAGCTCGTCGGGGAATAGAGGCCCGGCGGGTCGGTTCGAGAACACCACCTGAGAAGGAGTCACATCATGGGTCTAGTTGCCGGTCTCATCGGAATCGTCGGCGATCTCCTCCATCTGCTGCTGGGTGGCCTCTGACCACCGCACCACCGTCATGCGGCGGCGCCCCTCACCGGACGCGGTGAGGGGCGCCGCGGCGTCCGGGTGCGGCCGACGCGCGCGCCGCCGTCGCGTCAGGCCTCGCGGGTGGCCTGCTGGTAGACCTGCTTCCAGTCGTCACCGGACCGCTGCCAGACCGAGCTGCCCAGCGTCGTCCCGCTGCCGGTGGTCGCGCGCCACAGCACCAGGACCACGTCGTCCCCGAGACGACGGGTCTCGGTCACCTCGAGGTCCACTCCCTCCACGGACTCGTCCGCGTCCCCCAGTTGGCGTCGGGTCCGGGTGCGGCCCGCGGCGTCGACCTGCCGCCACCGCACGTCGAGCAGGCGCGTCAGCTTCCGGCGATCCCGGCGGACGGCATCGGTGAGGAGTGAGCGTTCGAGGTCGACGACGAGGTCCTCGACCGCGGGGCCGGCGGACGACGACCCCCCTGCCGGGTCGGCGGAACCTGCGGAGGTGTTCGCGTCGAGCGAGAACAGGTCGGGCTCGGACTCGTCGGCACGCCTCGTCGTCGTCGCCCCGCTCGTCCCCGATCCTCCCGCGGACCCCGACCGCCGGGCGGTGCCACCCGCGGCGGGGGGCGCGGCCGGGTCCTCACCCGCTCCGACGTCCCGCGCACCCGGGAACCCGGGCCCCGGCTCGGGCTCCCGGCGGGAGGAGTGCGCCTTCGCGGCGCCGTTGGCCAGGGCGTCGGCCTTCTCGTTGAGCTCGTGGCCGGCATGGCCCTTGACCCATTCGAACGTCACCTCGCGGCCCTGCATGGCCTCGTCGAGGGCCTTCATCACCTCGACGTTGAGCACGGGCTTGCCGTCGGCCTTCTTCCAGCCCTTGCGCTTCCAGCCCTTCATCCACTTGGTGACCGAGTTGATGACGTACTGCGAGTCGCACAGGATGTGCAGCGGCTCGTCCGAGTGCGCGGTCTGGCGCAGCAGGTCCAGGACGGCGGTGAGTTCGCCCTGGTTGTTGGTGCCGCGCGCCCAGCCGCCGCAGCGCCAGGTCGAGTCGTCGATGTACCAGGCCCAGCCGGCGGGGCCGGGGTTCCCGAGAGCGGAGCCGTCCGCGGCGGCGATGATCGTCACGACAAGGGATCCTGCCACCGTGGCCGGCGCCACATCGCACCGGCCACGGCAGAGCGACGCGGGGCGACCGGACCCCGTGTGAGCCGCGGGCGGCCGAGGGGCGACCGGCCGGCGGTCAGCCCTGCAGGTCGCCGTCCTCGATGCCGTCCAGATCGATCATCGGCTCATCCGCGGCCCGCTGCCGCTCCTCGCGCCGGGAGATCCGGGCCGCCTCGCGCATCTCGATGCCCTCGGTGACGAAGTCGCCGACCTCCTTGGCGATCGCCCCGATCGCGTCGGTGATGATGACGGCGATCCGACCCACCAGCGACGCCCCGGCCTGCACGCCCGCCTGGACCTGGTCCTTGTTGCGTTCGAAGTCGCTCACGGGCCGCTCCCTTCGTCAGTGCTGACCTTCAGACGGTACCCGCGGTTCAGGCGGCGGCGGGAACTTTCCTGCGCTCGATGATCACGGCGGGGGCGTCCTCGGGCTTCGGCGGCAGCGGCAGCGCCAGCCGGAACATCTTCCCCCACACCGACGCGACCTGCTTCCACAGTGGTCCCGTCGTGTACGGCAGGCCGTGCTCCGTGCAGATCCTGCGGACCTCGTCCGCGATCTCCGGGTAGCGGTGCGCAGGCAGGTCGGGGAACAGGTGGTGCTCGATCTGGTGCGACAGGTTGCCCGTGGCCAGGTGCATGAAGGCGCTGCCGGAGATGTTGGCCGAGCCCAGCATCTGGCGGACGTACCACTCGCCGCGCGTCTCCTCGGCGGTCTCCTCCTGCGTGAACACCTGTGCCCCGGACGGGAAGTGCCCGCAGAAGATCACCGAGAACGCCCACACGTTGCGCACCAGGTTGGCCGTGAGGTTGCCCGCGAACGTCAGCGGGAACAGCGGGCCGGTGAGCGCCGGGTGCACGAGGTAGTCCTTGGCGACCTGGCCGCGCATCTTGCGCCACCACCCCGCGACGAGGCCCTTGACGTCCGACCACTTCCGCTTGCCCTTGAGCACGTTGTCGTACTCCAGGTCGTGGAGCATCACGCCCCACTCGAACAGCATCATCAGCGCGAACGCGTACACCGGGTTGCCCAGGCGCAGCGGGTTCCACTTCTGCTCGTACTCCATCCGCAGCAGGCCGTAGCCGATGTCACGATCCAGGTCGAGGATGTTGGTGTAGGTGTGGTGCATGTAGTTGTGCGAGTGGCGCCACTGGTCGGACGGGCACACGTTGTCCCACTCGAAGCTGGACGAGTGGAGCATGTCGTCACGCATCCAGTCGTACTGGCCGTGCATGACGTTGTGGCCGATCTCCATGTTGTCGAGGATCTTGGACGCGCTCAGCGCCGCGACCCCGGCCAGCCACGCGGGGGGCAGGAAGCCCAGGAACATCAGGCCGCGGCCCGCCAGCTCGAGCCGACGCTGTGTACGGACCACGCGCAGGATGTAGTCGCGGTCGGCGGTGCCGAGGTCGGCGACGACCCGGTCACGGATCGCGTCGAGCTCGCGGCCGATGATCTCGACCGACTCGGCGGACAGGACGATCGGCTCCGGCGCGGGAGCGGCGGCCTCGTCGGTGGCCTTCTTCGGGTTCGTGGCCTTCTCGGGCGCTGCGACCTTCTTGGGTCGCAGAGTGGGCAGCTGCAGGAGTGCCATGATGTGGGTCCTTTCCGGTGTCGGGTCCGGCTCGGTGATGTCTACAGGTCGATCTCGACGTCGCCGACGGGGGCGTTGACGCAGATCTGGACGTGGCAGTCGGGCGTGGCGTCGACCTCGCCGGTGCGCAGGTCACGGGTGGCTCCCGAGAGGCGCACCGCGGTGCAGGTGTGGCAGATGCCCATACGGCACCCGTGCTGGGGGCTGAGCCCCGCGGCCTCGGCGCCCTCCAGGAGGGTGGTGCCCTCGTTCCGGGCGGTGACGCCGCTGCGGACGTGGGTGACGGTGCCGCCGTCGCCGTCGGGTACGGGTCCCGTCGAGGCGGTGAACCGCTCGCGCAGGACGGTGGGGAACCGGTCGGCTCCGAGCGTGTCCTCGAGGCCGGTGGCCAGGGCGTCGGGGCCGCAGAGGAACACGGTCGCGTCCCGGTGCCACGGGGCGGCGGCCTCGAGGTGCTCGTGGGTGAGGTGCCCGGCCAGCCCGTCGGGCCTCGAGCCCCCGGCGGTGGGGATCACGCGGACCTCGACGCCCGCGCGGGACAGCTCGCGGAGCCGGTCGCGGAAGGGGACGTCCTGCACGCGGCGGGCGTAGTGCAGCCACGCCACCCGGCCGGGGCTGTCACCAGCGCCGCAGTGGCCCTCCGCGGCGAGTGTCGAGGCGATCGCCAGCATCGGCGTGATGCCGCTGCCGCCGCTGACCAGGAGCACGTCGGCCGGCCTGGCCTCGGGCAACGCCATCTCGCCGGCGGGGTCGCCGAGCAGCAGCCGCATCCCCGCGGTGGCCTCGGTCCAGAGGTACTCGGAGACCGCACCGCCGGGGTGGCGGCGGACGGCGATGGTCGCAAGCCCGTCGGCACGGGTCGCCGGGTCGACGGGGGAGTAGTGCCGGCGGTGGACGACGCCGTCGATCACCACTCCGATCTGTAGCGCGGCACCCGGGGCCGGCCTCGGGATACCGGCGGGCAACCGCAGGGTGAGGACGGTGACGTCGTCCACGGGCCGGTGGACGTCCACCACGGTGGCGCCGGTGGGGTCATCGGACCAGGCCACGCCCAGCGAGCGGGCGTAGTGCTCGACCGGGTGCGGGGTGAGCAGAGTTCGGGTGAGGCGCCGGGAGAAGAGTCGGCGGATGGGCGGGGCGGTCATGGGACCTCCGTCAAGGGTGCGGGTCGGTGTGGTCGTGCGCCGTCGGGCGCGCCCGCCCCTGTGCGGTACCCGCGCCTCGCGCCCTCGTGGGGTGCGGTCGCGTCCAGGGGGCGCGTCCGCCCGGTTCGACCACCGGACGAATTTGAGTGTACAGACGTTCTCCGAAATGAAAAGCCCCCGCCCGTGTGGCCCGAGCCACGCGGTGTCAACGGCGCCCGGGACGCAATCGCCCCAGACGGGCGATAGGATCGAGGCCGTGACGACCCCACGGACACGAGCGGAACAGAAGCGGCACACCCGTGCACTCATCGTCGAGGCGGGTCGACGCGCGGTGGCGTCCCGCGGCTTCACCGGGCTGGTGGTCCGCGAACTCGCCCGCGAGGCGGGCATCGTCCCCACCGCGTTCTACCGGCACTTCGAGTCCGTCGACGACCTGGCCTCCGAGCTCGCCGCGGGTGCGGCCGACGCCCTCGGGGCGTTCGTCGACGCCCTCGTCGCGGCGCCGACCGGGGACCCGGCGACCGACTGGCCGGAGCTCGCGGTCGAGGTCGCGACGCGGGACCCGCAGACCTGGGGGATGGTCGCCCGCGGTCTGGTCGACACCGCCCACCCCGATCACCGCGTTCTCACGGCGGCCGTCGATTCCGCCCGCCGTCGGCTGGGGATCACTCTGGGCAGGCTCGAGACGCTCGTCGGAGCGGACGGCGCCGCGGTGGACGTCGCGGCCGACCTTGTCGTCGTCGTCCTCCTCCGACTCCTCGTGGAGGTCTCCGTCGGCACCACGGCACGCACCGCGCTCGACGAGTGCACGCGGCGGCTGCGGCTCATCCTCGCCGGGGCTACCGTCTCCTGACCGGGCCCGCCCCGAGCACCTCCCGCGTCATCACGACCGATCCGAGCACGTCCCGAGCACCTCCCGAGCGACCACGGCCGGGGCCGACCGCTCAGCCTCGCGATCGACGCGCCAGGACCGCTCCGGCCAGCACCACGAGGCCGGCCGCACCGAGCGCCAGCCACGGCCCGTGGCGCCCGAGCACCGACCCGCCCACGGCGCCGGTGTCCGGACGGTCGGCCGAACCCAGCGGCCCTGCGGCGAGCCGGGCGGTCGCGTCGTCACCCGCGTCCTGGTCGCCGGATTCCAGCGCCCCCACCGACCCGTCGGTCGCGAACGCCGCGTCGAGCAGTGCGGCCGCTTGCTGCCACGGGGCCGCGGGCACGCGGGTGCCGTCGAGGAGCACCACCGCCAGGCGCCGCCCGTCCCGCTCGGCCGCGCCGATGTACGTGTGGCGGGCGTCGTCGGTGAACCCCGTCTTGCCGCCGATGGCACCCGGGTAGTTGTAGAGGAGCAGGTTGTCGTTGCCCACCACGAACCCGGGGTTGACGGTGACCCCGTCCGGGCGGATGACCGGGCCGGTGTTCGGCGGCGCATCGGCGGGATCGGGCGGCCCCGCGCCCTCGCCCGCGGGGTAACCAGGGAAGCCGGTGGACTGCGTGGCGACGATGTCGGCGAAGGCCGGCCGCGTCATCGCGTCGCGGAAGATCAGCGACATGTCGTAGGCGCTCGACATCATGCCGGGCCCGTCGAGTCCGTTCACGGTGGCCGCGTAGGTGCTGCGCGCCCCGATCCGGGCGGCGTGGGTGTTCATCGCCTCGAGTGTGGCCTCGATCCCGCCCATCTGGTGCGCGAGCACCACGGCCGCGTCGTTGCCCGACGACATGAGCAGCCCGCTGAGCAGTCGTGTGACGGAGTACGCGCCGCCCGGGCCGACGCCCACGAGGCTGCCCTCGGCACCCTGCAGGTCCGCGTCCGTGACGTGGACGATCCGATCCGGGTCGAGCGTGTCGATCGCGACGGTCGCGAGCAGCGTCTTGATGAGGCTGGCGGGGCGATAGCGGCCGTGTGGGTCGCGGGCGGCCACGATCTCGCCGGTGTCGAGGTCGGAGATCATCCACGCGCTCGCGGTGATGTCGCGGGGCGTCGCGAAGTCGTCGGGGGCCACCACGTCGCAGCCGGCGAGCGCGTCCCCGCCGGGCGGGGTCTCGGGAACCGGGGGAGGGGCGGGCACGGTCTGCCCGGGTAGCGGGACCTCGGACTCGTCGACCGGTGCGGGTGGGGTGGTGCGGTGGGGGCAGCCGGTGATGTCGCGTGGGGTGTCGAAGTACGACGACGACGTGGTCGACGGCAACACGGCCGCCGGCGGCGCCTCCGTGAGCGGGAGGTCCGGCTCGGGCTCGACGGCTGTCGCGGCACCGGCGGTGGTGAGGGGCGTCAGCGCGACGAGGGCGGCGATCGCGAGGCCGGCGGCGCGGTGCGCGGGCCGTCGTCGGGTGCTGGTCACGGGTCCGGATTCTATGACCGGCCGGGACGTTCGGGCGCCGGACCCGCCGAGGGCCGGGCGCCGGACCCGCCGAGGGCCGGGCGCCGGACCCGCCGAGGGCCGGGCGCCGGACCCGCCGAGGGTCGGGCCCCTGGGCCGGTGAGGCGGACGCACCTGCCCCGCAGCCGCCCCCGGGGATGGCGTCTCGCTCGCGAGCGTGCGACAGCCGCCTCTCGCCATGGCGTCTCGCGCGCGCAGCGGTACGCGCCGGACGCCATCGCCAGAGGCGGCTGTGGGAGGCAGGGCCAGCCGCGGGCGGGGGCAGCGGCGTGGGAGGCAGGGCCAGCCGCGGGCGGGGGCAGCTGCGCAGCGGCGCGGGAGGCAGGGCCAGCCGCGGGCGGTTCAGCCGCGGGCGGGCCAACCGGAAAAGCGGTGGGGCCGCACCCTCCGACGTGGAGGATGCGGCCCCGGCACCCGGCGGCGTCTGGGACGCCCCGCGTGGAGATGGTCAGCGGGCGAACAGCAGCGCGCGCTTGACCTCCTGGATCGCCTGCGTGACCTGGATGCCGCGGGGGCACGCGTCGGTGCAGTTGAAGGTGGTGCGGCAGCGCCACACGCCCTCGGCGTCGTTGAGGATCTCCAGACGCTCGGCGGCGCCCTCGTCACGGGAGTCGAAGATGAACCGGTGCGCGTTGACGATCGCCGCCGGCCCGAAGTACGACCCGTCGGCCCAGAACACCGGGCAGGAGGTCGTGCAGCAGGCGCAGAGGATGCACTTGGTGGTGTCGTCGAAGCGGGCGCGGTCGGTCTGCGACTGGATGCGCTCGGCGGTCGGCTGGTTGCCGGACGTGATGAGGTACGGCATGACGTCGCGGTACGACTTGAAGAACGGCTCCATGTCGACGTACAGATCCTTCTCCACCGGCAGCCCGCGCAGCGGGGCGACCGTGATGGTGATGGACTTGCCGTCCTTGGGGAGCATGTCCTTCATGAGGACCTTGCACGCCAGGCGGTTGACGCCGTTGATGAGCATGGCGTCGGAGCCGCAGATGCCGTGCGCGCACGACCGGCGGAAGGCCAGCGACCCGTCGATGTAGTTCTTGACGTACATCAGCAGGTTGAGCAGACGGTCCGACGGCAGGGCCGGGACCTCGTACTCCTTCCAGCCCGCCGAGTCCGGATCCTCCGGGTTGAACCGGGCGATCTTCAGCGTGACCATGGTCGAGCCCGGCGGCACCGGACGCTCGGGATCCTTGCCGTCCGTGGCTCTGGTGGTGTCGACTGCGGTGGTCATCAGTACTTACGCTCCATCGGCTCGTAGCGGGTCTGCACAACCGGCTTCCAGTCCAGCCGGATCTCCGAGAGGAGGTCGAGACCGTCCTCCTTGTAGGCCATCGTGTGCTTCATGTACTCGGCGTCGTCGCGCTCGGGGAAGTCCTCGCGGGAATGGCCGCCGCGGGACTCCTTGCGGTTGAGGGCACCCACGACGGTGACCTCCGCGAGCTCGAGGAGGAAGCCGAGCTCGACGGCCTCCAGGAGCTCGGTGTTGAAGCGCTTGCCCTTGTCGCTCACGGTGACGTCGGCGTAGCGCTTCTTCAGGGCCCGCAGCTCGTCGCGGGCCTCGGTGAGGGACTGCTCGTTGCGGAACACCGACGCCTTGTCGTCCATCATCGCCTGCATCTCGCTGCGGATGTCGGCCGCGTTCTCGGTGCCGTGCGGGGCGAGCATGCGCTCCATCCACTCGCTGACCATCTTCTCCGGCTCCCCGGGGAGCTCGACGAAGTCATGGGTTGCAGCGTACTCCGCGGCGGCGATGCCGGCGCGGCGGCCGAAGACGTTGATGTCCAGCAGCGAGTTGGTGCCCAGGCGGTTGGAGCCGTGGACCGACACGCAGGCGCACTCGCCGGCGGCGTACAGGCCGGGGACCACGTCGTCGTTGTTGCGCAGCACCTCGCCCTTGACGTTGGTCGGGATGCCGCCCATGACGTAGTGGCACGTCGGGAACACGGGCACGAGCTCGGTCACCGGGTCCACACCGAGGTAGGTGCGGGAGAACTCGGTGATGTCGGGGAGCTTCTCCTCGAGGACGTCCTCACCGAGGTGGGTCACGTCGATGTAGACGTAGTCCTTGTCCGGGCCGGCGCCGCGACCCTCGCGGACCTCGAGGACCATCGAGCGGGCCACGATGTCGCGGGGCGCGAGGTCCTTGATGGTGGGGGCGTAGCGCTCCATGAACCGCTCGCCGTCGGCGTTGCGCAGGATGCCGCCCTCACCGCGGACGGCCTCGGAGATGAGGATGCCCAGGCCGGCGAGGCCGGTCGGGTGGAATTGGTGGAACTCCATGTCCTCCAGGGGCAGGCCCTTGCGGAAGACCACGGCCATGCCGTCACCGGTGAGGGTGTGGGCGTTGGAGGTGGTCTTGTACATGCGGCCCGAGCCGCCCGTCGCGAAGACGGTGGCCTTGGAGTGGAAGACGTGCAGGTCGCCGGACGCCAGCTCGTAGGCGACGCAGCCGGTGGCGACGGGGCCCTGCGGGGTCTCCGTGAGGCACAGGTCGAGGACGTAGAACTCGTTGAAGAACTCGACCTTGTGCTTGACGCAGTTCTGGTAGAGCGTCTGCAGGATCATGTGACCGGTGCGGTCGGCCGCGTAGCAGGCCCGGCGCACGGGCGCCTTGCCGTGGTCACGGGTGTGGCCACCGAAGCGGCGCTGGTCGATCTTGCCCTCGGGCGTGCGGTTGAACGGCAGGCCCATGTTCTCCAGGTCGATGACGGCGGTGATGGCCTCCTTGGCCATGATCTCCGCGGCGTCCTGGTCGACGAGGTAGTCGCCGCCCTTGACCGTGTCGAAGGTGTGCCACTCCCAGTTGTCCTCCTCGACGTTCGCGAGGGCGGCGCACATGCCGCCCTGGGCGGCACCGGTGTGGGAGCGGGTGGGGTAGAGCTTGGTGAGGACCGCGGTACGGGTGCGCGGGCCCGCCTCGATGGCCGCGCGCATACCTGCGCCGCCGGCCCCGACGATCACTACGTCGTACTGGTGCTGGTGGACCTGACGATCGGTCATGGGTTACTCAGTGCTCGCTTTCGAAGAATGGGGAGTCCGCAGCCGGCGATCAGATGTCGTAGGCGAGGCCGAAGATGGCGTAGGTGCC
Source organism: Dietzia sp. CH92 (assembly GCF_032248695.1). Classification (NCBI taxonomy): domain Bacteria; kingdom Bacillati; phylum Actinomycetota; class Actinomycetes; order Mycobacteriales; family Dietziaceae; genus Dietzia; species Dietzia sp. CH92. The sequence continues at coordinate 11,755 of NZ_JAVHXC010000008.1, read as the reverse complement.
CAGGACCAGGGTGAGGACGGTCGCGGCGAGGAGGATCGAGTTGAGCCAGAACCGGGTCGAGTCCTTGCGCGAGTAGTCGGCGATCACGGTGCGGACACCGTTGGCACCGTGGAGCATCGCCAGCCAGAGCATGAGGATGTCCCAGATGGCCCAGAACGGGCTCTGCCAGCGATCGGCCACGTAGGCCCAGTCGATGCGGTGGACACCCTCGTCGATCATGAGGCCGACCGTGAGGTGGCCGAGCGTGAGGAAGACCAGCGCCACACCGGAGAAGCGCATGAAGATCCACGCGCTGCGCTCGAAGTTGAACCGCGAGCGCACGCGGGGCGAGCGGGGCTGTGCCAGCGAGGCGGGCCGGTCGTAGGACGTCTGGAGAACAGGTGCGTCTGCCATGGTGATCGTTCTCCTTAGAGGTGCTCGAAGAGGAGGAAGAGGAGGCGGGCCGTCGCGGCGGCGAAGACCACGACCCAGATCGCGAGGATCGTCCACAGCATCTGGCGCTGGTACTTCGCGCCCTTCGACCAGAAGTCCACCAGGACGATGCGCAGGCCGTTGAGCGCGTGGAACAGCACGAGCGCCACGAGGCCGATCTCCATCAGCCCGACGATCGGCGTCTTGTACGTGTCGATGACCGCGTTGTAGCTCTCCGGGCTCACCGTCACGAGCGCGGTGTCGAGGACGTGCACGAAGAGGAAGAAGAAGATCGCGACGCCGGAGATCCGGTGGGCGACCCATGACCACATCCCCGGGTCACCCTTGTAGAGGTTGAGCTTCTTTGAGGGGGCCGGACGCGCCGGCGCCTGCGCAGTACTCATGGGCTTGTCGTGCCTCCGAATCGTCTGGGCCTGATGCCATCGGCGCGCGTTCCGGCCCGAGAGCACAGCGGGCGCCTACTAGGACTTTAGACCTGAGATCTGCCTGACGAAAACCAGGGTGGGTACCGTGGTCCGGGCGGGTTCTCCCAGTTAGGGGACCCTAAACGAAGTTACCGAAGGGTAGATCGACGTGACGGATGACGAAACCGCAGCACAACGCCGCGCACTTGTCGACACCCTCACCGAGGCGGCACTGGCGGCCGCCCGGGGTGCCTACCGGCCCTACTCCGGGCTGGGGGTGGGGGCCGCCGCCCTGGCCGGGCCCCCGGACGGTCGGCGGGCCGGCAGCGGGACCCCGGAGCAGGAGGTCAGCGCACCCGCCGGCCACCCGGACGGGCGGGTCCGGGTCGTCGTCGGGTGCAACGTGGAGAACGCCTCCTACGGACTGACCCTCTGCGCCGAGTGCTCGCTCGTCTCCGACCTCCACCGAACCGGGGGCGGGCGACTGCTCGAGCTCGTCGTCGTCACCCACACGGGAGACCCCCTCGCCCCGTGCGGGCGCTGCCGACAACTCCTCCACGAACACGGCGGCCCCGACCTGGTCGTCCACACCGCGCGCGGCGCGGTGCCGCTCGGCGACCTCCTGCCCGACGCCTTCGGCCCGGGGGACCTGGCGTGAGCGCGGGGGTGGACGCCGTGCGGATCATCGAGGCCAAGAGGGACGGGAGGGAGCTCGACGACGACGAGATCGACTGGGTCGTCGACGGGTTCACCCGCGGGGTCGTGGCGCCGGAGCAGATGTCCGCGTTGGCGATGGCGATCTACTTCCGCGGCATGACAGAGCGCGAGATCTCCCGCTGGACCTCCGCCATGGTGCGCTCGGGGTCCCGGCTGGACCTGGCCACCGTGACCCGCGGCGACACGGTGGTGCCGACCGTCGACAAACACTCCACCGGCGGGGTCGGCGACGCGATCACCCTCGTGCTCACGCCGCTGCTCGCCACCTTCGACGTCGCCGTGCCGCAGCTGTCCGGCCGCGGCCTCGGCCACACCGGCGGCACCCTCGACAAGCTCGAGTCGATCCCCGGGTGGCGGGCCGACCTCGACACCGCCGCCATGCGGGAGACCCTGGGCCGCACGGGGGCCGTGATCTGCGCCGCCGGAGCGGACCTCGCGCCCGCCGACCGCGCGCTCTACGCCCTGCGCGACGTCACCGGGACCGTGGCGTCGATCCCCATGATCGCGGCGTCGATCATGAGCAAGAAGATCGCCGAGGGCACGAGCGCGCTGGTGCTCGACGTCAAGTACGGGTCGGGGGCGTTCCTGCCGGACCCGGCGGACGCCCGCGAGCTGGCGCGGGTGATGGTGGGGATCGGGACCGCGGCGGGAGTGCGGACGAGGGCGCTGATCACCGCGAACCACACCCCGCTCGGCCGCGCCGTGGGCAACGCCCTCGAGGTGGCCGAGTGTCTGGAGATCCTCGCCGGCGGCGGCCCCGGGGACATGATCGACCTGACCTGCGAGCTGGCGCGCGAGGCGCTGGCCGCCGTCGGGATCGTCGACGCGGTTCCGCGGGCCCGGCTGTCGGACGGCCGGGCGATGGACGCGTACCGCGCGATGATCACCGCGCAGGGCGGCGATCCGGCCGCCCCGCTGCCGCGCGCCGCCCACGTCGAGGAGCTGCGGGCCCCGGCGTCGGGCCGGCTCCGGTGGGACGCGCTCGGGGTGGGTCGCGCGTCCTGGCTGTCCGGGGCGGGGCGCACCCGCCCCGGCGAGGCGGTCGATCCGGCGGCCGGAGTACTGCTCCGTTGCGTCGAGGGGGAGCAGGTCCGCGCCGGAGACGTGGTGGCCACCGTCCACGCCGGCGACGAGCGGCGACTGCCCGGCGCGGTCGCCACGCTGGCGGCGGCGCTGGAGGTCGGCCCGGCGGTCACGGGCCGTGGCCCGGCGGGCGCCGTGCTCGAGCGGCTCGCGGACTGAGCGGCCGCCCCCGCGCCGCCCACGCGTCGTCCCCGCGCCGCCCCGCCCCGGCGCCGCGGTCAGGCGAGGTCGGGCGTGGTGACGAGCTTCTCGACGTCGTCGACGAGGTCGCGCCATTCGGTCGCCTCGTCGTCGAACGGCGCGGTGGGCTCGAGCAGCTTCGTGTCGTCCGGGTTGAGCACGTAGTGCAGGAAGCGGCGGAGCGACGAACCGCGGCCCGTGACCGACGCCTCGAGATCGGCGTCGCCCACGTAGTTGGCGAGATCGGTGACCAGCTCCACGGCCAGGCCGAGCTGGTCGGCGTCGACCATGTCGGGGCCCACCTCGATGTCGCGGTCGAGCCCCGCGAGCACGTAGGCGTTGTCGTCGGTGACGTGGACGTCCAGACTGCCGTCGGTGGCGGCGATCTTGACCCGCTCGTAGGTCGCGACCCGGCTGAGCGTGGCGTCGTCGTTGTCCGCGAGGAAGCGGCCCAGGCCCCGGGCGCTGGTGAACACGTACACCTGGTCGCCGTCGCCGAGGAACACCGGCCGGTCACCGAGGTAGCAGCGCAGGCTGAGGAATTCCTGGTCGGCGAACACGATCTTGATGGGGTCGATGCCGACGCTCTCCCACAGCGAGCCCTCGGGGTAGCCGGTGGGTGCGGGCTCGGGCTCGGGTTCCGGCTCGGGCAGCGCGGCCTCGGCGGTCTCGAGGTCGCGGCGGGCCCGCTCGACCTCGTCACGGTCGAGCGCGGGCGTGGCGATCACGTCCTGGATGGCGTCGAGGACGTCGTCCCAGCCCTTGGCGACGGTCTTACGGATGGACTTCCACAGCTTGAGCCCGTCGCGGCCGTAGAACTCGTCCATCCCGTGCGTGACGGAGGCCAGCACCGGGTTGCCGTTGAAGAACTTGGTGACGGTCTCGAGCTCGCACACCTCGCCGATCGAGCGGGCGATCGCGAAGGACTGGTCGATCTCGTCGACCGACGCCTCGGTGGGGTTCTCGCCGAGCAGTTCGAGGACGCCCACCAGGTCGTAGCAGTTCTCGTCCGCGGCGCGGAAGTCCAGGACGTCGGACTTCTCGAACCGGTCCCACGACGGGTGGTCCTGCAGGTCGTGTTCGGCGCCGCTGCGCACCAGGGCCAGGAGTTCGGCCGTCGAGTCGAACGCGTAGAGGTCCTCGCCCAGTCCGAGGAACGCCTCCCAGTCGTCGTTGTCCTCCCGCCAACTGGGTGCCCAGAGGGTCGTGACGTCTCCCTCCGGGAGACCGAGCTCGATCGGGACGATGTCCTTGGCCATGCTGGTCAGCATATCCACGCCCGGTCAGCCGGTGCCACGGCCCGCCGCGGTGGCGTCAGGGTGCGCGCGGGACGCCTCCTCGGCGGCGCGTCGGCGGCCGCTCACCGCCAGTGCCACCGAGCCCGAGACGAGTTCCGCGCGGCGCGCGTTGGCCTGCTCGACGGCTCCCGCGGTGGCCTCGAGGATCGACGCCGAGACGGTGTCCGAACCGTGTCGGCGAAGGCCGGGCGCGAGGACGAGGTCCACGACGGCGCCCCCGGAGTCCGCGGTGGCGGTGGCGAGCCGGTCCCCGCTGGTGGCGACCACACGCAGCGTCTCCAGCTGATCGTGCGCGGACTCCCATTCGGCCGCGATGCCGCGGAGCCGGTCGAGGAACGCCTCCACGTCCAGCCCGCCGGCGCTCACCGGACTCCCTCCCTCACCTCGTCGTCGTCCCACTCCCGATCCCCCGCGGCGTCCTCGCCGACCGTGCCGTCCCCGTCCTCGTCGGCGAGGCGTTCGAGCAGTTCCCGCGCGTCGCCCGCGGCGGCGGTGAGGGCGCGCAGGACCGCCCGCGCGACCTCCGCGGACGGGCGGTCGAGAAGGTCGGTCGGCAGCGCGAGGCCCACCGGCACGCCGTCGGTGCCGACCTCCGCGACCACTCCGGTCCCGGGGTCGGTGCGACGGCAGGTCTCGCGGGGCATCCGGGTCATCCGCCGGTCGGGCGGTAGAAACCGTGGAAGGACATGCCCATATTGTCGGTGCGCAGGCCCGATACCGCCACGGGGTCCCCGGCCTCCACGATCTGGCCGTTGCCGATGTACATGGCGACGTGGCCGTCCCACACGAGCAGGTCTCCGGGCATGAGGTCCTGCGCCGACACCTGGACGCCGACCCCCTGCTCCTGGGCGAGTCGGGGGATCTCCACCCCGGCGTCCCGATAGGCCCACTGCGTGAGACCGCTGCAGTCGAGGCCCTGGCCCGGGGTGGTGCCGCCCCACACGTACGGCACGCCCTGCTGGCTGAGCGCGTTGCGCACCGCCCCGGCCGCGTGCTCGTTGGGCGCGGTGACCACGGAGCCGTCGGGGAGCGTGACCTCGGTCCCGCCGCCGATCACGCCGGAGCCCGCGTCGCCGAACGCCACCGACGACCCGCCGTCGTACGACGCGCTGACCGCGTCACCGCCCCCGCCGTACGACGCGGCGACCGCGCCGGCACTGGCGCCCCCGCCGTACGACGCGGCGACCGCGCCGGCACCGCCCGCGCCGCCCGCGCCGCCCGCGCCGCCCGCAGCCGGCCCGGCGCCCGTGTACGCGATGGGCGTGGCGCTGACAGCCCCTCCGGTACTGCTGTCGGCGGTGAGGCCGCCGGGCATGCGCGGGGCCGGCGGGATCCCGGCGGCGATCGCCCGCATCTCGGCCGTCGGCACCCGGAGTTCGTTCTGTACCCGCTCGGCCACCTGGATGCCGCGGCCGAGGTGCTCCACGGCCAGGCCGAGCAGGGCGGCCTGGCCGGCCGGGGTCACCAGCGCCGGCCCGAGGGCGGCGGCGCGCGCGAGGAACTGCTGGACGATGCCGATCACCTCGACGGTGCCGCGGACCACGATGTCCGCCGCGACCGCCGTGACCCGGGCGATGTCGGCGGCGGACTCGCCCAGCGCGCCCATGGTCCGCCCCACCTCGGCGATCGAGTGGGCAGCACCGAGCGAGGCGAGCGAGTTCCACGACTCCGACAGCAGCCGCTCGAGGGGCGGGCCCATCTGCTGGGCCACCTCCAGCCCGTCGCTGACCGGGCGCATGAGGTCGCGGGCCTCGTCGGGGACGAACTCCTCGGCCGAGAGCAGGTCGAGGATCTGCCTGATGGGGCCCACGTAGGCCAACGCGTCGGCGATCACCGGATCACACCCGCCTCTCGGTCATGTCGGGCCCCGCGGACCGGGCCGCCGCCACACCGCCGGAGCCCGCGGCGCCGATCGCGTCCGCCACACCGGAGCCCGCGGCGCCGATCGCGTCCGCCCCCGCGGCGTCGGCCCCCTCGAACAGTCGACCGGTGGAGAGCACCAGTTCGCCGGCGGCGTCGGTCACCCGGACGAGGCCGGCCAGGACCTCGCGATGCCGCGAGGTGGCGGCGAGCAGTGCGGACATGAAGTCGGCGCCGACCGGCCCCACAACGGGAGCGACCGCGTCGATCGGCACCGCGTCCACCGCCTCCAGCGCGCCGCCCAGCGTGTCGGCGAGGGTCGTCAGACCCGCGCCCAGCTCCCGCAGACCGTCGACATCGACGTCGATCGCCCCGTCCGTCATGACATCGCCCCCTTCATCCCTCACTTCTGTCCCGTCACAGGGTTCGACGCGCAGGGGAGGCGATCCGGTTCCACCCGATCCGCGATTTGTCCGGTGTGGAATCCTGACGGGCATGGACATCATCGTCGTGGACCACCCGCTCGTCGGGGACCGACTCCGGACCCTTCGTGACTCCGCCACCGACACGGCCGGGTTCAGGGCCGCGATGGACGCGCTCGGGACCATGCTCTGTTACGAGGCGTTCCGCTCGATCCCGACGACGCAGGTCCCGGTGACCACCCCCATCGTCGAGACGACGGGCGTGGCCGTGGACGGGGTGCCGCTGATCGTGCCGGTCCTGCGTGCGGGCCTGGGGCTGCTGGACCCGGCCACACGGCTGCTGCCCGGGGCGCAGGTCGGGTTCATCGGCCTGGCCCGCGACGAGGAGAGCCACGAGCCGGTGTCGTACCTGTGCTCGCTGCCCGAGGATCTCGCCGGACGCCACGTCGTGGTGCTCGACCCGATGCTCGCCACCGGCGGGTCCCTGGTCTCGACGCTGGAGACGCTCACGGCTCGCGGCGCGACCGGCCTGACCGTGGTGTGCGTCCTGTGCGCGCCGGAGGGGATCGAGGCCGTCCGCGAGTCGGGCCTGGCGGCGACGCTGGTCACCGCGACGATCGACGAGCGGCTGGACGAGAACGCCTTCATCGTCCCCGGCCTGGGCGACGCGGGCGACCGCCTCTTCGGCCCTCGCTGACCGCGCCCTACGGGTCGGTCGCGGCCCGGGCGACGGCGTCGGCGACCGCCTCGCCCAGCGCGCTGAGCCGGGTGTCGGCGTCGTGCCGGTCGGCCGGTGAGGGCCGGGGCCCGGTCCACGCCTCCGTGTAGGTCTTGAGCAGGGGCTCGGTGCCGGACGGCCGGATGATCGCGCGGGCGCCGTCGACGTCCACGCGCACGCCCGCGGTGCCGTCGAGCGCGCGGACCTCTCCGACCGGCGCGAGCAGCGAGGCCGCCCGGTCCAGCAGGGCCGCCGGGTCCGTGCCGCCGGCCAGGGGCAGGGGGACGTTGCGGCGGACGTGCGCCCCGAACTCCTCGGCGAGCGCGTCGAGCCGCGCGGGGACGGGGGCGCCGCCGGAGCCGACCATCGCGCACCACGCGGCGGCCGCGGCGATCCCGTCCTTGTCGGCCACGACGTCCGGCAGCACACAGTGCCCGATGGCCTCCTCGTAGGCGTAGCGCAGTGGGGCGCCGGCGCGGACGAGCCACTTGAACCCGGTGAGGGTCTCCACGTGGCGACCGCCGCGCGCGGGGACGAGCAGGGACGGCAGCCGCGAGGACACGATCGTCGACGCCACGAGCGGGGCCTCCGCTCCCGTGCCGCCGCGCGCGCCGGGGAGGGGGTCGCGCAGCAGGTGCTCGGCCAGTACCGCGCCGGTCTCGTCGCCGTCGAGCATGCGCCACCGCCCGTCGGCGTCCGCACAGCCCACGGCGCAGCGGTCGGCGTCGGGGTCCAGGGCGATCGCCACGTCGGCGTCGATCCGCGCCGCGAGGTGCCGCAGGCGCGCGGTGGTCCCGGGTTTCTCCGGGTTCGGCGAGGCGACGGTGGGGAAGTCGGGGTCGGGGGCGGCCTGGTCGGCGACCATCGTCACCTCGGTCACGCCGATCCCGGCCAGGACGCGGACGCAGAGATCGCCGCCGACCCCGTGGACGGGGGTCAGGGCCACGCGGGGCGGCCGGGCGGGCCGGGGCAGGGCCGCGACGACGGAGGCCACGTAGTCGTCGACGAGTCGGGGGTCCACCGTCACCTCGCCGCCGGCCGCCGTGGACGCGTCGACCCCGTCGCGCGCCGCGGCGCGCAGGTGTCGCTCGATGTCGGTGTCGGTGGGCGGGACGATCTGCGCGCCGCCGCGGCCGTAGACCTTGATGCCGTTGTCGCCCGCCGGGTTGTGGGAGGCGGTGACCATGAGCCCGGCGGCGGCGTCGCGGGCGCGGACCGCCGCGGCGATGACCGGGGTGGGCACGGGGGCTCCGGGGACGACGACGACAAGGTCGTGCGCCGCCAGCACCGCAGCCGCGACGTCGACGAATCGGGCCGATCCGTGCCGGGCGTCCCCGCCCACGATGACCAGCGACCGGGATGGTTCACGTTCCCGCAGGTGGCGGGCGACGGCGGTGGCGACGAGGGCGACGGTCCGGTCGTTCATCTCGTCGGGCCCGGGGCCGAGGGGCGCGCGGACGCCGGCGGTGCCGAAGGTCAGGGTCACGTCGGTGCTCCCGTGCTGTTCTCGTGGGTGGCGTCCGGGCCTCCGGGCGCGGTGGTCAGGACCGGGCGACGGCGGGCACGAGTGTGCGCAGGGCCCCGGTGAGGCGGGCGGACCCGGCGGCGCCGGCGGCCAGGACCTCGGCGTGGTCGAGCGGCTGGCCGGTGACGCCGGCGGCGAGGTTGGTCACCAGGGACACGGCCACCACGTCCAGCCCCAGGGCGCGGGCGGCGATGGTCTCGGGCACCGTCGACATGCCCACGAGGTCGGCGCCGAGGGTGCGCAGCATGTGGATCTCGGCGGGGGTCTCGTACTGGGGGCCGGGCATGGCGGCGTAGACGCCCTCGGCGGGGCGCGCGTCGGCGGCGGCGACCGCGTCGGCGGCCGCGGCGCGCAGGCGCGGGGAGTAGGCGTCCACCAGGTCCACGAACAGGGGCCCGGTCAGGGGTGAGCGCCCGGTGAGGTTGAGGTGGTCGCGGAGGAGCACGAGGTCCCCGACGGCCATGTCGTCGCGCAGACCGCCGGCGGCGTTGGTGAGCACCAGGGCGCGTGCCCCGGTGGCGGCCGCGACGTGGGCGGGGTGCACGACCGGGTCGGGGGCCGTCCCCTCGTAGAGGTGGGTGCGGCCGGCGACGGACAGCAGCGGCACACCGTCGACCAGGCAGCTGGTCACGGTCCCGCGGTGGCCGGCGGCGGTGGGGGTGACGAAACCCGGCAGGTCCGCGGCCGCCAGGGTCACCGCCGTGCCCGGGTCGGCGAGCCCGGTGACGACCTCGGACCAACCCGAGCCCAGCACGAGGGCGATGTCGTGGTGGTCGCGGCCGCTGGCCTCGGCGATCCGGGCGGCGGCGTCGCGGGCGTCGGGGGTGGGGGAGAGCAGGGGGGCCATGGGCGGGTCAGGCGCCCGGGCCGACGTTGCGCGATTCGCGGGTCCGCAACTCGTGGACGTACTGGTCGGGGGCCCCCGCGCACTCGGCCGCGTCGGCGAGCAGGCCGAGGTACCGGGCCGACGGCAGGCCGCCCTCGAAGGCGTCCATGACGTACAGCCAGGCCAGCACGGTGTCGTCGGTGCCGGTGGGGGTGGTGTCCACGGCGAACTCGGACTCCTGGGCGTCCACCGGGGGCCCGTCGGGCACGGTGGGCCGGCGGGTCACGCGGACCCGGATCTTGCGGGCGGGCATCTCGTCGGTGCCCTCCCAGCGGTCCAGGGCGCGCACGTCCTCCTCGGGGACGTCGTAGAGCACCACGAACACCCTCGACCCCTGGTCCGGCACGACCGTGGCGACGGCGCCCTCCCAGGTGGGGTCGTCCCCGGCGAAGGTCAGGCGCCAACCGTCCACCCACCCGGTCCCGGCGAAGGGGGAGTGCGGCGCGCGGGTGTTCATCTGATCGGGATGCATGTTGGTCCCGTACGCGGCATAGAGAGGCACGGCCACAACCCTAGTCCCTGGGGGCGGTGTCGGGCCCGACGTCCTCGGCCCCGACCGGGCCGGTCGACTACCGTGTACGACGGACGTGACGCGGTCCGCCACAGCGGGCCGGGGCGCCCGGCCCTTACCCCTGTGAGCCGTGGAGGACATGTGACGCAACGCATCATCATCATCGGCGGCGGACCCGCCGGCTACGAGGCGGCGCTGGTCGCCGCCCAGTACGGTGCGGACGTCACGATCGTCGACTCGGACGGCATCGGGGGCAACTGTGTGCTCAGCGACTGTGTGCCGTCCAAGACGTTCATCGCCACCACGGGCGTGCGGACGGATATGCGTCGCGCCGAGGAGATGGGTGTCCAGGCGCACTTCGATCCCACCGCGTACAAGCTGGGGCAGGTCAACGGGCGGGTCAAGTCGCTGGCTCGTGCCCAGTCGGCGGACATCCGCGCGCAGCTGCAGCGCGAGGGCGTGCGGCTGCTGTCCGGGTGGGCCCGCCTGCACGATTCGCAGCCGGGTATGGCCTCGCACCGGGTGGCCGTGACCTTCGAGAACGGCCAGGAGAAGATCTTCGACGCCGACGTGGTGCTCATGGCCACCGGCTCCAGCCCGCGGGTGCTGCGGGGCGCCGAGCCCGACGGTGAGCGGATCCTCAACTGGCGTCAGCTCTACGACCTCACCGAGCTGCCCACCCACCTGGTCGTCATCGGTTCCGGTGTCACGGGCGCTGAGTTCGTCTCGGCGTTCACCGAGATGGGCGTCAAGGTCACCATGGTCTCCAGCCGCGACCGCGTGCTGCCGCACGAGGACGCCGACGCCGCCCTGGTGCTGGAGGAGGCGTTGAGCGAGCGTGGCGTGTCGCTGGTCAAGCACGCGCGTGCCGACGCGGTCGAGCATTTCGAGGACGGCATCATCGTGCGCCTCGGCGACGGCCGCACGGTGAAGGGCTCGCACGCCCTCATCTGCGTGGGTTCGGTACCCAACACCGAGGGCCTGGGCCTGGAGAACGCCGGCGTCGAGCTGCAGCCCAGTGGCCACATCAAGGTCGACCGCGTCTCGCGCACCACCGCGCCGGGCATCTACGCCGGTGGCGACTGCACGGATCTGTTCCCGCTGGCCTCGGTGGCCGCCATGCAGGGGCGCATCGCGATGTACCACGCGCTCGGTGAGGGCGTGAACCCCATCAAGCTGCGGACCGTCGCCTCGGCCGTGTTCACCCGCCCGGAGATCGCCACGGTCGGCATCTCGCACGCGCAGATCGAGAGCGGCGAGGTCCCGGCCCGCGTCGAGGTGATGCCGCTGGCCGGCAACCCGCGCGCCAAGATGCGCAGCCTGCGCCGCGGTTTCGTCAAGCTCTTCTGCCGCCCGGCGTCCGGCGTGGTGATCGGCGGTGTGGTCGTGGCGCCCACGGCCTCCGAGCTGATCCTGCCGGTCTCGGTGGCGGTGCGGAACCAGCTCACGGTGGGTGACCTCGCGGGCTCGTTCTCGGTGTACCCGTCCATGACGGGCACGATCACCGAGGCGGCCCGCCAGCTCATGCGCCACGACGACCTGGACTGAGCGCTCACGCGCGACCAGCCCCGGCGGTGGCGCCCGCTCGCCCGGCTCGACCAGCCCCGGCGGCCCCGCGCCTGCTCGCCCGGCGCCCCATCGACCAGCCTCGGCCCCGGCGGGCAGTTGACCGGCCTGGTGGCCGCGGCGGGCAGATGGCCAGCGCGAGTCGCCTGACTT
>NZ_JAVHXC010000007.1:0-243835 GCF_032248695.1 Dietzia sp. CH92 | reverse complement strand
GCAACACCTGCACGGCGCCGAGGCCGCAGCATGACCCCGCGGAGGCGGGCGTGGGGGCGCGCTGGATCAGATGGGCAGGGTGGTGTCCGAGATGGCGAAGTCGCGCAGCCAGTCGATGAACAGCGCCCACCCGCCGGACAGCAGCAGCAGGCCCACCACGATGAGCATGACGCCACCGAACACCTGGATGGCCCGGGTGTGCTTCTGCAGCCACCCGACGGTCCGCATCGCCCAGGTGGACCCGAACGCGACCACGACGAACGGCAGTCCGAGGCCGAAGCAGTACGCCACGATCAGCAGGACGCCGCGGGCCGCATCGACGCCGGTGCCGGCGGCCACCGACAGCGCGGCGGCCAGGGTCGGGCCCAGGCACGGGGTCCAGCCGAGTGCGAACACGGCCCCGAGCATCGGGGCGCCCAGCCAGGTCGACAGGGCCTTGGGCTGCATGCGCGTGTCGCGCTGGAGGGTGGGCACCAGGCCGATGAAGACCAGGCCCATGATGATCGTCACGACGCCACCGAGCCGCTGCAGCAGTTCCTGCTGGGGCGCGAGGTACTGAACGGTCCCCAGCACCATCGCGCTGAGCAGGACGAACACCACGGTGAAGCCGCCCACGAAGAGCAGGGACGCCCCCACCACGCGTGCGCGGGAGGCGCGGCGGGTGCGCCGCTCCTCCACGGTGAGGGTCGCCGTCGCCGCGCGCTGCTTCTCGGCCGCGGCGGCAGTGACCGGCGGGCGCTCGGCGCCCACGACGCTGGCCAGGTACGCCAGGTAGCCGGGCACCAGGGGGATCACGCAGGGCGAGGCGAAGGACACGAGCCCGGCCAGCAGGCACGCGCCCAGGGCCAGCAGGATCGGGCCGCTGGCCACGGTCTGCTGGAACGTCTCCCCCACGCTCTGCGCGAGCAGGATCACCTCGGGGGTCACACTTGCTCGACCTCCTCGGCGAGCAACGACTCGACGGTGGTGCTCAGCTGCTCATCGGTGATCTCGGCCAGGTACACGGCCGCCACCCGGTGCTGCTTGTCGAGGATGATCGTCGCCGGCACCACGGACGTCGGGAATCCGCGCAGGGCCGCGACGGCGGCGTTGCTCGGGTCCCAGATCGAGGGGTACGTGATGCCGTTGTCCTGCACGAAGTCGACGGGCTTCTGCCGGTTGGGGTCGCGCAGGTTGATGCCGAACACGGTGGCACCGCGGGGCTCGTACTCCTCCTGCAGGCGCTGCAGGTCGTCGGACTCGGCGCGGCACGGGCCGCACCACTGGCCCCACAGGTTCAGGACCACGACCTGGCCGGCGAAGTCCTCCTGCACGGTGAGCGTGCGGTCGGGGTCGAGCAGGTCCGGCCCCGTGAGCGTCGCGACGGGCTTGCGCTCGGCCGGGGGGTCGTAGTGGATCTCGATCTGACCGTCGGGACTGACGAACTCGAACGTCTCGGGTCCCACCACCACGGCGTCGTCGCCGGTCGCGCACCCGGAGACGAGCGCGCCGGTGAGCAGCAACGCGCCCAGCGCGGCCTTGGTCTTACGCATGGATCATGCTCCAGTCTGGGACGGGTCGGAGGCGCCCGCCGGTTCCGAATAGACGATGTCGCGCAGCGTGGTCCCCTCGAACACCAGGGAGGTGATCGAGGCCAGCGAGCACTGCCGCGAGCGCGGGTCGTGCCACAGTCGCCGGCCCTCGAGGAAGCGTCGCGTGGTGTAGACCGGCAGCTGGTGGCTCACCAGGACGGCCTCGTGTCCGCGGGCGGCGTCGAGGGTGGAGTACACGGCGCCGATCATGCGGTGCGCGATCTGCAGGTACGGCTCACCCCACGACGGCCGCAGCGGGTTGACGAGGATCGGCCAGTACTGCGGATCACGCAGCGCTCCGCCGGGTCCGCCGACCTTGCGTCCCTCGAAACGGTTCTCCGCCTCGATGATGTCGGCGTCGATCCCCACCGGCAGCCCCAGCGTCTCGGCCAGCGGGGCGGCCGTCTCCTGGGCGCGTTGCAGCGGGGAGGCGACGATCGACACGATGTCGTGCCCCTGCCCGAGCACGCGACCGACGGTCTCGGCCTGGCTGCGTCCCAGCTCCGACAGCCGGAACCCGGGCAGGCGTCCGTAGAGGACACCCTCGGGGTTGTGGACCTCGCCGTGCCGGACGAGGTGGACGATGGTCTGCGTCTCACCGGCGCGGGCCGAGGTGTCCCGGGGGGTCGACGACGACGAGGTCGGCTCCCCAGGAGCGGCGATCGTCCCCGGCTCGGCGCCATAGGACGCGGACCCCTCGGGCTGGGTCTCGACGGGGGCTCCCGCGGGGGCCGCGGTGGCCACGGACCCGCCCAGCGACGGCGGCGCCGCGGCGGGGGCGGGATGGTCTCCGCGCAGGGGGATCGGCAATGACGTGGGGCCCGTCGCCGGGACGGCGAGGCGCCCCCGGAGGCCGCGGCCGGTGCGACTCATCGGCCGTCCTCGGGCGCGGTCGCGGCGGCGGCCGCCTCGGCGGCGACGGGAAGGGCGTCGGCGATGTGCTGGAAGTCGTCGTCGGTGAGGGCGGTGGAGACGAACCAGGTCTCGAACGCGCTCGGCGGGGCGTAGATGCCCCGGTCCAGCAGGGTGTTGAAGAAGGGCGCGTACCGGAACGTCTCGGCGGCCTTGGCGCCGGCGTAGTCGGTGACCTGGTCCTCGGTGAAGAAGACGCTGAACATGGTGCCCGCCCGCTGGATGGTGTGGGCGACGCCGGCGGCGTGCAGAGCGTTGCCGATGAGGGCCTCGAGCCGGTCGGCGTTGGTCTGCAGGGTGTAGTAGCAGGAGTGGTCGGCCAGGCGCAGGGAGGCCAGGCCCGCGGCTACGGCGACGGGGTTCCCGGACAGGGTGCCCGCCTGGTAGACGGGGCCGGCCGGCGCGAGGGCGGCCATGACGTCTGCTCGTCCGCCGAACGCGGCGGCGGGAAGGCCACCGGACATGACCTTGCCGAAGGTGGTGAGGTCGCCGGCGACGCCCTCGATGCCCCACCAGCCGCGGTCACCGGCGCGGAAGCCGGTCATGACCTCGTCCATCACCAGCAGCGCGCCGTTGTCGGAGCACAGGGTGCGCAGTTCCTCGTTGAAGCCGGGCAGCGGTGGGACGGTGCCCATGTTGCCGGCGGCGGCCTCCGTGATGACGCACGCGATCTCGCCGCCGTGGTTGGCGAACGCCAGGCGGACGGCCTCGATGTCGTTGAACGGCAGCACGATCGTGTCGTGGGCGGTCGCGCCTGTCACGCCGGGCGAGTCCGGAAGGGCGAACGTGGCCAGGCCGGAGCCGGCGTCGGCGAGGAGGGCGTCGACGTGGCCGTGGTAGCAGCCGGAGAACTTGATGACCTTCGGCCGGCCGGTGAACCCTCGGGCCAGGCGCACGGCGCTCATGGTGGCCTCGGTGCCGGAGTTGACGAGGCGCACCTCCTCCACGGACGTGCGGGAGATGATCTCGCGCGCCAGGTCGACCTCTCCCTCGGTGGGGGTGCCGAAGCTCAGGCCACGGGTGGCGGCGTCGCGCACGGCTTCGACGATCTCCGGGTGGGCGTGCCCGTGGATCATCGGGCCCCACGAGCAGACGAGGTCGATGTAGGTGTTGCCGTCGACGTCCGTCATGCGAGAACCCCGCGCTTCGCGGATGAAGCGCGGGGTTCCGCCGACGGAGTTGAAGGCGCGCACCGGGGAGTTGACACCCCCGGGGATCAGCTCGCGCGCTTCGGCGAAGAGCTCGGCCGATCGGGCGGTACCGGACATGCCGGACGGGGTCGGGAAGGCATCACTCGCAGACGTCACTCCCCCAGTGTCTCAAAGTCCGGCCGCGAGTACCCCCTCGTGGTGTCAGACCTGCGGCTGCGCCGGCGGGGCCGGGGGTGCGAAGGGCGCGAACAGCGACTTGGCGGCGGCGTCGACCTGCCCGGCGAAGTCCTGCAGCGCCTTCTCGGCCTGCTGGTGCAGCTGCTCCGGGGTGGGCAGCGGCGCCGGAGCCGGCGCTGCGGCGGGCGCGGGGGCGGGAGCGCCGAGCGAGCCGGTCGCCGGGACGCCGGCGGACCCGAGACCGGAGGCGTTCACGCCGCCTGCGCCGGTGTCGCGGTGGGTTCCGTACCAGTCGTCGGCGCCGGCCACGGGCGCGGACATGCCCTGCTGGGCCGCCGCGATCCGCTCGGCCTCGCCCCACCGGGGCAGCGGCTCGGGCGACGGCTTGCCCTCGACGTGTCCGGGGGTCGCGTCGCCGGTGCGGAGGAAGTCCATCACCAGCTTGTCGACGGCCGCGTTGCCCGTCCGGAAGTTGCCGTGATCGCCGCCGCCGACGGTGACCAGGGTGCCGCCGAGCGCCTCCACGACGCGGTGCGCGCCGGCGATCGGGGTGATCGCGTCGTCCTCGGAGTGCAGGACCAGCGGCTTCTCGTCGAGCGCGTCCCCGTTGGGGCTGATGGTCCGCGCGACCGGCTCCCAGCCCACGCAGTCGTCCCCGGCGGCCTCGACCGCGGCCCGGGTGGCGAGTCGGTTGCCGCCGGTGAACTTGTCCACCTTGGCCGACATGACGCCGAGCTGGCTGGACGGGTCGGCGGTCTCGTTGCACGTGATGATCGAGTTCATCTCGATATCGGTGCGGTAAACGGGAGAGCGGTTCTCCTGCGCGGCGAGCATCAGACCGACGGTCTCGTAGTCGACGCGGGCGATGGTGCCACCGTCGTTGTAGTACTTGAGGATGTGGGCGAGCATCGGCCAGGCCTGCTCGGAGTAGGTGGCGCCGACGGTCGCGTCGTAGAGCCCGGTGGTGGCGTTGTTCGTCAGGCCCTGCAGTGCGGCGGCGCGGGCGAAGCCCTCCACGCGCGCCCTGGCGGGGGCGGTGCCGTTGATGACGTCCAGCGCGGCGTTCTCGACGGGGGTGCCGCGGAGTTCGACGGGCAGGTCGCGGGCCTCGGCCGGCGGCGGGGTGAGGTTGGCGGGTCCGCCCACCTCCTGGTCGGTGACCCACTTCCAGGAGTGGAACACCTTC
This sequence comes from Dietzia sp. CH92, assembly GCF_032248695.1. Lineage (NCBI taxonomy): Bacteria > Bacillati > Actinomycetota > Actinomycetes > Mycobacteriales > Dietziaceae > Dietzia > Dietzia sp. CH92. Next base: position 238,838 of record NZ_JAVHXC010000007.1, on the reverse strand, counting down.
AGCGGGGTGTCGCCGAGGCCGTAGTAGTCGTCGCGCTCGGCGATCCAGGCGAAGATGTCGTTGACCCGCTTCTCCTGGGCCAGCGCGCCCTGCTCTGCCTGCTTGGACCACCGCCAGTCGGGGTGCGTGTTGGAGTCCAGCACCATGCGCCCGGTGTGCTCGGGGAACAGGGTCGCGAAGTCGGTGCCGATCGCCGTGCCGTAGGACACGCCCACGTAGTCGATCTCGGCCAGCTCGAGGGCCTCGCGGACGGCGTTCATGTCGCGGGCGGCGTTCTCGGTGGTCATGGAGGCCATGTACTCGGGATCGGTGCCGTAGCAGGCGTCGCGGAGCGCGTTGGCGGAGTTGGGGCCCACGAAGTCGACGTTGCAGACCATCGGGTTGGAGCCGTAGAGCCCGCGCGGCTGGACGGCCACGAGGTCGTGGTTCTCGTACAGGCCCTCGGGACCGCTGCCGTCGAGGGCCGGGCTCCAGAAGTTCAGCGCGTAGTTGCCGGGCCCTCCGGGGTTGCCGAACACCGTGGAGCGGGGCTGCCCGGAGGACGCCTTGATCCGCGTCAGGGCGACGGTGGTCTTGGCCGCGTCGGGTGCGTTGTAGTCCACGGGGACCTCGACCGTTCCGCACTCGAGGCCGGCGGGCACGTACTCGGCCTCGATCCCGAGCATCTCGGTGCAGTCCTGCCATTCGACCTGGGTGGCCGAGGCCACCCCGGTCCCCAGAAGTGCGATCGCCCCGACGACCGCCGTGGTGCCAACAAAAGTGCTAGACGGCTGCACCGATCCCCGATTCCATGTGCTGTAGGTGTCTCTCCGGCGAATCGGACGCATCGACTGCCCGTTTTCACGAGCGTCACATGCGTCCGAACCGCACCAAATGTAGCCCGTGACCCTCGCCACGCGGTGGTGCCCCGTGCGGACTCGGCCAACCGTCACACGATCGTTACCGGCCGACCCGTGACGCCGGGAAAGCCCCAGCTAGATGTGGATATGTCACGCCCCGTGACGGGGGGAGCGACGGAGGACCGCCAGGGTCGTCAGCACCATGGCCAGTCCCGCGGACGCGGTGGCGCCGAGCAGCAGCCTGGTATCGGTCCGGACCCGCTCGATCGTGCCCTCGACAAGCGGGTCTACCACCGGCGGGAGCACGGTCACCACGTCCCGGGACAGCCACCACAACAGGACGGCGAGGGCGGCGGTGACGACGGCGGCCACCGCGAGTCGGCGGGAGCTCACGCGGGGTCCGACTCGCCGGGGCGCTCGGGGGCGGGCCCCGGCCCCTCGCGCTCCGCGCCTCCGGCGGTCGCCGCGACGGCGCCGGAGAGCGCGGCGTGCAGGGCGGCGCGATCGCGGGCCCACGCGCGGACCTCGGCGCCGGAGTCCAGGCGCAGGCCCACCGCCCCGCGGCGGCGCGGGACGTCCCGCAATTCGCCGAGCGTGCGGGCCGTCTCCCAGGACGCCTCGGGCTCGCCGCCGGTCGGCAGCGGCAACACCGCGTCGATCCGGCCCAGTTCGAGTTCCTCGGTGCCCTGGATGTACAGGTGCGGGGTGAGCCGGACGCGGCCGTGGACGCGGGTGGCCGCGATCATCACGCCGTGGCACAGGGCCGAGGCGATCGCGCAGACGGTGAGCATCAGCCAGTGGACGGGGGCGCCGGTGACCAGCTCGAACACCGCGGCGGCCGCGCAGAACACCGGGGCGGCGAGGATCCACGCCCAGCTCCAGCCGTCCTCGGAGTACAGGATCGGCCCCTCGGGCTCGATTCCCGGCCGTGTGGCGGCGGCGTCACTTGCCGGCACGCGCACCGCCGCCCGGGGTGGTGAACGCCATGGCCTCGCCGGTGTGCTGGCGCCATACGGCGGTGGCGGCGCACAGGCCGGCGAGGATCTGCAGGGCGATGACGAGGAAGCTCACCACGTCGCCCCGCTCCCCCGCGACCGCGACACCCCCGAACACGCCGATGATCACGGACACCGCGTCGACGATGAGGAACACGGCGACGATGTCGAGCATGGTGCGGGCCCAGCCCTTGCCCGCGCGGAGGCGGTAGGCCAGCCACACGGTGACCGCGGCGGCGAGCAATGCCACGACGGCGCCCACGGCCAGGGAGATGGAGAACATGTTCTCGACGGAGACGTCGAGGTCCCCGGTGTTCGCGACGGCGTCGCGGAACGCGTCCCGGGTGGCGGCGGGCAGGTCGCTGAAGGACGCGGTGGCGGCGTTGACGAGCATGCCGACCAGTCCGAACGCGGCGGCGGTCAGCCAGAGCGCCCACGCGGTGTGGATCTCCTCCGGCGGCGGCCCCGCGGGCTCGTCGGGCTCGGCCGGAGCGTGCTGGTCGGCGGCGCCGCCGGGCTCAGCGGGGCGCGCGGGCGGGCGCCAGGGGCCGCTGCGTTGTGTCACCGCGCGCCCCAGCCCTGGGTGAGCAGGTGGGCGGCGTGACGGGCCCAGTAGGTCAGGACGATGTCGGCGCCGGCGCGCCGGATGGAGAGCAGGGATTCCATGACGGCGGGGTCGTGGTCGATCCAGCCACGCTCGGCGGCGGCGGAGATCATCGCGTACTCGCCGGAGACCTGGTAGGCGGCCACGGGCACGTCGGAGATCTCGGCGGTCTGGCGCAGGACGTCGAGGTAGGACATGGCGGGCTTGACCATGACCATGTCGGCGCCCTCGTCGAGGTCGAGCTGCACCTCGCGCAGGGACTCGCGCAGGTTGGCGGGGTCCTGCTGGTAGGTGCGGCGGTCGCCGCGGAGGGAGGAGCCGACGGCCTCGCGGAAGGGGCCGTAGAACGCGCTGGCGTACTTGGCGCTGTAGGCGAGCACGGCGACGTCCTGATGGCCCTCGCGGTCGAGGGCCTCGCGGATGGCGGCGATCTGCCCGTCCATCATCCCGCTGGGTCCCACGACGTGGGCGCCGGCGGCGGCCTGGGCCACGGCGAGGTCGTTGTAGGCGACGAGGGTGGCGTCGTTGTCGACGATCTGCTCGCCGCGCGGGTCGGTGCCGAGCACGCCGCAGTGGCCGTGGTCGGTGAACTCGTCGAGGCAGGTGTCGGCCATGATCACCAGGTCGTCGCCGACCTCGGCGCGGACGGCGGCCAGGGCGCGGTTGAGGATGCCGTCCGGGTCGGCGCCGCAGCTGCCGGTGGCGTCCTTGTCGGCGTCGAGGGGGACGCCGAACAGCATGATCCCGCCGAGCCCGGCCTCGGCGGCGGCGACGGCCTCGCGGCGCAGCGAGTCGATGGTGTGCTGGACGACCCCGGGCAGCGACGAGATGTCGCGCGGCGCGTCGATGCCGTCGGCGACGAAGGCGGGCAGGACCAGCTGGCGCGGGACGAGCGTGGTCTCGGCGACGAGTCGGCGCATGGCCGGCGTCGAGCGCAGTCGACGTGGCCGCGCCAGCGGCGCGGGGACGGAGGCGGTGTCGTCAGGCGGTGTCGTCACGGGTCCCACTGTACGAAAGTCGCCGGTGGCACGGCGGGGCGCGGACCCGCCCTACACCCCGATCCGCTCGCGCAGCGTCCCCGCGCCGGGTCCGGCCAGGCGGTCGAGGTGGACGGTCCGTCCGGTCAGGAGCAGGAACAGGTCCCGCGTGGTCCCGGTGACCTCGGGCCCGGTGCCGGCGGCCCAGTAGTGGTCGGTCGCGACCATCCGCACGCCGTCGGTGGGCAGCGGGCGGAAGACCTTGGCGTTGCCGCGGCCGCCGTAGGACACGACGTGGTCGGCGGCGGCGGCGATCTCGGCGGGGGGCACGGGGATCTCGCGGCCCAGGGGCAGGGTGAGGTCCTGGGTGTGCCCGACGGCATCGACGAGCGCCTCGCGACAGGTCAGCCCCGGGAACGGTCGGTGCAGGCCGATCATGTCGCGCAGGGCGTCGACGATCTGCTCGTCGGTCATCCGCCGCGCCAGCGCCACGGCGGTCTCGCGGATCAGCCGGTTGGTCCCGCCCGGGTGGCGCAGCGCCAGCGCCGCGAGCCGGTGCCGCGGCAGCCCGGCGAGGGTGAGGTGCGCGGCGACCTCGCGGATGGTCCACGCGTCGCACAGCGAGGGCCGGTGCCAGTCGCCGGGCGGCAGTGCCTCGAGGTAGTCGGCGATGTCGCGGCGGCGTCGGTCGACGGCCGCCCAGACCCCGGTGTCGTCCATGACGACCCCTCTCCCCGGTGCGGCCCGGCCCACCGGGCCGCGACTAGTACCATCATAGGACTATCTCGAGCGGCCGATCCTGAGGAGTTCCCGTGGACGACGACAGCGCGGCGCCGACCAGCCTGCTCATGTGGCTCGGGTACCGCGCGGCCGAGGACCGGATCGCGACCGCGCTCGCCGAGGCGGGGTTCGCAGACCTCACGCGCGCGCAGGTCCGACTGTTGGCGGGGATCGACGACGACGAGGGCAGCCGGCTCGTCGTGTTGGCCGAGCGCGCCCGGATCGCCAAACAGACCGCGACGGCGCTGGTGGACCGCTTGGCCGCGGCGGGCTACGTCCGGCGGGTGGTGGACCCGGATGACGGCCGGGCCCGGTTGGTGCGGCTCACGGCCCGCGGCCGGGAGCTCGTTCCGGTCGCCCGGGCGGCGGAGCGCCGCATCGACGCGGAGTGGCGGGCGCACCTGGGCCCCGAGACGATGGACCAGCTGCGTGCGGCGTTGCTCGAGCTGCGGGGACTGGTCGACCCCTGAGGTGCGGAGATATGTACACATTCACACTCCCGTGAGCATGTGCCATCTTTCGTGGCGACACTCTGCCCCCCGGTGCGCCGTCGCCGTCATCCCGGGCAGACCGGACGTCAGGACCTCACGCATGCGCACGCCTACCACCCCCGGGACGACCGATTCCGGCCCGAGCCGGCCGGGCCGGGTCGCCCTCGCTCGCGCCCTCGTCACGGCGCTGGCCACCTGCCTGGCGGCCGCGCTCGCCGTGGGCCCCGCGACCGCCCGGGACCGGCCTGAACCCCTCCTCCCGCCGGCCCTCAGCGAGGTGCTCAACCCGTTCGCGGTGGCGGCCGTCCGCGATGGAGTGCCCGCCTCGTTCGACGAGAACGTCCGCGGGCTGTGGGGGCCGGCGGGCGACTTCTACGCCGAACCCGCGCTCGACAACTCGATGCCGATGGGGCACCTGCTCAAGTCCGAGCCCTTCGAGGTGATCTTCAACGGCATCAAGCCCGCCGGGATCCGCGCATGGCGGACGATGTACGTGACCGAGGACGTCCGCGGCGACCGGGTGGTCAGCACCGGGGTCATCCTGCTGCCGGACGACGGCGCGGACGACTCCACACGCCCGGTCGTGGCGTACCAGGAGACGAACGACTCCGCGGGAGCGAGGTGCCACCCGTCCTCGCAATGGAGCGGCGGCGCGTTCGCGGACGCCTCGGCGTGGTTCGCGGTGGGGCCGCTGATGCAGATGCTCGGAGAGGGCGCCGCGGTCGTGATCTCCGACATCGGCAACGACGCCGATCCTGGCGTCCACGGGGTCTTCGCCGGACGCTACGCCGGGATGGCGCTGCTCAACGGGCTCCGCGCCGCGTACACGGTGCCCGGGCCGGGTCTGAACCCGGACAACGGGGTCGGGCTGTTCGGCGTCGCGGGTGGGGGCGTCGGCGCGGCCTTCGCGCTCGAGTACCAGCCCTGGTACGCGCCCGAGCTCGACATCCGCGCGACGATGCTCGAGGCCCTGGCCGTGAACCAGCGGAATTTCCTGGACTTCGCCGACGGCCACCTGGGGTCCGGTTTCGTGCTCGCGACCCTCGTGGGTCTGGAGGCGCAGTACCCGGAACTGGATCTGGACGCCAAGCTCACGCCGGCCGGCCGCGCGCTCGCAGACGTGTTCCGGGACAGCTGCCAGGTCCCCTTCTACTTCGCGACACCGTTCGTGCCGCAGGGCCTGCTGTTCCTCGACGGGACCCGTCCCGCGGATCGACCGGAGTTCCAGGCGGTGTTCCGCGAGAACACCCTCGGCCTCGGCAACCCGGGCAACGATCCGGCGCTGCGACCGCCGGGCCGGGTGCTCGTCTCCTCCTGCGTCGCAGACGACTCGTTCATGGTCGTGACGCCCGCCGAGGACTCGCGACAGCTCGTCGAGGCGTACCGGGCGCAGGGCGTGGACGTGCGCTACCACGGCCTCGAGTGCGGGAACGACGTCCTGCTCACCGACCCGTACCGCTGGACCACGGAGCTGTTCGGTATGCACGCGGTGAGCTGGCTCATGGAGGAGATCCGATGAGGACGGCCCGTGCCGTGGTCGCGGTGATCGCCCCGGTCCTGGCCGTGACGTCGCTGCTGGCGGGCGCGGTCGTCCCGTCGCCCCGCGCGTCCGCGCACGAGCAGGCGCAGGCGCAGGCGCAGGCGCAGGCGCAGGCGCTCGAGCTCGAGCTCGAGCACTTCCTGGGACTGCCCCTGACCAACCGCCTCGCCGACGTCGAACCCGGCGGGGTCCACCGCGCACTGCCCACGAGCTCAACGCATCTCGGCGCGCTGGTGGAACAGGCCCGGGCGGCGGGCCGGCCGGAGACCTCGTATGCGGCGCTGCTGCTGCAATACCGTCTGGTGCAGGCGACGGAGGAGGCCGGGATCGACCTCGCGACGTGGAACCCGTTCGACGGGTTCACGGCCAACCGGTCCAACATGCTCAAGTCCTACCGCTACTACCAGGACTTCCAGCTGGCGCGGCGCGAGCTGCAGTGGGCGGGGATGGGCGGCCAGGTGGGCGGCGATTTCGGTGGCGGGATCGCCGACATCGAATGGGTCACCCGGCTGTACGACGCCCCCGGACTCCAGCAGGCGGCGCGGGAGGTCTTCACCACCGTCGAGGCGGCGTTCGGCCCCGAGGCCGTGGCGCAGCTCCCCGGCGGCCTGCGGGTGCTGGCCGAGCGCGCGGGCGACATCACGACCGAGGACCTGTACTGGTTCGTCACCCGCGTGGTGATCATGCAGAAGGCGATCTTCTCCGACCTCATGCCGATGCACCACGTCTATGTGCACGAAGGTTTACCGGGCCTGGAGGAGATGCACCGGGCCGGGTTGTTCCCCGGCGACATCATGGGCGCCTGGTACGACATCGCCTCGGGCGACCCGGACCGGATCGCGAGCGGCAACGCCACCCTGCTCAACCGGGAGCAGGGGTGGGTGGTGGCGGGGATGTGGGACGAGGTCCGCGACTACGAGGACGGGCTCGGGGAGGCGTTCACCTTCCTCATGACCCTCGCGGGCTCACCGTCGGTCGCGGGGGTGCCGCCGCTGCGGAACCACAGGCCGATCACGGTCTCCGGGGTCCTCCCCGACGGCCGACCGGCGACGCTGCACACGCCGCTGCCCGGCTGGGACTGGTCACGGTACGAGGAGCGGTGGGACTACGTCAGCTCGCAGCTGCTCCCCCGCTACCGGCACGAGTCGGAACACAACTGGCCGGCGCTCGAGGCCACGCTGCGCCTGCCGTACGAGCAGCAGTTCGAGGCCGCGCGCGCGACCTCGCGGATCCCGCAGATCCTCGACGCGGTCGCCCGCGCCACCTACATCACCGTTCCGTGAGGAACGCACGTCCACAAGGAGCCCACATGCACCGCCTCGACCTGAACCCCGGCACCTGGCTTGAGCTCCTGCCCGGTGCCGCCCACTCGGTGGGCTACATGGTCACCTGGGGAAGCAGCGCCCTGCTGGTCTCGCTGGCGCAGGGCCTGGACGCCGCACTCGGCGGCCGGGGGCGGTGGTGAGCCGCCACCGGCCGGCCTCCGGGACGCCGCCGGTCGACCGCTGAGCAGCCGACCCCGGCCGGGCGGCGCCGGTCAGCGCCGGCGGGCGCGGCGCCGTGGGGGCGGCAGTTCGCCGGCGGCGCGCAGGTGGTCGGCGTGCGCGGCCAGCGCGTCGACCAGTTCGAGCACGGACGCGTTCTCGGGCTGCACGTCCACCCGCAGGCCGAACTCGACGGCGGTCTCGGCGGTGCGCGGCCCGATGCAGGCGATGAGCGTGCGGGCGTGCGGCTTGCCGGCGATGCCAACGAGGTTGCGGACGGTCGAGGAGCTGGTGAAGCACACCGCGTCGAACCCGCCGGTCTTGATCATCTCGCGGATCTCGGCGGCGGGCGGGGCGGCCCGCACGGTGCGGTAGGCGGTGACGTCCTCGATCTCCCAGCCGCGGGCGGTCAGGCCCTCGGCGAGGGTCTCGGTGGCGATGTCGGCGCGCGGCAGCAGGACCCGGTTGACGGGGTCCAGGACGTCGTCGTACGGCGGGAACACCTCGAGCAGGCCGAGGCTGGACTGTTCGCCGCTGGGCAGAAGCTCGGGCTGGATGCCCAGTTCGCGGACGCGGGCGGCGGTGCCCTCGCCGACGCAGGCGATCTTCACGCCGGAGAAGGCGCGGGCGTCGAGGCCGAACTCGACGAACTTCTCCCACACGGCGCGCACGGCGTTGGAGGAGGTGAACACGACCCACTGGTAGCGGCCGTCGACGAGGCCCTTGACGGCGCGCTCCATCTGGGCGGGGCTGCGGGGCGGTTCGACGGCGATGGTGGGCACCTCGACGGGCACGGCGCCGTGCTCGGCGATGCGCTCGCTCATCTCGGCCGACTGGGCCTTGGTGCGGGGCACGAGGACGTTCCAGCCGAACAGGGCACGCGACTCCCACCACTGGTGGCGGTGCCGCTCGCCGGCGGACTTGCCGATGGTCACCACCAGGTCGCCGTCCATGTCGCGCCCGACCTCGGCCATGGTCGCCAGGGTACCGTCGGCGGACTTCTGGGCACAGAGCGATCCGGAGCAGGTCACGGTGACCGGGGTGCCGGCGGCGAGGCCCTGCTCGGCGAGGTTGGAGGCGGCCTCGGCGAGGTGGCGGCCGGTGGTGCGCAGGACGATGGGGCCGGGCGAGCTGACGAGCGAGGCCCAGTCGACCTTGCCGCGGCCGTCGGCGAACACGTAGTTCGAGCCGAGCGCGATGCCGGCGAACGCGGGTACGGCGGTGGCCTCGGCGACGCCGGGGACGACCTCGAACGGCACGACGGTGCGGCCGACGGCGGCGATCTCGGTGACGGTGGCGTCGGTGGTCATGGGGTCGCCGGTGACGAGGCGGACGACGTCGCGGCCCTTCTTGGCCTCGGCGACGAGCTGCTTGGCCACGGCGGAGGGCTCACCGAGGACGGGCCGGACGTCGGCGGCGGTGGGCGCGGGCAGGGCCTTGAGGCGCTTGACCTCGGCCTTGTCCTCGGCAGCGACGGCGGCGTCCATCTCGGCCTCGCGCGCGTCGAGCAGTTCCTGCGGGACGGGGACCTCGGTGGCGACCAGGGCCAATACGTCGGCCGACACGTCGGCGTCGGCGAAGACCAGCGCGTTGCCGGCGAGGACCTCGCGGGCCCGGCAGGTGAGCATCCCCGCGTTGCCTGGACCGCCGCCGACGAAGCGGACGGTTCCGGGGCGGGTGGTGCGTGCTCGAGTCATGGTTCGTCTCTCCGTGGGGTGGGTGTCGCGCGCTGGCTGCGCGCGAGATGGGAGTTCGGGGGTCAGGGGTCGGTGACGGTCGGTGGGGCCGTCGTGGATTCCCTGGGTACGAGCGGGGGTCGGTGCTCGGGGGCGTCGGCGGACATGAGGTCGCGGGCGCCGCGGTCGAGCAGTTCGGCCGCGAGGCGGCGTCCCAGCTCCTCGGCGGCGGCGATCGGCCCGTCGGGGTGGTCTGCGGGGATCGTGGTGCCCTCGGTGCGCAGGACGGTGGAACCGTCGTGGGCGGCGACGACCGCGTGCAGGGTGAGGACCGCGTCGGGGGCCGGGGCGTCGGCGCCCGGGTCGGTGCCGGCGAAGTCGGACCGGGCGGGGGCCACGCCGCTGAGCTCGGCGCGCGCGCCGACGGGGGCGGTGCACCCGGCCTCGAGGTCGGCGAGGAGTCGCCGCTCGGCGGCGATGCGGACGCGGGAGGGTAGGTGGTCGACGACGGCGAGGGCCGCGATCGCCTCCGCGTCGTCCGCCCGCGCCTCGACCGCGAGGGCGCCCTGCGCCGGGGCCGGCAACATCTCGTCGATGCCGAACCGGTGGGTGGCGCGGTCGCCGACCCGTGTGCGGTCGAGCCCGGCGGCGGCCAGGACGACGGCGTCGAGGTCGCCGCTGGTGACGTATCCCATCCGCGTGTCGATGTTCCCGCGCAGGGGGTGCAGGTCCAGGTCGGGCCGCAGGGCCGCCAGCTGGGAGCGCCGGCGTGGGGCGGAGGTGCCGACGCGGGCGCCCTGCGGCAGCGTCTCCATGGTCAGCCCGTCGCGGGCGATGAGCACGTCGGAGGGGTCCACCCGCGGCGGCACGGCGATCGGGGCGAACCGGTCGTCGCGCGCGGTCGGCAGGTCCTTGTACGAGTGGACGGCGATGTCGCAGTCGCCACGCTCTAGGGCGGCGCGCAGTTCGAGGGTGAACACGCCCACGCCGATGCGCTCGACGGGGGCCATCACGACGTCGCCCTTGGTCTGCACTATCACCAGCTCGGCCGGGTACCCGGCGGCGATGAGGGCGTCGCGCACGTGCCCGGCCTGGGTGGTGGCCAGGGTGCTGCCGCGAGTGCCCACCTTCAGGGTCCTGCTGCTCATGAGGCCTCCTCGTCCACGTCGCGGTCCAGGTCGAACAGGGTGCGTACGACCGCCGCGTAGTTCTCCCCGTCCGGTTGGGCGGCGAGTTCCTTGAACCGCACGGTGGGCGGGTGCAGGAGCTTGTCGACGACGCGGCGGACGGTGTTGGCGACCTCGTCGCGGACCTTGTCGTCGAGGTCGGGCAGCCGGGACTCGAGTCGACGCATCTCGGCGGCGACGACCTGCCCGCCGCGGCCGCGCAGCTGTCCGATGAGCGGCCCGACGCCGGCCATGCGCTCGGCCTGCACGTACGAGGTGAGCTCGGCGTCGACGATCGTGCGGGCGGCGTCGGCGTCCGCGGCGGCGGAGGAGGTGGCGGGGTCGGCCTTGAGCGCCTCGATGCCGAGCACGGTGACGCCGGGCAGGCCGGCGACGGCGGGGTCGACGTCGCGCGGCATGCCGAGGTCGCAGATGACGAGCGGCCCGCGGTCGGCACGGCGCGCCAGCGCGGTGTGGATGTCGCCGAGCGTGACGACCGTGCCGACGGCGCCGGTGCACGTGAAGAGGATGTCGGCGCGGGCGACCGCGGAGGCGAGCTCCTCGAGCGGGAACGCCGCGGCGGGGGTGCCGGAGTCGCGGGCGATCTCGGAGAGGCGGTCGGCGCGCTCGGGGGTGCGGTTGGTGATGTCGATGTGGGAGATCCCGCCGCGGCCGAGGTGGGCCACGGCGAGGCCGCCCATGGCGCCGGCGCCGAGCACGACCGCACGGCGCCCGTCGAGCCGGCGCGAGGCCGGGGTGTCGGTGGCGGGGCCGGCGTCGGCGGCCGCGCCGGTGCCGTCGGTGGCGGGCTCGGCGGCGCTCGCGTTGAGGATCTCGGCCGCCCGGTCCAGCGCCACCGACACCACGGACGCGCCCGCCGAGTCGATGCCGGTCTCGGTGTGGACGCGCTTGCCCACGTGCAGGGCCTGCTGGGCGAGGCGGTGCAGGGTCGTCCCGGCGGCGCCGATCTCGGACGCGGATTGGTACGCGGTGCGGATCTGGCCGATGATCTGCTGCTCGCCCACGACCATGGAGTCGAGTCCCGAGGCGACGGAGAACAGGTGCTCGGCCGCGGACTCGGAGTACCGGACGTACAGGTGGCGGCTGAGCTCGTCAACGGGCAGGCCGGAGTGGCGCGAGAGCAGGGTCACCACGTCGTCGAGCGCCGGGTGGAACGCGTCCACGGCCGAGTACACCTCGACGCGGTTGCAGGTGGTGACGATCATCGCCTCGTCGACGTTCTCCCCGGCGATGAGCTCCTCGGTCAGCGCGTCCCGGTCGACCTCGGACACCGCCACGGCCTCGAGCAGCGCCACCGGCGCACTGTGGTGGGACACACCCACCAGGAGAATGCTCACAACCGACCCCCGGACGTCAGGGCCGGACGGGCCCATGCCAGAATGGATGCCAGCTCGTCAACTCGGGGAGACACCACTCGGGCGGAGGACGCGGCCCCGCAGGACGAACACGCGGAACGCTGGTCCACAGTCGGTCGTCTCCTGTCGGTGTTCACGGCTGTGCACAGGGCACACCCGGATCGGGAACGCCCTGCCGGGACGGCCGTGGCGTGCAAGCCTGCGTACGACCCGTAACGGGATCCACCGTAACCCGCATGACACCCCGGGACAAAACCGTCACCACCCCGGATGGTATATCCGTGCAGCGCCTCACACCGCCCGTGAACAGCGCGGACCCGCACCCCCGGCCGACGTAGGCTGTCCTGCGTGCCCCCGCGTCGCAGGTCCTCCGCCACGATGTCCGCCGCCACCCGCGCCCGGTACGCCACCCGCCGGCGCCGCCGCCTGGCCCGCGTCGACAACGACCTCACCGACCTGCAGTGGACCGCCCTCCTCGACGCGTGGGGCGGCTGCGCCTACTGCCTCGCCGAGGGCCCGGCCCTGCAGCGCGACTGCGTCCAGCCGATCTCCCGGGGCGGGCGCTACACCCTGGAGAACGTGGTGCCGGCCTGCGCCTCGTGCAACGCGAGCAAGCACAACAGCGAGGTCACCGGCTGGCTGCGCCGCAAGAAGTTGGACGAGGGCGCCTTCCTGCTCCGGCACGCGACCATCCTGCGGGCCCTGCGCGACCGGCCCGCCGGCGCCGCGGACTGACCACGCCCGGAACCCGGCCTACCTCCCGGCCGGTTCAGTCCCACCCCGCGAACGGGCGGGCCCCGGCGAGGGTGGCCAGGAGCTCGTCGTCGTCGACCTCCCAACACGAGTGCTCCGCACCGTCGACCAACACCACCGGCAGGCGGTCCCCGTACTCCGGGGCGAGTTCGGGGTCGTCGGCGCGGTCCACGTCGACCACCTCGAGCCGCGCGCCGGCACCCTCGCACAGGGGCAGCAACTGGCCGTGGACGCGGACGCAACTGCCGCAGCCCTCGCGGGTCAACAGGGTCACCGTGTGCACCATGCCTCGATAGTGCACCACCCGTTCGCGGCTCCCCTAGGATGGGGTCGCAGCCCCCGAGGAGGTCCCGCCCGGTGAACGACTCCCGCCCGGAGAACCACGACGACCGCGCCGACGAGCCCCGCACCGACGGGCCCGGGCACGGCGCCCCGGGGGACGACGACGAGGTCCCGCCCGCCCCGGACGCCGCGGCCGCCACCGACCCTGCGGAACCGGCCGATCCCGCCGCCCCGTCGCGCCGCCGGCGCCTGCCCGGTCGGGCCGATGTGGTCTCCCTGCTGGGGCGGCTCGTGTGGCGCCGCCGCGACGCGCGGGTCCAGCGGGTCGCCGGTGAGGCCTCTGCCGAGCACGCCGTCAAGCTCGAGCCGGACACCGAGGTCACCGCACCCGCCGCCCCCTCCGCGGACGCGGCCGACGCCGAGCCGTTCGTCGCCGACCCGCGGGTCGCCGCGTTCTTCGACGTGGACAACACCCTCATCCAGGGCGCGTCGATCATCCTGCTCGCGCGCGGCCTGGCCAAGCACCGCTTCTTCACCGCCCGCGACCTCGCCGGGCTGGCGTGGTCGCAGGCGAAGTTCCGCATCTCCGGCGAGGAGAACGCCGACGACGTCGCGGCGGGCCGGGACAAGGCGCTCAGCTTCGTCAAGGGGCGCACCGTCACCGAGCTGACCGAGCTGAGCGAGGAGGTCGTGGACACGTCGATGCTCGACCGCGTCTGGCCCGGCACCCGCTCGCTCGTGCAGATGCACCTCGACGCCGGGCAGCAGGTCTGGCTGGTGACCGCGACGCCCGTGATGCTGGCGCGTGTGATCGCCACCCGGCTGGGCCTGTCGGGCGCGTTGGGCACGGTCGCGGAGGAGCACGACGGCGTCTACACGGGCCGCCTGGTGGGCGACATCCTGCACGGGCCCGGTAAGGCGCACGCGATCTCCCGGCTCGCCGAGGCCGAGGGGTTCGACCTGTCCCGCTGCTACGCGTACTCGGACAGCTTCAACGACATGCCCATGCTGACGATGGTCGGCAACCCGGTGGCCATCAACCCGGATTCCAAGCTGCGCAAATACGCCTCGGAGAACGGCTGGGACGTCAAGGACTTCCGGACGGTGCGCAAGGCGGCCAAGAAGGCGATGCCGGGCGTGCTGGCGGTCGGCGGGCTCGCGGGGGCGCGGGCGGCGGCGCGGTCGTCGTACGGCGTGCGCGCGGTGGGCTCGATCCGCCGCATGTTCTGACCGGGCTCTTCAGCCGAAGAACACGCTGCCGCGCCGTGCGAGGTTGCGGAACAGGGTGTTCTGGATGGTCTCGCGGACCTGATCGGTGATCTCGAAGACCACCATGGGGTCGTCGGCGGCGTCGGGCCCCAGGTGGGAGGTCTCGATGGGCTCGCCGAACTCCATCGTCCACTTGGTGGGCAGCGGTACCCCGCCGAGCGCCCCGAGCAGCGGGAACGCGGGGGTCACGGGCATGTACGGCAGGCCGAGCAGCCGGGCCAGCGCGGGGATCTCGCCGATCTTGGGGTAGATCTCCTCGGAGCCGACCACGGAGCAGGGGATGATCGGCGCCCCGGCGGCCAGGGCGGTCGCCACGAACCCGCCGCGGCCGAAGCGCTGCAGCCGGTAGCGGTCGGCGAACGGCTTGCCGAGGCCCTTGAACCCCTCGGGCCACACCGCCACCACGTGGCCGGCCTCCAGTAGTCGCTCCGCGTCGGCGGTGCACGCCAGGGTGGCGCCGGCCCGCCGGGCGAGCGGCGCGGACACCGGCAGGCTCATGGCGAGGTCGGCGGCGAGCAGGCGCAGGGCGCGACCGGCGTGGTCGTGGACGGCGACAGTGGTCATCATCCCGTCGAGCGGCAGGACGCCCGCGTGGTTGGACACGAGCAGGCCGGCGCCCTCGGCGGGGATGTTCTCCGCGCCGATCACCTCGACGCGGAACCAGTGCTCGAACAGCGGACGCCACAGGGGGAGCCAGACGTGGGTGTGGAAGTGCTCGTCGAACCCGAACTCGTCGACCTCGTACCCGCCGGTGATGCGGGTGGCGAGCAGTTCCCCGGCGTGGTTGACGGCGTCGGCCAGGCTGGTCAGCGCGCTGACGTCGCCGGTCGCGAGCATCGTGTCGACGCTCCGGGCGAGGTCACGCACGGGCGCCAGGACCTCGGCGTCGATCGGGAGGGCCTCGGCGACCTGCCCGATCGAGGCGCGCATGGATGTGAGGAACCGGTCGATGATGCGGCCGATCTCGGTGGCGGCGGCATCGCTGCCAGTGGTGTCGCCGAGGAAGCCCTCCCCCACCACGCGGTCGCTGCGGGAGTCGCGGCGGCCCTCGCCCCAGCGGGGTCCGCCGAGGGGTTGGCTCAGGTCGAATTCCGGGCCCTTCACGGCGCCTCCTCCTCGATGCGGTCGGATTCGCTGCGGTCGGCACCGCCGCGCTGCGGCGCGGCGGGCTGCGGCGCGGCGGGCTCACCGCGGTGCGGCGCCGCGGGGACTCCGTCGCCCGGCTCCGCGAGGGCGCCGAGCGCCTCGAGCTCGTCGAGGGTCGTGTCCACGCCCGCCCGCAGGCGCTCGGCCACCGGCCCCGGCAGCAGCGCGGCGACCCGCGCGACCTTGCGTTGGACCGCGTCCCGGGTGACCAGCGGCTCGGCACCCGAGTCCACGAGGTACGCCTGCAGCGCCTCCTCGGTGGTGTAGCGCGGCGTGAAGCCGAACACGGTGCGCATCCGGGTGGTGTCCATGGACCGGCCGTACCGCAGGAAGCGCAGCTGCGAGGGGCCGATGTCCCGCAGCCCCTGACTCGACAGCAGCCGCGCGGCGAGCTTGAACGTCGCCGGCATCACCGGCAGCGGGATGTGCCCGGCGCGTCGGATCGCCTGGGTCAGGGTGAGCACCCCGTCCCCGGCGACGTTGTACGTGCCGGGCGTGGCGCCCAGGGTGGCGTGCAGCAGCGCGTCGAGCGCGTCCTGCGGGTGCAGCAGCTGGATGCGCGGGTCGTACCCGGCCAGGACCGGCGCGACCGACGGCAGCAGCAACTCCCCCACCACCGTCGGCTCGGGCAGGCCGAGGATCGCGGGGATGCGCAGGATGGTCACGTCGATGTCCGGGCGCTTGCGGGACATGCCCCGCACGTAGCCCTCCACCGAGAGGTGATCGAGCGGGATCCCGCCGCTGGCGTGGCGGCGCGCGGCCATGTCCTCGGTGAACATGGCCGGGTCGACACCTGAGGAGCCGTAGACGGACGTCGAGGAGATGAGCACGAACCGCTTCACCGACGCGGCCCGCCGGCACGCGGCGATCACGTGCATCGACCCCATGATGTTGGACTCCTTGACGGCCGCCCGGCCGCCGGGAGCGAAGTCCGTGTGGTGCAGGCCCGCGTGGACGACCGTGTCGATGTCCGCGTCGCGCAGGATGCCCTGCAGGCGCGGTGACTGGGGGTCGAGACGCACGAACTCGGCGTCACGCATGCGCCTGCGGTGCTGCGGCGAGGGCTTGACCGAGTCGATCGCCATCACGCGCTCGACCGAGTCGTTACGCAGGAGCATGCCCACCAGGTGCGCGCCGAGGTACCGGCTGCCGCCGACCACGGCGACGGCGCGAGCCGGTCGACTGGCTGGCGCTTCGGTGTTCACCCGGCCGAGTCTAGCCGCGGCCCCGCGCCCCCATGTGCGCACTCCTCACGCCGCCTCCGTCGCCGCCCCCGACCACAGCCGCACGCCAACCTGGCGTCTCGCGCTCACTGCGGGGCGGGCGAGACGCCAGGGAGAGGAGCGGCTGCGGGCGCCGCGGTCGGCTGCACGCGACTGCAGGCCCAGCGCGCCGGCCGGGCCCGCTGCAAATACACCGATGCCCGCCACCACTGCTGGTGACGGGCATCCGCTACAGGCGTGAGTCCGGGCGCTATCGCGGCGCCGCGTGACTCACTTACCGAGCTTGCGACGCTGCACGCGGGTCCGGCGGAGCATCTTGCGGTGCTTCTTCTTGGACATCCGCTTGCGGCGCTTCTTGATCACAGAACCCATATCGGGGTCACCTACCTGTCGACTACTGGTCTGGGGCCTTGTCACGGGCCGTACTGCCACGGGCCTTACTTCGCTCCGGCGTCCGATCGGGGCTCGGGAGCCGGGACGGAACCCGTCCAGACTACCTTCCCGCCCCGCCCCGGAAAAACCGGGGCACGGGCCCGGACGTGCCCCGGTCCGGCCGTGGGCCCGGGGACCGCGCGGGTCAGCCCGCGGAGAAGTACGAGGTGTCGAGGTACTCGTGCACGGCCTTGGAGTGCACGCGGAACGACCGACCCACCCGCACCGCGGGGAGCTCGCCCGAGTGGACGAGTCGGTAGACCGTCATCTTCGACACGCGCATCAGCGCGGCGACCTCGGCAACGGTGAGGAACTGGGAACCCCCCGCCGCCTGCGAGCCGCCATCGGTCTTGTCGGTAGTCGCCATCTCACAACCCTTCGTGGCACGCGTCGTGCCGCAGGCTTCCCCTCCTGCGGTACGGACACGCACGTGCTGGGTATGAGCCTAGCGTGAATGGTGTGATCAATGCGACGGGAGTGGGGGATTAACTTCTGCGACACGCCGCCGCGACCGGCCTTCACCCGTTCTGAGCTGGGGTTGTGTTAAAAGCGCGACCCGCCGGGCGGCAGAGATCTCTGCCCGGCGGGTCGGTTCGGTAGGCGCACGCGCGGCCCGTTCCGTCGCATCCGGCGACGGGCGGGGCCGCGCGGGGTCAGCTGTTCTCGTCGTCGTCGTCGGAGGTGGCCGCCTGCGCCAGCGACTGCGATCGGGACGCCGCCGCCTCCACCGCGTCCGCCACGGCCTCGCGCAGTCCGTTGGCCTCGAGCCTGCGGATCGCCGCCGCGGTGGTGCCGCCCGGCGAGCTGACGTTGTAGCGCAGCTCGGCGGGGCCCTCGCCGCCGCCGGTGAGCATGGCGCCCGCGCCGAGGGCCGTACCGGTGGCGAGGGTGAGCGCCACGTCGCGCGGCAGGCCGCGCTCGACGCCGGCGTCGACCAGCGCCTCGGCGAGGAGGAAGAAGTAGGCGGGGCCGGATCCGGAGATCGCGGTCACGGCGTCCATCTGGGCCTCGGTGACGACGACGACGAGGCCCACGCTCTCCATGATCGTTACGACCTGCTCGAGGTGCTCGTCGCGCGCATAGCGGCCCTTGCAGACCGCGGAGACGCCGTGCCCCACGAGCATCGCCGTGTTGGGCATGACCCGCAGGACGGGCGAGCCGGCGCTGAGCTTGTTCTCCAGCACCTGCGTGGGGACGCCCGCCGCCAGGGAGACGACGATCGACTCGTGGACGCTGTCGGAGATCGCGTCGCCGATCCGGTCGACCACCGCGGGCACGTCCTGCGGTTTGACGGCCACCACGATCACGTCGGCGCCCTCGCAGCCGATGTCGAGGCTGGTCGCGAGGATGTTGTACTTCTTGGCCAGTTCGTCGGCGCGGGCCTGCACGGCCTCGATCACCACGATGTCCGACGGTTCGGTCCCCGACTCGCGGAGTCCCGCGATGAGGGCCTCACCGATGCGCCCGCCTCCGACCACTGCGATTCTCGTCATGCGCACAACAGTGCCACACCCGGCGGCGCCTCTCCCCGCGCCGCCGCCCCGCTCGTGCCGGGCCGCCCCCGCACCCGCGCCGGCGCCCGCACCCGTCCCCCTCGCCGGCGCCCGCACCCGCCGCACGCCGCCCATCGGATTCGCCTACGCCTATGGGCCCCCGAGGGTGGCGCGTCATCGGATAGGCGGCGCGGAGTCCGGAGGTGGGCATAGCGGGGGTTCCGCGAGGGAGCCCCGGCACAGACGACTCCGCCCGCACCTCGTTCAGGTGCGGGCGGAGTCAGGCGGGCGTCCGGGCGGAGGCGTCTAGGTGACCAGCCTCAGCAGCAGCGGGCCGCAGGTCACGCCGAGGCCGACGATCACCGCCAGCGCGATGCTCACCGTGTCGTTCGACCGGCGCAGCACGCGGACCATGGCGACGAGCCCGACGATCACGACGATAGCCAGCGCGAACGCCACCCAGGTGAGGTTGTTCCACAGCAGCTGGAACCCGATGAACAGGGCGGCGCCGGCGACGGCCGAGGCCAGCACCTGCGCGACGAGGATCAGCCACTGCGAGGCCGACGACCGTTCCACGTCGGCTCCGCCCGGGGCGTACTCGCCGTCGCGGCGTCCGTCCGGGTGGTCGGTGGCGCGCTCGTCAGCACCGGCCGGGGTCGTCGCCCCTGCGGTCGACTGCGCGCCGGGCTGCTCTCCCGTTCCGGGCCGGGCGCCGGCCGTGCCCGCGCCCACGGCGGCCGCGGTCATGCCGGCCACGCCCGCTCCCCCGGCGGCCGCCGCGGTCGCCGCGCCGAGGACGCCCTCGCGCTTGTCCGAGTCGGCCGGGGCGGAGTCGTCGGTCTGCTCGGCGGGGGCCTCGGGGGCGCGGTGGGCGGTCGAGCCGCTGCCCGACGGCACGCCCCACTGGGGGGTCTGCTCCGGAGCGGTCGCCGACGTGGGGGCCGCCGCGCCGGCGGCAGCGCCGCCCGCAGTAGCTGCGGCGGTGCCCGCCGCGCCGGGCGCAGCGTCTGTTGCCTTGCTGGGCGCGGTGCCTGCGGGCTTGCCGGCCGGGGCCTCGGCGGCGCTGCCCGCGGAGGCAGCCGGGGCGGCCGGGGTTGCCGGGGTCCCGGTGGCGGACTTCCCGGCCGCGGGCGAGGTGGAGCCCGGGATCACGCCGGTCCAGGGGCTGGAGGGCGCGGACTTGTCGGCAGCGGGCTTGCCGGCGGTGGGCTTGCCGGCCGCCGACTTGTCGGCGGTGGGCTTCTCGGCCTCGGGCTTGCCGGGCGTGGATTCGCTGGCCGCGGTCTTCTCGGAGGTGGGCTTCTCGGCCCCGGGCTTACCGGGCGCGGACTCACTGGCCGCGGGCTTGCCGGCCGCGGGCTTCTCGGCCGCGGACTTGCCGGCGGCGGACGTGCCGGCCGCAGCCGCGGCGGCCCCCGCGGCGGGGACGGCGGGCTGCGGCGTGGTGGCCGTGTCCGTGTCGGCGGACCGGTTCGCGGCAGGGCCCGCACCCGCGGCCCCGACCGCCGTCACGCCGGCATCGCCGACAGTGCCTCCGGGAGCGGAGCCGGCGAGCGGTCCCGCCGCGGGAACGGTGGGCTGATCCCCCGAGACCGGGCGCCCCGCCGGAGCGTCGAGCCCGGACTGCTCCTGGTCCTTACGCTTACGGCCGAACAGCCCGCGCAGGCCCTTCTTCTGCGGCCCCTCGGCGTCACCCGACTCCGCGGACGGTGCCGACGGCCGGCCAGGCGGCGGGGTCGGGGCGCCGGGCATCGACGACGACACCGGCGGCGGCGCGGCCGGCCCCGGCGACTGCGGCGCGGCCGGGATCCGAGTGGTGGGCTGCTGCGAGGCCGGCGGGGTCGTCGCGGACTGCGTCGGGCGCGGTGCGGCGGGACTCGTCGTCGTCGTCGACCCCGGGGTCTTCCCCCCGTCCTTCGCGGCAGGGCCCGCCGATCGCGCACCAGCGTCCGCACCGCCCTTGTCAGCGCCACCGGCGCCGGCCGCTGCAGTACCGGCGGCGTCACCACCCTGGGCGTCACCGGCGGCACCCGCGCCGCCGGTGGCCTCGGCGGCCTCCTCCGCCTCACGCGCCCGACGGCGCGCGGCCCTGCTGCTCAGCACCGTGTCGTCGGTGATGCGCGGGATCTCGCCGGTGAGCTCGGAGACGCTGACGCCCCCCTCCTCGGCACGGCGACGTCGACGCCCGCCCGGCGCGGCCTGCTGCTCTGCGCCCATGCGCTTGAGCAGCTCCGCCACGGTGATCTGCTGGCCTTCAGAATCCTCGGCCATCGTCAGCTCCCCTTCCCGTCGCCGCCCACGTCCCGGTCGAGACGCTGCAGGATCAGCCCCTCTCGCAGGGCCCACGGACAGATTTTCACACTTTCCAAGCCCAACGCACGCATGGACGCCTCCGCCACCAACGCTCCCGCCACCACCTGATGCGAACGATCCGCGCTGATGCCCTCCAACTCTGCCCTGTCCGCGGCCGTCATGCGGGAGATGAACGCGATCACCTGCCGCAGACCCGCCGCCGTGAGGATCCGCTCCACCCGCGGCCCCTCCGACGAGGGCGCCGCCCCCGTCAACCGGGCCAACGTCCGGAACGTCTTGGAGGTCGCGCACGCCAGGTCCGGCTCCCCCGCCGCGCGGATCGCCCGCGCCGGGCCGTCCAGCTCGGCATCGATGTAGTCGCGCAGCTGGTTGATGCGCTTACGCTCCGGCGGATCGGTCTTGAACCAGTCGTGCGTCAACCGGCCCGCACCCAGCTGCAGACTGAACGCCTGCTCCGGCAACTCGTCCTCGCCGGACGTCATCTCCAGCGACCCACCGCCGATGTCGAGGTTAACGATCCGGCCCGCGGACCAGCCGTACCAGCGGCGAGCGGCGAGGAACGTCATCCGCGCCTCGTCCTCCCCGGACAGCACGCGCAGCTCGATGCCGGTCTCCCGCGTGACCTTCTCCAACACCTCGTCCGAGTTCGCCGCGTCACGCACCGCGGACGTGGCCAGCGCCATGACCTCACGGCACTTGGTCGCCCGCGCGAGCTCCGCCGCCTCGTTCACCGCGTCCACGAGCCGCGCGATGCCGGTCTTGGAGATGTTGTTGTCCGCGTCCAGGTACTCGATGAGCCGCAACCGCGTCTTGGAATCGTTCATCGGGGTGGGGTGGCCACCACGGTGGGCGTCGACCACCACGAAGTGGACCGTGTTACTGCCCACGTCCAGGACACCTAATCTCACACGCCCACCCTAAACGGTCTACGGTCGCAGGTTGTGACCGCCACCGACCGCCCCTCGACCCCGGGCACCCCTCTGCCCGAGGTGCCGCTGGACTTCCCCCGCGAGTGGTACACCTTCCCCGACCCCGCGGACGACCGCCACCTCATCTCCGCCGACATGACCTGGCTGCTGTCCTCGTGGACGTGTGTCTTCGGCACGCCCGCCTGCCACGGCATCGAGGCCGACCAGCCCGACTCCGGCTGCTGCACCCACGGGGCGTTCCTCGCCGACGACTCCGACCGCCGACGCCTGCGGGCCAACGTCGCGCTGCTCCGGCCCGAGGAGTGGCAGCACCGCGAGGCCGCCGAGCGCGCGGCGTCCCGGGAGGGAGCCGCCCTCGAGTCGTGGCTCGAGGAGGACGAACTGACCGGGGACGACGGCGAGATGGAGCCCGCTCTCCGGACCCGACGCCTGGGCGGGCGGTGCGTGTTCTTCAACGACGTCGGATGGCCGACCGGGTCGGGCTGCGCCCTGCACCACCTGGCCGCGCGGACGGGGAAGAGCCTTCCCGAGTCCAAGCCCGACGTGTGTTGGCAGCTGCCGATACGGCTCACGCAGGAGCACGAGACCCGCGCCGACGAGGTGGAGATCCTCCACACCCGCGTCGGCGAGTACGACCGCCGTGGCTGGGGCCCCGGAGGACTCGACCTGGACTGGTACTGCACCGGCTCGCCCGAGGCGCACGTCGGTACCGAGCCCGTGTACGTCTCCCTGCGCGACGAGCTGGTCGAGTTGCTCGGCGCCGAGGTCTACGAGGTGCTGGCCGCGGCGTGCGGGCGGCGGCGGCAGCTGGGGATCGTGGCCGTCCACCCGGCGACCGAGCGGGCCGCCGGCGAGGCCTGACGGGAGCCCGCGCCGGGGCCTGCGCGGCCTGACGGGGCGCAACGCAGAAATCCGCTACCCCGGCTCCGGATCCGCTACCCCTGGGCGGGGAGCGGATCCGGACGGAGGGTAGCGGATCGTGGGTGGGTCGGCTCAGGGCTCGAACTTGTAGCCCAGCCCGCGGACGGTCACCAGGTGCACGGGCTTGCCCGGGTCGGTCTCGATCTTCGACCGCAGCCGCTTGACGTGGACGTCGAGGGTCTTGGTGTCGCCCACGTAGTCCGAACCCCACACGCGGTCGATCAGCTGACCCCGCGTGAGGACGCGGCCCGAGTTCCGCAGCAGGTACTCGAGCAGGTCGAACTCCTTGAGGGGCAGCGTGACGGGCTCACCCCGGACCAGCACCGTGTGCCGGTCGATGTCCATCCGCACCGGGCCGGACTCGAGGACGCCGATCTCCTCGACCGGCTCGGCCTCGGCCTCCGCCCCGCGCCGCAGGACCGCCCGGATGCGGGCGATGAGTTCGCGGGCCGAGTAGGGCTTGGTCACGTAGTCGTCGGCGCCCAACTCCAGGCCCACGACCTTGTCGATCTCGCTGTCGCGCGCGGTCACCATGATCACCGGCACGCTCGAGGTCATCCGCAGACGCTTACACACGTCCGTGCCGGACATGCCGGGCAGCATCAGGTCGAGCAGCACGATGTCCGCGCCCTCGGACTCGAAGCTCTCCAGCGCGGTGGGACCGTCCCCCGCCACGCCGACCTCGAACCCCTCCTTGCGGAGCAGGAACGCGAGCGGATCCGCCAACGAATCCTCGTCCTCCACGATCAGCACCCTGGTCACGGCACCTGGTCCTCTCCTTGAGCGATGTTCTCTGTGGCCTGGTCGGCCCGGTCGGTCTGGTCGGTCTGGTCGATCAGCGTGGTCCGGGTTCTCGCGTCCGGTTCCGGCGTCCGGACGGTTTCCGGCTTCCTGGCGNCGGGTTCTCGCGTCCGGTTCCGGCGTCCGGACGGTTTCCGGCTTCCTGGCGGTGTCGCCCTTCGCCGCGGACTCCGGCTTCCTGGCCGTGTCGCCCTTCGCCGCGGACTCCGGCTTCCTGGCCGTGTCGCCCTTCGCCGCGGACTCCGCGACGGGGCCCGGTTCGTCGATCCCCGGTTCCACGTGAGCCGGCAGTTCGAGGGTGAAGGTCGATCCCGTGCCGGGCCGGCTCCACAGTCCCACGGCGCCGTTGTGGTTCTGGGCGACGTGCTTGACGATCGCCAGACCGAGGCCCGTCCCGCCGGTCGCCCGCGAGCGGGCCTTGTCCACACGGAAAAACCGCTCGAAGACGCGGGTCTGGTGCTCGGGCGCGATACCGATGCCGCGGTCGGTGACCCGCAGCATCACGGTGTCGCCGTCGATGCCCCTCGTGATCGACACGGGCGTGCGCTCGGGCGAGTAGTTGATCGCGTTGGAGACGAGATTCGTCAACGCGGTGACGAGCAGTGTCCGGTCGCCCTTCACCTCGAGCCCGGACGGGGCGTCGGTGATGAGTTCGATCCCGGCGGCCTCCGCCGTCGACGCGGATCGGCGCAGGGCCTCGTCCACCACGTCGTCCACGTCCACCGGCTCGGGGTCGCGGATCCGCTCCGCCCCCTGCAGCCGGGACAGCTCGATGAGCTCGGAGACCATCTTGCCCAGCCGCTGGGCCTCGCCGACCACGCGCCCACCGAAGTACTCCACGGAGTCCGGGTCGTCCTTGGACTCCAGCAGCGCCTCGGCGAGCACCGCCATCGCGCCCACCGGGGTCTTGAGCTCGTGGGAGACGTTGGCGACGAAGTCCCGGCGCGCGGCCTCCATGCGGCGCTGCTCGGAATCGTCGTCGGCGAACACCACCACGAACTGCTCGCCGTACTCGCCGAGGATCTCGCTGCGCCCGCTCACCGAGGGGATCCGCCGGCGGCCGGTGAGGATCTTGGCGGGCAGGTCGAACGGCGAGGGCTCCCCGGTGAGGAACGTGCGCTGGGCGGCCGACCACACGGGATCCACGAGCAGCCGATCGTCGACGATGCCGAGGTCCGCTGCGCGACGGTTGTAGAGCACCACGTCCTGGTGGCGGTCCACTACGGCCAGCGCGTAGGGCGCCTGCAGGTAGACGCCCTGCAGCACCTCCAACCGGCTCGGCCCCGCCTGCTCGGCGCGGCGACGCTCGTTGCGCCGGTTGATCAGCGGAACGACGAAGCCGCCCACGATGAAGCCGATGACCCCGGCGACGATCGCGAGGAAGATCCCCAGACTGACCTGCACGGCTCCGATCCTACGGTGCCCCGTCCCGCCGCCCGAATCGACGAACCCCCGTCCACCGGCGGGAAGTCCGCAGGTGGACGGGGGTTCACGGCGTGTTCACCGGGCCTTCATCTACACCCGGCCGAGGGGCGCAGCCGGGCCGAGGAGCGGAGCCGACGGTCCGTCGTGGTCCCGGGGGCACAGCCGACGATCGTCGTGGTCCGGGGGGCGGAGGCGCCGACCCCGAAGCCGGAGTCGGCCGACGCCTCAGACCGGGTCGGTCACTTACCGCCCTGGTTGGCGACCGCGGCCGCACCGGCGGCGGCGGCCTCCGGGTCCAGGTACGTCCCGCCCGGGTTGGCGACCAGCCCGGCCTCGTCGAACCGGTACACCAGCGGGATGCCGGTCGGGATGTTCAGCTCCGCGATATCCTCGTCCGAGATGCCGTCGAGGTGCTTGACCAGCGCGCGCAGCGAGTTACCGTGCGCGGCCACCATGACCGTCTTGCCCTCCGCGAGCTTGGGGGCGATCTCCGCCGCGTAGTACGGGATGAACCGGTCCACCACGTCCTTGAGGCACTCGGTCAGCGGCACCTCCGG
Organism: Dietzia sp. CH92; assembly: GCF_032248695.1. NCBI lineage: Bacteria > Bacillati > Actinomycetota > Actinomycetes > Mycobacteriales > Dietziaceae > Dietzia > Dietzia sp. CH92. The sequence goes on along the minus strand of NZ_JAVHXC010000007.1, from coordinate 213,366 downwards.
CAGGTCGGCGTAACGCACGTCGGACGTCTGCGAGTACTGGTTGTCCGCGTCGATCGCCGGCGGCGGCGTGTCGTAGCTGCGGCGCCACAGCATAAACTGCTCGTCGCCGAACTCCTCCTTGATCTCCGCCTTGTTCAGCCCCTGCAGCTTGCCGTAGTGGCGCTCGTTGAGCTTCCAGTGCCGGATGACCGGCACCCAGTGACGATCGCACGCGTCCAGCGCGATGTTCGCCGTGGTGATCGCACGCCGCAGCAGCGAGGTGTACAGCACGTCGGGCAGGATCCCCGCCTCCGCGAGGAGCGTGCCACCGCGGACCGCCTCCTCTCGTCCCAGATCGGTGAGGTCGACGTCGACCCAGCCCGTGAACTGGTTGGACGCGTTCCACTGGGACTGCCCGTGACGCAGGAGGACGAGTGTTCCGTAAGCCATACGCTCATTATGACCTGCCGCCCGAGGACTACGGTGCAGACATGACCACACACGCCGGAGCCGACACCCCCGACCACCCCGACCGGCCGTGGACCGTGCACTACACCCCCGGCACCACGCACGACCTCGACTACGGCACCACCACCCTCGTCGACCAGTTCGACTCGGCCGTCACCGCCCACGCCGACCGGCCCGCCACCGAGTTCTTCGGCCGCCTCACCAGCTACTCGGACCTCGCCAGCCGCGTCCGTCGCGCCGCCGAGGGCCTGCGCCGCCTCGGCGTCCGGCCCGGCGACCGCGTCGCCGTGCTCCTGCCCAACTGCCCGCAGGGCGTCGCCGTCTTCTACGCGGCCCTGCGCATCGGCGCGATCGTCGTGGAGCACAACCCCCTATACACCGCCGACGAACTCGAAGGGCCCTTCACCGACCACGAAGCGAAGGTCGTCGTGACGTGGAACGTCGTCGCCGACATCGTCCGCGACCTCGCGGACCGCCCCGGCACCCGGATCGAGCACGTCCTCGCCGTCGACCTCCTCGACGCCTTCCCCACCGCCAAGCGACTCGCCCTGCGACACCTACCCGTGCCCGCGTTGCGCGCCTCCCGAGCCAAGCTCAGCCGACCCGCCCCGGGCACCCTCGACTGGGCCGACCTCGAGACCGGCCCCGAACTCGACTTCTCCCACCCGCGGCCCGCGGCCTCGGACCCCGCCCTCATCCTCTACACCTCCGGCACCACCGGAACCCCCAAGGGCGCGACGCTCACCCACGCCAACCTCGTCGCCAACGGCACGATGGGACGCGCGTGGGTCCCCGACCTCGAGCCCGGCCGCGAACGCTTCCTGGCCTCCCTGCCCATGTTCCACGCCTACGGGGTCACGATGTGCGTGGTGTTCGGCATCTCCCAGGGCGCCCGGCTGCAACTCGTGCCGACCCCCGACATGGACCTCGTCATGCCGATCTTCGCCAAGAACCCGCCGACCTTCATCCCCGCCGTCCCGCCGATCTACACCCGCATCCTCGAGGAGGCCGCCACGCGCAAGATCTCCCTGCAGGGCGTGCGGTTCTCGTTCTCCGGCGCGATGAGCCTGCCCGCCGACCTCATCGAGAAGTGGGAGTCCGCCACCGGAGGCCTGCTGGTGGAGGGCTACGGGATGACCGAGACCTCCCCCATCATCGTGGGCAACCCCATGTCGACGGCCAGGCGGGCCGGCGCGATCGGCGTGCCCTTCCCCGACACCGACATCCGGATCGCCGACCAGGACGACCCCGCCCGCGACGTCCCCGCCGGCGAACCCGGTGAACTGCTGGTCAAGGGGCCGCAGGTGTTCGCCGGGTACTGGAACAACCCCGAGGCCACCGCCGCGACCTTCCACGACGGCTGGCTGCGCACCGGCGACATCGTGGTGCAGGACCCCGACGGCTTCCTCCGCGTGGTCGACCGCATCAAGGAGATGATCGTCACCGGCGGGTTCAACGTCTACCCGTCCGAGGTCGAGGCGGTTCTGCGTACCGGGCCGGGCGTGGCGGACTGCGCCGTGGTGGGTCGGCCCGCCGGCGACGGGGGCGAGAAGGTCGTCGCCGCCGTGGTCACGGAGCCCGGCGCGACGCTCGACGTCGACGCGGTCCGCGCACACTGCCGGGCATCCCTGGCCGGGTACAAGGTGCCGCGCGAGTTCATCGAGGTCGACGACCTGGCCCGCAACCCGATGGGCAAGGTCCTGCGCAAGAAGGTCGCCGAACAGCTCGCCCAGTCGCGTTGAGTCACTCTGTCGGGGACTTCGCCTAACGCGGCTGGGAAAGCGCTGCGCGCAGCGACTCCACGGCGGCGGGTGCGGCAGCGCGGCGGGTGCGGCGGGAGTCGACCGGCGCCTACTCCGGCTGGGGCAGGTCCTCGGTGAGGTGCCGGAAGGCCTCGAGGTTGCGCAGCGGCTCACCGCGCGAGACCCGCCACTCCCACTCCCGGCGGATCGAGGTGTGGAAGCCCGTCTCGAGGATGATGTTGAAGTCGTGATCGGCCGCCTCGAGCACCTGACCCAGTACGCGGTCGAGCTCCTCCTCGGTCACCGCGACCAGAGGCAGCCGGCCCACGAGGTAGATGTCGCCGTTGTTGTCCAGCGTGTACGCCACCTGGTACAGCCGCCGATTGCGGCGCAGCAGGTACTTGTAGACCTTCTCGAAGTCCTCGTCCGGATTGCGGCACACGAACGCCTCGACGCGCACGCTCTCCTTGTTCACCGTGAGATGGCAGGCGGTCTTGAGGCGCTTCTCCCCCGGCAGTTGCACGACGAAGGTGTGGCCGTCGGCCAGCGTGGACTCGATCTCGCGCTCCACGAGGAACGCGCGGATCCGCTCCACGGTGGGCTGGTCGAAGTCGGGCTCGCGGGTCTCGTCGCTCATGATGTGACTCCTTCGGCGGTGGGGCGGTTCGCCCTTCTGTCTACTCGAACGACGCCCACCGGGGATTCGATGCCCGCACAGCGGCGGATGGGGCCCGCCCACACGCCGCGACCGGGGCCGGCGCCGCCGCTGGCGGCCGACGCTCCTCGGCATGGCGTCCGGCCTGCGCATCGGTCGGGGCGAGACGCCATCGAGACGAGCGGCTGCGGAAAGACGACGGCCGCCGCGGCGGGCGCGGCGGGACGACGCCCGGTCAGGACGCCGCGGCCTCCGCACGCCGGGCCCGGTAGGCGGCCATCGTGCCGGCATACGACGCCAGCAACCCGTCCGCCGTCGAATCCCAGCTGAACCCGGAGGCGTGGACCGGGGCGGCCCGCGACATCGACAGGCGCAGCTCGTCGTCGTCCAACAAACCCGACAACACACCCGCCCACCGGCGCGGATCGTGCCCGTCCACGGTGAGCCCGGTCCGGCCGTTAGCGACCGCCGTCGGCAGCCCGCCCACCGCAGCGGCGACCACGGGCGTCCCGCACGCCTGCGCCTCGAGCGCGACGAGCCCGAACGACTCCGAGTACGACGGCACCGCCACGACGTCCGCGGCGCGGTACACGTCCACCAACTCGGACGGCGGCCGCGGCGCGAGGAAACTCACCCGGTCGGCCACCCCCAGCTCCTCGGCCAGCTCGACCAGTGACTGCGGCCGGTCCAACCCGGTGCCGCTCGGCCCGCCCACCACGAGCAACCGCACGTCACGATGCGGCTGCGTGCGGACGATCTCCGCGAGCGCACGCACGATGACATCAGGGGCCTTGAGCGGCTGGATCCGGCCGACGAACGCGATGACCTCGGTACGCTGCGCCAGGCCCAGCGCGCGGCGGGCCCGCTCGGTCCCCCGCTGCGTACCGGGCGTGTACTGCTCGAGATCCGCGCCGGGCGAGACGACGTCGATGTCCGCCGGGTCCGCGTCGTAGAAACGCACGAGTTCGTCACGTTCCCCGACGGTGTTGACGACCAGGCGGTGCGCGGCGTCCACTATCTGCTGCTCACCGATGCGGCGCGACTCGGGCTCGGGGGTGTCGCCGGCGGCGAGCACGGCGTTCTTCACCTCCGCCAACGTGTGCGCGGTGTGCACCAGCGGCACACCCCAGTGCTCGGACGCAACCAGTCCGGCCTGGCCCGAGAGCCAGTAGTGCGAGTGGATGAGGTCGTAGTGGCCCGGCGCGTGACCGGCCTCGGCGCGCATCACCCCGGCGACGAACGGGCACAGCTGCGTGGGCAGGTCCTCCTTGCGCAGACCCTCGAACGGCCCCGCGACGATGTTGCGGACCAGGACACCGTCGCCGGCCTCCTCCACGGGCGGCTGCGACGAATGCGTGGCCCGGGTGAAGATCTCGACCTCCACACCACGGCGGGCCAACCGGCGAGCGGTCTGCAGCACGTACACATTGAGTCCACCCGCGTCCCCGGTGCCCGGCTGGGCCAGCGGCGAGGTGTGGAAGGACAACACGGCGATGCGTCGGGGCAACGGATGCGCGACGCCGCGGTCGAGCTCGGAGACGGTCACCCGTCCGATTGTGCCCCCGCCCGCGCGGGCGTGCACGTCGGCCGGGTGACCTGCGGGTGGGGTCCGCCGGGGTCTGCTCAGAGGCCGGCGGCGAAGGCGTCGAGTTCGGCGAGGAACCGCGGCGTCTCCTCCAGGAACGGGGCGTGGGCCGACTCGGCGAACTCCACATAGCGGCCGCCGGGGATCATCTCCGCGTTGGCCCGCCCCGCCGAGGGCAGCACGACCCCGTCGTGGGCGCCGTGGATGACCAGGGCGGGGACGGTCAGGGCCCGGAGGGCCTCGTCATTGTCCACCCGGCGGGTGAGCAGCGCCTGCCGGACCGCCGGCGGTGTGGACAGCGACAGCCCGAGGATCCGCTGCCCGTCCGCGCCGGCGCCGTTGACCATCATCGCCCTGCCGAAACCGGTGAACGCCTCCAGTGCGCGGGCGGGCTTCTCGTCGAACGCCCCGCCCGAGGTGACCTCCTTCATCGCGGGGCCGATCGCGCCACCCGCCGAGCGTGACAGCGAGGTGACGGCCCCGCACAGGACGATCCCGGCCACGCGGCCCTCCCCGCGGGCGGCCAGGTAGTCCGACACGACGACCCCACCGTACGACCAGCCGAGCAGGACCGCCCCCGCGCCGTCGCCGATGCCCTCGGCGTCCAGGACCGCCTCGACGTCATCCGCCCACTGCTGCGGCGAGTCATAGCCCCCGCCCGGGACGTCGGAGTGACCGTGCCCGCGCAGATCGACCGCCACCACCCGGAACCGCTGCGCCAGCTCCCCCAGCAGGTCGGCGCCCCAGCTCGAACTGGACTGCGCCCAGCCGTGGATCAGCACGAGCGGCCGCGCGGCCGGGTCCCCGAGCACGCGATAGGCGATGGTCGTGCCGTCGGAGGACACGGCCGAGGCGACCGACTGCGCGGCGCCGGGCCGGTCCGTGGCGTAGGCCCTGCCCGGGGCGGGTTGGCCGTGGGCGGGCTGGCCGGAGAGTGCGTCGGTGGTGGCGGGGGTCGCGTCGGAGCTCATACGGCTCATCGTGCCAGCCGCGGGCAGCGCGGGCCTTGAATGCAGCGCAACCGGCGGCTCGATACAGGACCCGCGCGCCGCCCCCGGCGGTTACCGTGGGGAGATGGCAGTCACCAGCACCGCGACCGACCCGGACGTGGTCGTCCGGACCTTCTTCGACGCCCTCGTGTCGGGCTCGACCGCTACCGCCGCGGACCTGCTCACCGACGACGTCTGGTGGGCCAACGTCGGCCTGCCGACCATGCGCGGCAAGCGCGCGGTCGTGGGCGCACTGTCCGCCATGGACCGGAGCATCGACTTCGGCGTGGACATCCACCACCTCGCCGTGTCGGCCCCCGCGGACCCCACCGACCCGCAGGCCCCCGTCGTGGTGCTCACCGAACGCACCGACTACCTGGGCGTCGGCCCGCTGCGGGTGGGGTTCTGGGTGTGCGGGCGCCTCGAGGTCCGCGATGGCCGGGTGTGCGGCTGGCAGGACTACTTCTCCAAGGCCGACATGGCCAGGGGCGCGGTGCGCGGGCTCGTCGGGATGATCACCGGCCGGGGCCGCTAGACCTCGTCGTCGTCGTCGACCTCGGGGCCGCTAGACCTCGTCGTCGCCGCCGCGGCGACTCTCCCCGTCGGCTCCGTCGCCGCCGCCCTCGTCCCCGCGGTAACACACGAGGTGCCACATGTTGTTGCCGTGCTTGCGGCGATAGTCGAGCTCGTCGAGCGCGGCCAGCGCGATCGCCAGGCCGCGACCCCGGTCGGCGAACACGTCCGGCATCTCCACGCCCCGCAGGTTCACCCGCGCCGGGGTGCCGTCGTCGCTGAACCGCGCCTCCAGCCGCTGCGGGGTGGCCGTGAGCTCGAAGCGCAGTCCGACCGGTCCGCCGTCACCGGCGTGCTCGATGACGTTCGCGGCGATCTCCGCCACCGCCACCTCGAACCGCATGCGGGTGTCCTCGTCGACGTCCTCGGCCGCGCTCATCTCCCCCACCAGGTCGAGGATCCGGTCGAGGGTGCCCTCGTCCGTGGTGGCGGACAGCTCCCACCGCGCCCCGTCAGCCATCGAAGGCGTCCTCGGCGGAGCCGTACGCGGTGAGGACCTTGTCCAGTTTGGTGAGCTTCAGGACGCGGCGGACCTGCTCGGTGGGCGCGGCGATGCGCAGATCACCACCGGCCTGACGGGCGGCCTTGAGCCCGCTGATCAGCGCGCCCAGGCCCGACGAGTCGATGAACTCGGTCTCCGCCAGATCCACCACGAGTCGCCGCGCGCCGCCGTCCACGAGTCCGCGCAGCTGCTCGCGCAGTCGGGGCGCGGCGACCATGTTCAACCGGCCGGTCGGCTGCACGACCACGGTCTCGCCGATCAGTCGGGTGTCAAAGGCGGTCATTCTTCTCCTTCACGTCGCGGCCCCCGATAGCGCGCGGCCTGCACGACCACCGAGAGGATGAACAGATCGAACACCACCCACACCAGATTGGCCACCACTCCCAGCACCGAGATGGCGCCGAAGTACAGCCGCACGACGCCGATCACGGCGGCCACCACGAGGAGCGCCATGACCGCCAGCTGTGGGCGGAAGAGGTACCACGGGACGGAGTCCTCCCCCTGGCGGGTCTTGGGCGTCACCGCGAAGTCCAGCGGCCTGCCGAACCACACGTTGCGCACCGCCGTCCACACTGCCGCAATCCACACGGGGAAGAGCGCCAGACTGTACTGCTGCCCCCGCCAGGTGGGGGTGCCGCGGCCCACCACGAAGAACAACAGCTGGCTGAGGATGAGGAACGGGATGAGGCGGGCGAAGAAGTCCACACTCCAGGCCTGCACCGGCAGCACGCCGAACACCAGATAGATCACCGGCGCGGCGAAGTACACCAGCGCGGCGAACCCCGAGAGATAACTCCACATGGTGGACCAGTACATGAGCCGCTGCGCCAGGGTCAGACCCTTCTGGACCAGCGGGTTCTCCCGCAACATCACCTGGATGGTGCCCTGCGCCCACCGCAGTCGCTGGGTGAGCATGGTCTTGGGATCCTCGGGCGCGAGTCCGTAGGCGAGCACCTCGTGGTGGTAGGCCGTCCGCCAGCCGGCGGCGTGCAGGCGCATCGCCGTGGCCATGTCCTCGGTCACCGAGATGGTCGCCAACGCCTGCGTGGGCTCGGCCTCGTCGGCCCGGTCCACGTCGACGGCGCTGATGAGGGCCCGCACCGACTCGATCGCGCCCAGCGGCGACCACTCGCGGTCGGCCAGGTCGTCGAGCACCGCCTCGTCGAGGATCACCGTCTCGGACGCGTGCTCGTCGAGGGCGGCGATCGCGTCCAGGTCGGCCCGGATGGCGCCGAGGTCGGCGTCGACGACCGTGCGGGCCGCGGCGTCGACCTCCTGCTGGAACCGGTAGGTGACCTCGGCCAGCGGCCGCCCCGCGCGCAGGTCGGCGCGGGCGGCCCGCACGGCCCGCCGCACGGACCCCAGCGCGGCGGCCACCTCGGGCTGCCCGGCCGGCACCGACCGCTGGGCGCGCCGCACCACCCGGTCGGCGGTCCGCAGGGCGCGCGCGACCCCGTCCTCGACCGCGGTGACGTACCCGGTGATGCCCAGTTGCATGAGCGCCTCGCGCCGCAGGACGGCGTTGGAGCCGCAGAAGAACGCGGAGTTCCACCCGTCCTTGCCCTGCTGGATGGGCCCGTAGAACAGGGGAGCCTGGCTGCCGAGCGGGTCGGAGTCGGGGACGTTGACGAAGTACTGCGGGGTCTGGACCAACGCCATGCCCTCGTCGGAGAAGTAGCCGAGCGTGCGGTCGAGGATCTCGGGCTCGGGCACCTGGTCGGCGTCGAGGATGAGGAGGAACTCGCCGTCGGTGTGCAGCAACGCGTTGATGAGGTTGCCGGCCTTGGCGTGGCGGGGCTTGCCCGCCCAGCTGGCGGCACGGGTGAGGTAGTCGATCCCGCGTTCGCGGGCGGCGTCGGCGAGCTCGGTGCGGGCGCCGTCGTCGAGGATCCACGTCCGGTGCGGGTACCGGATGCGCTGCGCGGCCTCGGCGGTGCGGAGGACCAGGTCGATCGGTTCGTTGTAGGTGGTGATGAAGACGTCGACGGTCAGTCCGTCCGGCGCCGGGGGCGGAGGGGGACGACGACGAAGTCGCCACATCGTGAAAGCGAACAACAGCGAGTCGATCAGACTGTACGTCTCGGCGAGGACCAGCGGCACGGCGATCCACCAGGCGTCCCAGTTGATCGAGAACAGCCACCGCCACACGATGTAGTTCATCCCGACGATGACCGTGAGCACGATGAGCAGGCGCAGGTACGGCGACGGGTACTCCCTGCGCGGCACCGGTGGCGCCGGGGTCACGGCGGTCACGCGTCCTCCCGGCGGACGGCCACCACGGTGACGTCGTCGAGCGGGGGCAGCCCCGCCGCCAGTGCGTGGGCGGCCTCGGTGAGGGCGGACGGGCACTCGTGCGCCGCGACGAAGTGTCGCAGCGCGGTGCGGTCGCTGACCTCGTCGAGCAGGTCCAGAAGCCCGTCCGAGCAGATGACCAGCATGTCACCGGGGTGCAGCTCCTCGGTGGCCGATTCCCACTCCGTCCCGGGCAGGATCCCGATCGGGGGCCCACCGCCGGTGAGGGAGTCCACCCGCCCGTCGGCGCGGCGGATCATCGCCAGGCCGTGGCCGGCGTCGACGTAGTTGATCCGCCCGGTCCCCAGGTCGATGGTCGCCACCAGGGTGGTGACGAACGTCTCGGTGTGCTCGAAGTCCTGCTCGAGGTGGGCGGCGGCCATCCTCACGACCTCGCTCGTGTCCGGGATCCCCGCCTCCGTCCGGGCCTCGAGCAGGTAGCGCGCGGACCCGCGGACGGAGGCCCGGACGGCCGAGGCGACGATCGCCGCGCCGAGCCCCTTGCCCATCACGTCGGCGACGGTGAGCCCGAGCGTGTCGCCCAGGAGGAAGTGGTCGTAGAAGTCCCCTCCCACGGTGAAGGCGGGCAGGCAGACGGCGGAGACCCGGTACCCCTCGGGGCCCTCGAGGGGGCGGGGCAGCATCCGTCGCTGGATCTCGGCGGCCTTATCAATCTCGTCGGTGCGCTCCAGTTCGCGCTGCGCCCACTCGGCGAGCTCGACGAACGTCTCGAACTCGTCCTCGTCGAGGTGCCGCGGCTCGAAGTCGTAGAGGCAGAACGTCCCCACGGGGTGTCCCGAGGGCCCGTACAGCGGGTATCCGGCGTAGAAGCGGATCCCACCCTCACCGCCGATGCCGGGGATCTCCGCGAACTCGGGGTCGGCCGCCGCGTCCGGGATGACCAGCGCGGGGTCATCGGGGCGTCGGTAGGCGCGCGCGATGGTGGTGCGGCACACGGTCTTCTCTCGCGGCACCTCTGTCAGGTCGAGCCCCTCGATGGCCTTCATCCACTGCCGACCCTCGTCCATGAGTGACAGGGACGCGGCCGGCACACCCAGCACCCGCCGGGCCATGCGGGTCACCTGGTCGAAGCGGTCCTCGGGGACGGTGTCGAGGAGACCGAGCCTGTCGACGTCCCGGGCCCGCCGGGCCTCCACATCGGCGGGGATACTCCACGGGTGGCCGGTCATCGCGCCCTGTGCTCTCTACTCATCGCGTCCGCGGCCGCGGTCGCGGACGCAGGGGAACTGGCCAGGCGCCAGTCGGTCTCCTTGAGGTGGTCGAACCAGACGAACGCCGACACCTCCTCACGGGAGTCAAGGTAGTCGACCAGATCCCCGATCCACTGCGCCTTGGACCCGCCGGCCTCGGCGCTGGCCACCTCGGTGACGGCCACGGGGAGTCCCGGTGCGATGCGGCCCACCTCCTCCAGTGTCCGGTCGAACAGTTCCACCGGCGACTGCCAGCGGCTCCACTCCCGGGTGGTCCCCCAGTTGTATCCGTCGACTCCGACGACGTCCACGTATCCGGCGCCGGGGAAGAGCGGCCCGATCGGACTGCTCCCGGGGTGCGGCACGTTGACCGTCCACACCCACTTGACGTTGTGCGCCGCCTTGACCCGGAACAACTCGTGCACGTGCCGCCACGCCGCCACGTAGGTCTCCGGCGACGTCCCACCCGCGGGACTCCACGGGTACCAGTCCCCGTTCGGTTCGTGGGCGAACCGCAGGTACACGGTGCCGCCCCAGTCCCGCAGTTCGTCCGCCCACCTGTAGAGGTGGTCGTCGTGCACGCCGGCGGCGATCTGCTCCATGGGGAACGCGTCACGGTCGTAGCGGTCCGGCCCGAGCGCACGCCAGGGCTCCCAGGTGACGACGGGTTCGGCGCCGCGGGCGCGCACCGTCTCGAGGGCGCCGATCGGAGGTGGGGAGGCGAAGTCGACGAACCACATCTCGACCTCCGGGGGCCGCCCCACCGTGCCGACGACCGCGCGGTGTTCGACAGTGGCGTCGGGGCCTCCGGGCGTGCTCACGCCGAACCGCGGGCACACGTCGCCCGCCGTGGTCAGCGGCGCCTCGGCCACGTCGCACTCCCTTCCCTGTCCGCACGCGGCGCACACGGACAGTGCCAGTACCGCACCGAGCATCACCGTCATCACGCGCATCCGGTCCAGCATCCCGTCTGGCGAGCGTGCGCGTGGTCGGAACGGCCCACTAGTGTCGGTGCCATGAGCACCGAGCACTCCGACGCCCGCGACCGCCTGTCCGCCCTGCCCTCCGACACCCGCGTCGCGGTGGTGACGGGGGCCTCCTCCGGGATCGGTGAGGCGAGCGCCCGCGAGCTGGCGCGGCTGGGGTTCCACGTGGTGATCGGCGCCCGGCGGGTCGAGCGGCTGGAGGCCCTGGCCACGGAGATCGACGGTACCGCCATGCCGCTGGACGTCACCGACGCCGCCTCGTGCGAGGCGTTCTGCGCGGCCATCCCCCGGCTGAACGTCCTCGTCAACAACGCCGGCGGCGCCAAGGGGACGACCAGCGTGATGGACGCCGACGAGGACCAGTGGCGCTGGATGTGGGAGACCAACGTCCTCGGCACGCTGCGCATGGTGCGGGGGCTCATGCCGGTGCTGGTCTCCACCGGCGACGGACTCGTCATCACCATCACCTCGATCGCCGCGTTGGAGTCGTACGACAACGGCTCCGGCTACACCTCCGCCAAGCACGCCCAGGCCGTGCTGCACCGCACCCTGCGCGGTGAGCATCTGGGGCAGCCGGTGCGGTTCACCGAGATCGCGCCCGGCATGGTCGAGACCGAGTTCTCGCGCGTGCGGTTCGACGGGGACGACGACAAGGCGGCCGCTGTCTACCGTGGGCTGACCCCGATGGTCGCGGACGATGTGGCGGAGATCGTCGGCTTCGTCGCAAGCAGGCCCTCGCACGTCAATCTGGACCAGATCGTGGTGAAGCCGCGGGATCAGCACTCGGCCATGCGAGCGCACCGGAACTGAGCCCCGGAAACACAGGGAAGGCTGCCCATCACAGAGTTCGGTTAGCCTCACTGACCTGGAAAAACGCTGGAATCGCGCCTACTGTCGGACTCCTCGGGGCGCCACATGCCCCGCCCGGATCTCGACAGCCGTCGAGGCCGTCCCCCAGCGAAAGGCGCCATCACCATGGCCAGGAACAAGAACTCGTTCGTCGACCTCCTCTCCGCCCAGGTGGGTCACGAGTTCGCCGCGAGCCAGCAGTACATCGCGATCGCCGTGTGGGCCGACGCGCAGGACCTGCCGCAGCTCGCCGCGCGCTTCTACTCCCACAGCCTCGGCGAGCGGAACCACGCGATGATGATGGTCCAGTACATGCTCGACCGCGACATCCCCGTCACGATCCCCGCCGTCCCCGCCCCACAGGCCGACTTCACCGGCCCCATCGGCGCGCTGCGCCTCGCACTCGAGCAGGAGAAGCAGGTCACCCGGCAGATCGAGGCCATGTTCCAGGCCGCCCGCGCCGAGTCGGATCCGCTCGGCGAGCAGTTCATGCTGTGGTTCCTGCGCGAGCAGGTCGAGGAGGTCGCCAACATGAGCACCCTCGTCACGATCGCCGAGCGCGCGGCCGACGACTGGTTCCGCATCGAGGAGTACCTCGCCCGCGAGACCGACTCCTCCACCAACACCGGCACCCCGCCGTCGGTGGCCGGCGGCGCGGTCTGACCTCCGCGCGACCAGCGGCCCCCGCCACCGGGAGGAGGCGGGGGCTGCTGGCGCGGGCGCGGCGGGCTTAGCCGGCGCGGGCGCGGCGGGCTCAGCTGGCGCGGGCGCGGCGGGCTCAGCCGCGGATGTACTCCACGTAGCTCACCCCGCTCCCGAAATCGCTGCGCCTCCGCTGGGTGAGCAGGAGCGGGGCGGGGCCCGCGGCGGCGACCAGGGGGATCCCGCCGCCGAGCAGAACAGGGCTGACCTTGAGCCGGAACTCGTCGATCTCGTCGAGAAGCTGACCGGCCAGCACCCCGCCGCCGCACAGCCAGATGTCCAGCGGCGAGTCCTCCGCCTTGAGTCGGCGGACAAGGGCGACCGGGTCCTCGTCGCAGATCGTCAACCCGTCCTCGGCGGGCAGATCCTGCGGCCGATGCGTGAACACGTACTGGCGCAGATGCGGGTAGCCGCTGGTCACGCCCAGGTCCACCCCCACCTGATGGGTCGCACGTCCCATGAGGACCGTGTCGAACTCGCGTGGCGGGGTGTCCTCCAGGCCGAACGCGGCACGTAGGTGACCCGGGACCGTCTCCGGGTAGCGCTCGATCAGCCGTGTCATGTGGTCTCCCTCGGCAAGCAGGAAGTCGGTCTCGCCCTCGGGTCCGGCGATGAAGCCGTCGACGGTGACGGCGACGTAGTAGATGAGCTTTCGCATGGGTGGTCTCCTCGTGGAGTCGGGTGGGGTCTGCGCGGGGCCGCGCAGCCCGGGGGTCCGCGTCACGGCAGCCGGATCACGTCGTCCACCCCCACCCGCGCGCAGAAGCCGTCGTCGTGGCTGACCAGCAGCAGAGCACCCCGCCACCGCGCGAGGGCGTCAGCGAGGACCCGCACCCCGTCGAGGTCCAGGTTGTTGGTCGGCTCGTCGAGGACCAGCAACTGCGGGACCGGCCGGGCGAACAGCGCCGCAGCCAGCGCCGCCCGGAGACGCTCGCCGCCCGACAGGTCCCCGAGTCCGCGGAACCCCGCGTCGCCGACGAACAGCATCCGTGCCGCGTGCGCGTGGACCTCCGCCGGATCGGAGTCCGGGCGTACCGCCCGGATCGCGTCGACGACCGACCACTCCGGACGCCCCACCTGCAGATCCTGCGGTAGCAGGGCCCACGGGACATGGACGACCTCGTCGTCGTCGCCCCGATCCGGCGCCCCCGCGACTGATGCACGTCCCAGTCCCGGCGAGCCCCCGCCGCCCGGCCCGAACAGCCGCCGCAGCAGGGTCGTCTTGCCGCTGCCGTTCGGCCCGGCGAGCCGCACGCGGGCCGGGCCGACGAGCTGGATCCGCCCGGCGACGGGATCGTCCGCGTCCAGGACCACCCGCCCCGTCGGCAGTCCCGGGTCCGGCAGGTCGACCCGCAGCAGCTCCTCGCGGCGGACCGCCGAGTCGGCCCGACGCATCCGCTCGCGCGCCTGCTCCACGCCCTTCTCGTGCGTGGCCCGGTAGCGCGCCGCCGACTCCTGAGCCTGACGCTTGCGCATCCCCATCACGATCTTCGGCTCCCGCTTGGTCGCCTCCATCTTCCGGCCGTAGCGCTCACGTCGGGCCAGCACGATCTGCGCGTCCGCCTTGTCACGCTTCTCGGCGCGCAGGTCGTTGCGGGCCGCGGTCAGGGACTGTCGCGCGGCCGCCTGCTCGGCGTCGATCACCTGCCGGTAGTGCGTGTACGTCCCACCGAATACGCGGCACGTGCCGTCGCGGAGTTCCACCGTGGTCCCGACGCGGTCCAGCAGCTCGAGGTCGTGGCTGACCATCAGCGCGACGCGGTCCCCACCGCCGGTGAACGCGTCGAGCGCCGCGAACAACCGCTCCCTCGCGCGACCGTCGAGGTTGTTGGTCGGCTCGTCCAGCAGCAGGACCCGGGGCCGGCCGAGGAGCCGACCCGCCACCGCCGCCAGGGTTCTCTCCCCGCCGGACAGCGCGAGCACGGGTCGGTCGAGGTCCGTCGGCAGGCCCAGCTGGGCGAGCAGCCCGGTCGTGCGCTCGGCGATCGACCAGTCGTCGCCGATGCGGGTGAAGTCGTCGTCGTCGCCCTCTCCCGCCTCGATCCGGGCCAGGGCCGCGAGCGTGCCGCCGATGCCGAGCTCGTCGGCGAGGGTGCGCCGGGGCGGCGCGTCGGCGAGCAACTGCGGCAGGTAGGCGACGGCAGGCGGCCGGGCGGGTTCGCTGTCGACGCTGATCGACCCGCGCGACGGGCGCAGCTCGCCGGCGACGAGACGCAGCAGTGTGCTCTTGCCCGCGCCGTTGCGGCCGACGAGCGAGGTCAGGCCCGGCCCGAGAGTCAGGTCGAGGCCGTCGAAGAGTGGGGTGTCGTCGGGAAACGCGTACGCGACGTCCGACAGGACGAGGGATGACATGCGTGCTCCAGGGAGGTGGCGGATGGGCCGGGTCTCACCTGGGGTCGAGCACTGTCCTCGGGTCTCCTCGTCTCGGGCTCTCGGCCGTGCCCCTCACGGCGGCGGGTCTCCCCGCGGCCGCGCCGTGCAGCTGCCGACGTACGGCTCAGGAGCCTACGCCCGGCGCGCGGCGGTGGCAATGGCCGTGCGACGCCGAGCTGAGGTTTCCGGGGGACCGTTTTGGACGCAGCTATGGCGGAATTTCTGCCGAATCGCCTCCGTGGTCTCGTCCAATTTCGCCTTGAGTGCGTCCACACGCGCGGCGGGCCGCGGCGGGCGGCGGGCCTGCGCCCTCTCCTGGGGGACCGTTTTGGACGCAGCTATGGCGGTACTCCTGCCGAATCGCCTCCGTGGTCTCGTCCAATTTCGCCTTGAGTGCGTCCACACGCGCGGCGGGCCGCGGCGGGCGGCGGGCCTGCGCCCTCTCATGGGGGACCGTTTTGGACGCAGCTATGGCGGTAATCCTGCCGAATCGCCTCCGTGGTCTCGTCCAATTTCGCCTTGAGTGCGTCCACCCGCGCGGCGGGCCGCGGCGGGCGGCGGGCCTGCGCCCTCTCAGGGGGGACCGTTTTGGACGCAGCTATGGCGGTAAGCCTGCCGAATCGCCTCCGTGGTCTCGTCCAATTTCGCCTTGAGTGCGTCCAGACGCGCGGCCGGAGCGGCGGGGCGGGGCTGGGCGGGGTGCGGGCGCGGCGGGGTGCGGGCGGGCGCGGGGGCCGGCGGCGGGGGCGGGTGCGGCGGGGGCGGGCGGGGCGGCCCAGCGCGAGGAGCGGAGGCCAGCCGAGGCGGGTGCGGGGGCCGGACTACATGAACGCGCTGGGCGGGAGGCCCTCGCGGCTGGTCATGGGCAGCTCCTTCTCCAGCTTCTCCATGAAGATGTGCGACTGCACGGCGGTCCAGATGTTGTTGGTGAGCCAGTACAGGCCGATCGCGATCGGGAAGTTGAAGAAGTACGCGCCGACGATCGGGAAGAACGGGAACAGGTACATCATGATCTTCATCGACTGGTTCATCGACTCGGTCATCTGCTCGGCCATCGACTGGATGTCCTGCGGCTTGTCAGCGCCCGCAGCGCCGGTCGCGCCCGCGGCCCCGGTCGCTCCCGCGGCGCCGGCAGTGGCGGCGGCACCGGCGGCGCCCGGCCTCACGGGGGTCTCCGGGGTGCCGGCGGGGTCGCGGTCGGCGGGGTCCACGCCGGGCGCGGTGGGCGTGCCGTCGACGACCGCCTCGCCGTCGATCTCCACGACCTCTCCGTCGACGAACGGCCCGCCGGCGCGGTCCTCGGCCTCCACCTGCGCGATCGCGGCCTTCTCCGCGGCCTTGGCGGCCTTCTGGCGGCGGAAGGAGTTCCACATGTTGATGAACGTGGCGATGCCCGCCAGCACGAACAGCGGCACGGCCAGCATGAGGATGTCCTCGCGCACCAGCCCCGGGTGCAGCGAGTCCATGACGTCCTGCGGCATCCGGATGTAGGAGGCGAGCGGCACGCCGAAGATCTCGGCGTTGAGGAACGAGGACACCTGCTCGGGGCCGAACGCCCCGTTGCTCATCTGCTGCGCCTCCTCGATCGACTTGCCGGGGGGCGAGAAGTTGAGCAGCACGTAGTACAGGCCCAGGAACACGGGGATCTGCACGAGCAGCGGCAGGCAGCCGGCGGCGGGGTTGACGCCGGCGCCCGAGTACAGGGCCTGCATCTCCTTGGCCTGCTCCTGGCGGTCCTCGGGAGACTTGCGGTCCTTGTACTTGAGCTGCAGCTCCTTCATCTTGGGGGCGAGCTGCGCCATCTTCCGCATCGAGTACTGCTGCCGCCACATCGAGCGCAGCAGCAGCAGGCGCACGGTCACCACCAGCAGGAGCACGGAGCCGACCCACGCGATGCCGGAGTTCGGATCCACCACGAAGCTGAGAACCCAGTGCCAGAACTTCATGACGAGCGACACCGGGTACGCGAACAGGTCCACGGGGGAATCTCCAGGAGGGTCGGGTGGCGCCGACGCCGGCGCGGGGGCGGTATGAGCTTAGGCGAGTTCCAGCGTGCCAGGGCGGGCGCCCGCGGCGGGTGCGGGGGTCACGCGCCGGGTGCGGGGCGCATCAGGGCGGGGCGCGTCAGGGCGGGGCGGGCCGGGGCGGCCGGCGCGCGCGGGGCGCCCGGGGCGGGGGCGGCGGGGGCGCCGGTCAGATGTGGCAGCCCACCCACACGGGCTCGGGGTGCAGCTCCACGCCGAACGCCTCCCGCACGCCGTCACGCACCTCGCGCGCGAGCGCGATGATGTCGTCGGAGGTGGCCGCCCCCCTGTTGGTCAGCGCCAGCGTGTGTTTGGTGGACAGGCGGGCGGGCGACGACGACGAGGGGTGTCCCTTGCCGAAACCGGCCCGCTCTATCAGCCAGCCGGCCGATAGTTTGACCCCGCCGGGCGCGGAGAAGGCGGGCATCTGCTCGGCCGGCGCGGACCCGAGGCGGGCGGCCACCCGGGACCGCACGGTGGGGAGTTCGTCCTCGCCGATCACCGGGTTGGTGAAGAAGGACCCGGCCGACCAGGTGTCCTCGTCGTCGTCGTCGAGCACCATCCCCTTGCCGCGCCGCAGCTCGAGCACGGTACGCCGCACCACGGCCGGGTCGGTCCGCTCCCCCGGCGTCACGGCGAGGCGGCCGGCGAGTTCGGCGTAGCGGATCGGCTCGCTGCGTCCCGCCGCGTCGAGGCGGAACTCCACCTCCAGCACCACCGCGCGGTCGGTGTTCTTGAGCACGGAGGTGCGGTAGGCCAGTCCCAGGGCGTCGGGGGTGACCCACTCGTCGACGCCCGTCGCGCGGTCGTACCACCGCACGCGGTGCAGGATCTGGGCCACCTCCACGCCGTACGCGCCGACGTTCTGCACCGGCGTGGCGCCCACGGACCCGGGGATCCCGGACAGGCACTCCAGGCCGCCGTACCCGCGCCCGACGGTGTCGGCGACCAGATCGTCCCAGGTCAGGCCGGCGCCAGCGCGTACGACGAGCTGGCCCTCGCGGGTGCCGGGGAGGTACTCGACCTCCCGGTTGCGCACGGCCACCACCACCAGGTCGAGGTCCCCGCCGGCGACCACCAGGTTCGACCCGCCGCCGAGCACCAGCACCGGCACCCGGGCGGCGTCGAGGGCGCGCACCGCCGCGACCACCGCGTCCGCGGACGCGCACTCGAGCAGGGCTCGCGGGCGGCCGCCGATCCGCAGGGTGGTGAGGTCGGCCAGCCGCGCGTCGGGGCCCGCCGTGACGCCGGCGACGGTCGTCAGCTCGGCGACGACCGGGTCGGCGGGGTGCGGCGCGGCGTCGGCGGCCACGGCCTGCGGCGCGGCGGGGTCCACTGGGTCGGACGGGGACGGGTTCACGCGTCCGAGGGTAACCGGCGGCTTGTAGGGTCGGACCCCATGGCGACCCGCTTCTCCCACTCGGCACGCATCGACGCCCCCGTCGAGGCCGTGTTCACCTCCTACGGCGACGAGGCCTACTGGCGCGACCGCATCGCCGCCGTCGGCAGCGCGCGCGACACCCTCGACGACTTCGCGGCCACCGACGACACGATCACCGTGACCGTCACCCAGCACATCCCCGAGGACGACATCCCCGACGCCGCCCGCAAGCTCCTCAACGGGCAGCTGGTGATCGTGCGGACCAGCACCTACACCGGGTTCGACGGCCGCCGGTTCACCGGATCCGCGCGCGCGGAGGCCGCCGGCGGACTCGGGCTCATCGACGGCGAGGCCGAGGCCTCCGACCGCGACGGCGGGGCCGTGGAATCCGTCTCGGGCCGAGTCAAGGTCACGGTGCCACTGCTCGGCGGCAAGCTCGAGAAGATGGTCATCGCGCACCTGGACCGGCTGTTCGAGGCCGAGTACGCCCACCTCAACCGCTGGGCGTCCACCCGCTGACCAGCAGCGGGGCGGGTGGCCCCTGCACGGGGGGCCGGTATCGGTGACAATCGGACGAATGCAGCAGCCGCACGACACGCAGCGACTCCCCGTCCACGACCGGCCCGGCGTCCAGGACGCCCGGACCGAGCAGTTCGCCGCCGCCCCCGGCGCCGGATCGCCCGATTCGCGGGCGACTCCCCGACGCCGTGGTCCGAAGCTCGCCCTCATCGTGGGCCTGGTCGTGGTCGCGCTCATCGCCGCGCTCGTGGGCCTGGAACTCGGGATGCGCAACGCGATCAAGGAGCGCATGGGCGAGGAGATCACCGCCACCCTCGGCTCCCCCGCGCAGGTCGAACTCGGCGCCCGCCCCGTGATCCTGTCCTACCTCGACGGCAACCTCGGCTCCGTCCACATCACCACCGACGGCTCCACCGCCGCCGGCACCACCAGCCCCGCCCCGCAGATCGACATCCGCGCCGACGGCGTCCGATCCGAGGGCGACCTCACCCGCGTCGACACCCTCTCCGGCACCGCGTTCGTCTCCGACCAGGCCATGACCGCCGCCGCACAGTCCGAGAGCGTCGCCGGCGACAGCCTCCTCGGCGGGCTGGTCCAGGTGCAGGGCATCACCTCCGACCCGGACGCCGGCACCCTGCGCGTGTCGATCAGCGGACTCGCCGAGGCCGTCGTCACCCCACGCCTCGTGGGCGGCGACCTCGAGATGCAGCCCGAGCAGGCGTCGATCCTGGGCTTCCCCCTGCCCTCCGAACTGCTCGGCGGCACCATCTCGATGATGGACTCCGCACTGGCCGAGATGCCCGAGGGCGTCCAGCTCACCGGCGTGCGCGTCGTGCCGGGCGGGATGACCGTCGACCTCGCCGGCACCGACGTGATCCTGGAGTCGACCCGCTAGCGGCACACTGGGCGCATGCGCCTGCTCCTCATCTCCGACACCCACGTCCCCACCCGCGCCCGCGACCTGCCGGACCGGGTGTGGGACGAGGTCGACGCCGCGGACGTGGTCATCCACGCCGGGGACTGGATGGACGTCGCACTCCTCGACGCCCTCGAGGACCGCGCCACGCGGCTCCTCGCCTGCTGGGGCAACAACGACGGCCCCGAGCTGCGTGACCGCCTCCCCGAGGTGGCCCGCGCGACCCTCGACGGCGTGCGGATCGCGGTGACCCACGAGGCCGGCGCCTCCCCGGGACGGGAGCGCCGGATGGCCCGGGCGTACCCGGACACCGACGTCCTGGTCTTCGGCCACTCCCACATCCCGTGGGACACCACCACCCCGGCGGCATCCGGCGCCGGCGAGCTCCGCCTGCTCAACCCCGGATCGCCCACCGACCGCCGCCGCCAACCGCACCACACCTACATGACCGCCGCCATCACCGGCGGCGCCCTCCGCGACGTCACACTGCACACGCTCTAGCGACCGCCGCCCCTCGTCGTCGTGCCGAACGGCGGGTCCGGGAATCTGCCACCCTGGGAGCCATGAGCAACGACACCACCATGCGAGCCGTGCAGCAGCAGTCCCTCGGGGAGCCCGACGTCCTCGCCGTCGTCGACCTCCCCAAGCCCACCCCGCGGACGAACGAGGTCCTCGTGCGCGTCGAGGCCGCCAGCGTCAACCCCACCGACTGGAAGCACCGCGGCAACGGCGGATTCCTCGGCGAACCACCGTTCGTGCTGGGCTGGGACCTGTCCGGCGTGGTCGAGGAGGTCGGCATCGGCGTCGCCCGGTTCGCCCCCGGCGACGAGGTGTTCGGCATGCTCTCCTACCCGTTCGGCCACGGCGCCCACGCCGAGTACGTCGCCGCCCCCGCCGCCTGGTTCGCCCCCAAGCCGCCCTCGCTCGACCACGTGCAGGCCGCCGCCCTGCCGCTGGTCTCGCTCACCGCGTGGCAGGCGCTCGTCGAGAACGCGGATATCCAACCCGGGCAGCGGGTGCTCATCCACGCCGCCGCCGGCGGGGTCGGTCACGTGGCCGTGCAGATCGCCAAGGCCCGCGGCGCCCACGTGATCGGTACCGCCAGCTCGGCCAAGCACGACTTCCTGCGCGAGATCGGTGTCGACGAGCCGATCGACTACCGCGAGGTCGACATCGCGGAGGCGGTGAGCGACGTCGACGCCGTGCTCGACACCATCGGCGGGACGACCTCGCTGGCCTCACTGCGCACGCTGAAGCCCGGCGGAGTGGTGGTGTCGATCCTGCCCGTGGGCTCCGACGACTTCTATCGCCAGGCCGAGCAGCTCGGAGTGCGGGCGATCCGGATGCTGGTGGACTCCTCGCGCCACGATCTGGTCTCGATCACCGAGCTCGTCGAGAAGGGTGAGCTGCGGGCCACGATCGCGGACGTCTTCCCGCTGGAGCAGGCCGCCGAGGCGCACCGACGTGGGGAGACCGGCCGCACCACCGGGAAGATGGTGCTCACGACCCGCTGAGGCGGGCGGCGCCGGGCGGGGCTGGGCGCGCAGGCAGCGCCGGGCGGGGCCGGGCGGGGCGGGGCCGGGCGGCCAACGCCGGGGAGGCAGGCAGCGCCGGGCCGAGCGGCCAGCGCCGGGGAGGCAGGCCAGCGCCGGGCGTCCTGGCAATTCGGCAGCATGAGTGCCCGCAGTCGCGCTGCGGTATCGGCTTACGCTGCCTCTGTGGTCCATTCGCCCAGCGTGACCCGGCCATAACCGGGCGCGGCGGCAGCGTAGGTCAGCGAGCCAGCGCATCCAGGGGGTGGGTGCGCTGGCTGATTGCCCGCTGACGTCCCGGGGAGCGCCTTCTGACCGCCCTGGGCACCGCGGCCGCCCCAGAGAGAGCCTTCTGACCGCGCTGGGAACCGCGGACGCCCCGGAACGCCCCCGCCGCCTACTCGGGAAAGCCCTCGAGGACGGCGCGGGTGCCGCTGAGGCCGAGCCGGGTGGCGCCGGCGGCAATCATCGCGCGGGCGGTGTCGGCGTCGCGGATCCCGCCAGAGGCCTTGATGCCCAACTGTCCGCCCACCGCCCGGCGCATCGCCTCGACCGCGCGCACACTGGCGCCGCCGGCGGGATGGAACCCGGTGGAGGTCTTGACGAAGTCGGCGCCGGCGCGGGCCACGGCGTGACAGAGCTCCTCGATCCGCTGATCGCCCGCCTCCTCGCCGAGGGCCTTGTGGATGGCGGCGGTCTCGAGGATCACCTTGATCACGACCGGCGGCGGGACCGCATCCCGCATCGCCAGCACATCGGACATCACCTCGTCGACGAGGCCCGAGATGGCGGCGCCGACGTCGATCACCATGTCCACCTCGCGCGCACCCTGGTCCACGGCGAGACGGCCCTCCATGGCCTTGACCAGCGAGTGGTGCTTGCCCGACGGGAAACCCGCGACCGTGGCCACGATCTGGTCCCCGGCCCGCACCGGCAGCATCGCCGGGCTCACGCACACCGCCTTGACCCCGAGCTCGCGCGCCTCGTCGAGCAGGGCCTGCACGTCCTCCCGAGACGCGTCGGGAGAGAGCAGCGTGTGGTCGATCATCGAGGCGACACGGGCACGGGTCAGCTGATCGGTCGGGGTGGCGTCCATGCGGGCCAGCCTAGCGGCAGCCCATGACGGGCCTGGTGGCACAATGAACACCCATGTCACGACGCTTCGTCCTCACGCTGGGTTGTCCCGATCGCATCGGTATCGTCGCCCGGATCGCCACCTTCCTCGCCGAGCTCGGCGGAACCATCGTGGAGGCGGCCTACCACGCGGACGAGGACACCGGTTGGTTCTTCACCCGCCAGTCCGTGGACGCCGAGTCGATCGGCATGGAGATCGACGAGCTGCGCCGCCGGTTCGAGCGCGTGGCCGCGGAGCTGGGCCCGGAGGCCGACTGGCAGATCTCCGACTCGTCCGAGCCCAAGGACGTCGTCGTCCTGGTCTCCAAGGAGGGCCACTGCCTGCACGACCTGCTGGGGCGGGTCGAGAGCGGCGACTACCCCGCCCGCATCCGCGCGGTGATCGGCAACCACGACAACCTCCGCGGGATGGCCGAGGCGCACGGCGCGCCGTTCCACCACGTCCCGTTCCCGACCGACCCCGCCGAGCGGGGCCCGGCGTTCGAGCAGGTCGCGGGGCTGGTCGACGACATCGACCCGCACGCGATCGTCCTGGCCCGCTTCATGCAGGTGCTGCCGGACGACCTGTGCACCCGGTGGGCCGGCCGCGCGATCAACATCCACCACAGCTTCCTGCCCAGCTTCGTGGGTGCGCGCCCGTACCACCAGGCGCACGTGCGCGGGGTCAAGCTCATCGGCGCGACCTGCCACTACGTGACGGCGGACCTCGACGAGGGGCCGATCATCGAGCAGGACGTCATCCGCGTCGACCACACGGCGACGGTGAAGGACATGGTGCGGCAGGGCCGGGACGCCGAGAAGCTGGTGCTGGCCCGCGGGCTGCGCTGGCACCTCGAGGACCGGGTGCTGGTCCACGGCGCCCGCACGGTGGTCTTCACCTAGAACGCCCGGGAGGCCCGGCACGCCGATGCCCGGCAGAGGCGCGCCCGGCTCGCCGAGCGGTCAGCCCTTGGGGAAACCGTGACGGTCGACCAGGAGGGTCTGCGCGGCGGACAGGAAGATCAGCCGGGCGGCCGCGCCGGCGCGCGGCAGGATCCCGGTCACCCGCTTGACGATCACCGACTGGTCCATGCCGGCGTCCTTCATGGTCTGCACGAGCACGTCGATCGCCTCGGCGGCAGTGCTCTGGCCCTCCATGAACAGGTGGCCGATCTTGTCGATGCCCTCCTCGCCGACCCCCAGCACGATGAGCTCGCGGAACAGCTCCAGCATGTAGCGGTCGGCGAAGAAGTGGTCCGCGGCGGCCGAGTCGCTGACCAGGCCGATCGACTCGCCGCGGTCGAGCAGCTCCTCGGGGAGTTCGAACCCGGCCACCGCCTCCACTCCCCCGCGCGGCAGCCTCCGTCGGCCGCTCGCCCGCCGGGCCGGCCGGACGGCCTCCAGCTCGAGCAACTCGGCGAGCGTGAAGCCGTGCCGCTCGGCGATGAACAACTCCTCGATGGTCGCGAAGGTGTAGCCCCGGTCGAGTAGCCGAAGGATCTGCCCCAGCCGGCGCTTGTGCTCCGGCCCGTAGAAGGCGGTGCGGCCACGGCGCACGGGCGGCGGCAGCAGCCCGCGTTCCTGATAGACGCGGATGTTGCGCACGGTGGTGCCGGAGTCCTCGGCCAGTTCCTCGATCCGCTGCAGCGGCCCGGCCTCCGGCTGCTTCACCTGCGTCGACCGCCCACCGCCGGCCGCACGTCGGCAAAGAAGACGCCCACGGCCACCATGGCGATGATGCTGAGGAACCCGAGCGGCCGGATCGCGAACAACAGGGCGGCCACGGCGCAGATGGCGATCCACGCGGGCTTGGGCCACTTGCCCTCGACGGAGTACGCCGAGGCCGGCGGCAGCACGGCCAGCACCAGCCCGGCCAGCGCCCAGATGACGAGCGCGCCCTGGATGACGAGCTGGACCATGCCCCACGTGCCGGAAATCGTCTCAATCACGGTGCCCAGTGTAGTGGGCGGGTCGGACACCCCCGCGTGGCGATGTTCACAGGTGTCCGCAGAACGCAGCCGCCCCGGCCGGCTCCCGAGGGAGCGGGCCGGGGCGGCAGTGCGCGGAGCGGGAGGGCGCGGGGCCCTCTCACCTCACGGGCGATCGGTGCCCGCGGGCGGCAGCGGCGTGTCCGCGGTGGTCAGCGCCGGGTCGTTGTCGGCGAGCTCGATCGGCGACGGCGCGTCCGAGTCCGAGCCGGCAGAGCCGGAGCCGGCCGGCTTCGCGGCGGGCGTGCCCGCGGTGGACTTGCTCGCGGTCGGCTTGGCGGACGACGACGTGGTGGACGCGGGCTTCTTGGCGGTGGTCTTGGCCGCGGCCTTGGCCGCCGCGGACTCAGCGGCCGTCGGCTTGGCGGCCACCGGCTTCTCGGTGCCCGACGCCGTGCCCGACGCGGTGGCCGTGGCCTTGGTGGTGGTCTTGGCCGGGGCCTTCTTCGCGGGCGCCTTGGCCGCCGCCGCCTTCTTGGCCGGGGCCTTCTTGGCCGGAGCCTTCTTCGCGGGCGCCTTCGCGGCCGGGGCCGTCCGGGCCTCCACCTCGGCGGTGCCACGTGCGACCTCGGCGGAGACCGTGGAGGCGGCCTCGTCGACCCGGTCGGCGGCCTTGTCGGCGGTCCGGTCGACCCGGTCGGCCACCTCGTCGACCCGCTCGGCGGCGGTGTCGGCGGCGTCCCCGGCGGACTCGGCGGCCTGGCGGGCGGCCTTGGAGACGCGCCCGGCGGCCTTCACGCCGATCGACCGGGTCTGGCGGGCGACGGTGCCGAGGGCCTCCTCGCCCAGCTCGCGCTGCTCCTCGACGGCCCCGGCGGCGCGGGCGACCTGCTCGTTCACGCGGGCCAGCCCGGCCTCGAGCTGCGGGTTCTCCTCGCGCAGGCGGCTCACCACGTCCTCGCCGCGAGCGGCGAGTCCGCTGTAGATCCCGGCGGCCACCTGGACGTACGCGTCCGCGACCTTGCGCAGCTCGTCGGGGCGGAAGCGGTTGACCAGCTCCTCCACCTCGTGCGGCAGCGACTGCACGCGCTCGGGGACCTCGGTCACGCGCTCCTGCGCGCCGGCCACCCGCTCGGTGATGCGGTTCTGCACGTCGGAGACGCGCTCGGTGACCTTGGACTGGGCGTCGGAGACGGCATCCTCGGCGCGGCGGCGAAGGTCGTTCACGAGGTCGGACACGGCCTGGATGGCCAGGTCGTTGGCCCCGACATAGGCGTAGACGGGGGTCCGCACGGCCGCGATCGCGTGCCCGAGCGGGCCGCCGACCGGATCCTTCGCGGGGGTCCCGGCCGCGGTGTCCGCGGCCGTGGTGGCGGACTTCTTTCCTGTGGTCTTCTTGCTCATCTCGACTCCTCGTCTCGTGTCGTGCGGGTGCTTCCTCGAAGCGGTCACGTGGCCCGGCGGGCCGCCGTCGGCAGGTCCCGGATCAGGGGACGTCGACGACCTGGTCGGCTGCGGTCGCGTTGTTCGCCAGGAACGACTCGTAGATCTCCACGAGCACCTCCCTCTGTCGCTCTGTGAGGTCCGGGGCGGTGAGGATCGCGTCCCTCACCGGGCTCCCCTGTTTGAGTTCGAGGATCCCGGCGCGGGCGTAGAGCACCTCGGCGGACAGCCTCAGACCTCGGGCGATCTGCCCCAGCACCTCGGCGGACGGCTTACGCAGCCCGCGTTCGATCTGGCTCAGATACGGGTTGGAGACGCCGGCACGCTCGGCGAGCTGCCGAATGGACACCTGCGCGGCCTCCCGCTGTGCGCGGATGAACGCCCCGATGTCCTGCGATTCGGACGGACGGCGATCACCCTCGACGAGCGCGGTGACGTCGCTGTGGCGCGGCATCTCACCCGTCGGCTTGTTCCTGCGGGCGAGGGTGGCGGCGGTCGGCTCCTCGACCGGTGCGCCGACGTTCTCCGCGCCGGCGCGGGTCGGGTCGGTGCGTCCGGCACCACCGCGTGCGGCCATCGGAGTCACCTCCCCACGCCTCGTGTCCGTCTCTCCTCGGCTGCCACCAACGCTAGCAACGAGTGCTAACTCCAGCAAGCACTATGTGCACGACGATCCGGTGGGATGTATCACACGAGAGGGCGGGGCGGCACCCCGGGGATCAGAAGAGCAGCTCGGTGGCGGCGTGGATGACCAGGCCCGCGAGGGCGCCCACGACCGTGCCGTTGATGCGGATGAACTGCAGGTCCTTACCGGCGAGCAGCTCGATCTTGTCGGAGGCCTCGTCGGCGTCCCAGCGCTCGACCGTGTCGGAGATGATGGAGGTGACCTCCCCGGCGTAGTTCTCCGCGACGTAGCGCGCGGTGCGGGTCATGTAGTCGTCGAGGCGCGTGCGCACGGTCTCGTCGGAGACGAGCATGTCGGCGAGGCGCCGCAGGAGGTCGTCGATCTTGACCCGCAGCGTGGAGGAGGTGTCCTCGGTGGCCTCGACGATCATCCGCTTGGCGGCCGCCCACGCGGACCCGGCGGCGCGGCGCACCTCCTCGCGGTTCATGACCTCGTGCTTGAACGACTCGAGCTTGGCCATGGTGGATGGGTCGTGCTGCAGGTCGCGGGCGAAGTCCTCGACGAACCCGATCAGCGCGAGGCGCACGGCGTGCTGCTTGTCGACCTTGATCTGCCACGTCCACTCGCGCAGCTCGCGGTAGGCGCGGTCGGAGAGCAGCTCGTTGACGAACTGCGGGGCCCACGTGGGCGCCTTCTCCCGGACCCAGCGGTCGATGGTCTCCGGGTTGGCCTCGACCCACTCGTGGGCGCGGTCGGCCATGAGGTCCAGCACCGGCAGGTGGCGCCCCTCGTCGAGCAGTTCGGCGAGGATGCGCCCCGCGGGCGGCCCCCACTCGGGCTCGGCGATCCGGGCCACGATGGTGCGTTCGATGATCGCCACGGCGTCCTCGTCACGCAGGACGGCCAGGACGGAGCGGATGGCCTTGGCGGCCTGGTCGGAGGCGAGGGCGCGGTTGTCGGTCTCGGCGAGCCACTCGCCGGCGCGCTCCGGGATGCGGGCGCCGCGGACCTTCTCGCTGACCATCTCGGGGTCGAGGAAGTTCTCCCCCACGAACCCGCCGAGGGAGGTGCCCAGCTGGTCCTTCTTGCGCCGGATGAGCGCGGTGTGCGGGATGGGGATGCCCAGGGGGTGGCGGAACAGGGCGGTGACGGCGAACCAGTCGGCCAGGCCGCCGACCATGCCGGCCTCGGCGGCGGCGCGGACGTACCCGACCCAGGACGGGGCGCCGTTGTGCAGGGCGTACTCGGCGACGAGGTAGATCACCCCGGCCACGACGAGGAACCCCGTCGCCACCATCTTCATGCGACGGAGGGCGGACCTCCGCTCGGCGTCGGTCGCCGGGTCACCCGCCTTGAGCGCAGGTCCCCCGGCGGCGACCACCGGGTCGAGCGTCAGTGCGAGTCCTCGCGGCCGTGCTTACGGAAGCCGTACATGCACACGAACAGGCCGATGAGGAACACGACGGTGGTGGCCACGACCGCGGCGACGGCCATCCCGAGCGAGACACCGGCGTCCTGCGTGTAGTAGCCGATCGCGGTGATGGGCAGGCCCAGCATGCTCATGCTCAGCAGGAGGATGGCGGAGCCCACGTAGATCTCGGTGGAGTACAGCGGGTAGGTCGGGGCGACCGTCGTCGCGTACTCGGGGTAGTACTCCTCGACGATGGCGGCACCAGTGTGCTCGAGCGTCTGACCGGCCATGATGTCGTCCTCTTTCGTCAACTACCGATCCCGGGCGCGCGGCCCGGGACTTGCACGTCATCGATCTTATTAGACACCGCGTCCCGGCGGGCAACCGCCCGTCGGATCCGGCGGGCGG
Organism: Dietzia sp. CH92; assembly: GCF_032248695.1. Classification (NCBI taxonomy): domain Bacteria; kingdom Bacillati; phylum Actinomycetota; class Actinomycetes; order Mycobacteriales; family Dietziaceae; genus Dietzia; species Dietzia sp. CH92. The sequence goes on along the minus strand of NZ_JAVHXC010000007.1, from coordinate 185,160 downwards.
CGGTGACGAGGTTGCGCAGGCTGGGTTCGAGCTGCCACGTGTAGCGGCTCTTGAGCCCGCCGTCGGGCACCGCCCACAGCCGCTCCACCCCCACCGCGTCGGCCGCGCGCAGCAGCCACTCGTGCAGCAGGTCGATGTCCGGCACGAACCCGGAGCGCGACTCGTACACGCCGGGCGCGACCTGCCGCGTGAGGGTGTGGTCGGTCAGGGCGTCCAGAACCCACTCGATCGACCGGGTGGCGACGATGTTGGTGACGTCGGCGTCGAGCTCCTCGATCGCCTCCTTCATCACCTGCAGCGACGAGTACGTCATGTGGGTGTGGATCTGGGTGTCGGGCCGGGCCCCCGCGGAGGCGAGGCGGAAGGTGTCCACCGCCCAGTCGAGGTAGGCGCGCCGGTCGGCGCCGCGGCGCGGCAGCAACTCGCGGATGGCCGGTTCGTCGATCTGGATGATCGCCGTGCCGGCGGCCTCGAGGTCCGCGACCTCGTCGCGCACCACCAGCGCGAGCTGCGTGGCGACCTCGGGCAGCGCGAGGTCGGTGCGGCAGAACGACCGCGCGAGCATCGTCACCGGTCCGGTGATCATCCCCTTGACGGGCCGGTCGGTCAGCGACTGCGCGTAGCCCGTCCACTCGACCGTCATCGGCGCGGGCCGGGCCACGTCCCCGTAGAGGATGGGCGGACGCACGCAGCGCGAGCCGTAGGACTGCACCCAGCCGTGGCGGGTGGCGGCGAACCCGTCGAGCAGTTCGGCGAAGTACTGCACCATGTCGTTGCGCTCGACCTCGCCGTGGACCAGGACGTCGAGGCCGATGTCCTCCTGCAGCCGGATCACCGAGGCGATCTCCGCCCGCAGGTAGTCGCGGTACCGGTCGTAGTCGATCCGCCCCTCCGCCAGGTCCCGGCGGGCCCGCCGGATCTGCACCGTCTGCGGGAACGAGCCGAGGGTGGCGGTGGGGAGCACGGGAAGTCCCAGCCTGTCGGCCTGCCGGGCGGCCCGCTCACCGTAGGGGGCGCGGACCTTGTCGTCGTCGTCCACCCGGGCGGTCCTCGCCCGCACGTCCTCGCGGCGCGCGCTGGGCAGCACCGGCAGCGGGCGCCAGCGCGGCGTGGGGCCGTCCTCCAGGGCGTGCGCCAGCGACACCACCTCGGCGACCTTCTGCCGCGCGAACGCCAGCGAGTCCACGAGCTCGGCCGGCAGGTCGGTCTCGGCAGTGACGTCGTACGGCACGTGCAGCAGCGTGCACGAGGTCGACACCACCACGTCCGCGAACACGGCCCTGAGCTCGCGCAGCTGGTCCAGGGTGGCGAACTTGTCGGTGCGCCACACGTTCTGGCCGTCCACGACGCCGGCGTAGAGGCGTTTGGCCGGCAGCCCGGGGATCGCGGCCAGCTCGGCGGCGGACCGGCGCCCGTACACGAGGTCCAGCCCGATCGCCTCGATGCCGGTGGCCGCGAGCGCGGGCAGCGCGTCGGCGAGGTCGCCGTACTCGCCGGTGACGAGGATCCGCGGCCGCCCGGCCACCGCGGCGAGCCGGTCGTAGGCCTCGCGCAGCCGGGCGATCTCGGCGGGCGTGCGCTCCATCGTCATGCACGGCTCGTCGAACTGCACGCACGTCACACCCGCGTCGGCGAGCACGCCGAGCAGCGCCGCGTACTGCTCCAGCAGGCGGTCGAGCAGGTCCAGCGGCGTGAATCCGGGCGCGGCGCCGGGTGCGGCCTTGCCGAGCAGCAGCAGGGAGACCGGCCCGGTGATGACGGGGCGCAGCTCGAAGCCCAGCTCGTGGCCGCGGGCGATCTCGGCGACCAGCTCGTCCGGCCGCAGCCCCAGCTCGGAGGTCTCGTCGAACTCGGGTTGGCGGTACAGGTAGGTGGTCCCCTGCAGCGGCACGAGTTCGAGCGGGGGGACGTCGGCGCGGCCGCGCGCCAGGGCGAAGACGGTGTCGACGGGCGAGAGGCCGCGGGTGAGGTCGCGGAACCGGGCGGGGATCGCGCCGAACAGCAGGGCGTCGTCGAGGATGTGGTCGTAGAAGCTGAAGGTGTTGCCGGGGATCTGGGTGAGACCGGCGGCGCGCAGGTCGTGCCACGTGGCCTCGCGCAGGCGACGCCCGGTGGCGAGCAGTTCCGCGCGGGTGCCGTCGCCGTGCCAGTACCGCTCGAGGGCGCGTTTGAGCTCGCGGCGCGGCCCGATGCGCGGGTAGCCCAGGACCGAGGAGGCGCGCGTGGGTTCGAGGTGCGGCGCGGCGTGAGGTGGCGCGGGGGTCTGCGCGGCGGGCGTGGGCGCGGGGGTCTGCGCGGCGGGTGTGGGCGCGGGGGTCGACGACGACGACGAGGTCATCAGCGGTCGGCGCGGGCCGTGGCCCGGGGCACGGGATAGCGGTGGAATCCGTGGCCCGTGCGGCGACCCAGCCGGCCGGACTCGACGAGGTGCACGAGCAGCGTGGGCGGGGCGTACAGGGGCTCGCCGAATTCGGCGTGCATCGCCTCGGCGACGGTCTTGACGGTGTCGAGCCCCACGTGGTCGGCCAGCGCGAGCGGCCCCATGGGGTGGGCGCAGCCCAGCACCATGGCGCGGTCGATGTCCTCGGCGGTGGCGTGGCCGGACTCGGCCATGCGGATGGCGGAGAGCAGGTACGGCACGAGCAGAGCGTTGACGACGGCTCCCGCGCGGTCGGCGGAGTGCACGACCTGCTTGCCCAGGACGTGGTGGGCGAACTCCTCGGCGCGGTCGCGGGTGTCCGCGGCGGTGTCGGGCGTGCTCACGAGCTCAACCAGCGGGAGCACCGGGACCGGGTTGAAGAAGTGCATCCCGATCACGCGCTGCGGGCGGGTGGTGCACGCGCCGAGGGTGGCGACGCGGACGGCGGAGGTGTTGGTGGCGAGCACGGCCCCGGGGTCGGTGACGACCTCGTCGAGGCGGCGGAACACGGCGGACTTGGCGGCCTCGTCCTCCACGACCGCCTCGATCACGAGTTGGCGGTCGCAGAAGTCGTCGAGGTCGGTGGTGAAGCGCAGGCGCAGGGCGGCCTGTTCGCGTTCGCGTTCGGTGATCTTGCCGGAGGACACGCCGCGGTCGAGGGACTGCAGGATGCGGGCGCGGCCGGCGGTGGTGAGCTCGCGGGTGGACTCCCACACGAGGACGTCGACGTGGGCGCGGGCGCAGACCTCGGCGATGCCGGCGCCCATCTGGCCGGCGCCGACCACGCCGACCCGGGTGATCCGCCCCGGGTCCGTGGCGGCGTCGCGGCTGCTGGGCATGGTGTCCTGCGTCCTTCGGGGGAGGTCGGCGGGTCGGGCGTGCCGGTGCACGCCGCCACCCGGTCGGGCGGGAGAGACGACCGGGGGCCGGGCCGCCTCGTCGAGACGGCCGCGGCCCCCGGGTGTCACGTCAGGTCAGGCCCACTTCTCAGTGGAACTGGCCCTCCTCGGTGGAGCCCTTGAGCGCCGTGGTGGAGCTGTTGGGGTCGACCGTGGTGGCGATGGTGTCGAAGTAGCCGGCGCCGACCTCGCGCTGGTGCTTGACGGCGGTGAAGCCACGCTCCTCGGCGGCCTTGAACTCGCGACGCTGCAGGTCGACGAACGCGCTCATCTGGTTGCGGGCGTAGCCGTGGGCCAGGTCGAACATGCCGTAGTTGAGCGAGTGGAAGCCGGCCAGGGTGATGAACTGGAACTTGAAGCCCATCGCGCCGAGCTCGTTCTGGAACTTGGCGATCGTGTCGTCGTCCAGGTGCTTGGACCAGTTGAAGGACGGCGAGCAGTTGTAGGCCAGGAGCTGGTCCGGGAACTCGGACTTGACGGCCTCGGCGAACTGCTTGGCCACCTCGAGGTCCGGGGTGCCGGTCTCCATCCAGATGAGGTCGGAGTACGGGGCGTAGGCCTTGGCCCGCGCGATGCAGGGCTCGATGCCGTTCTTGACGTTGTAGTAGCCCTCGGCCGTGCGCTCACCGGTGATGAACGGGCGGTCGCGCTCGTCGACATCGGAGGTGATGAGCGTGGCGGCCTCGGCGTCGGTGCGGGCGATCACGACGGTGGGCACGTTCGCGACGTCGGCCGCGAGGCGGGCCGAGTTCAGCGAGCGGATGTGCTGCTGCGTGGGCAGGAGCACCTTGCCGCCGAGGTGGCCGCACTTCTTCTCCGACGCCAGCTGGTCCTCCCAGTGGGTGCCGGCGGCGCCCGCGGCGATCATGGCCTTCTGCAGCTCGTAGACGTTCAGGGCGCCACCGAAGCCGGCCTCGCCGTCCGCCACGATCGGCACGACCCAGTTGTCGACCGAGTCGTCGCCCTCGACGCGGGCGATCTCGTCGGCGCGCAGCAGCGCGTTGTTGATGCGACGCACGACGTTCGGCACCGAGTTGGCCGGGTACAGCGACTGGTCCGGGTAGGTGTGGCCCGAGAGGTTGGCGTCACCTGCGACCTGCCAGCCGGAGAGGTAGATGGCCTTGAGGCCGGCGCGCACCTGCTGCACGGCCTGGTTGCCGGTCAGGGCGCCGAGCGCGTTGATGTAGCTGTCGTCCCCGGCGTTGACGCCCTCCCAGAGGATCTCGGCGCCACGGCGGGCGAGGGTGTGCTCCTCGACGACGCTGCCCTGGAGCTCCGCGACCTGCTCGGCGGTGTACTCACGCGTGACGTTCTTCCACCGGGGATTGGTGTCCCAGTCCTGCTGGATCTCCGCGGCGGTACGAGGCTTTCCGACGTTCGACATCGCGACTCTTTCCTGTCTTCGGGGGCGGGTCGGGATTCGCATCCTTGCGAGCCACCGGCCCTGTTCGTCGCCTAGCGTGCCACATCGCGGACAGCCCGTCTACCTGCAGGTAATGCAAATATCGCGAGTTTCTTGGAGACTTTTGCAAAGTTTGCGAAGATTGTGGAGCACGACACGGATCGGGAGGGGAAAGCCGATGACGGCCTCACATATGGGAGCGCGCCTGCGCCGACTGCGCGAGGAGCACGGCCTGACCCAGTCCGCGTTCGCCCAGTCGCTCGGCTTGTCGTCGTCGTACCTCAACCAACTCGAGAAGGACACCCGCCCCGTCACCTCCCGGGTCCTGGTCAGGGTCTCCGAGGTCTACGGGGTCGACTCGACGTTCTTCGCCTCCGACTCCGACACGCGCCTCATCGCCTCGGTCACCGAGGCGCTCACCGACACGCAGCTGTCGACCGAGGTCCCCGCCGCCGAGGTCGTGGAGCTCGTCCGCGCGCACCCCTCGCTCGCCCGCGCCTTCACGCTGCTGCACCAGCGCTACCGCAACTCCGCCGACCTGTTGGCCGCGCTCACCGAGACCCGCAACGCGCCCGACACGCCGGTCGACCGCACCGTGCTGTCCATGCCGCACGAGGAGGTGCGCGACTACTTCTACCAGCGCCAGAACTACATCGACTCCCTCGACACCGCCGCCGAGGAGCTCACCACCCGCATCCGCCTCAACCGCGGTGACGTCCGCGCCGAGCTCGAACACCGCCTCGCGGAGGCGCACGGCGTGCGCATCGTCCGCCGCGTCGACCTGCCCGACGGGTTGTGGCACCGCTACCTCACCGACGAGCGCCGGCTCGAGCTGTCCGCGCACATGACGCCGGGGCAGCAGGCGTTCCGCGTGGCCTCGGAGCTGGCGTTCCTCGAGCACCGCGAACTGCTGGAGAGCCTGGTCGACGAGGGCTCGTTCAGCTCCCCCGCCGCCGTCGCCCTGGGCCTGCGGGGCCTGGCCAGCTACTTCGCCGCCGCCGTCCTCATGCCGTACCAGCGGTTCCTCGACACCGCCGAGGACTTCCGTTACGACGTCGAGCGGCTCATGGCCTTCCACGCCACCGGCTACGAGACGGTCTGCCACCGCCTGTCGACCCTGCAGCGGCCGGGCGCGTCGGGGGTGCCGTTCAGCTTCGTGCGCGTCGACCGCGCCGGCAACATGTCCAAGCGGCAGTCCGCCTCGGGGTTCCACTTCACCACCTCGGGCGGCACCTGCCCGCTGTGGAACATCTACGAGTCGTTCTCGTTCCCCGGCAAGATCATGCGGCAGGTCGCACAGATGCCCGACGGTCGCCTGCACCTGTGGGTCTCGCGCACCGTCACCACGCGGCCGATGCGGTTCGGGCAGCCGCGCAAGACCTTCGCGATCGGCCTGGGCTGCGAGGCCCGCCACGCGCACCGCACGGTCTACGCGCAGGGCCTGGACCTCGACGACGTGGACGCCGCCACCAAGATCGGCTCCGGCTGCCGCATGTGCGACCGCCCCGCCTGCCCGCAGCGCGCCTTCCCGCCGCTCAATCACGAACTGCGCGTGGACGCCCACCGCTCGTCGCTCTCGCCGTACCTCCTCGGCGAACCCGCCTCCGCCGCCGCGCCGGCTGACCTACCCTGACGGCCATGAGCCAGTCACCGAGGATTTCGCCGGGCGGGTTCCGAGACCTGGGCCCGTTCGGCTGGGCGGTCAACCGCATCGGCGCGCGCGTCACCGGCTCCCGCGACGTGCACCTGTTCGCCACTCTCGGCCACGCCCGTCGGCTGTTCCCCGCATGGCTCGCGTACTCGGGGATGATGATGCCGTTCGGGATCCTCGACCGCCGCACCACGGAGTTGGTCATCCTGCGCGTCGCGCACCTGCGGGGCAGCGTGTACGAGCGGGCGCACCACGAGCGGATCGGCGCGCGGGTCGGACTGGACGACGACGACATCGCCCGCACCACCCGCGACCCCGCCACAGCGGGATGGCCGAACCGGCTGGAGGTGCTGATGCGGGCGGTGGACGAGCTGGTGCTGACCAAGGACATCTCGGACGAGGCGTGGGCGGCGCTGGCCGACCAGTTGAGCCGGGGTGAGCTGGTCGCGCTGGTCCAGTTGGTGACGCAGTACGACGGCCTGGCCACCTCGCTGCAGGCGCTGCGCATCCAGCCGGACCGGCCCCGCTGACCCGGGCGGCGGCCTCCCCCGCCACGCACTCCGCCTCGCCGGGCAGCCCTCCCCTGCCGAGCAGCCGCCCCACCGCCGGGCTGCCTTTCCGAGCCGCACGCTCCGCCTCGCGTACCCCGCGCCAGCACGGGTGCCTCCACATGCGCTGCGACGCTGACCCGCGCTGGCCGAGTGCCCGGTTCCGACCGGGTTACGCTGGCTGATTGGTCCACACTCGCATCGCAGATCACTCTCGCAGCGCACCTGGAGGCACTCGCGCTGCGACGTTGCTCGCCCCCGCAGGACGCCCGAGCCCTGCCGGACGGCCGAGCCCTGCCGGACGCCCGAGCACCCGCCGGACGGCCGAGCCCTGCCGGACGCCCGAGCACCCGCCGGACGGCCCGGTCCCCGCCGCCGAATGCAGGGCATTTCCCGGCCGGCCGGGCAGCCGCGGCCGGGTCGGAGATCCGCGCCCGGTCACGCCGCGAACCGGCGGACCCGATAGGCGGCCTCGACCTGCTGGAGGATCTCGGCCCGCTGATGCGCGAACAGCCGGCGGTCGACCACCACGACGAGCCACCCGGCCGCCTGCAGTCGGTTCCGCCGCCGGCGATCCCGCGACTGCTGCTCGGGATCGTCGTGGTGCGCCCCGTCGTACTCGACCGCGATCTTGTGAACGGGATCGGCCAGATCCAGGCGGTAGCCGAGCTCCGGGACGTCCACCTGCGGCACGAACCCCGTGAAGCCGGCAGCTCTGAGGAACAGCCGGGTCTCGGTCTCCCGCGGCGACTCCGACCGGGGGTCCGCGTCCGCCAGCACCCGCCGCACCCGCGACACCCCCCAGCTGCCGGACATGTAGGCGACCGTCTCGTGCATCGCGGCCCGCGTCACGCCCCGATGGAAGAACTTCTCCATCGCGAGCACTCCCTCGACGTGGTCGGTGAACCTCGCGAGATCGAACGCGGTCCAGCGCAGGGCGGTGACGCGCACACCCCGGATGCTGGTCACCGCCCGATCCGGCACCACGTACCGCCGCATCCGCAGGCCGCGGCGTGCCCGGCCGTGTGGCCCGACGCAGAGTTCCGGGACCGCGTCGTCGGGCGCCTCGATCCCGTGTAAGACCGCCGCTGACCAGCCTGTCAGCACGGCGTCCGGATAGAGCCGGGAATACGCGACCGACAGCGTCTCGAGGTCCGGCGCGGTGCCCACCGGTAGCCACAGCCCGTCCGCGACTTTTCGGTACTCCCGCTCGCGCCGCCGCCGCGGGATGTCGGCGAGCTCATGGCTCAGCCGCGCGAGGGCCAGCACCGGATGGTTGCCGTCCCGGATGTCCTGGTCGCTGTCGTATCGGTCGTCGCTTCGGATGCCCCTCATGCCGGCGATCATCACCCGCCTGTCCGACGGACCCTCCCGATTCCGCCGCCCGGTGCGGGCCCCTGTGGAGAGGGCATCGCCTGTGGATTGCGGCCGAGGGCGGCCGGCGGACACCCTGCCAGCGGCGAGTCGGGGCAGTTACGCTGCACGCCTGCACGCGGCCGGCCGTGGCGACGCTCTCTGGGCAGACGGCCAGCGCGAGTCGGGGCGTTCACGCTGCACCCCTGCACGCCGGTGCTCAGGATGTGGGATTCACGGCCGCCGGAGTCGCTGGCACGCCCCGGAATGAGCACTGCGCCAGCGCAAGCACCCCTCAGGTGCGCTGGCTGTCGGACATGCGCTGGACGAATGGTCCATCTGCCCAGCACACCCGGGCCTGCAGCGAGCATTCAGCCAGCGCAGGCCGCACAGGCAGCGCGAGTCGGGGCAGTCACGCTGCGAATCTGCACGCCGCCCCGGGACCGAGCCTCCCGGCCGGCAGTCTCCCCTACGGGATCACCGACGGGACCGCCGACCGGGCCGACCCGGCGAGCCGCGGGTCAGACCTTCTCGGGGCAGGAGAGGCAGACGCGGGCGCGGTCGTCGAGGCCCTCCGTGACGGTCTGACCCGCCGGCACGTGCACCGCGCGGCCCTGCACCGTGCAGTCGAAGTCGGCGCCGTTGAGGTTCTCGATCGTGATGTCGGCATGCGTGCACCGCACCCGCACGTGCGTGCCCCGCACGGTGAGCCGGAAGGTGATCCCCGACCACTCGGCGGGCACCCGCGGGTCGAAGGAGATCTCACCCCGGTAGTCGCGCATCCCGCCGAACCCGCTGACCAGTGCCGACCAGACCCCGCCGGTGGAGGCCACGTGGATGCCGTCGGCGGCGTTGCCGTGGACATCGGCCAGGTCCACGACCAGCGCCTTCTGGAAATGCTCGAACGCCTCGTCGCAGTAGCCGATCTCCGCGGCGATGATCGCCTGCACCACGGCGGACAGCGTGGAGTCGCCGGTGGTCAACGGGTCGTAGTACTCGAAGTTCGCCCGCTTCTCGGCCTCGGTGAACTCGTCGCCGCGCAGGAACATCGCCAGCACCACGTCGGCCTGCTTGAGCACCTGATGGCGGTAGATCACCAGCGGGTGGAAGTGCAGCAGCAGCGGCCGGCGGGGTTCCTCGAGGTCCTGGTCCCAGACCTCCTTGGCCAGGAAGTCCTGGTCCTGCGGGTGCACCCCCAGTCCCTCGTCGAACGCGATCACCATGTTCTTGGCGGCGCGCTTCCACTCGGCGATCTCGTCGTCGCGGATCTTCAGGCGACGGCAGATGGCCTCCCACTGGCCGCCGCCCAGCTCGGCGATCCGCCTGCACGCGATCGCCGCGGCGACGAGGTTGAACCGGGCCATCGCGTTGGTGAACAGGTTGTTGTCCACCACGGTGGTGTACTCGTCGGGCCCGGTCACGCCGTGGATGTGGAACATGCCGTCGCCGTCGAAGAACCCGAGCGAGACCCACATGCGGGCGGTCTCGACCAGCATGTCCACGCCCTCGCGGATCATGAATTCCTGGTCCTCGGTGGCCCACAGGTACTTGACGAGGGCGTGCGCGATGTCGGCGTTGATGTGGTACTGCGCGGTCCCCGCCTCGTAGTAGGCCGAGGCCTCCTCGCCGTTGATGGTGCGCCACGGGTAGAGGGCGCCCTTGACGGAGAGATACTTGGCGCGCTCGCGGGCCTTGTCGAGCATGTTGTAGCGGAAGCGCAGGGCGTTCCGGGCGAACCGCGGCATGGTGTAGGTGAGGAACGGCAGGACGTAGGTCTCGGTGTCCCAGAAGTAGTGGCCGGAGTAGCCGCTGCCGGTGACGCCCTTGGCGGCGATGCCGTTGTACTCGGCACGCGCGGAGGCCTGGGCCAGCTGGAACAGGTTGAACCGGATGGCCTGCTGGGTCTCGACCGGGCCGTCCACCTCGACGTCGGCCCGCTCCCAGAAGTGGTCGTACCAGTCCCGCTGCGTGCGGTGCAGATCCTCCACGCCGCGCTCGCGGGCCCGGCTGAGGGTGCGCGAGCACCGGTCGGCCAGCTCGCTGGCGGGCACGACCTCGGAGGTGTGGTACGCGGCGAGCTTGGTGAGCTTGAGGGTCCGGCCCGGGGTGACGTGGGCGTGGTAGACGACCTTGGAGGAGTCGTCGCCGATCTCGTGGCTCATGGCCACGTCGTCCTCGGTCTCGAGCAGGTGGTCCACGGCCACGGCGATGGTCATGCCGGAGTTGGCGCAGCGGTAGCCGTGCACGTGGTAGCCGCGTTGGCCCTCGGTGAGCTGCGGTTCGAGCACGCGGTGGTCGAGGCCCTCGGCGCGCCGCGGGTCGAAGCCCTCCTCCGCGACGGGGTCGGTGGAGCTGCTGTACTCGTCCTCGCCGTCCTGGCGGTTGAGCACCTGCGAGGAGATCACGACGGGCGCGGGCTCGTCGGGCAGTTCGATCTCGTAGGTCATCACCGCGAGGTGCTTCTCCACCATCGACACCATGCGGCTGGAGCGGATGACGACCTTCTTGCCGGCCGGGGTGCGCCAGACGACCTCGCGGCGCAGGATGCCGTCGCGGAAGTCGATGCTGCGCTCGTAGTGTTCGAGGTCGGCGACGCCCAGTCGGAGCGGTTCGTCGTCGACGTAGATGCGGATCGTCTTGGTGTCGGGGGCCTGGATCATGGTCTGGCCCTCGCGGGCGAGGCCGTAGGCGTCCTCGGCGTGCTGGATGTGCCACGTCTCGTGGAACCCGTTGACGAACGTGCCGTGCTGGGAGGAGTCGCGCCCCTCCTCGGGGTTGCCGCGCATGCCGAGGTAGCCGTTGGCCACGGCGAACTGCGTCTCGGACACGCCGAGCGGGGACGCCTTGGGGCTGGTCTCGACCCAGCGCCACGGGTCGGCGGGGTGGGTGGAGCGGTTGATCTCCGGCACCTCGAGGTGGCTGCGGAGGTTGACGCCGTAGGTGGTCCGGATGTTGCCGGGCACCGACTGGCCGACCGTGTCGTGCACGGGGCCACGGGAGATGGGGATACGTGTCACCGGGGGGCCTCCTGGAGTCCGGGGATGAGCTCGGAGAGGTCGACGACGACGAGGTCGGCCCCCTCCGCGAGCAGGGTCTCGCGCCCGGCCCCGCGGTCCACGCCGACCACCCGCGCGAACCCGCCGGCAGCACCGGCCTGCACCCCGGAGACGGCGTCCTCGATCACGACGCAGCGGTCGGCGGGCACGCCCAGCAGTTCGGCGCCCCGCAGGTACGTGTCGGGCCGCGGCTTGCCGGGGATGCCCTCGGCCGCGGCGACCAGGCCGTCCACGATGACCTCGAACCGGTCCCGCAGCCCCGCCGCGGTGAGCACGGCCTCCGCGTTCTTGGAACTCGAGACGACGCAGGAGGCGATCCCGGCGGCGTCGAGCGCGTCGAGGTAGGCGACCGACCCCGGGTACGCCTCGATCCCCTCGTCGAGCAGCTCACGGAAGATCACGTTCTTGCGCGTACCGAGTCCGTGGATCGTGTCCGCATCCGGCCCGGCCTCGTCGTCGTCGCTCCCCTCGGGCAGGGTGAGGCCCCGCGCGGCGAGCATCGACGCGATGCCCTCGACGCGCGGCTTGCCGTCGATGTACCGGAAGTAGTCCTCGTCCGAGTACGGGTCGATCCCGCGGGCGTCGAAGTACGCGCTGAACATCCGGTTCCACGCCTCCATGTGCTTCTCCGCCGTCGGGGTGATGACCCCGTCGAGGTCGAAGAGCACGGCGTCCACACCGTCATGGTCCATATCGTTGTCCTATATCAGGGGGTCGTCGGCGACGCGAGGCTCCGCCCGTGCGCGGGACCAAGGGTAGTCACACCGGGCCCGTTACACCGCTTCCACCCGCGGGGTCGCTGCCCCCGACTTCGGGCCCCCGCCCACGTTTTTGATGTTTCCGCCGTTCCACGGCCGCGCCTGCGGGCTTTTCCCCGCCGACTGCCACGCGGGGCACGATGCACAGCTGGCGGTACGACGGTGGCACTATGTGGGTAACCGAATACAAAGGAGAGAGATGCGCCTCCGCACCCGCACCCCCCGCCGCGTCGCGATCGCCGGTCTCGCGCTGGCCACCGCGGCAGCTCTCACGGCCTGTTCGTCGGACGACGGCGGTTCCGACGCCCAGCCGTCGGACGACACGTCGGCCTCGGCGTCGGCCACGCCGACCGTCGACGACACGGCCCCGCAGGCGCCCGTCGAGGAGCTCGTGTTGGCCGAGGGTGAGGCGCCCGGGGGCGGCATCGTCCAGGTGCTCGACCGGCCGATGCTGAAGGACGCCGTCGACAAGCTCGTGGCCGACCAGGGCCGCCAGCTGATGGAGGACCCGGCGTGTGACAAGGTCTCGCGCCTGGAGACGGTCTCCAACCACGCCACCACGGACGGCGTGACCGCCGCGGTGCGCTACAAGCAGTCCGAGACCGACGAGACCGAGCACCGCTTCGGCATCGGCATGGTGGGCGGCAGGCTCGACGAGTTCATGGACCGCTCCCTGTACGAGGCGTGCACGACCTCCCGCAGCACGTCCAACCCGAACGTCGAGCTGGTCATGACCGTGCAGGACGCGCCCACGGTCGACGGCGCCGAGGGCTTCCGCGTGACGAGCGACTTCATCACCACGCAGCCGGACGGCTCCAAGACCCTGAGCCGCGCCATCGCGCTCCACGGCTACTCGCGTGACACCACCGTGAGCGTGGAGTACGCGGCCCGCGGCGAGGACCCGGCCGTCGACCCGGTGCTGCCGACCGCGGCCGGCGCGCTCGACGCCATCTACATCACGCAGATGGAGAAGCTCGTCAACGCCGAGTGACCCCGCTGCGGGCCGCCGGGCCCGCCGCCGTCGGGCCGCCCGCAGCCGGGCCACCAGCCCGGGCCGCCCGGCCCACCGCCGTCGAGAAGACCGTTCCGCGCACATCGCCCGAGTGGGCCCGTGCGGAACGGTCTTCTCGATTTCCGGGGCCCGGTCGCCCTGGGGCCCGATCGCGCTGACGGCCGGGGGTCGGGTCCCCAGCGGAGGCGCCCACCGGGCACTGCGCCAGCGCGAGTCCCCGCAGATGCGCTGGCCCCGTGACCCGCGCTGGCGCCGTGTACGAATCCGGCGCGGTTGCGCTGGCACCGCGGTCCATTCCGCCAGCGCGAGCCCATCAGGCAGCGCATCCGGGCCCGGGTGTGCTGGTGGATCGCACGGCAGACACGACGACTCCGCCCCGCCACCCACCCGGACGGGCCGGGGAGCAGCGGGGCGGAGCGATGAGGCCTGGCACGCGGCCGCCGCGGGCCGGGTGCGCGGTACGCGGCCGGGCGAGCAGCCGCAGCGGGCCGGGTGCGCGGCGTCAGAGGTTGATCATGTGACCCGCGATGCCCTCGACGGCCTCCTTCATGGCCTCGGACAGCGTCGGGTGCGTGTGCACGTTGCGGGCGACGTCGGCGGCGGTGAGGTCCCACATCTGCGCGAGGGTCAGCTCGGGCAGGAGCTCGGAGACGTCGGGGCCGATGAGGTGGCCGCCGAGCAGCTCGCCGTGCGTGGCGTCGGCGACGATCTTCACGAACCCGACCGCGTGGCCGAGGCCCTGCGCCTTGCCGTTGGCGGAGTACGGGAACTTGGCGACCTTGACGTCGTAGCCCTCGTCCTTGGCCTGCGCCTCGGTGAGCCCGAAGGAGGCGACCTGCGGCTGGCAGAAGGTGGCGCGCGGCATCATGCGGTAGTCGCCGAGAGTCTGGGTCTCCGCGCCGGCCATCGTCTCGGCGGCCACGACGCCCTGCGCCTCGGCCACGTGGGCCAGCTGCAGCTTGCCGGTGACATCGCCGATGGCGTAGATGCCGTCGACGTTGGTACGCATGTTGTCGTCGATGTCGATCGCACCGCGGTCAGTCAGCTCGACGCCCGTGTTCTCCAGGCCGAAGCCCTCGACGCGGGGGCCGAAGCCGACGGCCATGAGGACCTTGTCCACGGTGACGGTCTGGGTGTCCCCGCCGTCCTTGGACTCGATCTCCACGTCCACGGAGTCACCGTTGTCGGTGATCGACGTGGTCTTGTGGCCGGTGAGGAGCTTGATGCCGAGCTTCTTGTAGTGCTTGTGGATCTCCTTGGAGACCTCCTCGTCCTCGTTCGGCAGGAGGCGGTCCATGAACTCGACGATCGTCACGTCGACGCCGTAGGCGTTCATCACGTAGGCGAACTCCATGCCGATCGCGCCGGCGCCGACCACGACGATCGAGTCCGGCAGCTCACGGGAGAGGATCTGCTCCTCGTAGCTGACCACGTTCTCGCTCAGCTCGATGCCGGGGAGGGTCTTGACCACGGAGCCGGTGGCGATGATGCAGTTGTCGAAGGTGTACTCGGTGCCGTCGACCTCGATCGTCTTGGCGTCGGTGAAGGTGCCGTAGCCGTTGATCTCGGTGATCTTGTTCTTCTTCATGAGGAAGTGGACGCCCTTGACGATGCCGTCCGAGATCTTCCGGCTGCGGTCGAAGGCGGCACCGAAGTCGAACGAGACGTCGCCGGAGATGCCGAACATCTTGCCGTCCCGCTGGACGGTGTTCGCCAGCTCCGCGTTGCGCAGCAGCGCCTTGGAGGGGATACAGCCCACGTTGAGGCATACGCCGCCCCAGTACTTCTCCTCGACCACGGCCACCTTGAGGCCGAGCTGCGAGGCGCGGATAGCGGCGACGTAGCCACCGGGGCCCGCGCCGAGGACGATCAGATCGAAATGAGTGTCAGCCACGACACACAGAGTATGCGCAACGCGTTGCGCAGGCACGCCGAGCCGTCCCTAATCGCACCCGAAATGCCCGACGCCGCCCCCTCCACGCGGAAGGGGCGGCGTCGTGCCGCGTGCGGGCGCCGTCAGGACAGGTTGCCCAGGACCTGCTTCAGCGCGGTCTCGACCAGGTCCGCGACGGTCGAGGCGATCTGGTCGGTGATGGTCTTGGTGGAGCTGCCCGTGCCGCCGCCGAGGGACTCCGTGACCGAACCGAGATTGAGAGAACCCATTATGTGTCTCCGTTTATTGAGGGTGCATTCCCGGGTTCCCGAGAATGGCCGGGTCAGACGACCCGAGCGCGGTGTTGATGCTACTGACGGGCCCGAGTCATAACAAGAGCCTGTGAGAAACTGGACCACCTGCCGACATGTCGGCTTGGTCACGGCATCATCGGGGGTATGTCCCTACCCGTGAGCCCCGATCCGTACCTGCATCTCGAGGAGGTCGACGCGCCCGAGGTCCTGGAGTGGGTGCGCGAGCGCAGCGACCGCACCACGGCGGACCTCGCGGCGGGCGCCCACGCCGAGGCCTCGTACAGCCGGGCGCTGGAGATCCTCGACGCCACCGACCGGATCGCGTGGCCCGTCCTGCGCGGCCGCTACGCCTACACGCTGTGGAAGGACGGCGACCATCGCCGGGGGCTGTGGCGCCGCGTCCCGTGGTCCGTCCTCGCGGAGGGCGCGCCGGGCGTCGACCACCCGGCGTGGGAGACGCTCGTCGACGTGGACGCCCTCGCCGACGCGGAGGGCGTCAACTGGGTGTACTCGGGCACGGTCGTCCGCCGCCCTGCCGACGACCGCGCTCTGATCCGGCTGTCCCGGGGCGGGGCGGACGCCGTGGAGGTCCGGGAGTTCGACCTCGTCGACCGCCGCTTCGTCCCCGCGTCCGAGGGCGGGTTCCGGCTCGCGGAGGCCAAGTGCTCGGTCTCGTGGGTCGACCGTGACACCGTGCTGCTCACCGCGCCCCTCGACCCGGAGGGCTCCGACGCGACCGACTCGGGTTACGCCCGCGTGGTGCGGCTGTGGCGGCGCGGGACCGACCCGGCGCAGGCCCCCGTCGTGTTCGAGGGCCGCGGCGACGACGTCGCGGTGGGCGCGTCCCACGACCCCGTGACGGGCCGGATCATGGCCAGCCGCGCCCCCGACTTCCACACCTCTCAGGAGGTGTTCTGGACCCCGGGGACCGACCCCACCTCGACCGCACCCCGGCTCGTGCCGGTACCCGAGGACTGCGACGTAACCTCGTGCGGTGACTGGCTGCTCCTCCGGCCGCGCACTGATCTGGAGGTCTCCGGCCGCACGCACCCCGGCGGCTCGGTGCTCGTCGTGCCGTGGTCCGCCGTCGACGCCGAGCCCGACCGCCTGCCCGCCCCGGTCGTCCTGTTCTCCCCCACCCCGTCCACGACCGTCGAGGACATCACGTGGGGCCGCGGTCGCATCCTGCTGACGATCCTCGACGACACCGAGTCCCGCATCGAGGCGTACACCATCCCCGCGACCGCCGACGGGGACTGGACCCCGCTACAGGTGCAGGGGCTGCCGGAGCACGTGTCGATCGACGTGCTGTCCTGCGACCGGCTGGCGGACGGCGATCCGACGCCCGGCGACCGCCCGCACCCCGACGACGCCGTGCTCGCCGTCTCCGGGCCCGTGGTGCCCCCGTCCCTGGTCCTGCTCCGGGCCGACGGCAGCACCACGACGCTCGGCTCCACCCCGCACCGGTTCGACACCTCCGGCGTCGAGGTCTCCCGCCACACCGCCGTGAGCGACGACGGGACCGAGGTCCCGTACACCGTCATGCGCGGCCCCGGCCCGGACGGACCCCGGCCGACCATCCTCTACGGCTACGGGGGCTTCGAGGTGTCCATGCGGCCCTCCTACGCCGCCCTGCGCGGCGCGCTGTGGCTCGAGGAGGGCGGCGTGTACGTGGTGGCCGGGATCCGCGGCGGCGGCGAGTACGGCCCCGCCTGGCACCGCGCCGCCGTCCGCGAGAAGCGCCCGCGGGCCTACGAGGACTTCGCCGCCGTCGCCCGCGCCCTCGTGGAGACGGGCGTGACCACCCGGGACCAGCTCGGCGCGACCGGCGGTTCCAACGGCGGGCTGCTCATGGGCGTCATGCTCACTCGCTACCCGGAATTGTTCGGCGCGCTGGCGATCGCCGTCCCGCTCCTCGACATGAAGCGGTACCACCTGCTGCTGGCCGGGGCGTCGTGGATGGCCGAGTACGGGGACCCCGACTCCTCCGACTGGGACGACTTCCTCGGCGCGTACTCCCCGTACCAGCACATCCGCCCCGCATCGGAGGTGCGCTACCCGCCCGTGCTCATGACCACCTCGACGCGCGACGACCGCGTCCACCCGGGCCACGCGCGGAAGATGACGGCGGCACTGGAGGCCGCCGGCCACGAGGTGGCGTACTACGAGAACGTCGAGGGTGGCCACGCCGGCGCCGCCGACAACACGCAGGAGGCCCGGAAAGCGGTCCTCACGTACGAATTCTTCAGGCGTCGCCTACCTCGTCGTCGTCCCCCTCAGGCTTGACGACCTCCCGGTCCGTCCACGCCAGCACGCGGGCGACCACCTGCGCGGGGTGGCGCGCCCACGAGTTGTGGCCCAACGCCTCCGGCTCCAGCTCGAGGGTCGTGCGCGCCGACGGCAGCATGGCCAGGAGGTTGCGGGCGGCGCTCGCGGGGGCGAGCGGATCGTCGGCGATCACCACGGCCAACGCGGGCACGGTGACGCGCGCCAGGCCTGCCCGGTAGTCGAGGTCCGCGCGGGCCGGCTGCATGACGCCCGCGCCCGCGAGCCGGGCCCAGTCGCGGACCCGGTCGGCCGGGATGCGGCCCTTCGCGCCGAAGAACTGGCCCGGCACGTGCCCGGACAGCCAGCCCAGCGCCGGCAGGATCACCGACCCCGCGCGCAGCTTGCGGCCCACCGGGCCCGGGAACCCGCGGTGGAACGGTGACTGGGCGGCGACCGCGACCAGCCCGGCGACGCGCGGGTCGTGACGCGCGAGGTGGTACACGCCGATCTGCGCGCCCATGCTGTGCCCCAGCAGGATCACGGGGCGCCGGCCGAGTCGCCGCTCCATCGCGTCGAGCGCGAGAGGGACGTCCTCGGCGGCGCTCTCGTGGTAGCCGGCCGGGGCGCCGCGCCGCCCGATGCGGTACGTGCTCTCACCCTGCCCGCGGAGCTCGGTGATCGCGACGTCGACGCCCTCGGCCGCCAGGGCGCGGGCGAGCGGGAGGTAGTAGCGGGCGCCGACAGCGATGCCCGGCAGCACCAGGACCGACGGGCGACGCGCGTCCCGCCGATCGGTCTCCACGATCAGCAGCGGACTCGTGCTGCCGTCCGGGTGGCGCAGTTCGACCCGGGCCGGGTCCTCGATCGTGGTCATGGGTACAGAATGCCGGACTACGCTCCGTTCGTGGAATCAGGCCCGACGAGAACGGACCCCGCCCCACCGGTGAGGGTGGGACGGGGTCCGCGGTGCGCCGGGCGCGCGTGGGTCGCCGTGGCGTCAGGCGATCAGATCGCGCCCCAGCGGGCGCCCATGGCCTGGGCCATCATCGGCCAGGACTGCTTGAGGTCGTCCTCCCAGTAGCCCCACGAGTGCGTGCCGTTGGGCGCGAAGTCGAAGTGGGCGGGGATGCCGAGCTCGCCGAAGCGGCGGGCCAGGTTGGCGGTGCAGTACTGGGTGGCCGCCTCGATGACGCCGCCGACGATCGCCTGGTTGGCGAGCGCGGGGATGCTGTTGCGCAGGCGCCAGTTCTCGAGCGACTCGTGGGGCCCGGGCAGGCCGTTGCCGGTGGAGATGAACATCGCGGGGAGCTGGTTGTTCTTCATCTGCTCCTGGAAGCGCCAGGCGCCCCAGACCGGGTCGTTGTCGGTCCAGCCCGGACCGGGGAACGGGCCCCACATGTTGTTCAGGTCGGCGCCGCCACGCATGCCGGTGACGATGTTGATGAACTCGTGGCCGATCGGGGTGGAGGTCTCGGCGCAGCCGGAGTACGAGCCGATGGCCTGGAACTTGCCCGGGTGCTTCTGGGCGATCGTCAGGACCGAGGTGGCGGTCATGGAGATCGCCGCGAGGCCACGCTTGCGGCCCTGGTAGTTGCCGCCGTAGCGGTTCTCGAAGAGGTCCGGGAGCTCCTTGGCGAGGTAGGTCTCGAACGCCATCGGGCGGTCGGTCTCGCGGGCGAAGCGGGTCTGGACGTTGGGATCGTGCTTCTGCCAGTCCGTGTAGTACGAGAACGCGCCGCCGATCGGGGTGACGGTCCAGGCGTCCTTGTCCGACATGAACTGCTTGACGTCGGACTGGGCCTGCCAGGTGGCGGAGTCCTCGCCACCACCGGCGCCGTTGATGAGGTACAGCACCGGGGCGCCGGCGTTGCCGTCACGCGGCGGCTGGACGATGTTCGGCACCTCGATGGCCATCTTGTCCGACCACACCGACACGATCATGCGACCGTCCGGCAGCTTGGTCTCGACGACCTTGTTGGTGGCCGTGGCCTTGGTGTACTGGATCGTGCCGCCCTGGGCCTGAGCCGTGCCCGTGGCGACGACGGGGACCATGGCCGCGGCGAGGGCCGCAGCCGCGACCTTCGTGCCGAACCGCTTCACTGAACGCATATTCCGACGCCTTACATTCTCGTTGTTCACAGACGGACCCGGGCACCTTCTCGCGGAGAACGCTAACCCGATTCCCAGTAGTCACACAAGTCCCATTAGGCACACAGGTATCCCCGGTGCGCCTTTAAGACTAGAGGAGTTCACCCGCTGGGCGCTCCCCCGAGGATCGCACACCGACCCGCGCCGGTGGGAACCACGGAGCCACCCATGCGGCTCACGTCAACATTATCGGCCCGTCCCCCACCCGCGTTACGGATATGAACGAATCCATATCTGGCGTCGCCACACGCCGGCCGCCGCAGAGAGTCTGCGCGGGCCCGAGACACGAGAGAGGGCCCCGAGCCGCAGCCCGGAGCCCTCTCTCGAGTCAGTCGTCCGACTCAGGCCTTCATGAAGCCCGCGTCGATCGCCTTCTGGAAGTCGCCGCCGACGAAGTAGCCGACAGCCTTGATGAGGTTGTTGATGTTGCCGAGCAGCTTGCCGCCCAGGTCGAGGACGCCATCGGTGCCCAGGGCGTTACCGACGGAACCGAGTTCGATACCCATGCTGTACTCCTTGAGGAATTCGGCCCGGTTAGCCTCCGGGCCGGAAGAATTGATGTTGCCCGCTTACGTAGCGGGGAGACGGGCCACGATGGGCCGCTTCCGCGACGGGCCGAGGCCCGCCCCGGGGGCCGTATTACTCGGCGGCGCCGAAGCTGCTGCCGATACCCTCGAGCGCGGTGAGGGTCTTCTCGCCCGTCAGCGAGCCGGTCAGGCCGACGATGCCGCTGATGGCGTTGGTGACCGCGGTGATGGCGGCGCTGATGGCGCTGAAGTCAGGCATGTGTATCTCCCTTTAACTGTGATGTCGCCCCTCGCGGGGCCCCGGGTAAGGCTAACCTAAGACGCATTGATGTCAATCGTGATATGCGTCTCAACCCCGCCCCTTCGGCGCTGGCCTTGCTTCGCGCCGGGCGTGTGCCCTGAGTCACTGTAAACCACGGACCCTTAAGAAGTCTCATTAATCGCGGCACTTTGAGAAGAATTTTTTTGCCGGACACTCCCCCGCGCAAATGCGCTGGTCAGGAGTTCACCCTCGCCCCCCGGCGTTCACTTCTGTGTCCCGCTGAGCGAGCGCCTACCCCTCGGACACGACGATGCGGCCCGCGCGAGGGAGATGTCGCGCGAGCCGCATCGTGACCGTCGGGGAGAGTCGCCACCCTCGACGGGGCTCAACCGTCGCCGCTCACGGCGTCACTGGAGGAAGCCTCCCGTCAGGGCCTCCTGGAAATCGCCTCCGGTGAAGTAGTCGAGGCCGGAGAACAGGTCTCCGAAGGCCCCGAGGAAGTCGTTGAGGAAGCCCAGGGCTCCGCTGACGCCGGCGAGGGATCCGAACTCGGGAAAGGTCATTGTCTGCTCCTTGTGTCTGTGGCTGTGCGGTGGTGGCGGGTCGGGGACGGCTACTCGGCGCTGATGCTCGTGATCGCGCCGACGAAGTCGTTCACCCCGCCCTCTCCGCCGAGGGAGCCGGTGAAGTAGACGAGGGCGCCGAGGACGTCGGTGATTCCCCCGAAGAGGTCGGACAGCTGGCCGAAGTTGGGCATGGAGTGCTCCGTTCTCAGTGACTCGCGACGCCTGTCGAGGCGCCTGATGAGGACATTAAGAAGCGATCGCCCCGGCCACCAGAGCTGAAACAGCTCGTTTACGGCAGGTCACGGACCTTTTACGCGCACGGGCGTAGGTATCCGTCGTGTTACGAGTTCGGCGGCGTGCAGGTGCCCCAAATGGGGCGTGGCCCGCACCGGCGTACCGGTGCGGGCCACGGCCCTGTGTGTTCGCGCGGCAGGCGCGAGGAGTGGTGCGTGGGCTCAGATCAGAAGCCCATGCCGCCCATCTCGTCGCCACCCGGCATCGCCGGGGCGGCGGGCTCGGGCTTGTCGGCCACGACGGCCTCGGTGGTGAGGAACAGCGCGGCGATCGACGCGGCGTTCTGCAGCGCCGAGCGGGTCACCTTGACCGGGTCGTTGATGCCGGCCTCCAGGAGGTCCTGGTACTCGCCGGTGGCCGCGTTAAGGCCCTCGGAACCGGGGAGGTTGCGGACCTTCTCGGCCACGACGCCCGGCTCGAGGCCGGCGTTGAGGGCGATCTGCTTGAGCGGGGCGCTCAGGGCGAACTTGACGATGTTCGCGCCGGTGGCTTCCTCGCCCTCGAGGGACAGGCCCTCGATCGCGGCCTCGGACTTCACCAGGGCGACGCCACCGCCGGCGACGATGCCCTCCTCGACGGCCGCCTTGGCGTTACGCACGGCGTCCTCGATGCGGTGCTTGCGCTCCTTGAGCTCGACCTCGGTGGCCGCGCCCGCCTTGATGACGGCGACGCCGCCGGCGAGCTTCGCGAGGCGCTCCTGGAGCTTCTCGCGGTCGTAGTCCGAGTCGGAGTTCTCGATCTCGGCACGGATCTGGTTGACCCGGCCCTCGATCTGGCCCTGGTCGCCGGCGCCCTCGACGATGGTGGTCTCGTCCTTGGTCACGACGACCTTGCGGGCCTTACCGAGCATGGAGATGTCGGCGGTCTCGAGCGAGAGGCCGACCTCCTCGGAGATGACCTGGCCACCGGTGAGGATGGCGATGTCCTGCAGCATGGCCTTGCGGCGGTCGCCGAAGCCCGGGGCCTTGACGGCGACGGACTTGAAGGTGCCGCGGATCTTGTTCACGACCAGGGTCGACAGGGCCTCGCCCTCGACGTCCTCGGCGATGATCAGCAGCGACTTGTTCTCGCCGATGACCTTCTCGAGCAGCGGGAGCAGGTCCTTGACGGTGGAGACCTTGCCCGAGACGAGGAGGATGTACGGATCCTCCATGACCGCCTCCTGGCGCTCCGGGTCCGTCATGAAGTACTGCGAGATGTAGCCCTTGTCGAAGCGCATACCCTCGGTCAGCTCGAGATCCAGGCCGAAGGTCTGGGACTCCTCGACCGTGATCACGCCCTCCTTGCCGACCTTGTCCATGGCCTGGGCGATGAGCTCACCGATGGCCGGGTCGGCGGCGGAGATGCCGGCGGTCGCGGCGATCTGCTCCTTGGTCTCGATCTCCTTGGCGGAGTCGATGAGGTGCTTCGTGACGGCCTCGACGGCCTTCTCGATGCCGCGCTTGATGCCCATGGGGTTGGCACCGGCGGCGACGTTGCGCAGGCCCTCGCGCACGAGCGCCTGGGCCAGGACGGTGGCGGTGGTGGTTCCGTCGCCGGCGACGTCGTCGGTCTTCTTGGCGACCTCCTTGACCAGCTCGGCACCGATCTTCTCGTACGGGTCCTCGAGCTCGATCTCCTTGGCGATGGAGACACCGTCGTTGGTGATGGTGGGGGCGCCCCACTTCTTCTCCAGCACGACGTTGCGACCCTTGGGGCCGAGGGTGACCTTGACGGCATCGGCGAGCTGGTTGAGACCGCTCTCCAGGCCGCGCCGGGCCTCTTCGTCGAACGCGATCATCTTTGCCATGGGGTGAATCATCCTCCGGGTATGGGGTGACACGCGTGTGGTCAGCGTCGGTGCCCGCGACGGACGGAGCGGACCGTGTCGGATCCGCACCTCACCTTGCGACCTCAGTTTCAGATCTTGCTGGCACTCAGGGTAGCCGAGTGCCAATCGCTTTTCTAGCACTCGCCCCCCACGAGTGCAAAGGATCCGGGCGGGTTCGCGACCGGCGAACGCCCCACACGAACATCCCTCGCCGACACGACCGCTGCCCTACCATCGAGACGCCCTCACAACCCGCCCGTGTCGAAAGGCCGTCGAATGCCCACCGAACCCACCGCCGTAGGCGCCATCGAGAGCTCCATCGAGATCGACGCCCCGCCGGCCAGGGTGTGGGAGGTCGTCTCCGAGGTCCGCAACGCGACCGAGTGGAGCAGCCAGGCGTGGAAGATCTTCTCCCCCGGCAAGCGCACCACCAAGGGGACCTGGGCGCTCAACCTCAACAAGCGCGGGCCCGTCGTGTGGCCCACCACCAGCCGGGTGGTGGAGTTCGAGCCCGGCCGCCGGTTCGCCAACCGCATCAACGAGAACACCACCGTGTGGGTGTTCGAGCTCGAGCCCACCGCCACCGGCGGGACGCGTCTGACCGAGCGCCGCGAGGTGCCGGAGGGGCTGACGTTCATCTCCCGGTTCCTCACCGACAGGCTCTTCGGCGGGCAGAAGTCGTTCACGGCCGAGATGGACCGGGGCGTGTCCACCTCGCTGCAGCGCATCAAGGCCCTCGTCGAGCGGGGCTGAGGCCGTCGTGGCCCGGACCGCCGCCACGCTGCTCGCCGGGTCGCTCGTCGCGGCGCTCACGGGGTGCGCGCTGTGGTCCGGCGAGGAGGACGACCGGGACGGGCCCAGCCGGGAGGAGCCCGGCCCCACCCTGGCGGCGGGGCCCCCGCCGGCGGGCTGGCAGGACGTGCGCAGCGCGACCGGTCTCGTGTATTCGGTGCCGCCCGAGTGGGAGGTCGGGGACCCGTTCGGCGTTCAGGAGGACGGCACCGACCCCGGATCGGACTGGGGATCCGGGTACGTCACCACCGCCAACGCCATCGCGGATCGGGACTACTGCGCGCTCGGGGGCCTGAGTTTCCGCACCCTGGTCGGCATCAGCGCGACCTCGCTGCCGGGCGAGGCCCGCGAGCAGGCCGAGTCGGCCTCGCGTGCGATGGCCGATTCCATCGACCGACGCTTCACCCAGGCCGGTGCCGACGTCCCGGTGCCCGAGGCGCGCAGCATCGGGGTCTCCGGGGTCCCCGCCTGGTACGTCTCCCTGCGGGGTCGCGTGCGACCGCCGCGCAACGCCTGCACCCCGCCGGTCATCCGCTTCGACACGGTCGCCGTCTCCACCCGCACCCCCGACGGGGCGCCGGCGTCGATCGTGTTCGTGCTCATGACCGACGAGGGTGAACCCGGCGTGCAACCGACGGAGACGATCGACGCCGTCGTGGCGTCACTGCGGTACGACAACTCCGTGTAGCGGGCCGATCCGCGCCCCGGGCGCCGGCCCTGGTCCGCCGCCGGCCCAGGCCGCCGCCTGCTCAGGCGGCCGTCGCGGGCCGGTGCGGTGCGATCCCCTGCGGCGCCGGGCCGGCGGGGTCGACCGGGCCGGCACCGTCGCCGTCCCCGGTCGCCGTGCCGACGTCCGCCTGGAGCTGCGATGCCCAGTCCGCGTCACAGCGGGCCCACGCCCACCCCGCGTCCGCCGCGGAGGCGGCCGCGTCGACGGGGACCATGACCCGTCGGACGGGGACACCGGGCCCGTCCGCCGCCTCGACGATCAGCGCGCCGCCGGAGCGCTCGTAGCGGAACCACCGTTCGTCGTCGACCTCCAGCTCGAGCCGGTCCCCGTCGAGTTCCAACAGGTCGACGAGCTGGCCGAGCAGTTCGTGGGAGACCCACGGCAGGGTGCCGCGGGGCCGTCCGCGGACCGCGTGGTCGGCGATCCCGGCGCCGGCCATGGTGGGCCGCCGGTGCACGTCGATGTCGATGCGCTCACGGGGGTCGGCGGCCAGTCCCAGTTCGGGGGCGGTGACGCGGAGCTGGCGCGGGGCGGCGAACCGCATCACGGCGTTGACCACGAGGGGGCGGGTGATGACCTCCGGGCGGATCACCACGCTGACGCCCTCGATCTCCGGCCGCGCGCAGAGGGCGCCGGTCTCGCCGACGGCGTCCGCCTCGGGGAACCGCGCGGCGACCTCGTCGCGAAGGGCCTCGAGGTCGGCGCGCAGGCGCGGTGGGAGCTGGTCGACGTGCGACAGCTCGCGGAACTCCTCTTCCGCCGGGGTGACGACGATCACAAAGCTGCTCATGACTCAGACCATACTTCATTCCTCGTTCACTTGCTGTTCATCTTGAGCGGCCGTGTCGGAGCTGGGCTCTATCCTGTTGCCCATGACCGACTCCCCCGTGTTCGCCGATCCCCACGCCGAGCTCGCACCGCTGGCCTCCGCGATGGGCGCCCAGCTCGACCGCGCCCGCGCGGACCTGGCCGCCCTCGTGGCGCTGCCCTCGGTGCACGGGGCGGAGCCGGAGGCGTGCGCGCAGGCGTGCGAGATGGTCCGCGATCTGCTCTCCGAGTTGCCGGTGCCGGGCCTCGGGCCGGAGTCGGTGGAGGTCGTCGAGACCTCCGACGGCTCGCGGGCGGTGTTCGCGCACCGCCCCGCCGCGCCGGGCCGGCCGACGGTACTGCTGTACAGCCACTACGACGTGCAGCCGGCCGGTGACGTCGACGCGTGGACGTCCTCGCCGTGGGAGCTCACCGAGCGCGGCGGCCGGTGGTACGGCCGCGGTGCGGCCGACTGCAAGGGCAACCTGGTCGTCCACCTCACCGCCCTGCGCGCGTTGGCGTCGGTGGGGAGCGGGGACGACGACGAGGGCGGCTCCCCCGGACCGGACCCGCTGGACGGCCTGGGGATCCGAATCGTCGTGGAGGGTTCCGAGGAGACCGGGGGCGGGGGGCTGGACGATCTGGTGGACGCCCGGCCCGACCTCGTGGCGGCGGACGCGATCCTCATCGCCGATTCGGGCAACGTCTCGGTGGGCACGCCCACGCTCACGACCAGCCTCCGGGGGATCGCGAACGTCGTCGTCGCCGTCGACACCCTCGAGGCCGGGGTCCACTCCGGCCAGTTCGGGGGCGCGGCGCCCGACGCCCTCGCCGCGCTCATCTCCCTCCTCGCCTCGATGCGCGACCCGCACACCGGGGCGACCACCGTGGACGGACTGGACTTCTCCGGCCAGTGGGACGGTCAGCCGTACCCCGAGGAGACGTTCCGCGCCGACGCCGGGGTCCTCGAGGGGGTCGAGCTCTCCTCGGCCGCGCCGCCCGCCGACCTGGTGTGGTCCCGCCCCGCGGTGACGGTGCTGGGCATCGACTGCCCGCCGGTGGAGGGGTCCATCGCCGCGGTCCAGCCCCACGCGCGCGCCCTGATCAACCTGCGCGTGCCGCCCGGGATGGACCCCGTCGAGGCGCAGCAGCTGCTCACCGCCCACATCGAGCGCCGGCGGCCGTGGAACGCGCGGGTGACGATCGAGCCCGAGGCCGTCGGCCACCCGTTCCGGTCCGTGCCCGCCGGGGGCTCGGACCCCGTGCACGACCTGCTTTCACAGTGCCTTGCGCAGGCCTACGGCGCCGCCGAGGTCGCGGAGGTCGGTTCGGGCGGGTCGATCCCGTTGTGCACCGCGCTGCAGCGGGCGCACCCCGAGGCGAGCATCGCCCTGTTCGGCGTCGAGGACCCGGCAGCGGCCATCCACTCCCCCGACGAGAGCGTCGACCCGCGGGAGATCGAACGCATCGCGCTCGCCGAGGCGGCGTTCCTGCAGCGCTACCGCTGAACGGGGGCGGTGGCCGGCCGGGGTTCGCCAACCGCGGTAACAGTGTGACGGAAGTGGGCGATAGTGGAGGCAGTGGCGGCTGTCCAGTCCCGGCTGCCCGAAGCAAGGAGCCGCCATGACCGACCCCGCACCCGTCACCCGGACACGGCCCCGGCGGGGTCCCGCCGCCCCCCGCACGCGTCGCGCCGGACGTGCCCTGCTGGCCACCGCCACCGCCGCGGCCCTGAGCGTCGGCCTCGTCCCCGCGTCAGCGCAGGCCCAGGGTTTGCCCGGGTCGATCAGCCCCGAGCAGATCGCCAACGACGCGCTGGGCACCATCTCGCCCGAGAGCCTGAGCCAGCTCCTCTACTTCGGCAACCTCCCCGGCTCCTCGGGCTCGTCGATGATGAACATCGCCCACCGGCTCGGGTTCTCGCCCAACATGTTCGCCGGCCCGCCGCCGCCGGCACCGCAGCCCAACCCGAACATCCGCGAGACGCGGTTCGTCGAGGTGCTGGAGAAGAACGGCCGCTACGAGCGCTGGCTCATCGACTCCGCGGACATGCAGCGCGGCATCACCGTCGAGGTGTACCGCGCCCCGGGCGGCGGCGCCGGCGCACCGTTCCTCTACCTCCTCGACGGCGTCGGGTCCGAGCTGCCGAGCGGCTTCATGCAGTGGGGCGCGGCCGAGCAGTTCGCGGACCAGAACGTCAACCTCGTCATCCCCACCGGCGGCCAGGGCTCCATGTGGTCGGACTGGAACACCCCCGACCCGGTGCTGGGCATCAGCAAGTGGGAGACGTTCATCACCCGCGACCTGCCGGCGATCGTCGAGCCCCGCCTCAGCGCCAACACCAACCGTGCGATCGGCGGCATCTCGATGGGCGCGGGCGCGGCCGTGACCATCGCGACCCGCCACCCGGACCTGTACAACGGCGTGTTCGGCGTCTCGGGCTGCTACTCCACCGACGCGCTCGGGCAGATCCTCACCCGCTACACCGTGGAGAGCCGCGGAGCGACGCTGACCAACATGTGGGGCGAGCCGGGCAACGCGCAGTGGGCCGCCCACGACGCGCTGCTGAACGCCGAGAAGCTGCGGGGCAAGGCCATCTACCTGTCCTCCAGCACGGGCGTGGCCAACCCGGGCGACTGGGAGGCGTACAACAACGACGCCGCCAACTTCGTCGCCGGCATGGCCCTCGAGCAGGCCACCGACAGGTGCACGTGGGACGCCGACCGTCGCCTGCGGCAGCTGGGGATCCCCGCGCGCGTCGACCACCTGCCGACGGGCATGCACAACTGGTCCTACTACTCGCGGCAGATCCCGGTCGCCTGGAACGCCGTCAAGTCCAGCGTCGGTCTGTAGACGGCTCCCCCGCGGGCGCCGATAGGCTCGGCAGCGTGAACGCGCGCCCGGATCTGGATCTGACCCTGCGACTGTCCGCCTCCGCGGCGGACTCCCGCCGGGGCATCGTGCGGGCGCACCCCGAGGTGATCCTCGCGCTGGGGATGCGGGAGTGGGACGCGATCGAGATCGTGGGCGCGCGCACCACGGGCGCCGTGGTGGCCGCCGCGACGCCCGGGTCGCCGAGCGGGATCCTCGTGGTGGACGAGGTCGTGGCCGCCAACTGTGGTCTCGGCGAGGACGCGCGCGTCACCGTGCGGGCGGCGCAGGTCACGGGGGCGCTCTCGATCGAGGTGCAGGGCCTGCCGCCGGCGGGCCGGGGCGTGGCCGAGCGGGTGCTGCGGTCGGCGCTGCTCGGCAAGGTGGTGCGCGTCGGGGACTCGGTGACGTTGCTGCCGCGCGATCTCGGCCCCGACTTCCCCACCGGGGACACCACGCGCACCCTGCGCAACACGATGGGCGCGCAGTGGAGCACGGAGCTGCTCACCGTGACCGCGACCGTCCCCGACGGCATCGTGTCGGTGCAGCCGACCACCGCGGTGGTGACGGGGGCGACGACGACGAGCTCCGCCTCCCCCACCGCCCCCGCGGCCGGCTCCGTGACCGCGCGGGAATCCTCGGGCGGGGCGGTTGCCGGGCGTCCCGCGGAGGCCGGGACCTCGGATGTGGCCGCGGGGACGGCCATCGCGGCCGTCGCGCGGGAGGATCTGGTGGGCGTGTCGGACCAGGCCGAGGTGCTGGAGCAGTGGCTCTCGCTCGCGCTGGACCGCTCGAAGCTGCTGCGCACGCTGGGCGCCTCGCCCCATCTCGGGGTGCTGGTCGCGGGCCCGCCGGGGGTGGGCAAGGCGACGCTCGTCCGGTCGGTCGCGGGGTCGCGCCGGCTGGAGGTGGTCGACGGTCCCTCGGTGGGCTCGCTCGATCCGGCGTCGCGCCTGGAGGCGGTGCGGGCGGCCGCCGAGCGCACGCGCGAGCAGGGCGGGATCCTGCTGGTCACCGATGTCGACGCGCTGCTGCCCGCGCAGGTCGAGCCGGTCTCCACGCTGGTGTTGGACCGGTTGCGGTCGGTCGTCGCGGCGCCCGGTGCGGCGCTGGTCGCGACGTGCGTGCGACCCGAGGACGCCGACGCCCGGTTGCGGGAGCCCGACGTCTGCGACCGCGTGCTGGACCTGCCGCTGCCCGACGCCGCCGACCGGGCGGCGCTGCTGGGGGTCATGCTGCGGGGCGTGCCGACCTCGGGGCTGGACCTGCGCGCGGTGGCCGATCGCACTCCCGGGTACGTCGCCGGCGACCTGCGGGCGCTGACCCGCGAGGCGGCGCTGCGCGCGGCCGCCCGGGCCGCCGACGCGGGCGGGGTCGACGCCCCGGGCGGGCCCGACGCCCCGGGCGGGGTCGACGCGCGCCTCGAGCAGGAGGATCTCCTCGGCGCGATCAGCGTCATCCGCCCGCTGTCGCGGTCGGGGACGGAGGAGCTGAGCCTGGGCTCGATCACGCTCGACGACGTCGGCGACATGGAGGAGGTGCGCCAGGCGCTCACCGAGACCGTGCTGTGGCCGCTGCAGCACCGCGACTCCTTCGAGCGTCTCGGCGTGACGCCGCCGCGGGGCGTCCTGCTGTACGGCCCGCCCGGGTGCGGCAAGACCTTCGTCGTGCGCGCGCTGGCGGCGAGCGGCCGCCTGACGGTCCACATGGTCAAGGGCGCCGAGCTCATGGACAAGTGGGTCGGGTCATCGGAGAAGGCGGTCCGTGACCTGTTCCGCAAGGCCCGCGATTCGGCGCCGTCGCTTGTCTTCCTCGACGAGATCGACGCGCTGGCACCACGCCGCGGTCAGACCGGCGACTCGGGTGTCGGCGACCGCGTGGTGGCCGCACTGCTCACCGAGCTCGACGGTGCGGAGCCCCTGGGTGACGTGGTGATCCTGGGGGCGACGAACCGTCCCGAACTCATCGACCCGGCGCTGCTGCGTCCCGGCCGGCTCGAGCGCCTGGTGTTCGTCCCGCCGCCCGACGCGCAGGCACGCGCCGACATCCTGCGGGCCGCGGGCCGCGACGTCCCACTGGCCGACGACGTGGACCTGGCCGAGCTCGCCGAGGACCTGGACGGCTACTCCGCGGCCGACTGCGCCGCCCTGTTGCGGGAGTCCGCGCTGACCGCGATGCGCCGCGACATCGACGCGGCCGAGGTCACCGCCGACGACGTGGCCCGGGCCCGCCGCGCGGTGCGCCCCTCGCTGGACCCCGATCAGGTCGAGAACCTGCGCCTGTACGCCGAGCGGCGCGCCGACTGACCCCCGGGGCACGCGGGGCCTTGCCGGGCCCCGCCGCGAGCGCCTAAGGTGGGCGCCATGCGGATGATTCTCGTAGTAACCGGACGTAACGGGGCCTGACAGACCGGCACCCCCGTTGCGTGGTTACTGCTTTTCCGTCGGTCGCGCACCGACGTCGAGAAGCGAGATCACGATGAACGCCACCACGCACCCCGCCACCGCGAACCCCACCGCCGCACGCCCCGCCACCCGCGCCTCGGGCGCCACCGGTTCCTGCCCCTTCGCCGAGCGTTTCGGGCGGCGCCTGCCCCGCGGGTTCGCCGACGAAGCCGCCGGCCTGAGCTGGCGCACCCTGGTCGACACCTACGCCCCGTCGTCCGACCACTTCCACCTGGCGGACTTCACCCGCCGCCCGCTGGGTCGTGGGATCACCGCCTACGAGGCGATCCTGGCCACCCGCACCGCGGCGGACGCCCCGGGCGAGTTCACCGCCCACCGCCTCACCACGGAGTCGTGCGGCGACCTCACCGCGATGTCGGACATGCTGAGCCAGGTCGGCGCGCCCGCGGAGATCGAGCGTTTCCACCAGTACGAGGGACCCGGTTTCGACGGCGCCGGGTCGTGGTGCACCATCCTGCGGGCCACCAACGGCCGCCGCGAGACGTGGGCCCTCGGCTTCGGCCGGACCGCCCCCGAAGCCTCCATCGCCGCCCTGCTCAGCGCCGCGACCCGCCTCCACCTGCGATGAAAGCGGCTCGAAACGCTGTTCTGTAAAGTGAACCCGGTAACCACGCCCCGGTCGACACCGGCTGCCCGCCTCGCACGCGGCGGGTCCGTCCGCATGTCGTCGTCCGAACGACGCAAGGAGAGGAGCCGCCGGTGATCGTGATCCTCGCGGCCCACGCCGTGGCCGCCCTGATCGCGATCCCACTGGTGCTGAGGCTCGGACGCCGAGCTTTCCCCCTACTGGCCCTCGTCCCCGCCGCCGGAGCGGTGTGGGTGGCGGCCAACCTCCACCACGTGCCCACGGAGACCTTCCAGTGGGCGCCCGGCATCCACCTGACGCTGGACCTGCGCATGGACGCGTTGTCCGCGCTGATGTCCCTCATCGCGCTCGGCGTGGGTGCGTTGGTGCTGTTCTATTGCACCTGGTACTTCGACGACTCCGAGCCGCGGCTGCACCTGTTCGCCGCGGAGATGGTCGCGTTCGCCGGGGTCATGTTCGGCCTGGTGGTGGCCGACAACATGATCCTGCTCTACATCTTCTGGGAGATCACCTCCGTCCTGAGCTTCCTGCTCGTGGGCCACTACGCCGAGCGCGCCTCCTCGCGCCGGGCGGCCACCCAGGCATTGCTGGTCACCACCCTGGGTGGCCTGGCGATGCTCGTCGGCATGATCATCCTGGCCCAGGAGGCGGGGTCGTACCGGGTCAGCGACATCGTGGCGTCCCCGCCGTCCGGGACCCTCGTGCACTGGGCGCTCGTCCTGGTGATCGTCGGCGCCACGAGCAAGTCCGCCATCGCGCCACTGCACTTCTGGCTCCCCGGCGCCATGACCGCACCGACGCCGGTGAGCGCCTACCTGCACTCGGCCGCCATGGTCAAAGCCGGCGTGTTCCTGGTCGCGGCGTTCAGCCCGGGCATGTCCGGTTCCACGACGTGGCAGCTGCCGCTCATCGCCCTCGGCCTGGTCTCCCTGCTCATGGCCGGATGGCGTGCCCTGCGTGAGTCCGACCTCAAACTGGTCCTCGCCTTCGGCACCGTCTCCCAGCTGGGCTTCCTCCTCGTGCTGGTGGGCATCGGCTCCCGGGACACGATGCTCGCCGGGCTCACCATGCTGCTGGCCCACTCGCTGTTCAAGTCCGCGCTGTTCATGGCGGTCGGCGTCATCGACAAGACCACCGGCACCCGGGAGATCCGCGAACTGTCCGGGCTCGGCCGCAAGAGCCCCGCCCTGGCCCTGTTCTTCGCCCTCGCCGCCGCCTCCATGGCGGGCCTGCCGCCGTTCCTCGGGTTCGTCGGCAAAGAGGCCGCGTTCGCCACCGCCCTGGCGGAGGACCGCCTGCACGGGATGCCCGCACTCGTCGTCACCGCCGGCCTCGTCGCCGGGTCGGTCCTCACCTTCTCCTACACCGCCCGCCTGGTCATGGGCGCCTTCCGGTCCAAGTCGTTCTTCCCCGACGGCGTCAGCCCCGCGGTCGCCGGGGCCGGGAGGGTCAACCCGTTCTTCCTCTCGGTCCCCGCCCTGCTCGCCACCGCCGGCCTGGTGCTGGGACTGTGGTCGGCCCCGGTCGAGTCCCTGCTCAGCCGGTTCGTCGACACCGCGTTCCCGCCCGGCAGCCCCTGGGCCGGCGACGAGCCGTACCACCTCGGCCTGTGGCACGGCATCGGCGTCCCGCTCGCGCTCACCGGGGTCGTGTACCTGCTCGGCACCATCCTGTACGTCGCGCAGCGGACCGTCGAGAAGATGCAGTTCGAGTCGCCCGCCCTGGGTAACGCCGACCGCATCTACGACGCCGTCCTGCGCTTCTTCGACATCCTGTCGCTGCGCCTGACCGCCAGCATCCAGCGCGGATCGCTCCCGCTGACCCTCGGGATCATCCTGTTCACGCTGGTCCTATTCCCGTTCGTCTCGCTCATGGTGGGCACCCGCGAGGGCCTGCGGATGGAGCTGTCGGCGAACCCGGTCGTGCTGTTCGTCATGATCCCCATGACCGTCGCGGCCGTCGCGGCCACCGTGCTGCGCAACCGCCTCGCCGCGGTCGTGGCCATGTCCGTGACCGGCTACGGCGTGGCCGTGATCTTCGCGTTCCACGGCGCACCGGACCTCGCGCTGACGCAGGTCCTCGTCGAGACGCTGATGATGGTGGCGTTCGTCCTCGTCCTGCGCACGATGCCCGCCGAGGTCCCGCTGTCCGACGGTTTCCGCAGGCTGCGGGCCTGGCTCGGGATCGGGGTGGGCCTGCTCGTCGTCATCGTCGGCGCCTACGCGATCAACGCCCGCCAGGACCCGGCCGTGTCGGCGGTCTTCCCCGACATCGCCTACGACATCGGCAACGGCGCGAACGCCGTCAACGTCACGCTCGTCGACATCCGCGCCTGGGACACCCTCGGCGAGATCACCGTCCTGCTCGTCGCCGCCACCGGTGTGGCGAGCCTCGTGTTCCGGAACCGCCGCTACGGGTCCGGCCCGAGGATCGCGGACGCGGACAAGACCCGCTCGGGGCGCCGGGGGATCG
This sequence comes from Dietzia sp. CH92, assembly GCF_032248695.1. Taxonomy (NCBI): domain Bacteria; kingdom Bacillati; phylum Actinomycetota; class Actinomycetes; order Mycobacteriales; family Dietziaceae; genus Dietzia; species Dietzia sp. CH92. The sequence goes on along the minus strand of NZ_JAVHXC010000007.1, from coordinate 151,277 downwards.
AGGCCGCCCGCATCGTCATCGAGGCGCCGGGCGCCTCGCCCGGCCGCTGGCTTGTCGGCGCGACCGTCCGCGACCCCCGCGCCCGCTCCCTCGTCCTCGAGGTCACCACCAGGCTGATCTTCCCCACGATGATGATCCTGAGCCTGTTCTTCTTCTTCGCGGGACACAACAATCCGGGCGGCGGTTTCGCCGGCGGACTCGTCGCGGGACTGGCGCTGGTGCTGCGGTACATCGCCGGCGGCCGCTACGAGCTCGGCGAGGCCGTCCCGATCGACGCCGGCCGGATCCTCGGCGCCGGCCTCCTGCTGGCCGCGGGCACGGCCGCCACGTCCATGGCCTTCGGGGCTCCCCCGCTGTCCAGTGCGACCCTCGAGTGGACGCTTCCCGTGTTCGGCGAGGTCAAGCTCGTCACCGCACTGTTCTTCGACGCGGGTGTGTACCTCATCGTCGTCGGCCTCGTCCTGGACATCCTCCGCAGCCTCGGCGCCCGGCTCGACCTGGACGCCGAGGACCTCGAGGAACTGCGGGCCGTCTACGTCGACGCCACCGACTCGCCCTCCACCGCCGCCCTGCGCCGCGTCCCCGGCGTCGACGGCCAGGCACCGCGGTCCGACCTGGCCGCGCGCCGGGCCGCCCGCCTCGAGGCCGCCGAGAACCAGGGCACCACTCCCCAGGGGATGCCATGACCGCCGACTTCGCACTGCTCCTCATGGCCGGCGTCCTCAGCGCGGCCGGCGTCTACCTGCTGCTCGAGCGCGCGATCATCAAGATCCTGCTCGGCATCATGATCCTGTCCAACGGCGTCAACCTGCTCATCCTCGCCTCGGGCGGGGCCCCCGGGAACCCGCCCATCCGCGGCCGCTCGTGGGGCGACAACACCGTCGACTCCGACCCGCTCTCCCAGGCGATGATCCTCACCGCCATCGTCATCACCGCCGGGGTGGGCGCGTTCATCCTGGCGCTGGCCTACCGCTCGTACCAGTTCACGACCGTGGACGAGGTCGCCGACGACGCCGAGGACACCAAGATCGCCCAGCGCTCCCCCACCGACGCCTGGTCCGCACCGGACCGCGACGCCTCGGACGACCACACCACGGGCCAGCCCACAGAGCTCGGCGACCACGTGGACTACGACGACGAGGACCTCGAGGAGGCGGAGGCCGAAGCCGAAGCCCGGGCGGAGGCCCGCGCCGAGGCCAGGGCCAAGGCGGAGGCCGAGGCGCGGAGGGTCGACAGACGCGAGAGGCGGTACAAGAAGGCCGGGAAGGAGGAGGACCTGTGATCTCCCCCGACCTCTTCGGTTACCTCATCCCCTCCGTCGTCCTGCTCCCGCTGCTCGCCGCCGCACTGTGCCTGGTCGTCTCGCGTCGGCCGCAGGTGCAGAACGTCATCACCATCACGACCCTGACCGCCCTGCTGGTCATCTCGGGCCTCCTGCTGGTCCTCACCGATTCCCACGGCATGCACACCGTCCAGGTGGGCGGCTGGGACGCCCCCGTCGGCATCTCGCTCGTCGCCGACCGGCTCAGTGCCCTCATGCTGTGCGTCTCGGCCATCGTGCTGCTGACGGTCATCATCTACGCGGTCGGGCAGGGTGTGCGCGACGGCGACGGGGACCAGCCCACCTCGATCTTCCTGCCCACCTACCTCGCGCTCGCGGCCGGTCTGAACGCCGCGTTCATCGCGGGCGACCTGTTCAACCTGTTCGTCGGGTTCGAGATCCTGCTGGCCGCGTCCTACGTGCTGCTCACCCTCGGCGCCAGCCAGGAACGCGTCCGCGCCGGTGTCTCCTACACCGTCGTGTCGATGGTGTCGTCGATGGTGTTCCTGCTGGGCATCGCGCTGACGTACTCGGCGGTCGGCACCCTCAACCTCGCCCAGGTGGCCACGCGGATGGCGGAGGTCCCGGACGGCCTGCGCAACACCATCTTCGCCGTGTTCCTCGTGGCGTTCGGCATCAAGGCCGCCGTCTTCCCGCTCTCGACCTGGCTGCCCGACTCGTACCCGACCGCGCCCGCGCCGGTCACCGCCGTGTTCGCCGGGCTGCTCACCAAGGTCGGCGTCTACGCGATCATCCGGTTCCACACCCTCGTGTTCCCCGGGGGCGACATGGACGGGGTCCTGCTCGTCGCCGGTCTGCTGACCATGGTCGTGGGCATCCTCGGCGCGATCGCCCAGTCCGACATCAAGCGGATCCTGTCGTTCACCCTGGTCAGTCACATCGGCTACATGATCTTCGGCGTCGCCCTGTCCAGCGAGTCCGGCCTCAGCGCCGCGATCTACTACGTCGGCCACCACATCATCGTCCAGACCACGCTGTTCCTGGTGGTGGGCCTCATCGAGCGGCAGGCCGGGTCCTCGTCGCTGCGTCGACTGGGCTCCCTCGGCGTGGCCAGCCCGGTCCTGGCGGTCACCTTCCTCATCCCGGCGCTCAACCTGGGCGGCATCCCGCCGTTCTCCGGGTTCATCGGCAAGCTCGCGGTGGTCCAGGCCGGTGCCGAGTCGGGAGGCGCCCTCATGTGGATCCTCATCGCCGGCGCGATGGTGACCAGCCTGCTCACCCTCTACGTGATCGCCCGCGTGTGGTCGAAGGCGTTCTGGCGCCCCCGGGCCGACGCCCCCGAGGGCGCGCTCGCGCTGGCCAGGCCGCTGTCCCTCCTGCCGTCCGACGAGTACGTGGAGTTCGACGAGCGCGAGGAGGTGGGCAAGATGCCGTGGAGCATGCTGGCCCCGACCTGGGCGCTCATCGTGGTGTCCATCCTCATGACGGTGTTCGCGGGCCCGCTCCTGCAGGTCACCGACGACGCCGCCACCTCCCTGCGCGAGCGGGCCGAGTACCTGTACACCGTTCCCACCGACGGCTCCCCCGGGCGGTTCGTCGACTCCGTGACGGGGGTGCGTTGACATGGCCCGCACGGTGAAACTCGACCCGCGTGTCCTCGGGGCCCGCGTGTGCATGACGCTGTGGTTGGCGTTCGCCTGGGTGCTGCTGTGGGGCAGCGTCGAGGTGGGGACCATCGTCTCGGGCCTCATCGTGGCGACCGTGGTGATGGTCGTCCTGCCCCTGCCCCGGGTGCCCGTGGAGGGTCTGCTCCGGCCGCTGTCCACGGTGTGGCTCGTGCTCGTGGTGGCCTACTACCTGATCCGGTCCTCCATCGTGGTCGCCTGGCTCTCGATCCGCCCCACGGCGCCGCCGCGCTCCGCGGTGCTGCGGGCGCCCATGCGGTTGAAGTCCGACTTCACCCTCGCCCTGGCCGTCAACACCCTCAACCTGCTGCCCGGTGGCATCGTCGTCCGGGTCGACCCCGTCGCCCGCTACGTGTACGTCCACGTCCTGGACGCCGGGACCGACGAGGCCGTGGAGCAGTTCCGGCGCCAGACCGCCCACGTGGAGAAGCTCTACCTCCGCGCCTTCGAACGGGACGAGGACTGGCGCCCCAGCCCCGAGCACTACTCGGCCCCCGCCGACAGCGCCCCGACCACCGCGGGCACCACGACCCCCGGGGACCCGGTCGACCCCGCCGGCGGGACCGACCCGGAGAATCCGGGCGACGCCGACGGGTCCCGCCCCGGTGAGGCCGACGCCGACGCGGCGAGCACCCCCGCCGGCGCGGAGAAGCCGTACGACCCCACCACGGAAGAGGAGGGACCCTGGTGACCGTCACACTCGTCCTCTGGATCCTCGCCATCATCGCGTTGACGGCGGCCCTGTTCGTCACCACGGTCCGCCTCGTCGGAGGCCCCAGCACCCTCGACCGACTCATCTCGCTCGACACGCTGGTCGCCGTCGCCCAGGGCGGCATCGCCGTCTACATCGCGTGGACCAAGGACACCACCCCCGCCGCGGCCCTGGTCGCTCTCGCGTTGGTGGCGTTCCTCGGCTCGGTGTCCGTGGCCCGCTTCCGCGTCAGCGACAACGTCGGCACCCCCGAGGAGGCCTTCACATGAGCAACGACGTCATCGAGACGATCTCCGCGCTGTTCGTCCTCGCGGGCGCGCTGCTGACACTGTGCAGCGCCATCGGCCTGCTGAGATTCCGCGACACGCTCAGCCGCATGCACCCCGCCGCCAAGCCCCAGGTGCTCGGGCTCGTCCTCATCCTGATCGGGGCGGGCATCCGCGTCTACCCCGACATCGACCTCGGGATGCTCGTGGTCGCGGGCATGGTCGCCGTGTGCGCCGCCCCCGTGATCGCCAACCGCGTGGGCAATCTCGCCTACCGCGAGAGCGTGGAGGACGGCACCATCACCCACGAGGCGCCCGTGCTCGAGCAGTACACCGGGCCCGGCATCGACGGCCGCCGCGACGCCCGCCGTCGCGACGCCTGAGCCACTACCCGACGACGCCGCCCGCGGGAACACGCGAGCCCCGCACCGTTCTCGACGGGTGCGGGGCTCGTGGCGTCCGGGCCGGGCGGGGCCGGGACGAGGGATCAGGGAGCGGGCTGCGTGGGGACCGCGCTGCCGGCCTGCTGCTCGGCACCCGGGACGGGCAGACCGTCATCGGTGGTGGCCTGGCCGCCACCCTCGTCGCCGCCCTCGCCCGGGATGCCGGTCGCGGTGGTGCCGCCCCGGAAGTCCTCGATCGTGTCGGGGTCGTCGGTCTCCTGCGTTTCCGGGATCGAGGTGGCGTGCCCCGGCGCGGACTCCTCGGAGTACGTGGGCAGCGTGTACGGCGCGTCGGCCTCGGCCGGCTGCTGATTGGGCGGGCTGCACGCGGCCACGGCGAACGCGAGGGCGAGTGCGGGAGCCGCGACCAGGAGGCGGCGGGCGGTCTGACGCGGGGCCATGGGGGCTCCTTCGATCTCGGGAAGCTGCAAGTCGCTACAGAGCGGGCGCCCCGCGGGCGGGCGGGACGCGTGGGCTCATCATATCCTCAGGGGTCAGCGGTCGAGATCCTGGGTGACGATCACGATCACCCCGGGAGCCTCCCCCGCCAGGTCCGCCGGCCGCGGCTTGGCGGTGATCCCCAGCTGGGCGGCGATCGCCTCCGCGGCCTCCCGCTCCCCCGGCCCGCTGCCGAAGAACGCGGTCGACTGGGCCACCACACCGCGGTTGGACGGCATGTTGGCCACGTCCCCCACCGCGAAGCCGCTCTCCCGCAGGGCCTCACCGGTCCGACCGGCCAGGCCGGTGACGGTGCTGTTGTTGAAGATCTGCACCGGCACGGCCGTCACGTCGGGCCCGGCGCCGGCGGGCTGACCCGCGGGCGCCTGATCGCCGGGCTGGCCGGGGGCCGCCGGGTCGGCGGGCTGACCGTCCTGGCCGGGCGCACCCTGGGCGCCGTCCTGCCCGGCGGGGGCGCCGCCCTCTGCCGGGGCGTCGCCGGCCGCGCCGGCCTCGCCCTGCGCGGGCTGACCGGACGCGTCCTGCCCGTCCTGACCGTTCGGCTCCACCTGGGAGGTGCCCTCGCCGGCGGTGGTGGCCGCCTCGTCGTCGTCGCCCCCGAACAGCTGCACCAGCCCGATGCCCACGGCGAGCACGACCGCCGACAGCAGCACCATGGCGATGGCGCGGTACGGCGGGCCGCTGGGCTCGTCGGGACCGCCCGCGCCCGGGCCGTACGGGTCGCCGTGGGCGTCGCCCTCGCGGGGGTCGCCGTACGGTGCGTCGTCGTACCGCGGATCGCCGTGATCGGGATCGCCGGGCTGCGGGGCGTGCTGCGGGTTCTCGGACTGGGAGCTCACGCGCCCGAGTCTAGGTCAGTCGAGCCGCATTCCCAGGTTGCGCGCCGCGCGAGCCTTCTGCCGGCTGGACCGCATGCGACGCAGGCGCTTGACGAGGAGCGGGTCCGCGGCCAGGGCCTCGGGCCGGTCGATGAGATCGTTGAGGATCTGGAAGTAGCGGGTCCCTGACATGTCGAACTGCTGCCGGATCGCCTCCTCCTTGGAGCCGGCGAACTTCCACCACTGCCGCTCGAACTCGAGCATCTTCCGGTCCCGCTCGGACAGGGCCGGGTCGGCGGCGTGCAGCTCGGCGGAGTGCAGCTCGGCCGCGTCCCTCGCGCTGCTCTCGGCCCGCTCCTCGCGTGCCGTGGTGGCGGTCCGGCCCATGTGCGAGCTCCTTCCCGGTGGCTGGCGGATCACACCGTTGTGATTCACCGCCAGTGTCCCACAGGGGTCCGACAGCCTGCCAGCGCCGGCGGCGTGCGCGCGGCCCGCGGGTCGGGACACCGCTCGTCATCGACGGGGCGGCCGTCCACCTAGAATCGGGTGCATGGCCGTCCGTCCCATCGTCATCCTCGGCGATCCCGCGCTCCACGCGCCCACCGAGCCCGTCACCGAGTCCCCCGAGGAGATCGCGGACCTCGTCCGGGACCTCTACGAGACCATGGACGCGGCCAACGGGGTGGGCCTGGCCGCCAACCAGATCGGCGTCCGCAAGCGCCTGTTCGTCTACGACTGCCCCGACCTGGACACCGAGGACGGCGAGGGCGTCTCCCGCGAGGAGGTCGAGGCGCGCGGCGGCTGGCTCAACCGCCGCGGCTGCGTGATCAACCCCGTCCTGGAGACCTCCGAGATCCCCGAGACCATGCCCGACCCCGAGGACGACCTCGAGGGCTGCCTGTCCGTGCCCGGCGTGAACTTCCCGCGCGGGCGCGCGTGGTGGGCGCGCGTGACCGGTACCGACGAGCACGGCGAGCCCGTGTCGGTCGAGGGCTACGGCCTGTTCGCGCGGTGCCTGCAGCACGAGGTCGGGCACCTCGACGGGTTCGTCTACACCGACCACCTCATCGGCCGGAACAAGAAGGCGGCCAAGCGCCACATCCGCGACGCCGGGTGGGGCGTGCCGGGCCTGAGCTGGGACCCCGCCACGGACCCGGACCCCTTCGCCGACGAGGACGACTGGGACGGCGACGACGACGAGGTCGACACCGACCATGGCTGAGCAGGACCGGGACCTGGCGGAACGGTCCCGGTGGAACTCCGGCCGCCAGGTGGCGGTGGGCATGCGCGTGGTGGTGCGTCGCCATCTGGCGCCCGGTGAGTCCTCGCACCTGTACACCGACGTCATCGGTCACGTGGTGACGCTCGAGCCGGAACTGGTCGTGCGCCGCGAGTCCGGCGAGGAGCTGCGGATCCCGGACGCCGACATCGCCGTGCTCAAGGTCCTCCCGCCGCGGCCGGTGCGGGCCCGCGACGTCCGGGCCCACGAGTACGCCGGCGCCCTGGCGTGGCCGTGCGGCGAGTACGAACTGGTCGACGGCTGGTTCTGCCGCGCCGGCGACGACTGGTCCTACCGCGGGAACTCCGCGGTGCCCGTCCTGCCGTGGGCGAGCTGCGAGGACCTGGACGGGGTGCGCGACTGGTACGCCGCCCGCGGCCTGCCGCTGCGGCTGGTCGACGTCGACCGGCTCGTGAAGGTCGAGCGGATGATGCTCGACGGCGCGCCCGTGGACCCCGCGCGCATCCACGCCGACCGCGACCTGTTCCTCTGCACGGCCGACAGCGAGGCGCTGCTCGCCGTGGTCGACGCCGCCTTCCCCGCCGACACCCGACCCGCCGTCACGCTGGCCGAGCGCCCCGACGACGACTGGCTGGCGCTCTACCACGCCACCGCCGACCTCGACCCCGAGCGCGTGCGCCCGGCGATGCTCGCCACCGCCGGGATCGTCGCCGACGGCCCCGACGCCGGCGAACCCGGCCCCGGCGGTCACGTCGTGTTCGCCCGCCTCGAATCCGGCGGCGAGCTCGCCGCCATCGCCCGCGGCGCCGTGACCGCGGGCCCCGACGGGCGGGCCCGCATCGCCGTGTCCTGCGTCCAGACCGCCGACGGCCACCGCCGCCGCGGCCTGGCCGAGATCGTCACCGGCGCGCTCGTCGCCTGGGGGCGCGGTCTCGGCGCCGCCGAGTGTCACCTCCACGTGTTCGCGGACAACACCGCCGGGCGCGGCCTGTGGGCCAAGCTCGGACTCGAACCCCACCATTCGCTGCGCCACCTCGTCGTCGTCGACCAGTCCCGCCCTCCTGCGGTGACGGCGCCGCGCGACGCGCAATAGACTCGCGGCCATGCGCCTGGCCACCTGGAATGTGAACTCGATCCGAGCCCGCAAGGACCGCGTGCTCGCCTGGCTCGACCGGACCGACGTCGACGTCCTGGCGATGCAGGAGACCAAGTGCAAGGACGAGCAGTTCCCGCACGAGGAGTTCCGGGAGCTCGGCTACGAGGTCGCCCACCACGGTCTGAGCCAGTGGAACGGGGTCGCCGTGGCCTCCCGCGTCGGACTGGACGACGTCCGCCTGGGCTTCGACGGCATGCCCGGGTTCCACAAGGACCCCGAGCAGTCCCAGGACCCGGAGGCCCGCGCGATCTCCGCCGTGTGCGACGGCGTCCGCGTCTACAGCCTCTACGTCCCCAACGGCCGCGAGCTGTCCGACCCGCACTACACCTACAAGCTCGAGTGGTTGGCCCGGCTGCGCGACCACGCGTCCGCCGAGCTCGCCGCCGACCCCGACGCCCAGGTGGCCCTGGTGGGCGACTGGAACGTCGCGCCGCTCGACGAGGACGTGTGGGACATGGAGGTCTTCGAGGGCAAGACCCACGTCTCCCCGCCCGAGCGCCTCGCCTTCGCGGCCTTCGACGGCGCCGGCTTCCGCGAGGTCACCCGCGAACACACGCCCGGCCCCGGGGTCTACACGTACTGGGACTACACCGGGCTGAGCTTCCCCAAGCGCAAGGGCATGCGCATCGACTTCCAGCTGCACTCCCCCGCGCTGGCCGCCCGCGTCACCGGCGCGTTCATCGACCGCGAGGAGCGCAAGGGCAAGGGTGCGTCCGACCACGCGCCCGTCGTGGTGGATCTCGGCTAGCGGCCCATGTCGACCTTCCAACTGCGGCACTACATCGACCGGCTGCGGGCCGAGGGCTTCACCGTCCGCGACGACCACGGTGAGGACCCCGACCTCATCGACATCCACGGCCGCGCCGTCGACACGTGGCGGGAGAACTACCCGTACGACCGCCGGATGGACCGCAACCAGTACGAGGTCGAGAAGTACCTGCTGCAGATCGAGCTGCTGAAGTTCCAGAACTGGCAGGCCGAGTCCGGCCACCGGCAGGTCATCGTGTTCGAGGGCCGCGACGCCGCCGGCAAGGGCGGCACCATCAAGCGGTTCACCGAGTACATCAACGTCCGGCAGGCCCGCGTCGTGGCGCTGGTCAAGCCCACCGAGACCGAGCTGTACCAGTGGTACTTCCAGCGCTACGTCGCGCACCTGCCCACCCGCGGTGAGCTGGTCCTGTTCGACCGCTCCTGGTACAACCGCGCCGGCGTCGAGCGGGTGATGGGCTTCTGCACAGACGCCCAGTACGAGACGTTCATGGAGCAGGCCCCGATGTTCGAGCGCATGCTCGTGGACTCGGGGATCGGGTTGACCAAGCTGTGGTTCTCGGTGACCCGCGAGGAGCAGAAGACCCGGTTCGCGATCCGCCAGCTGGACCCCGTCCGCCGCTGGAAGCTCTCCTCGATGGACCTGGAGTCGCTGGGCAAGTGGGACGAGTACACCGAGGCCAAGGAAGAGATGTTCCGCCGCACGGACACCGAGTGCGCCCCGTGGACGACCATCAAGTCCAACGACAAGAAGCGGGCCCGCATCAACGCGATGCGCTACTTCCTCAACCAGTTCGACTACCCGGAGAAGGACCACCAGGTGGTGTTCGAGCCGGACCCGAAGATCGTCCAGCGCGGCAAGGACGCCGTCGGGGACTGACGGGCGCGGCGAGCACCGTGCTGTGGCAGCGGGCCCCGTGCTGTGCCGGCGGGCGGAGGGCTGCGGGAATGTCTCGGCGCCTCAGCGCCTTGCACGGAGTATGAGCCACACCAATGATCCGGCCGTCATCGAGCGTCTGCTGTCCCGGAAGGGTCGGTGGGCCGTCGTCGGCCTGTCTTCGAACACCTCGCGGACCGCGTACCGCATCGGCGCGTTCGTCCGCGACCTCGGCCACGAGATCGTGCCGGTCCACCCGAAGGCCGAGACGGTCCACGGTCAGCAGGGCTACCCGGACCTGGCGTCGGTCCCCGGCGAGATCGACGTGGTGGACGTGTTCGTCAACTCCGAGCTCGCCGGCGGCGTGGTCGACGACGCGATCGCCCGGGGCGCGAAGGCCGTCTGGCTGCAGCTGGGCGTGATCGACGAGGCCGCCGCGGAGCGGGCGGAGAAGGCCGGCCTCGACGTGGTGATGGACGCGTGCCCGGCGATCGAGGCACCGCGACTGGGCCTCGCCTGACCCCACGCTCGCGCCACCCGCCCCGGCCGGGGCCGGTGGCGGGACGACCGTCGGCTCGGCCCGGGTCCTAGAAGCCGCTCGAGGCGAGTCCGACCATCGCGAAGATGAAGACGACGTACAGGACGATCAGGACCGCCACGATCGCCAGCGAGATCATGCCGAGCCGCTTGGCGGTGGCGCTGGCGGCCTCCGCCTCGGCGTGCCGCCCGGCGGCCCACAGCGGGTAGACCTCCAGCGCGCGGGTCATCGCGATGAACGACAGGGGCCAGAAGAACAGGATCGAGGCCACGGCCCAGCCGACGTTCGACGGCGGGCCGGGACGTGCCCCGGGCGCCGCGGCGAATCCGCCCGTCGCCGCGTACGCCGGCGTCTGCGCGCCGTAGCCGCCCTGGTCGTAGGACTCCTGGCCGAACGAGCTCTGGCCGAACGAGCCCTGACCGTACGCCTGCTGGCCGTAGGCATCCTGCCCGTACCCGCCGGTCCCGTAGGCACCCTGTCCCGCCCCGGAGTGTCCGCCGTATCCCGACTGAGCGGAGTAGTCCGGGTACCCGGACGGGGAGGTGTTGTCGGCGTTGTCGCCCTGCGGGTGAGTCATGAGCAGTCCTGTTCGCTGGCCGGTCTTCCGTCGCTCACACTACGGAAGTGCTCCGACACCGTCCGCCGTGACGTCTCAGCCGGCGGCGACGAGCAACTGGTACTCGGGGAAGCGCACCAGGAACCGGCGCACGTAGCTGCACACCGGCCGGATCTTCAGCCCGTCGAGTCGGAGGCGGGTGAGCACCAGGCTCACCAGCAGCCGGGCGATGCCCTGCTGCCCGAACCGCTCCTCGATCACGGTGTGCAGCAGGATGTAGACCTCGCCGTCCTTCTCATACCCGACCAGCCCCATGAAGGTCTCGCCGTCCCAGAGTTCGAAACGGTCTCTATCGGTGTTGTGGACGAGCTTGAGCGAAGTTCCGCCGGACATCTCGACTCCTTAGGGCCGACCCAGTATCGGTTCCGACCCTACCCCTGAAGGGCGGCGCCGTTCGGTGCATCGCGGGAGTCGGTCCCGCGGGCGGGACTCAGGCGTCGCGCCGCATGGTCGTCACCAGGCCCGCGACCCAGAGGGCCACGCAGACGGCGGCGTAGAGCGCCAGGGCCGGCCACTCTCCCCACGTGATGTAGCCACGGGCCGACTCCCCCTGGGTCCAGTAGTCACCGTTGGCGAACGGCATCCACCCGGCGATGTCCTGACCGACCTTCGGGATGAGCGAGACCATGCCCTCGAGGGCGAGGATCCACACGAGGAACAGGGAGATCGTCCCGGCGGCGTTGCGCATGATGTACGCCAGTCCCATCACGGCCAGGGTGCCGAGCGCGGCGTAGACGGGGAACCGCCAGAGGTAGGTCAGCCCGTCGCCGGAGAAGGGGGTCCACGACTCGTTCCCGGACAGCGCCCCCGCCACCAGCAGCGCGACGATCACCGCGACGGCCGTGACGACGACCGACAGCACGACGAACAGCCCGGTCTTGGCGACGATCGCGGGCCAGCGCGACGGCGAGGTCAGGTAGGTCGCCTTGATCGTGTGATAGCGGTACTCGCCCGTGACGCCGACGATCGCGGCGATCCACACCAGCAGCACCGTGAACGCGGAGACCCCGAGGATGGCGAACAGCGGGTCGCTCCCACCGCCGGCCTCACCCGCGACGGGTTCCGTGGCCGACTGGTCGAACTGGCCGATGATCACGGCCAGGGCCACCGCCAGCCCGATCCCGATCGCGTACAGCCAGTAGGCGCTCTTGGTGGTGGTGACCTTGATCCACTCGGACTTCAGCAGGTTCATCGGGTGGACTCCTGACCGTGGTACTCGACGTCCTGATCGGTGAGGGCCATGAAGGCCTCCTCCAGGGAAGCCCGCTTCTCGTGCAGCTCGTGGACGGTGATGCCCAGGCCGGCGGCGAGGTCGCCCACCTGGGGGGCCCGCAGGCCGTCGATGAGGAACACGCCCTGCTGCGGGTCGAACGTGGCCTCGATGTTCTCGGCCCGCGCGGCCTCGGTGAACTCCTCGACGTGCGGCGTGCGCAGAACGACCGAGGACCTGGCGGCCGAGAGGAACTCCTCGACCGAGGTCTGCGCGCGCAGCTTCCCGCGGCCGATCACGACGAGGTCCTGGGCGGTCTGGGACATCTCCGACAGCAGGTGCGACGAGACGAGCACCGTGCGGCCCTCGGCGGCGCGGGCGTGCATGAAGCGGCGGATCCACAGGATGCCCTCGGGATCCAGCCCGTTGACGGGTTCGTCGAACAGCAGCACCTCGGGGTCGCCCAGCATGGCGGTGGCCAGCCCGAGGCGCTGTCGCATCCCGAGCGAGTAGCCGCCCACCTTGCGGCCGGCGACGTCGGTCAGGCCCACCAGGGCCAGGACCTCGTCCACGCGGGTCGCGGGTACGCCGGCCGCCGCCGCGATCATCTTCAGATGCGCGCCCGCCGAGCGGTTGGCGTGCGTCCAGGACGCGTCGAGCAGGCACCCGACCGTGTGGGCGGGCTGCTCGAGGTCGCGGTACGGCCGGCCGTTGACGAGCGCCTCGCCCGACGTCGGGTTGTCCAGGCCGACGATCATGCGCATCGTGGTGGACTTGCCGGCGCCGTTCGGGCCGAGGAAGCCGGTGACGACGCCGGGGCGGACGGTGAAACTGAGGTCGTCGACGGCGGTCGAGCCGCCGTAGCGCTTGGTGAGATTCCGTACCTCGATCATGGCCCCCAGTGTGCCTGCCGGGGTCGACACGGCGTGCGTCCACCTACTCAGCCCGCGTACAGGTGCGGCGGGTCTAGGCTCGTGACCATGGACGACCCGACGCCCGATCCACAGCGCCCGACGCCCTCGGTCCGCGCCTCGGATGCCGAGCGCGAGGCCACCGCGAGGGCGCTACAGGAGTCGTACACGGAGGGCCGGTTGACGCTCGCCGAGTTCGACGAGCGGACCGCCGCCGCGTACGGCGCCCGGTTCCGGCACGAGTTGATCGAGCTGACGCACGACCTCCCGCTCGCCCGGCGGGAGCTCGAGTCCGCGTTGGAGATCCACGCCGAGCGGGCACCGGCGCGACGGGTGACCGGGGGCGACGGGCCGTCGACCTCGATCGCGCTGATGAGCGGGGTCGAACGCCGCGGGAACTGGACCCTGCCCGCCGAGCACACCGCGCTGGCGCTCATGGGCGGGGTCCAGATCGACCTGCGGCGTGCGGCCCTGCAGTCCCACGAGAGCGTGATCCGGGCGTTCGCGATCATGGGCGGGATCGAGATCCTCGTGCCCGACGACGTCCACGTCGAGATCGACGGGATCGGCGTCATGGGCGCCTTCGCCGAGGAGGTCGGCCCCTGGAAGTCCGATTCCCGCCCGGTCCGTCAGGCCCCGCCCGGCGCGCCGGTCGTGCGGATCACGGGCCTGGCGCTGATGGGCGGGGTGGAGATCCGGCGGGTACCGCGCGCCGAGGACTGACGAGGACTGATCAGTCGATCGGCGGGCTCGAGGCCTGGGCCCAGAACCGCTTGGGGATGCGACCGGCGACGCGGGCGGCGTGCCCGGCGCGGACGGCCTCGCGCATCGCGGCCGCCATGAGCGGCGGGTTCTCGGCGCGCGTGACGGCGGTGGCCAGCAGGACCCCGTCGCAGCCCAGTTCCATGGCCAACGCGGCGTCGGAGGCGGTGCCGATCCCGGCGTCGCAGATCACCGGCACACCGGCCCGCTCGACGATCATCTCCAGGTTGTGGGGGTTGCAGATCCCGAGCCCGGTCCCGATAGGCGCGCCCAGGGGCATGACCGCCGCGCAGCCGACGTCCTCCAGGCGGCGGGCCAGCACGGGGTCGTCGGTCGTGTAGGGCAGCACCACGAACCCGTCGTCGACCAGGTCCTCGGCCGCCTCGACGAGTTCCACAGCGTCGGGCAGGAGCGTGCGCTCGTCGGCGATCACCTCGAGCTTGACCCAGTTCGTCCCGAGGGCCTCGCGGGCGAGGCGGGCCGTCTTCACGGCCTCGGCGGCGCCCCGGCAGCCGGCCGTGTTGGGCAGGGGCCGGATCCCGAGTTCGCGCAGCAGCCCGAGCAGCCCGAGGCCGTCCGAGCCGAGCCGCAGGTCGACCTTGCGGATCGACACGGTGGTCAGGGCCGTGCCCGACGCGATCAGGGCCTCGCGCAGGACCTCCTGGTTGCCGGCGCCGCCCGTGCCCGTGATGAGTCGGGAACCGATCTCCTCACCGGCGATGACCAGCGGCGAGTCCAGCACCGCGGAGACATCAGCCACCCTGGACCGCCGTGAGGACGTCGATCTCCGCACCCGCACCGAGCGCGGCGTCGTCCCACCCCGAACTGGGCACCACCACGCCGTCGACGGCGATCGCGACGCCCTCGTCGGGCAGGTCGAGCTCGGTGACCAGCGCGCGGACGGTCGCACCGTCGGCCAGAGTGCGGTCCTCACCGTTCACGGTGACGATCATGGGGCCTCCTGCAGGAAGTCGTGACGTACGGCACCCACCGTAGCCGCCGCGCACGGCCCGGGTCAGGGGCGGGCGAAGCGGGCGGGCGTGGCGACGCGCGCCGCCGCCGGGACCGCTCCGCCGGACAGGGCCGCCACGACGGTCGCGACGGTCACCGGGGTCAGGGCGATGCCGTTGCGGCCGTGCCCGGTGGCGTGGACGAGGCGCGGATCGGCGGGGTCGGGGCCGAGGACCGGCAGGTTGTCCGGGGACATCGGCCGCAACCCGGCGATCATCTCCGCCAGCTCGTACTCCCCCACGCCGGGGAAGATCGTCTCGGCGTCCGCGAGCAGATCCCGCACGCCCGCGACGGTGACCTTCCGGTCGTCCCCGTGTTCGTACTGGGTGGCGCCCACGACGAGCCCGCCCTCGCGCGGGACCAGGTACAACGGCCGGCCGCGGACGAACGCCCGCACCACCCCCCGCGGCGGGTCCTCGCAGCCGGGTCGGGACCGCAGTCGCAGCACCTCGCCCTTGACCGGGCGCACGGGCAGGCCCGCCAGTTCGGCGGAGCCCGTGCCGGCCGCCAGGACGACGCGGTCGGCGTCGACGTCGTCGAGAACCCCCACGGCGCCCCGCACCCACGTCACGCCCTCCGCCCGGCAGGCCCGGGCGAGGGAGGCGAGCAGGACGCGGTTGTCGACCGCGCCCTCGGAGTCCATCCGGTAGGCCACGCGGGCGACCCGGGCCAGGGACGGTTCGGCCGCGCGCAGTTCGCGGCGGGTGACGCGACGCAGGTCGGCCTCGGTGACGCCGCCGGTGGCGCCGGTGGGGTCGGGCTGGCGGGCCGCCCACTCCATGGCCATGTCGAGGTCACGGGCGTCGGCCTCGTCGACGGCCAGCATGTGCGTGTGCCCGGCCGTGCGCACGGGCGGGCCGGGCGGGACGTGCGGGGCGAGCGCGTCGAGGAACCCGGGCCACCGCCGCAGCGAGTCCACCCCCAGCGCGAACACCGACTCCTCGCCCGGCCACGCCTCGCTGAACGGCGCGAGCATCCCGCCGGCGACCCACGCCGCACCCGCGGTGGGCACGCCCTCGGGGCCGGAGTCGTCGGGCTCGTGGACCACGACCTCGTCGGCGAGACCGGAGCGCGCGACCGCCCACGCGCAGGCCAGCCCGATCACCGAGCCGCCGACCACCGCGACCCGTCCCACCCCGGCACGAGCGGCGGACGGGGAGGGGTCGACGGTCATGCCGACCAGCCTAGTCGGGCCGTCCCCTACGGTTGAGCACATGACCGCCCGCGCCGACCGCCTCCGTGCCCGCCTCGCCGACGCCCGCCTCTACCTGTGTATCGACGCGCGCCGGCACCTCGACGACGCCGCCCGCGACGAGGGCTGGACGGGCGAGTTCCCCGCCCTGCGCCGCGACGTCACCGCGGCTCTGGCCGGCGGCGTGGACATCGTCCAACTGCGGGACAAGAACTCCCCCGGTCACCGCGACCTCGGGCCCCTGGAGGCCGGGCCCGAACTGCGCGCGCTCGCGGTGATG
Source organism: Dietzia sp. CH92 (assembly GCF_032248695.1). NCBI lineage: Bacteria > Bacillati > Actinomycetota > Actinomycetes > Mycobacteriales > Dietziaceae > Dietzia > Dietzia sp. CH92. The sequence continues at coordinate 135,051 of NZ_JAVHXC010000007.1, read as the reverse complement.
CGTGAGGTGTGCGACGCCCGCGGTGCGCTGCTCGCGGTCAACGACCGCGCCGACGTCGCCGTGGCCTCCGGGGCCGACGTGCTGCACATCGGCCAGGACGACCTGCCCGAGGAGTGGGCGCGACGGATCATCGGGGACGAGATGATCCTGGGCATCTCGTGCCACGCCCCGGGGGAGGTCGACGTCGCCGCCGCGGATCCGCTGGTCGACTACTTCTGCACCGGCCCGGTGTGGCCCACCCCGACCAAGCCCGGCCGCCACGCGCCGGGCCTCGACCTGGTACGCCACGCCGCGCAACTGGGGGCGACGACGCCGTGGTTCGCGATCGGCGGGATCGACGCCACGACCCTGCCCGAGGTGCTCGCCGCGGGAGCCGGCCGGGTGGTGGTGGTCCGGGCGATCACCGACGCGGACGACCCGACCGCCGCCGCCCGCGGCCTCCGCTCGGCGCTGAGCTGACCGCGGCCTCCGCTGCGCGCTGACCGACCGCGGCCCCGCCCTAGACGACCGATCCCGCCGGCCCCGCGGCCTGCTCCCGCGGCCGCGCGGCCGCCCCGGCGCCCGGCGGGCCCACGTCCGTCAACTGCCTGGTCAGGGTCCTTCGCAACACCTGACGGGGTTTACGCTCCAGCGAATCCCCACCTCGTCGTCGTCCCCCTCCCCGACCCGGCCGCTGCGCGTCGCGGCCGCCGTCGTCCCCGGACCGCCTCCCCCACGTCGCGGGCGCCAGCCCCGGCACCAGGGCGAGCGCCTTGCCCAGCCCCCACGCCGGCCACTCGACACGCGCGTGGTCGACCTGCACCATCGCGCGGCGGCCGCGCAGCACCAGGGTCATCACGCCGTTGTCGAACCACACGCCGTCGGACACCCGCCAGCGCACCTCCGGGTCGCGCACGCCCACCGCGCGCGCGAGGCGTCGCGTCAACGCCGGCACCGGCTCCCGCACCGACAGCCGGTTCACCGCCCTGATCGACTTCTGTAGAGGATTGCGGAACGGCGACATCACCAGCTGGTGCACCCGCGTCGGCGAGCCCGCCACCCGGTCGGCGGTGAGCTCGACCTCCTCGATGTAGGAGCAGTGCACGTCCCCGCCGAGCAGCAGGATCGACGCCGGCACCGACCGCCCGTCCCCCGCCGCGACCTCGGTGAGCAACCCCACCAGGTCGTCGAAGCTGTTGCGGAACGCGCCCCAGTGCTCCAGGTCCACGGCGCGGCGCGTCCACTCCCCGAGTCGCGCGGTCACCGGCATGTCGGGGCGGTGCCGCGCCACCGCCTCGTTCCACCCCTCCACGTGGTGCAGCGCCGGCAGCATGAACGCGGGCAGCGACGAGCCGATCACGAGGTGGTCCACCTCCGCGTCCAGGCACGCGTCGCGCGTCCACGCCCACTCCTCGGCGTCCATCACCCGCCGGTCGTCGGGATCGAGGTGCCGCGACGCCCGCACGTCGAGCATGACCACCCGCACCCGCCCGAAATCGCGCTTGAAGCTCCACTGGACGGCCCCGCGCTCGGCGTCGGCGGACAGGGCGAAGTCCTCCAGCAGGCGCTCGCGCTCGGCGTCCGAGGAGGCGCGGCGCAGCCCCTGGTAGGTCTCGTTCGCCTCGAGCTCGTCGGGCGCGAGGTTGCCCAGGTGCTGGTAGACGAAGTAGCTGGAGAACGCGCCGATCACCCGGTCGCGCCACCACGGCTGGGCGGTCATCTCGCGGCGCCAGGAGTACGAGGAGTTCCAGTCGTCGCGCAGGTCGTGGTCGTCGAGGATCATGCAGCTCGGCACGGTCGACAGCAGCCAGCGCACGTCCGGGTCCCGCCACGACTCGTGGTACAGCCAGGAGTACTCCTCGAAGTCGCAGATCTCGTCCGAGACGTCCCGGTCACCGCCCGCGCCGGCGGAGTCCCGCACCGACTGGGGGCCCTGCCCCGCGTCGCGGCGTTCGGCGAGCCGCTCGGAGATCTCGCGACTGGGGATGTCCGCGTACACCTGGTCGCCCAGCAGCAGCATCGCGTCCGGCCACTCGGTCCGCGGCGTGTACGCCATCCGGTGCGACAGCGCGACCAGCGCGTCCGCCCCGATCTCGCGGAGCGCCTCCGGCGTCTGGCTCTCGCCGCGACGGCACGACCCGAACGCCAACCGCACCGTGTCGTCCGCGCACGGGGTGCAGATCACGCTGGGCCGGCCCGCGTCGACCGGCCACACCGGCACCCCGTCGAGCTCCACGCTGTACGGGGTCTCCTCGCCCTCGTGCAGGTGGCACAGGTGCAGCACCGCGAAGTGGTGGCCGTACACGCCCCACGTCCGCTCGGTGGCCACCTCGTCGCCGGCGCGGATCGTAACCTCGCAGGGGGCGGAGACCTCGATCCACACCGTCGCGTCGGTGCTGTCGACGTACCGGAGCAGCGGGCCCAGGACGAGCTCGGGTGTGCGGGCGGATGCGGTCATGCGCACCAGTGTGCACCCGCGCGGCGGGTGGGCGGCACCGGTTCGGTGGGCGGGGTGGCGCGCGGGGCGCGCGGCGGGGCCTGGCGGGTTACCCGAGGAGGGTCCGGGGCCCGACGACGAGGACGTTCCCCGGCAGCCTGTCCCGCAGTCCCCGGTCGGCCGTGACCACCACCACCCGTCGCGGCCCGCCATCCAGCTCGGTGGCCAGCTCGACGATCGCGTCGTCCCCGGACCCCGGCGCGCGGTGCACCTCGAACGGGCCCGAGTGCTCGGCGGCGCGGGCGGCGCCCTCGATCACGGCGTGCGCGCGGGCCACCCAGCCGAACGCGGCCGCGGGGGGCGCGGAGTCCGCGGCGGGCAGCTCGAGGGTGCGGGGCATACCGGCGCCCAGCTCGTCGAGCAGTCGCCCGGTCGCGCCGGCCCGGTCCCGCCACCAGCCGTCGGGGCGGGAACCGAGCACGTTGGCCACGTCCACCACCAGCTCGACCGGCTCCGAGCGCAGCCCGTTGGCCCACGCCTGGGCGAACGCCGGCATCAGGGGCAGCTCGGCCACGCGCGTCTCCGGCACCCACCGCAGCTCGAGGCTCTCGTTGTTCGGCACCGTCTCCAGCGGGCGCGGCGCGTCGGCGATCACGGTGGTGTACGTCCACTCCACCGCGTCGGTCGACTCCTGCACGAGCGGCGGCAGGACGCGGGGGCGGCGGACGGCACCGGAGACCGCGTCGGCCGCGGAGTCGTCGGCGCCCCCGGGGCCGGACTCGTCGAGTTCCTCGTCGTGCCTCTGGTCGGGCCGCAGCCGCCGCAGCATCTCGGCGGCGTGCCGCATGTCCAGGCCCGGGCGGTGCCACACCGTGCCGGGCATGCGGGAGGTCACGACCTCGGCGCGCACCACGACGTCGGCGGGCCGGATCTCGGCCTCCTCCTCGGTCTCGCGTAGCGCCGCGCCGGGCGCGTCCTCGTAGGAGTCGCGCGCGCCGCCCGGAAGGGCCCACGTGTCCCCGGAGGCGGTCCACACCGCGCGATGCTGCAGCAACACCAGCGGGGTGTCGGGGTCGGAGGGGTCGGCGGCGCGCAGGAGCAGCCCGGCGGCGCCGAACCGCCCCCACCGGCGATCACCGCCCGCGGACACCACCCAGCCGTTGCCGTCACCCTCGCTCGCCGCCACTGGTCCTCCACCTCCACGGACACCGCCCACCCCCGGATCGGGCGGGACCTCGAGTCCTCGTCGACCAGTCTGCCCGACTCCGCGCCGTCACTTCACTAACCTGGGACACACTCCCGCCGTGTGCGTCGGCTCGGCGGGTCAGGACCGGGGAGGTGAGCCACGCGATGCGCGCCCGAGCCCTCTCGCGGGGCGGCCCTCCGGGGGCCTCCGACTCGACCGCCAGCGCGTCCACACCCACGCCCGGGTCGACGCCCGGTTCGGCGACGACCTCCGGCGCCCTCGGCGGCCGCGGTGACGGTCGCGGCGCCGGCCGCCGGGGTCGTGGCGGCGGCTCGGGTCGGTCCGGTGGGACCGCCGGGTCCGGTGACGCCGGCGCGGCGCTCGCCCCCCGCCATCCCGTGCGCCGCCGCGCCGCCCGCTTCTGGAGCGACGTCCTCACCACCCCGGGCCGGATGTCGGTGTTCGCGCTGCTGGCCCTGGTCACGGTGCTGGCGGGCGGGATCGTGGCCTCCTCCACGATCACCCAGCGGCAGAGCTACCACGAGACCCTGCTCGCCGAGGTCGAGCCCGTCGCCAACGCCTCGCAGACGCTGTACAGCTCCCTCACCATCGCCGACTCCGCCGCGAACACCGCCTTCATCACCGGTGGGATCGAACCCGCCGAGCTGCGCGAACGCTACCTGCAGGCGATCGCCGACTCGTCGTCGTCGATCATCGCCGCGGCCCAGGGCCTCGACCGCGCCGACACCGAGTCCATCGACCAGCTCGCCCACATCAACGCGCAGTTGGCCACCTACACCGGCCTCGTGGAGACCGCGCGCACCAACAACCGCGTCGCCAACCCGGTCGGCTCGGCGTATCTCGCGTCGGCGTCGACGCTCATGCAGGACACCATCCTGCCCGCGGCCGCCGACCTGTACGACCGCCAGTCCACGTCCGTGGGCCAGTCGGACCGCGAGTGGTCGTCGCCTCCCTGGGGCTCGTTCTTCCTGCTCGGCCTGGCGATCGCGGTGCTGGTGCTGCTGCAGCAGTGGCTGTGGCGCCTCACCGGGCGACGCATCAACCCCGCGCTCGGCGTGGCGTCGCTGCTCATGGTGGCCACGTTCCTGCTCACGATGATCGCCGGGTTCCTCGCCGCCAACGACAACGCCAAGGGCCTGTCCGAGGGCGCGGCGCCGATGAACGAGCTCACCCGTCAGCGCATCAACGCCCAGAAGGTGCGCGCCCAGGAGACGCTCAACCTCGTGCGCCGTACCGACCCCGAGGGCTCGGCCGCCGAACGCGCGGCGACCCTCGGCGGCGTCCGCGACACCCTCACCGTCTACCTCGACGACGAGGAGGAGACGGGCAGCGACATCACCCTGGACTCGCACGGCGCGGTGACCGACGCGATCTCGGCCCTCGACCAGTGGATGGCCGCCCAGAACCGGGCCGATTCGCTGTACCAGCAGGGTGACTACCAGGGCGCCATCGAGATCTCGTCCGGGCAGGACGCGGGCGACTCGGGGGCCGCGTTCGACGAGTTCGACGAGTCCATGCAGGCCGCCATCGACGAGGCGCGCGACACCCTGCGCACCCGCATCGACAACGCCCGCCGCACCTCCTCCAGCGGCCCGGACCTCATCATCGCGCTGTCGACGCTCGCCGCGTTCGCGGTGATCGTGGGGATCGCGCCCAGGATCAGGGAGTACCTGTGAGGGCGCGGGGCGGGCGCGGGGGCCGGATCGGGCGAGTGGGGCTGGGGGCCGTCCTGGTGGCCGCCCTGGCGTTCGGCACCGCGTGTGGGGTCGACGACGGCGAGGTGCGTCCCGGCGTGGGCGGGCCGGAACAGGACACCGCGGCCGGGTTCGCCGAATCCGTGGGGGCGGGGATCCCGGAGGTCGAGGCCGTCATGCCACTGCCCGCCGGCGCGGTGGTCAGCACCGACGTCCCCGTCAACCTGCCGCGCGAGGAGGACGAGAACTGCGACCCCCTGCCCAGCCTCCGCCCCGACGACGCCCCGCCCGAGGAGCGAGTGCCACGGATCCTGCAGCGGGGCCGGCTGATCGTCGGACTCGACCAGGGCTCCAACCTGTTCTCCTTCCGCGACCCCGCCAGCGGCCAGCTCACCGGCTTCGACGTGGACCTGGCCCGGGAGATCGCCACGGACATCTTCGGCGACCCACGCCAGGTGGAATTCCGGTCCCTGACCTCGGCGAACCGGCTCCAGGCGCTGGAGAGCGACCAGGTGGACGTGGTGATCCGCTCGATGTCCATCACGTGCGCCCGGCGCGAGCGGGTCACCTTCTCGGTCCCCTACTACCGGGCCTACCAGCGCGTGCTCACCGTGCGGGGGTCGGGCATCACGGAGATCGGACACCTCGAGGGCCGGCGGGTATGCGTGGCGGCGGGGACCACGTCGGCGTCGCGCCTGTGGGCGGAGTTGGAGCGGATCACCGTGCTGTCGGTCAACACGTGGGCTGACTGCCTGGTCGCCATCCAACAGAACCAGGTGGACGCCATCACGACCGACGACGCCATCCTCGTGGGCATCACCGCGCAGGACCCGTACCTGCAGATCGTCGGCCCCCAGCTCGACGCCGAGCCGTACGGGGTCGGCATCGCCAAGTCGACCCCCCAGCACAACACGGACGGGCTCGTCCGGCAGGTGAACTCGACCCTCGAGCGGATCCGATCCGACGGCACGTGGAACCGCATGTACTCCACGTGGCTGTCCGGGCTGGGGCCGAACCCCGGGATGCCGGAGCCGAGGTACATCGAGGAGCCCCGATGAGCTACCGCAGGGGCGACGGCCCTCTCGAAGACGGCGAACCCACCGTCGGCACCCAGGCCACGATGCGGACCGAGGCGGTCGCGGTGACCCAGGCCGCCACGGTCACGGGGGCGGCGGACACCGGCGCGGCCGCGACAGGCGCGGCGGCGACAGGGGCCGCCGAGACGGGGGCAGCCGCGACCGGGGGCGTGCAGGCCACCGGCGGGATGGCCGCAACCGGGGGCCTGGCCGAGACCGGGGCCGTCGCGGCCACCGGCGCGGTGTCCATGACCGGGTTCCTCGCCGACACGGATCCCGACGCCGGCCCGGGCACCCACGCCGTCGACCGGCCGGGACCCGATCCCGAATCACGCACCGAGTCCGTTCCCGGGGCGCGGCCGTCCGGTCGGACCGCGACGGCCACGGGGGAACGCTCCACCTCCGCACCGTTCCGCCTGCGTCACCCGACGAAGCCCGAGGACCGACCGAGTCAGGCCGCCGAGGGCCTCGTCGACCTGCCGTACATCATCCCGATCGACCCCACCTCCGCGATGCTCTCGCCGGAAGAGATCGAGGCCGAGTGTGAGGCCTCGAACGGCCGCCTCCCCCGGCCGGAGCTGCGACCCGGCGACATCGTCGCCGACCAGTACGAGGTCCGCGGCGCGCTCGCCCACGGCGGCATGGGCTGGGTCTACCTCGCCGTGGACCACAACGTCTCCGACCGCTGGGTGGTCCTCAAGGGCCTGCTGCACGCCGACCAGGCCGAGGCGCAGGAGGTCGCGGTCGCCGAGCGGGAGATCCTCGCCGAGCTGTCGCACCCCTCGATCGTGCGAATCTACAACTTCATCCACGACGACTGGGCCACCTCGCCCACCCACGGCGGGTACATCGTCATGGAATACGTCGGCGGCCCCAGCCTGCGCGACGTCCGGCGCGCCGCCCCCGGCCGCGTCCTGCCGGTCGAGAAGGCCATCGCGTACGTCCTCGAGGTCCTCCAGGCGCTGTCGTACCTGCACTCCGTGGGGCTGGTCTACAACGACCTCAAGCCCGAGAACATCATGCTCACCGAGGACCACGTGAAGCTGATCGACATGGGAGCCGTGTCCGGAGTCGGCGACTTCGGGCACATCTACGGCACCCCCGGCTTCCAGGCTCCGGAGATCCCCGAGACCGGCCCGACCGTCTACTCCGACCTGTACACCGTCGGCCGGACGTTGGCCTCGCTCATCGTCCGACTGCCCGTGGTCGACGGACGCTACGCCGACGGGATCCCCTCCCCCATGGAGGAGCCGGTGTTCAGCCGGTACGACTCGCTCTACCGGTTCCTCCTGCGCTCCACGCACGAGGACCCCGACATGCGGTTCCGGAGCGCGACCGGGATGGCCAACCAGCTCATGGGCGTCCTCCGCGAGGTGCTGGCCCTGAGGACGGGCGTACCCCACCCGGCGTTCTCGTCCGTGTTCTCCCCGCAGCGGTCCACGTTCGGCACCCTGTTCACCGTCGAGCCGACCGACTTCCTCGTCGACGGCCGCGCCCGCGACACCACGCTCACCGGCGCCGAGCTCGTCGACGCGCTCCCCGTGCCGCTCATGGAGTCCTCCGACCCGGCCAGCCGTATCCTCGCCGCCACCTCCTACACCTCGGTCGAGCAGCGCATCGACACGCTCAAGGAGCTGTACTCGGACACCGAGTCCGAGGCGCACGAGAGCGTCGGCGTCATCATGTCCCTGGCCCGCGCCTACCTCGAGAGCGGAGACCTCGCCGCCGCCGAGGCACTCCTCGACGAGAACGCCCACCGACGACGCGCCGAATGGCGACTCGTCTGGTACGACGGGATCGTCGCGCTGCTCAAGGGCGACCCCGTCGGCGCCTACCCGAAGTTCCAGCAGGTGCTCTCGGCCATGCCCGGCGAGAACGGCCCCAAACTGGCCCTCGCCGCCACCGCCGAACTCATCCTCGACGTGTGCCCCGAGCGCGACCGCGCCCGCTGGGCCCGCTCGAGCGAACACTTCTACCGCACAGTGTGGTCGGTCGACCGCTCCGTGATCAGTTCCGCCTTCGGCCTGGCCCGTCAGCTCCAGCGGCGCGGTGAGGTCACGGCCGCCATCGAGGAACTCGACCGCGTCCCGCCCAACTCCCGCTACTCCTCGCTGGCCAACCTCACCGCGATCCTCCTGCTGTGCCAGGGGCGCCCCCTGGAAGAGACCGAGGAGTCGCACCTGCGGGAAGCCGCACGGCGGGTGACCAACCTGTCCGCCGGCGAACACCGCGCCTTCCAGATCCGGCTCACCGTCCTCACCACCGCCCTCGCGTGGATCCAGCTGCCGGGCAACGAGCCCTCCCCGTCCCCGCTCATGCGGGGCGTGCCGTTCACCGAGTTCGGCCTCCGCTCGGGCGCCGAGACCGTCCTGCGCACCCTCGCCCGGTCCACCGAGACACGGGCCCAGCGATTCCGGCTGGTCGACCAGGCCAACAGCATCCGGCCACGCACCCTGTTCTGAGGCGGGCACCGGGCTCGAGCATCCGCTGCGGTCCGACCGGGTGGTGCCGGGCTCGTTCAGCCGACGTGGTCCGGCGAGGTGTCGCCCTCGTCGTGGTCACGGTGGCGCCGCCGGGCGAACAGGATGAGCGTCGCGCCGGCCGCGGCCGCGGTGAGAGCCCACAGGACGAGCTCGGCCGCCTCCACGCCGGTCGTCGCCAGCGGTCCGCGGACCTCGGAGTTCGCCCGGATCCACTCGTCAGAGGGTGCGCCCTCCCGGTGGGTGAGCGCCCGTCCGTCCACCCGGCCGGTATCGGCACCGGTTACGGCGTCGGCCGCGTCATCCTGCCCGCCGGGACGCGGACGGCCGGGGACCGACGGAGTTGCCGTCGCGGGGACGCCGGTCGCGGAGGCCGAGCCCGTCGCGGCCGTCGAGCCCGTCCCGGAGCCGGCCGTGGACCCCGTCAGGGCCCCGTCGAGGGAGCCCGCCAGAGAACCGAGGTCGGGGCCCGCGATCCCGACCACCACGCCGATCAGGCCTCCCACGAGGATCGGCCACGCGAGGTCCGGCAGGTCCGTGGAGCCGCCTCCGGGGGCGGGGTCGACCACCACCCGGCGCACCGGGGAATAGGTGGCGCCGCCGGGCATGGTGACGGTGAACCCCAGGTCGTACGTCCCGGCCCGCGAGGGCGTCCCGTTCAGCGCCCCCTCGCTGATCCGCATCCCGGGCGGGAGTGTGGCCGGATCCACCGAGAGGACCGCCCCGGCCGGTGGGGTCGGCAGGACCGCGACCGGTCCGTACGTGCGGCCGGTGGTGGCGGAGGGCAACCGGTTGAGCGGGTCGTCGGGATCCGTGCCGAGCTCGGCCTCCACGGTGTCGGGCAGCCCGTCGCCGTCGCGGTCGGCGTCCGCGATGTCGGAGAACGACACCCAGATCCTGGGGCTCACGCTCTGCCGCTGGGCGAGGCCGGTGACGTCGCGGGGCACGGACACCTCGTCCACCACCCTCGCCGTCTCGCCCGGCGCCAGGTCGAGGGCGGCCACGGCGGCCCCACGCGCAGGCGAATCCCCGCCCCACCCCGTTCCCGCGCCGTAGAGCATCACGGACCCGGAGTCGGAGGCCCGTGCCCCGGTGATGGTCGACCCCACCGCGAACTGCGCGTTATCGGACACCACGAAGTCGCCGACGCCCACCTCGTACCGGCCGGTCCGGCCGGAGTCGGTGGTGTTCCGGACGTAATAGGTGCGGTCGATGGCCTCGCCCGGGTTCATCGCGCACGGGTCGACCCCGGGGATACCGGAGGTCGACCCACCGGGGCCCGGGGCCCCGGACCCGACGTCGCAGCCCCACATCCCCAGGACGAGCTGGGGAGCGTCCGCCCACGTGGCCCCGTCCAGCGAGAACTGCAGATCCGAGTGAGCGTCCAGGGCCGGCGCGGACACGGCCCGTGAGACTGCCGCCCCGCCGAGTACGAGGGTGATGATCGCGGCCAGGACGAGAGGCACGAGACCGCGATGACGGGTCGTGGCCTGTGCGGGCAGGGTGACCGCAGTGGTGGTTGAGGCGTGGGGCATGGTCCGGCTTCGTCACGCCCGGGGTCGGTTCCCGGGATCTACCGAACCCTATATCTAAGACAGTCTTTATGACAGGTGGTCGGGGTTATCGGTCTCGGCCCCGCCTTCCCGAACGTTCACGCCGACCGGTCACGTCGACCGATCAGCTCAACCCCAGCACCTCGTCGCAGGCCCGCGCGATCGCCAGCTCCTCGTCCGTGGGCACCACGAGCACCGCGACCCGGCTCTCCGGCGTGGAGATGACCCGCTCGCCGGTGCCGTTCTCGTTGGCCTCGCTGTCGATCTCGACGCCCCAGCCGCGCATGGTGGCCAACGCGTCGGCCCGCAGGCGCGCGACGTTCTCCCCCACCCCGGCGGTGAACGTGATCGCGGCGACGTCGCCGAGGACCGCCCAGTAGCCGCCGATGTAGCGGCGTAGGCGATGGATCACCACCTCGTAGGCGAGCAGGGCGTCCTCGTCGCCGTCGTCCACCCGGGTCAGCAGCTCACGGAAGTCACGCGCCCCCGCCAGACCCTCCAGCCCGGAGCCGCGGTTGAGCAGCGTGGACACCTCCTCCGGTGACATCCCCCGGTCCCGGATGAGGTGGATGATCAGGCCCGGGTCGAGGTCTCCGGGTCGAGTGCCCATGACCAGGCCCTCCAGCGGCGTCAGACCCATGGAGGTGTCCATCGGCCGACCGCCCGCGATCGCCGACGCCGACGCCCCGTTACCGAGGTGCAGGACGATCTGGTCGAGATCCTCGTAGGGGCGGTCCAGCAGCTCCGCGACACGGTGGGACACGAACTCGTGACTGGTCCCGTGGAAGCCGTACCGGCGCAGGTCCCACTTCCGGGCCGTCTCGCGGTCGATCGCGTAGGTGTGGGCCGCGGCGGGCAGCGTGTGGAAGAAGCCGGTGTCGAACACCGCGACGTGCGGTAGGCCGGGCAGCAGTTCGCGAGCCACGCGGATGCCCCGCAGGTTGGCCGGGTTGTGGAGGGGGGCGAGCAGCTCGAGCTTCTCGATGTCCGCCTCCACCTCCGGCGTGACCTCGACCGGCTCGTGGAACGCGGGCCCGCCGTGGACCACCCGGTGACCGATCGCCTCGACGCCCAGATCCGTGGGGTGGACGCGCAGCTCCTCGGCCAGCTCCAGAACCCGGGCCAGTGCTGCGGTGTGGTCGGGGAACCCGGCCTCCGCGTTCCGCTCCTCGGCGGGCGATCCGGTGAGCTCGCTGCGGCGCACGCTCAGGGTGCCGACCGGTTCTCCGATCCGCTCGACCAGCGCCCACGCCAGCTCAGCCTCGACGGCCGTGTCGAGGATCTGCAGCTTGAGCGAGGACGAGCCGGAGTTGATGACGAGCACGCGGGTCATTTGTCGCCTTCCTGGGAGTCGGCGGCGCCCTGCGCCTGGACCGCCGTGATGGCGACCGTGTTGACGATGTCCTCGACCAACGCGCCACGCGACAGGTCGTTGATCGGCTTGCGCAGGCCCTGCAGGACCGGCCCGATCGCGACGGCGCCGGCCGTCCGCTGAACGGCCTTGTACGTGTTGTTACCGGTGTTGAGGTCGGGGAACACCAGCACCGTGGCGCGCCCGGCGACCTCGGAATCGGGCATCTTCTTACCCGCGACGGTGGGGTCGACGGCGGCGTCGAACTGGAGGGGACCGTCGACGACGAGGCCGGCCACCGGGGGCGCGGCGTCGGCACCGTCCGGGCCCGCGGCCCCGGCGATCCGCGAGCGGACCAGCTCGGTGGCCTCACGCACCTTGTCGACGTCGGCGCCCGAGCCCGAGTCCCCGGTGGAGTACGACAGGAGCGCGACGCGGGGCTCGACGCCGAACCGCGCGGCGGTCTCCGCGGACGACAGGGCGATGTCCGCGAGCTGCGCGGCGGTGGGATCGGGCACCACCGCGCAGTCGCCGAACGCCAGGACGTGGTCGGCCAGGCACATGAGGAAGACGCTGGAGACCGTCTCGACATCGGGCCGGGTCCGGATGATCTCCAACGCGGGACGGATGGTGTGAGCGGTGGTGTGGGCGGCGCCGGAGACCATGCCGTCGGCGAGACCGGTGTGCACCATCATGGTGGCGAAGTAGGAGATGTCGAGGACGCGGTCGCGGGCCACGTCGAGGGTCATGCCCTTGTGCTTGCGCAGCTCGGCGTACTCCTCGGCGAACCGGTCGGCGTGCTCGCTCGTGCGGGGGTCGAGCAGCTGCGCACCGCTGAGGTCGATGCCGAGCTCGTCCGCGCGACGGCGGATCGCCTCGGGGTCCCCGAGGATCGTCAGGTCGGCGACGTCGCGGCGCAGGAGACGACCGGCCGCGTGGAGGATGCGGTCGTCGTCCCCCTCGGGCAGGACGATGTGCCGCTTGTCCGCGCGGGCCCGCTCGAGGAGCTGGTGCTCGAACATCTGCGGGGTCATCACGTCGGGGGTGTCGACGCGCAGCCGGGCGAGCAGCTCCTCCGTGTCGACGTACTTCTCCATGAGGCTCAGCGCGGTCTCGACCTTGCGACCGGACCCGGAGTAGACGCGGCCGCGGGTCTCGGCCGCCAGCCGGGCGGTGTCGTAGGTGCCGTGCTGCGTGCAGACGATCGGCAGGGTGGAATGCATGCCACGGACGAGCTTGTCCAGGGCCGGGTTCGGCGTCACCCCGCCGTTCCAGATCATCCCGGCCAGCGACGGGAATCCGTCGGCGGCGTGCGCGGTGAGGATCGCCAGGACCGCGTCGGTGCGGTCGGCGGGCACGATCACCACCATCCCGTCGACGAGCCGCTCGAGGATCCGGTCCCCGGTCATGCCGCCGACCATCACGGCCATCGCCTCGCGGTCGAGCAGGGCGGGGTCGCCGGAGTACAGCGTGCCGTCCACCGCCTCCATGAGCTCACCCATGGTGGGTGCGGTGAGAAGTGGCTGCGCGGGCAGGGTCCACGCGGGGACGTCGAGGGTGTCGAGCTCCGCCCGGATCTCGGACAGGGCGTCGGGGTCGCACCGGTTGGCGACGACCCCGACGGGGTGTGCGTGCTCGGCGCGCAGTTCATCGAGGGTGAGGCGGGCGTTGGTGGCGATCTCGGCCGGGGAGCGGTCGGTGCCGCGGAGCACGAGGAGGACGGGGGCGCCCAGGTTCACCGCGATCGTCGCGTTGAAGTCGTATTCCGTCGGGCTGGGGACCCCGGTGTAGTCGGTCCCCAGGACCACCACGACGTCGCACTGGCGGGCCACCGCGTGATACCGGTCGACGATCTCGCCCAGGGCGGCGTCGCGGTCCTCGTGGACGCGGATGTTGGTGACGCCGACGCAGTCCTCGTACTCGAGCTCCACGGTCGTGTGCTGCAGCAGCATCTCCAGGATGCGGTCGCGGGCCGGTTCGGTCTCGGTGGGTTCGCCGACGACAGGGCGCGGGGCGACCGTGACGGGACGGAACACGCCGACCCTCTGGACGGTTCCGGCGAGGATCCTCAGCAGGCCCAGCGCGACGGTCGACTTGCCGGTATCGCCCTCGGGGGCGGCCACGTAGACGGCGGAGGTGGAGAGCGGTCCGCCGGCGCTCTGCGAGGGGATGGTCAGTGCTGCGACGTCGGCCTCGGGCGGCTCGGCCCCGGACGACTCGGACGACGGGGGCAGGGCGGAAGCGGGAGGAAGGGAATCGGGCACGGGGGCATTGTGACAGCGAGAGCGGCGCGGCACATCTGGTACACCCCTGACGGACGGGTCCGCCACCCCGTTGCGGGGCGGGACGTCAGACATCGGTGAGCCTGTCGACACCCGGTGGCAGCCAGGTGCACGACCCGGGTGTGGCGGGGTCGGCGATGGTCGTCCAACCCGCCGGCCCGTCGCCGACGAACCCGTGGTGGACGGGGCAGCCGAGCGCCCCGTTCGCGATGGTCGTGGGTCCGCCGCGGGACCATTCCCTCACGTGGTGGAACTGACTTCGTCGCGCTGGTGTGGTGCACCCCGGGAAGGTGCACCCGCCGTGGGCGGCGTAGAGGACCAGCCGCTGGATCGCCGAGGCGATCCGCCGCTCCGGGTGCGCGTCGACGTCGATCCGGTGCAGTTCCTCGCGTCCGTCGCGAAGCAGGGAGACGAACCAGGGCATGGTCCCGGCCATGGACACGGCCTGCCGGACGCTGAGCTGGGTGCCGGAGTCGGTCTCCACGACCGCGTGCGGGTCCTCGAGCTGTTCGGGGGTCAGCCGGACCACGATGGTCGCGACGCCCTTGGGGCGCGCCGGGTCGACGGTCGAGCCGAGCGCCCACTGGTGGACCAGGGCGTCGTGGGCGCGCTGCTCCGGCGCGCGATCATCCGAGCCGGGCTCGCACGCCACGGCGCCTCCCGGGCCGCCGAAGTCGCACAGGGCCCGCTCCACCAGCGCACGGCCGCGCGGGGTGAGCGTCATGGTCAGGGTGCTGGTGCCGTCGGCGCGGACCGCGCCGAGCCGGGCGGACCGCTGACGCTCCTGATGTTCCTCGCGGTCCCGGCCCCGGGCGGGGCACAGTTCCGCCACCCGCCGTGCGGCCTCCGCGCGCAGGTCCGCGGGGGACGCGGACCTGGCGAACCGCGTGAGCTCCTCGGCGAACGCGATCTTCGCCTCCCCGCCCATCGCCCCCGGGAGGGACGAGACCGCTTTGGCGATGATCCGCTCGTGCTCACCGGTGATCTGTCCGCTCGCCGACGCGCGGCCCGCCGGGGTGGCCTGGCGCCCGCCGGCCTCGATCCGGCCGTGGACCGTGCCCCGGGCCAGGCCCAGCTTCTGGGCGAGCATCGCGGCGACGCCGCCGGGGGTGCGCCCCTTCTGCGCGTGTAGCCCCGCGAGCTCGGCGGTCGCCCGGCAGTTGCCCGCCTCGAGCCGACGTGCCAGGACCTCGATGCGCCCCACCGCGTCCGCGAGGGCGTCGGCACCGTGGGCCGACCAGTCGACCGCGCACAGCGCCTCGACCGAGGCCTCGAGGAGAGCGAGGACATCGACCAGTGGGGGCACGGCGGCGCCGTGGCCGTCCTCACCGTCCCTGCCCGATACTCCCTGGTCCATGCCTCGAAGTATAGAACAGGTGTACGACACAGTGGGGCTCCACGTCGGCGATCAGCGGGTACGCGACCCGCACCCGGCCGCCTGTCGTGACGCGTCAGCCGCGCTCGGTGAGCAGCCGGAACCGCAGCTCGTCGAGCATGGCCGCGACCTCGGAACTCACCAGCGCGCGCTCCAGCGTGACGAGCCTGGCCAGGTCCGCTGCGGCGGCGTCGGGGTCGCTGTGGTCGAGGTGCCGCTCAGCCCGCGAGTAGAGCAGGTCGAACTCGGCGAAATCGTGGACGCGGTCCCGCGCGAGGTCGCCGATCCACACGCACTCCCGGCCGCGTTCACGCGCCGCGGCGAGGACGTGCCGCACCGACTCGAGCAGGGCCACGGCCTCGCCGCGCGCAGCAGCGCCGGCCGGAGTCCCGTGAGAGGGGCCTGCGGCGCCCAGTTCGGCGTCCAGCCGGTCCGCCGCCGCGGTGAGGACGGCGAGGTCGTCGAGCAGGCCACCCACCCGGTCGCGCTCGGCGGCCAGGTGGGCACCGCTGCGGGCGGCCTCGCGTCGCGTGCCGGCCCGCGCGACGTCGCCGCCCAGCCGGAACAGCGTCACCGCGGCCTCGTCGACGGCACCCCCGACAACCCGCGCGTCGTCGAGCAGGTCGCCGGCGCGCGCGGCGAGATCGAGACCGTCCGGGGTGGTCATGCGGGCCTCCTGTTAGTCGACGACGACGAGGGCCAGCCCGAAGTCGTCGGCGTCGTCGGTCCACACGGGCCCGCGGAGGAACCCGTGGCCCGCGAGTTCGTCGACGAGGGCGTCGGGCTCGAACTTCCGCGCGATCTCGGTGCGGATGCCCGCCCCCTCCACCAGGGCCCGGGACCGCCCGAGCGTCGGGAAGTCGATCCGCACGTCGCGGACGGCCCGCAGCCACATCTCGATCCTGCTCTCGGCGGCGTTCCACACGGCCTCGTGCCGGAAGTCGGCGCGGTCCAGGCCGGTGCACTCGACGGTACGGGCGATCACGTCGAGCATGTTGAGGTTGAACTCGGCGGTGACGCCCTCTGCGTCGTCGTAGGCCGCGACGAGACGGGCGGGGTCCTTGACGAGGTCGAAGCCCAGCGCCAGGCGGTCGCCGGGGTCCATGACGGCGCGCAGCATGTCGAGGAACTCGGCGCGCTGGGTCTCGCTGAAGTTGCCGACGGTGCCGCCGAGGAACAGCACCAGGCGGCCGCCCGGTTCACCGGGGAGGTGCCCGTCGAGCGCGGTGAGGTCGGCGACCACGGGCTCGACGCGAAGGCCCGGGTACTCGGCGGTGAGGGCGCGGGCGGAGTCGAACAGCATCTCGGTGCTGATGTCGACGGGCACGAACAGTGGCGCCCGCCCGGCGGGAGCGCCACCGGCACCGGCACCGGCGGGAGCGGCCGCGAGCACGTCGAGGAGCACCCGCGTCTTCTCGCAGGTCCCCGCCCCGAGCTCGACCATCGAGCTCGCCCCGCTCACGATGTCGCCCGCCCGCGAACGCAGGATCTGGGCCTCGGCCCGCGTGGGGTAGTACTCCGCCAACCGGGTGATCCGATCGAACAGCAGGCTGCCCTTCTCGTCGTAGAACCACCGCGGCGGCACCGTCGGCGGGTCCGAGAAGAACCCTTCGCGAAGATCCGATTCGAGGGCGGCGGTGTCGGGATCGGCGGAGCTCGTCGTCGTCGCCGTCGGACCGGGGTCATGCGCCCCGTCGGACGGCCCCGCGAGGGTGCTCGGCGCGGCGGCCCCGCCCCCGTCAGTCCGGCCCCCGGCGGCCCCGCCCCCGGCGGCCCCGCCCCCGTCGGTCCGGCCCGCGTCGACCCGGTGCGCGCCGGTCACCGCGAGAGCCTCAGGCCCGCGGCCGCCCACCGCGACGCGGCGGGGAAGAAGTTGCGGTACGTGTGCCGCGTGTGACCGGCGGGCGTGAGGGCGCTGCCGCCGCGCAGGACGTGCTGGTCGGACATGAACTTGCCGTTGTACTCGCCGGCCGCGCCCTCCTCGGTGACGAAGCCGGGGTACGGGAGGTACGCGCTCGAGGTCCACTCCCACACGCCGCCGAGCGCACGGTCGGCCACGGTCCGCGGGTGACACCGGTCGGGGTCAAGCTCGTCGCGGATCTCCCACCCGGCCGTGGCGACCTCCCACTCGAACTCCGTGGGCAGGCGCGCCCCGGCCCAGCGCGCATAGGCGTCGGCCTCGTAGAACGAGACGTGCACGACGGGCTCGGCGTCGACGACCGGACGTCGCCCGCTGAGCGTGAAGGTGGTCCACTCACCGTCGACCGCGGTCTCCGCGGGGCCGTCGTCCTCGCGGCGCCAGTACCCGGGCGCGTCCCACCCCTCGGCCTGGACCGTGGCCCACCCGTCCGAGAGCCAGAACTCGGGTCGCGAGTACCCGCCGTCGGCCATGAACCGCTTCCACTCCCCCACCGTGACCTGGCGGGTGGCGACCTCGCCGCCCGGGATCCACACGCGGTGGCGGGGCCGTTCGTTGTCGTAGGAGAAACCGCGCCCGGTGCGGTCGGTGGGGGCGCCGCCGGCGAGGTCGGAGTGGTCGCCCCCCGTGGCGTCGGAGGCGTCGCCGCCCGCGGGGTCCGGTGCGCCGACCTGCGCGACCCCCTCGACGACGGCGAGCCATCCCGTCTCGCCCGGCTTCGCCTCGGCCGGGTCCGCGGACCTGTCGACGTAGACCGGATCGGTCGGGTTGTGCGAGAAGAGGTGCTTGACGTCCATGAGCAGCAGCTCCTGGTGCTGCTGTTCGTGGTGGCAGCCCAGCTCGAGCAGCTCGAGGCCACGCTCGTCGACATCGCCCGCCTCGAGCGCCGCGACCACCGCCTCGTCGACCCGCGCCCGGAAGTCCCCGATCTCCGCGACCGACGGCCGCGTGATGAGCCCACGCTCCGGGCGGGGCTGCCGCGGCCCGACCGCCTCGTAGTACGAGTTGAACAGGAAGCGGAACACCGGTTCGGGCGCCACGTATCCGGGCACGCGGCCCAGCACGAACTCCTCGAAGAACCACGTGGTGTGCGCGCGGTGCCACGCCGCGGGGCTGGCTGCGGTCATGGACTGGGGGATCTGGTCCTCGGGACTGAGCCTCGACGCCAGGAGATCGGTGAGCCGGCGGACCTTGAGGAACCGCTCGACGGTGGTCGCGGGGGCGTCGGCGGCGGTGCTCGCCGCGTTCGGGCCGACGCCCGCGGTGTTCGGGCCGGTGCTGACGGATCCGACTGTCATGGGTTCCCCCCGGGGTTCCTGGTCGACGGCAGGCGGTCTGAGGCGAGGGACCGGTCGGTCCCCGGCGTTGCCGCCACCCTAGACGCGACGGGGGAGGCCGCCCACCGGTCTCGGGGAGCCGCCGGCCCGGCGGCGGACGCGGACGATCAGACGAACGGGATCGGCGCCGAGGAGCCTCGGCGGGCGGCGGCGACGTTGCGGCGCTCGTGTTCCAGCAGCCGCAGCCGGTACTCGGGGCAGTTGCCCATGCCGCCGTCAGCGCGGATCACCCGGTGGACGGGGATGACGAACGGCACCGGCACGATGCTGCACAGCCGGCCGACCCGCCGGGCGTTACGTGGCCGTCCGGCGTCCACGCTGATCTGCCCGTAGGTGGACGTCTCGCCGTATCCGATGCGCCGGATCTCGCGGTAGACCTCACGCGAGAAGTCATCGTGGACCCCGGCCGCGGCCCAGTCCAGCGGGACGTCGAAGTCGCGTAGCTCCCCGGCCAGGTAGGCCTCCACCTGTTCCGCCAGGCGGTCCAGGTGCTCACCCGCTCCGCCGGGCCCGGGGTGGGGGACCTCGTCGTCGTCGCGATGTTTCACGTCGAACCATCCCGCGGCGGTGCCGTCCCCGGTGGCCTCCGCGGCGTCTGCGGCCTCGGCGGCGTGGAGCTCGGCGGCGTCGACCTGCTGCAACCGCGACACCCCGACCGGCGTGGCCTCGACGATCATCAGGCCCGCCGCGGTCTCGAGCAGCCGCGCGGCGACGCCGGGGGTCCGCGCGGCGCGCACGGTCACACCACGCTCGGGCGGTCCGGGTTGGTCACGTCGGCGTTGGCGGTGTCGAGCTTCTCGAACAGGGCGTCGGCGCCGTCGCGGCCGATGGCGGACATCTCGGCGGTGGTGATGGGCACGGCCTGCAGCCGCGTGAGCAGGGGTCCGGTGCCGTCGGGGCCGCCGGTCTCGTCGACGACCTGCAGTTCCGGCCAAAGGAACGGCGGGGTGAGCACCAGGTGTTCGCACCTGCGCCCCGGGTCGACGAGGCCGACCGCGTTGGGGATCACCGCGCCGGGCGCCACGTGGATGGATCCACTTGCCACCGCCAGGGCGCACGCGTCGAGCACGTCGGCCATGGCGCGGTGCCCCGTGCGGCCGACGGTGACGAACTCACTGCGGATCTGGCGCCCCTCGGGCGTCGTGACGTTGGTGGGGAGCTCGCGTGCGCCGACGGTGGCGTAGGTGGAGAACCCGGGCGCCGGGACGTCGTCGACGACGACGATGTCGCAGTGCCACTCGGTGGTCTTCCCCTCCTCGTCCGGCTCGGTCTCGTGCGGGTACCGCAGGACCCGGACCTTGTCCTTGCCACCGAGGATGCCCTCGAGGCCGGAGAGGTCGGCCACGTCCGGGCCGGCGGGGATGTTCTCTTGGCTCATTTCAGGGCTCGCAGACGCGGTTCGAGGTCGGACTTGAACAGATCGAGGAAGCGCTTCTGGTCGTGGCCGGGGGCGTGGAAGACGAGGTGGTTGAGACCTGCGTCGACGTACGGCTTCACCTGCTCGACGGCCTCGTCCGGATCCGAGGCGACGATCCACCGCTTGGCGACCTGCTCTATCGGCAGCTCGTCGGCCAGGCGCTCCATCTCGCGCGGGGAATCGACCGAGTGCTTCTGCTCGGGCGTGAGGCTCAGCGGCGCCCAGAAGCGGCAGTTCTCCAGCGCCGCCGCGGGGTCGGGGTCGTAGGAGATCTTGATCTCGATCATCCGGTCGATCGTCGAGGAGTCCCGCTCGTTGAGGCGCGCGCCCTCCTCGACCGCGGGCAGCAGCTTGTCGGTGTAGAGCTCCATGCCCTTGCCGGAGGTGCAGATGAAGCCGTCGCCGACGCGGCCTGCGTACTTCGCCACGACCGGGCCGCCGGCGGCGATGTAGACGGGCACACCGTCGGACGGGACGTCGTAGAGGAAGGCGTCCTTGGTGGAGTAGTAGTCACCCTCGAAGCTGGTGGTCTCGCCAGTCCACAGCTCGCGCATGAGGCGCACCGACTCGCGCAGGCGCGCGAAGCGCTCCTTGAACTCCGGCCACTCGCCCTGGTGACCGGTGGCGATCTCGTTGAGCGCCTCACCGGTACCGACGCCGAGGAAGACGCGGCCCGGGTAGAGGCACGCCATGGTGGCGAACGCCTGGGCGAGCACTGCCGGGTTGTACCGGAAAGTGGGCGTGAGCACCGAGGTGCCCAGCTGGAGGCGTTCGGTCCGCTCCCCCACGGCCGTGAGCCAGGACAGGGAGAACGGGGCGTGACCGCCGTCGTGGCGCCAGGGCTGGAAGTGGTCGGAGACCGTGGCCGAGTCCATGCCCGCCTGCTCCGCCATCACGGCGAACTCCACCAGATCGCGGGGCCCGAACTGCTCGGCGGAGGCCTTGTATCCGAGCTTGAGGGATGGGGTGGCGGGCATCGGCTTCTCCTGCATGTAGGCGCGTGACCAGATTCACTTCCGGCGCGTGCGGGGCACTGCGGAGAGTATGCCAGCGCGCTCGGACACAGGTACTCCACTTGACACGCGGGGGCCCTCTGTACTGACGGTCAGTCAAAACCCCTGCTCAAGTTGATCGAACGTTCTACTCGAACATGGTTTCCGGGGCTAATGTCCCGCAGACCGAGCGGTCGATCTGCCATTCTGCCTGCAGTGATTAATACAGATTTAGGAGTTGCGCACTTGATAACAGTTTCGTAATGTCACGGACGGGCCGTCCCCCTCGGCCCGGTGTCGTTCACGATCACAGCCTGACGAGGTCGACACGATCCATCCCCCGGGATCACCACAACGGTCTCCCCCTCGGAAAGGTGTGGCGCAATGGACGCCGGCAACCCCATGACCCCCCAGAACCACCAGAAGCGGGAGGACCGTCGCCGGAAGCGCAAGGCGATCCTCGCCGGCGGCGTGGTCCTCGGCCTCGGCGCCGCGGTGACTCTCGCGGCGTGGTCGGATGACGTGTTCGCAGACGGGGTCTTCAACACAGGCGGCGTGTTCCGGCTCGAAGGTTCGCCGGAGACGACTTCCCTCCCGGCCACATCCGGCTGGGTCGTGGCCGAAAATTCCGCCGGCGCGATCCCACTGCTGTTCAGCACCGCGGATGCGGTCAATCCGCTGACCCCGGGCGATACCGCCTACGCCCCGCTTGCCATTCGGCTCACCGTGGCCTCCACGCTGGACGGCGTGCTTAACAAGGTCACCGCCACCGCCACTGGCCCGATGGCTGGTGCGCTGACGTACTCGGTGACCAGCGGTGCTACCACGTGCGCAAGCGGTGGGGAAGACAACGGCACTGCGTGGGTCTCCGACAAGGGCGTCAACTCCGGCGCTTCAACTGGGGCCGATCTCGATCTCGAGTCGAACGCCGGCGGCACGGCTGGCGACGTCGTGCAGCTGTGTGTCGCTGTCACTTTCCCCAACACCGATTCCGCTAAGAACGCGGTCGTCGCCCCCGGCACCGATCCCACGACGGTCACCTGGGACTTCTACGGCGTGCAGGACAGTTAGTCGACGCGCAGTCGGCGGGAGGACATCACTGGGTTCTCTCGCCGACTCGGCGCAACACGTTACTGATTCCCTGCAGTTCATGTCCGTATAGCACATTGGAGAACGTTGATGACCCACCGCGAGCCGATCGACCTTGCGGGCCGCAGCCGCAAATGGCGTGCGCTTCTCGCCGGCGGAGTCGTCCTGGGCCTCGGTGCCACCATGACTCTTGCCGCCTGGACGGATGACGTATGGGTGAACAGCACCTTCTCGTCGGGAAAGTTCAACGTCCAAGCTGCAGTCGACAGCGCTGGAACGGTTTGGGCTGAACACTCGGCATCGCCCGGCGGCGCGTTGAGCTTCACCGCACTCTCACCCGTGACTGCGGCCTTGATGACACCCGGCGACTCCGTGTACGCCCCGATCAACTTCAGGATGGACAAGAACGCGAACAGCTACGACGCCGAGATCAGGCTCTCGACCGCGCCGACGAGTGCCGCAGTCTCCAGCCCGGCCAACAACGCACTGTTCTCGAACCTCAGCGTCGCCATCTACACGCTGCCGCCCGCCTCCTGCACCGCCGCGGGAACGGTTGCAGCCACTCCGGTGGTCACCGGGGGATTGAACACCACGTACAACACGACTCCGTTCTTCACTCTTTCGAAGACCGCATCACCAGAGACGACTCCGCGGGCTCTCTGCTTCAAGATCACATTGAATGCCACCGCACCGGCGGATGTGCGGGGCGGTACTACCGGCCAGCTGGTGTGGAAATTCGACGCCAAGTCCGTCTGACCAGGATTCGCCCACCACCACACCTTGCCGCTGCTTCCCGAAGGACGTGATGACTTGTCGACAACGAAGTCGTGCCTGTTGACACGGACCCGACACGCGGGCTTAGCGGAGGCGCCCGTGCCGCCCGCGACGAGGCCCGCGCTGCGACCTCTCGGAACGTCGACATGAGCGTCGCCATGTCCCGACCGACAGGGGATGCCACGGGGAAGGCAAGCTTCACCGCCCCGGCCGCGACCCGCAAGAACATCTGGTCCGCCGTCGTAGACGGGATACTCACGGTTCTCGCGACCCTGGGCGCGATATGCATCATCGCGACGATCGCCGCGTTCGCCCTCAACATCAGCCTGATCATGTTCAAGACCGGATCGATGTCACCGACCATTCCGACCGGCTCGCTCGCCGTCGTCCGGCAGATCCCGGCGTCCGACATCCGCGTCGGCGATGTGACGACGGTGTCTCGCGGCGAGGATCGGCTTCCCGTGACGCACCGTGTCGTCTCCACCACGCCAGTCGGAAACGGCGTGTACTCGATCGAATTGAAGGGTGACGCCAACGACTCACCCGACTCCCAGCCATACGAGGTGACCGAGGTCAAGAAGGTCCTCTGGCACGCACCCGGTCTCGCCTACGTGGTGTCGGCGGCCAGTCGACCCGGGAACATGGCAGGGATCACGGTCGCGGCGGCGCTGTTGGTGGTGTGGGCCTTCTGGCCGCGCAGAAACCACCTTCACCGCGAGGAGGAAACGCAATGAGACGGCGCCCAGAAAAATGGAGGACCGTGGTCATTGCCTTCGCGGCAACCGCGCTCGGAGCCACAACTGTTAGTGCGCCCCCCATCACGCTGACGGAGGCGGCCTGGGCCGACAACGTTCACACCCACGCAACTTTCGCAGCAAGCAACGACGCAGGGATTAATTACGCGAGAGCTGCATCGTCCAATGGAAACATGATCTGGACCCGGACATATCCGATCACCGGAACTGTATCGGAGGTCAACACTCTCGCTGGGGAGCCACTCGTAGATTCCGGCGACAAGCCCGTCAGCGTCACTACATTCGCCTCCATCCTTGAATTCGACTCGTCTGCGCGTTCATGCGCGCGTGTTGCAACTAGCTTGTGCCCCACCGATCCCAGCGGGCCGCCAGCCGTTCCCGCATTCGCTGAGTCGGCGTTCAATACGATGGAACTCAGACTTCCTAGTGACGCCTGGCTCGTCCGATACCTGGGAGGCGGTTCCAACCCGATCCGAACCACCGCAAACTGCACACTCGGGGCTGACGGAACTCCGGCGATTTCTGGTGGCGCCGGTATCCGGTTGAGAACCGGACTCAGCACAAACGACTACACGACGATTGCTGTGCCCGCCAGCAACGGCACGACCTCTCCGGTTGACGGGTCGTACACCGGTGGCGTCAGGTACACCACGACCATCACTTCGATTTTGGAGAGGAGTCGCAACTTCGCCCGGGCGGAGGTTCGACTCAAGGTCGTCGCAAGGGATTATGGCGTCCTGACCCACTGGACTCTCGATGTTCTCCTCGCCCGAGCAGAATGCGGCCTATCCCAACCCCTTTCAGGCGGCGTCGTCACCGGTGCTGCGTCGCCGGGAGTCACGGCACAGAGGTTGGAAAATGTTCTCCCCGAACAAGTCGGAGCTGATGGGGCGACCCACCTCGAGGAAAACACCACCGCGCCTCGCACCCCCGCAGTGACCACCTCGGCGCCGCCGAACCCGTCCGGGGAGGACGAGTCGCCAGCGGCGGGAACGAGCACCACCGCGGCGACCAGCACGACCCGTCGCACCACCACGGTCACCAGCAAGGTGCCCACCGTGACGGCCGCGCCCACGAGCCCCACCACCCCGCCGGCCACGCAGGTCACCACCTCGACGTCGGCGGCGCCCGCGACCGAGATCCCTGACGCTCCGGGGCCCCTCTCACCCGCCGCCCGACTCGAAGAGGTGGGAACTGCAACCGTGGATGGCGACGAGCTCGTCGTCGTCGCCCCGTCCGACACCGCCCGCGCCGACGCGCGGCAGGGACTCGCGGCGCTGGAGATCTGGCTCAACGGCGGCGATCCGGGCTCCACCTGGACCACCTTCGCCGCGACGGACCCGACCTCCGACGGCTGGCGCTGGGCCGCGGTGAACCGGCGGACCGGGGCGGTCGTGTACATCCGTTGACGCCCTGACGTCGGCGGACCCCACCCCGCGCACCCACCCTGCGCACCCGCCCCGCCGCCGCCACGGGTGACCAGAGTGAGATTGGCCACTCACCGGGAGGAGTTGTAACGAAATGGCCCGGACCGGCAATAAGGTTGGTGAACCGGAAGGCAACGCGCAGCGCGTGAGCAGGGTCCCTCCCCTGTACCGACCTTTCGGGTGAGCGCGCTTTCGGAGGAGCCATGCGGATTCGGCACGCGGCCACCGCCCTGGTGGCCCTCGCCGCGTCCTCCGCCTGCGCCCTCGGCACGACGGTGGTCCTCCAGGACCGCGAGGACGAGGCCCGCGAATCCCAACTCCGCAGCTCCGCCTGGTCCGTGCAGGCCTCCACCGACTTCGGCACCACCTGGACCGCCCCCATCTCCTCCTACGGCGGCCACTTCCCCGTCCGCGTGGACACCGCCGGCCTGCGCGACCGCTCCGCCTACCAGCCGCTCACCCTGCGCACGAGCGTCGACTCGCGGGCCGACGCCCGCGTCGAGATCGGCGAGGGGGTCCTCGTCGACGGCGACCCCGCCACCGCCGCGGACGTGCGGATCCGCGCGGTCGCCTCCCGCGGCGGGGCGTGCGCCGCGCCGACGTTCGGTCCCGCCTCCGCCAACATCCTGGCCGGCGACGGCGAGGAGCCCGTCCCCGTCGACGCGCCCACCTCCGGCGAACCGCTCATCCTGCCGGGCGCCACCCGGACCACGCCCGGCGCGCCCGTCACAGTGTGCCTCGAGCTGAGCATGGACGCCGACTCCCCGGTGCCGGACTCCACCCTCACCCTGGCCTGGCCGGTGGAGATCGCCCGCAGCGACGCGGCCGCCTGACCCGTCAGGCGCGCACGGCGTCCCGATAGATCCGTGCGTGCGCGGCCACCACGGATTCCGGATCGGCCCCCGCCACCCGCGGCGGCACCGCCCGCGGATCCTCCAACGCCGCCCGCACCGCCACCGCGACCCCCGCCGGATCCCGCGGGTCGTACACCTCGCCGGAATGCCCGGCCTCGTCGCACCGGTCGAACCACTGGTCGCGCAGGAACCCGACCGCCGGGAACACCGGCGCCACGCCCAGATCACGGCACAGCTCCAGCCAGGTGGAGTGCGTGGCGAACCGGTACGGCAGGACACACACGTCGAGCGCGGCGAACTCCGGCAGCACCGGTCCCAGGTCCAGTGACTCGTAGCGCACCAACCGCACGGACTCCCAGCCGCCCTCGGCCGCCAGCTCCGCCACCAGGTGATGCCCGCCGGCCCCGCGGTCCTCGCCGCACGCGTCGCGCCACGCCTGCGCCTCCACGACGATCCGCAGGTGCGCCCCTCGCCGCCCGTGCGAGACCGCGGCCAGCTGATCCAGCAGCTCCGGGCCCTCGATGTTCTCGCCCATCCGCTCCAACAGCACACCCACCACCACCGGGTCGTCCGGCCCGCGCAGGTGCCGACCCGCCCGCACGGCGGTGGAGATCTCCGCCTCGTCCAGCAGCCGCGGGTGCGGCACCACGACCGGCTCCACGCCCCACCGCACCCACAGTTCGTGGGCGGCGACCTCGGTCAGGGTGATGACCGCCGAGGCGGCCTCCACCAGGGTGCCGGTGTGGTCGCGGTGCGGCAGTTCGTCCTCGGGCGACGGGTAGACGATGTCGTGGACGGTGAGCACGAACGGCACGTCCGCCGCCGCGAGGTGCTCCACCACCCCGTCGACGCTCTCCGGGGCGAGGTAGTCGTAGCCGAAGTGCACGTGCGCCAGGTCGACGTCGCTCAGGGGATCGCGGTCGCGGTGGATCTCGCCGGAGGCGTCCGAGTCAGGGTCGAACTCGGCGGGGGTCACCGCCTCGGGTGGGGTCTGCCCGCCCGCCACGCCGGGCCGCACGGGCACCAGCTCGACGTGGTCCGCCACGTCCAGTCCGGTGATGCGGCGGACGGCCGGGTGTGCGGCGGGAAGCACCGCCACCCTCGTCCGCGACCCCCCATCCAGGACGCTCATGTTGATCAGTGTAAACCGCGGCGCAGGTCCTCGATCAGATCGCCGGCGTACTCGAGGCCCACCGAGAGGCGGATGACGTTGTCGCCGATCCCCACCGCGGCGCGGGCCTCGGGCTCCATGGACGCGTGGGTGGTCGTCGCCGGATGGGTCACCAGCGTCTTGGCGTCGCCCAGGTTGTTGGAGATGTCGATGACCTCGAGGGCGTTGAGGAGCGCGAAGCACTCCTTCTTGCCGTTGCTCCCCTCGTCGTCGTCGTACTTCAGCCCGAACGTCACCACGGACCCGCCGCCGGACATCTGCGCGCGCGCCAGGTCGTACTGGGGGTGGGATTCGAGCATCGGGTAGGTCACCCAGTCCACGGCCGGGTGCGACTCGAGGAACCGCGCCACCTCGAGGGCGTTGGCGGACATCCGCTCGACGCGCAGGCCCATGGTCTCCAGCCCCTTGACCAGCACCCACGCGTTGAACGCGCTCATGCCGAACCCGGCGTGGCGCATGAGGTTCTGCACCGGGCCGGTGATGTACTCCTCGGTCCCCAGGACGGCGCCGCCGAGGACGCGGCCCTGGCCGTCGATGTGCTTGGTGGTGGAGTAGACCACGATGTCGGCGCCCAGTTCGAGCGGCTTCTGGTGCAGGACGGTCGCGAAGACGTTGTCCACCACGACCTGCGCGCCGGCGGCGTGGGCGAGCTCGCTCACCGCGCGGACGTCGACCAGCTCCTGCATGGGGTTGGAGGGCGTCTCGAAGAACACGGCGTCGGTGGGCTCGGACAGCGCCTCGCGCCACTGGTCGAGGTCGGCGCCGTCGACGAACACCGTCTCCACGCCCCACCGCGGCAGAATCTCCGCACAGATCACGTAACAGGAGCCGAACAGCGCGCGGGACGCCACGAGCCGGGAGCCGTTACCGCACAGGGCGGCCAGCGCGACGAACACCGCGGACATGCCCGAGCTGGTGGCGAAGCACGCCTCGGCGCCCTCGATCTGACGCAGCCGCTCCTGGAACATCGCGACGGTGGGGTTGCCGTAGCGGGAGTAGACGAAGCGCTGCTTCTCACCGTTGAACGACGCCTCGGCCGCCTCCGCGGACTCGTAGACGTAGCCGGAGTTGAGGAACATCGGCTCGGTGGTCTCCTCGAAGGCCGTGCGCATCTGCCCGGCGCGGACCCCCAGGGTGTCGGGGTGGAGACCGTCGGGGAGCTCGTTGTTTCTCATCCGCTGCTTTCTTCTACTCGTGCGTGCGTGCGTTCGTGTGGGCGCGACCGGACCGGGCGGACCGGGGCGTCGGGGGGGGGGGTGGGGGTCAGGACTGACGCCAGGCCAGGCCCGCGACCTTCCAGCCGTTGACCGTGCCGCGGTGCCCCTCGGGGTCGGGGTCGCCCTCGAATCCCCCGGCGACGTTGTAGGCGGCGGTGTAGCCGGCGGCGGTGGCGAGGCGTGCGGCGGCCGCGGAGCGGTGTCCGCTGCGGCACAGGAACAGGACGGGGGCGCCGGGCTCGACCCCGGCCTCACCGAGCTGCTCCACGAACCGGGCGTTGGGCTGCCCGGCCGAGGTCATCCACTCGATGCCCAGCGTGCGTTTGCCGAGCTCCGACAGATCGGCGCCGCCGACCCACTGCCATTCGGCGCTCGTGCGGACGTCCACCAGCACGGCGTCGGGGTCGGAGGCGAGCAGGTCCCAGGCCTGGCGGGGCGGGAGGTCCCCGGCGTAGTCGCTCATGGATGTCGATTATGCTCCCCCGACGCCTGATCGACGGGGTCGAGGTACCCCGGTGGTCGTTCTGTGCGACGATCCGGGTATGACGCCGATCACAGAGTCCCCGTTCCGCGTGGCCGTCATCGGCTCCGGCCCGGCGGGTGTGTACGCCTGCGAGGCCCTGCTGGACTGGAGCGACGTGCGCGACCCCACGGGGCGGGGCATCGTGGTGGACCTGATCGACCGCCTCCCGGTGCCGTACGGGTTGTTGCGCCACGGTGTGGCCCCCGATCACCCCCGCATCAAGGGGATCGCGCGCACGTTGGAGGGGATCGCGGCGGATCCGCGCATCCGGTTCCTGGGCAACGTGGAGTTCGGCCGCGACCTCACGGTGGACGACGTGCGGCGTCACTACCACGCGGTGGTGTTCTCGACCGGCGCGCTGGCGGACCGCCGTCTGGGGATCCCGGGCGAGGATCTCGAGGGGTCGTACGGCGCGGCCGAGTTCGTCACCTGGTACGACGGCCATCCGGATGCGCACCCGGAGTGGGCGCTCACCGCCGAGCGGGCGGCCGTGGTGGGGGTGGGGAACGTGGCGCTGGACGTGGCGCGCATGTTGGTGCGCAGCCCCGAGCAGCTCGAACCGACCGACATCCCCGAGCACGTGCGTGGCGGGTTCGGCACCAACGTCACGCGGGTGGTGTCGGTGATCGGGCGCCGCGGGCCGGCGCACGCGAGGTTCACGCCCCTGGAGCTGCGGGAGATGGCGAAGGTGGAGGGGGTCACCGTGGTGGTGGACCCCGACGACCTCGAGTACGACGACGAGGCTCGCGCACTCCGCGACCGCGATCGCCGGGTGGGGCAGGTGTGCGCACAGCTCGAGAAATGGGTCGGGGCGCAGCGTGAGGCCGGGCTCGGGACGGCGGATGAGGCGGAGTCCGCAGCACTCGCGGCCGGCGAGAAGGTGGTGCGGTTCCGCTTCCACCGGTCCCCGGTCGAGATCCTGGGTTCCGACGGCCGGGTGTCCGGGTTGCGCCTGGAGGTCACCGAACCCGCGCCGGCGGACACCGGTACAGCCGTCGGCCGTGTCCGCGGCACCGGTCGCCTCGAGGATCTGCCGGTCGAGGCCGTGTACCGGGCCGTGGGGTACCGCTCCGCGGCGCTGGAGGGCGTGCCGTTCGACCCCGCCTCCGCGACCATCCCCAACGACGGTGGCCGGGTGCTCGACGCGCCGGGCGGCGAGCACCTGCCGGGACTGTTCACGGCGGGGTGGGTCAAGCGCGGTCCGACCGGGGTGATCGGGACCAACCGGTCGTGCGCCGTGGAGACGGTGGGGCATCTGACCACCGAGCTCGAGTCGGGATCGCTGCCCGAGCCCGGCGAGCCGGAGCCCTCCGCCGTGCGGGACCTGCTGGCGGACCGCGGTGTCGACGTGGTCGATGGTGAGGCGTGGCTGGCGATCGACGCCCGGGAACGCGAGCTCGGGGAGGCCGCCGGGCGCGAGCGCACCAAGTTGCCGGGCCGCGCGGAGATGCTCGACATCGCCCGCGCCTCGCGCAGTCGCGCCTGACGTCCGTCATCGGTCGATCCCGCCCAGGAGCCGGCCGATCTCGGTCAGCGAGACCGTGCCCGGGTCGAAGTAGCGCGAGTGGGCGGTCCGCACCGACCCCGGTCCCGCGCCGGGCTCGGTGACGTCCACGAGGCGCCCGCCGAACTCGTCCGTGCCGGGACGTTCGCCCAGTACGCCGGTGACCGACCACCACGGCACCGGGTCCCAGCGGGAGACCACGGACACCACGTCGTCCTCGACCGCCGGGCGGCTCACACCGCCCTCGTCCACCCACTGCCGGCCGAGTGACTCCACCGCCGCTCCTGGGCTGCCGACGTGGATCAGGAGGTCGGCCGCCAGCCCCTCCGGGTCCGCGGCGGCCGCGCCCAGGACCACCGAGCCGTAGCTGTAGCCCACGGCGGCGTGCGGCGCGTCGACACCGTCGAGTGACTCCACCGCGTCGAGCCCGGCCGCGTGGGTGCGCAGGTCGTCCGCGTGTGCCCACGCCGCGTGCGCGGACGACCCGGCGGAGACCACGCCGTCCGGCGCGTCGTAGCCCTGCCAGGACACCGCCACGCACTCCCCGCCCGCGGCCTCGCACATCGCGTCCGCCCGCTCGCCGGTCCGCCCGAGCCCGGTCAGCGAGGACCCCGTGCCCGGCACGAGCGTCACCACCCGCTCGGCGGAATCGGGGTCGGCGCTCGCGACCACCGCCCGGCCGTCGGGGTGCAGGTCGAGCAGGTGCCGCCGGGGGTGGGCCTCGAGGTACGCGGCCAGCGCGGCCAGGTCCCGCGCGGCCTCCGCCGACACGGGCCCACCGGCCGCGGGGCCGGTCGCGGTCGCGGACCCCACCGCGTCGAGCAGACGCCGCAGCCGCGTCCGGTTGAGCGCGTCCCGCGTCGCCGAGGACACCCCGTCGACCGAGCCGAGCTCGGGGTGGTCTCGTGCGAGCCGGGCGCGTTCGGCGGGCCCGAGCGAGTGCCACAGCCCGGCGACCTCGCGGGGGTCGTCCCCGGTCGATCCCGGCAGGTCGAGGCACGGGGTCGTCGCGGGGTCGACCCGGCCGGCGAGACCGTCCGCCGCCTCCCGCAGCCGCGCGGTCAGGACGCGGTCGGCGTCCCGCACCGCGAGCTCCTCCGCGGCGGTGTCCTCCCCCGAGCCCGGCCGGGCCTCGACGGCGGCGGCCCACGCGGTCAGCGCACCGGCCAGGCGGCCGCCCTCGACCCGCAGGACGTCCGCCAGGTAGAGGCAGTTCGCGGAGAGCATCCGGGCCCCGGCGCCGGCGTCGGCGGCCTCGCCCCGGGCACGGGCCCCGGCGGGCCCCGACCACCCACCGTCGGCGGCGGGTCCGCCGAGCCTGCGGGCGACCGCGTCCAGATCCTCGGCGCAGTCGGCGACCCGGCGACCCGCCTCCGCCGCCCGGGCCTCCGCGAGACCGATCGCGTCGGCCAGCGCGTCAGCCCGCGGCGTCGGCGACACGGCCGGCCACCCCCTCGTCCGCCGCGACCAGCAGGCCGGCGGCCCGCGCCATCCCGTCCGCCGCGCGGTCCGTCTGCCGCTCGAGGTCGCGGGCCCGCCGCGCGAGCAGAGCCGCGCACTCGGCGAGCGCGCCGCCGGCGAGCAGCCCGCCGTACCCTCCCGTCTGCACTGCGGCCGCCACGGCGGACGCCTCCTCGAGCGCCGCGCTCAGCGGGACCCCGCACTCCGCGAGCGCGCGGCCCACCTCGCGGACGCGGGCCGCCTCCGCCGTCACGGCCACCTGCTCGAACGCCAGCACGACCGCCCCCAGCGGCCCCGGCCCCGCACCGGCCGCCGCACCCGCCACGGCCGCGCGACCCGCTCCCCCGTCCTGACCTGTCATCGACCCCGCTCCCCTCCCGCCGGCGACGCCACGCCGCTCGGGAGGTCACGCTAGGGGCCGACCCCGACACGGCCGCGCCGGCGACGGGGGCCTGTGGACGGGGTCGACGACCATCCACAGGGTCACGGGATGACCCTGTGCACCCGCCTGTGCCGCGTCCGCGTGAAGCCGAACCGCTCGTAGGCCTCCGCGAGGCGCTCGTCCGCCGCCGCGGCCACCACCACGTCGCCGGGCCGCAGTCCCCGGAGCAGTCGCCGGGTCAGCAGCAGCGCCGAGTAGCGGGTGCCCGGCCGCTGCGCGAGCCCCATGAGCGCCCACCTGGGACCGGCCGGGGTCTCGGGCCCCACCACGTCGACCAGCGGCATCCCCCGGCTCATGAGCACCGCCCCCAGCGCGACCGCACCGAACACGAGGCCCGCGAACACCAGGCCACCCCGCCAGCCGTCCGGCAGCACCAGCTCCACCAGGCTCCCGAACGTCAAAAGCAGAGCCCCCACCACGAGGACCAGCACCACGTCCACGACCGGGCGGTGGCGACAGAACAGCACCATCCCGTTCCGGTCG
This sequence comes from Dietzia sp. CH92, assembly GCF_032248695.1. Lineage (NCBI taxonomy): Bacteria > Bacillati > Actinomycetota > Actinomycetes > Mycobacteriales > Dietziaceae > Dietzia > Dietzia sp. CH92. Next base: position 102,253 of record NZ_JAVHXC010000007.1, on the reverse strand, counting down.
TCCGACTCGTACACCGCGCGGCGGAGGAGATAGGGAACCAGAATGAGCAGCGCGGCGGGTGTCGCCAGGGCCGCCGCGACGCGACCGCCCGTGAACGCCCGGGCCAACAGCCAGGCCAGCGCTCCTCCCCGGCGCACCGGTGCGGGCCGGGGCCCGGTGGCGGAGACCTCGTGGGCGCCTCCGTGCCCCGCGGTGCGTCGGCTCATCGCTCAGTCCAGGTCGGGCTGCGCCGCGTACCGGCCGCCGACGAACATCCGGCCCGTCACCGCGGCGATCGCCACGAGGAAGACCCCCAGGGCGACCGGGAGGACCCACCCCGGCATCGCCTCACCGCCCGACCGTGCGGCGAGCACGATGCCCACCTGCCCCGCCACCAGCAGGACCATCGTGGCGGTGGTGATGAGCCACAGGTCCTCGCGCATCAGCCGCTCGAACCGCCGTAGCCGCGGGCCCGTCGCCGTCCACCACTCCTTGTTGGGGGCGTTGATGTGGGCCGGCGCCCACAACACCAACCGGGACAGCAGCGGTATCGGCAGCACGACGAGCAACGGGATGAGGGCTGAGAAGGCCAGCGCGCCGGTGCGGCTGGACCAGCCGTCGGCCCGCCCGTCGGCGGCGAAATGCGTCGGCACCCGCTCGGGCAGGACGGCGACCTGCCAGGCCAGCACGCCCAGCCACGCCAGGATCACTCCCCCGGCCAGCACGAGAATCCACGGAGCGGTCGGCTCGGCCGGCAGATCGCGTGCGTCGTCGGCCGCGGAGCTCGTCGTCGTCATATCCCCGACCTTCCCACCTACACCACGACCCGGACCCTCGAGGCCGCCTCGCCCGCCCTCGCGCGGGCGGTGTCCACGTCCTCGGCGGTCGCCACCGCCACGCCCATCCGGCGGAACTCGCTGGCCGACGGCTTGCCGAACAGCCGCACGTCGGACTCCGGAACCGCCAGGGCGCGGGCCACACCCTCGAAACCGACCCCCTCGACGCTGCCGTCACCGGTCGCCGACCCGCCGTAGATCACCGCCGACGCACCCGGACTCGCCATGGTCGTGACCACCGGCAGGCCCAGCACCGCGCGGGCGTGCATCTCGAACTCGCTGAGGACCTGACTGCGCAGCGTCACCAGGCCCGTGTCGTGCGGCCGGGGGCTGACCTCGGAGAAGTAGACGTCGACACCGTTGACGAACAGCTCCACGCCGAACACGCCGACGCCGCCGAGGGCGCCGGTGATCCGCGCGGCCACCGACCGGGCGGAGTCGTAGGCGTCCTGCGTCATGGGTTGCGGCTGCCACGACTCGACGTAGTCGCCGCGCTCCTGACGGTGGCCGATCGGCTCGCAGAAATCGGTGCGGATCCGCCCGGTCTCCGGGTCGACGCTGCGGACGGTGAGGAGAGTGATCTCGTACTCGAAGTCGACGAACGACTCCACGATCACCCGCGCGCCCGCCACGCGCGCGCCGGACTGCGCCGCGGTCCACGCCGCCTCCACGTCCTCGGGACCGTGGAGGGTGGACTGGCCCTTACCCGACGACGACATCGTGGGCTTGACCAGGCAGGGAAAGCCGATCGCGGTGCACGCGTCCCGCAGTTCCTCCACGGAGGAGGCGAAGGCGTACCCGCTGGTCGGCAGCCCCAACTCCTCGGCGGCGAGGCGCCGGATGCCCTCGCGGTCCATGGTCAGCCGGGCGGCCCGCGCGGTGGGCACCACGCGGGCCAGTCCGTCCTGCTCGATCTGCTCCAGCGCGGAGGTGGCGATGGCCTCGATCTCCGGCAGGATCACGTGCGGCCTCTCCAGCTCGACGACCCGTCGCACCTCGTCGGGGTCCGTCATGTCGATCGCGTGCGCGCGGTGGGCGACCTGGTGGGCGGGTGCGCCGTCGTAGCGGTCCACGGCCACGACCTCCACACCGAGCCGCTGCAACGCGATCGCCACCTCCTTGCCCAGCTCCCCCGAGCCGAGCAGCATCACCCGCGTCGCGCCCGGCGAGCCCGGGGTGCCGACGCGGTCCACGGAGGGCGGGGCGTAGGGATCGTGCGCTGGCGGGACGGGCGCTTCGGTCATGGCTCCCACGCTAGTAGACCTGCGGCTGTGGACCTGCGGCGGCGAGCCCCGCGACGTCCACCGCCCACGGCGACGGTGAGGCGATAACGTGTGTGCGAAGCCACACGAAAGGGCATATTCCCGTGACCACTCCCTCCTCCGGCCCCCTGGCCGGCATCCGCGTCGTCGAACTCAACGGCATCGGCCCCGGCCCGCACGCCTGCATGATGCTGGCGGACCTCGGCGCCGACGTGGTGACCGTCATGCGCCCCGGCGAGCTGGCCAAATCGGTCGACGGCTGGGCGCACATCACGCGGCGCGGCCGGACCGTGGTCGAGGCGGACCTCAAGAGCGAGGAGGGACTGGCGCAGGTCCGGACGCTCATCGGCAAGGCGGACGTGTTGGTGGAGGGCTTCCGCCCCGGCGTCACCGAGCGCATGGGCCTGGGCCCGGACGAGTGCCTCGAGCTCAACCCGCGTCTGGTCTACGCCCGCATGACCGGCTGGGGCCAGCACGGGCCGCTCGCCCACACCGCCGGTCACGACCTCAACTACATCTCGCTGACCGGCCATCTCAACGCCATCGGCCGCAAGGGTGAGCGCCCCGTCCCGCCGCTCAACCTCGTCGGCGACTTCGGCGGCGGCTCGATGTTCCTCGTCCAGGGCATCCTCGCCGCCCTCATCGAGCGGTCGACCTCGGACAAGGGGCAGGTCATCGACGCCGCCATGACCGACGGCGCCTCGGTGCTCGGGCAGTTCCAGTGGGCGATGCGTGCCCGCGGTCAGTGGTCGGACGTCGCCGGGACCAACATGCTCGACACGGGCTACCCGTTCTACGACGTCTACGAGTGCTCCGACGGCAAGTACATGGCCGTGGGCTGCCTCGAGCCCCAGTTCTACGCCGAGTTCGCGCGGCTGCTGGAGATCGACGGCGAGGGCATGCCCGGCCAGTTCGACATCGACCGGTGGGACGAGCTGCGCGAGCTGATCGCCGGCAAGTTCGCCTCCAGGACGCGTGACGAGTGGGCCGAGCTGTTCTACGGCACCGATGCCTGCACCACCCCGGTCCTGTCGTACACCGAGGCGCTCGACCATCCCCACAACGCGGCCCGCGAGACGTTCGTCGAGGTCGCCGGGGACGTCGGGCCGGCGCCCGCCCCGCGCTTCTCGCGTACCCCGGCTCCCGCCGTCCCGGCCGAGCCGCCGCGCGAGGCCACCGCGATCGACACGGTCTGGGCCTGAGTATGGGCGGGGCGGGGGCGGGATCGCGGGTCGGCGGGATCGTGCTGGCGGTGGACCCGCAGTCGACCGAGCCCCCGTTCCGCCAACTCATGTCGCAGATCGTCGAGGCGACCCGCCGCGGACTCCTCACGCCCGGCACGCGGCTGCCTGCGGTACGCACGCTCGCGGCGGAGGCGGGGATCTCCTCGGCCACCGCGGCAAAGGTCTACCGTGAGCTCGAGGAGGGCGGTGTACTCGAGGGCCGCGGCCGCTCGGGGACCTTCGTCGCCGAGACCGACGCCGCGGCCGCCGCCCTCGCCCGCGCGGCGGAGGAGTTCGTCGATCGCGCCGCGGCCGCCGGTGCGGAGGTCGAGGACGCCGTCGACGCCGTCCGCACGGCCTTCGCCCACCGCGGCTGACCCGCCTTATTACGGCGCCCCGGCGGTCGCACCACCGCCCCGCGCCTTATGACCCGAACGCCGACGTCAGGCCCGCCAGAGATCCAAGGAGCCCGCCACCGTCACCGCCCGACGGGGACTTCTCGAGCTCGGCGTAGGTGTACCCCTCCGCGCCGTCCTCGGTGGCTGCGCATGCGGCGACCGCCTCGGGCCGGAAGCTCGTGTCCGACAACTCGGCGGGCGGTGCGGGCTCCAGCACGACCTCACCGTTCTCGCCCTCCACCGGGCTGACGGACGTCACCGGACCCGACGCCCCGGCCGCGAACGCGAACGCTACGACGTCTCCGCGGCCGTTGTGGAGTTCCTCACCGATCACCCCTATGTCAGACGGGGGCGCGATCACCTTCAGCCGACCCCTGAGCCCCCACTTGATGTTGGCTCCGTAGATGTTCTGCACTGTCTTGGGTGTTCCGACGTACGCATAGCAGAGCAGATCATGACCCGAGCGGTTGTCGTATGACACCACGATCCCGCCGCCCCCGCCACGCTCGACGGTGACCCTGCTGGGACTGTCGAGCGTCCAGGGGATCGCATCCTGCGCGCTGGCCACCCCGGCACCGACGAGCGCCGTCGTTCCCGCGAGGACTGCCGTTGCACCGAGGATGCCGAGGCGTCTGAGATGTCGCATGATGAGCTCCGATCGGCGAACGAACGCGGCCGGACGGCCACTGGTCCGATGATTAGACTCTTATCTCCCGCTCTTCGCTGTCGCACGTTCGTATGACCACACGCGTCCAAGACGCGTGACCTGGAATCACTCGCCACACGCGGCTCAGCGGTGTCATCAGGTCGAGGCGGGTCACCACCGACTGTCGGTGACGGGGCACTCCGCGCATAGCCCGGGCGCGCGGGCTATCAGCTACCGAGCGAGCCCATGTCGAGCGACCCGAGGAGGCCGCCGGACTCGAAGTCGACCGTGAACGCCTCCACGTCGCCCCCCTCACAGTAGGCGAGGGCCCCGGCCCGGAAGTCCTCCTCCGCGTCGAGGACGACGCTCCACTGCACCGACGCCCCGGCCTCGACGGACAGGGGCGGGGTGACGGCCGAGCCCGCGGCCAGTCCCGCGAAGTAGGCGCCGAGGTCGTCGACGTCCTCGGCGCCCGCCTCCGCGGTGGCGACGGTCGCCGCATCGGCGACGCCGACGTAGCACACGAGGTCGGTCTCGGTGTTGTTCGCGAGCGTGCCCTCGGCCGCCGCGTCACCCGCCGCGGTCAGAGCCAGCTCGAGCTCGGCCTCCTCAGAGGGCCCGAGCGACCCCAGAGACTGAGCCTGGGCCACGCCCGCGCCGCCGAGTGCGGCAGCCACCCCGAGGGCCGCGGTGGAGATGGTCGCACCGATCCTGGTGGAAAGACGCATGAGATGTGCCTCCTTGCGAAGTGCTCCAGCAGCCGACTCTCAGCACTGTGAGCGATGCTAACTTAGGAATTTCGTGAGTCAAGGCCTCAGCAACACTTCACAAGTGATAAGCCTCTGACGGTAGCGGTGCGCGGTCGACGCCGCCTGTAAGCAGCGGATCGGCGCGCCGTCGGGGCGGCGACACCCCGCTGGGGCCGCCCCTTGCGCACCTAACGAAACCCTCGCCCCACACGCCTCGTCGGCCGCCGGACCCCGCTCCCGTTCGGATGCGATAGTGAGAGCCATGAGGAACATCAAGACCGTCGCTGCCGCGCTCACGCTGACCGCCGCGACCGCCGTCGCCGCCGCGCCCGCCCATGCCGCCCCGGTGTCGCCCGCCCCGGCCGGCGTCCACTACCTCGCCCAGGATTCGGGATCACTCGAGGGCGGTTCCCTGAACAATCCGGTCATCGGTGCCGGGCTCGTCCTCCTCGCAGGCGTGGGCGTCTCGGTGGCGTTGGCCGTGAGCGCAGGCGTCGCCGGTGGCGCGTTCGAGCTGCCGCAGATCCCCGGCCTGCCGTTCTGACCTTTCCCCGGTCACGCCAACGACAACGCCCCCGGACGACACGAAGTCGGCCGGGGGCGAGACGGAAGGCGCGTGCCCGCGGGTGGACCGCGACCCGCCGGGCGTCAGCTTCCGAGCGAACCGGTCAGGCTACCGAGCGAACCGCCCGCATCGAGCGAGCCCAGGAGACCGCCCCCACCTGAGGTGCCGGTGGACAGGTACTCCGCATAGGAGAACAGATCCCCGAGGTCGGTCGCATCCGAATTGACCTCGTAGCACAGCACGAACGCCCCCGCGTTGTAGCCCGTCGGCGCGGGCACGTCCCACCGGAGCGTCCCACCGGGGGCGACCAGCGGGTCGTTCTGCCCGGGCACGAGTTCGACGCCGTCCGCGTCCGCAGGGATGACCTGACCGTCGGGAGAAAGGCTGAAGATCCGACCGAGCAGGGTGGGATCGCTCTCGAAACCGCCGAGCTTCTCGTCCAACTCACCCAGCGGGCCCTCCGCCAGCGACCGCTCGCCATACTTCTTCACGTGGGCGTCGAAGGCCGCGATCACGACGGACGGGGCGGAAACCCCACTGCAGCTCACAGTCCTGTCAGTCCGGTTCGTGTATGTGACGTCCACCCCGTCGGACGTCCGCTCCGCGGTGAGACTGGACCTCGAAGACATCGTGAAGTTGTCGCCCGCAACGCTGCCGGTGTCGGGGAACGTCTGAGCGCCCGCGACGCCGGCTCCGGCGAGAGCTGTGGCTGAGGCGATGGCGGCCGCCGCGGTGGCGATTCCGAATCGGGTGAGAGTGCGCATGAGTGCTCCATGACTCCGAGGGGACGGCGACCGGGCGGCCACCTGATCGCCACTCCACCGCACTTTCGACGCCGATGTTGTCACCCGTTCGCCCGACAGGTGTCGTACGTTCACGCCCTTCGTCGACCAACAGGCCCCACAGGCAACACGCACAACACCCGCCCCACGACCGAGCGTGCCGCGCCGCCCGGCGCCTCAGCCCAGGATGTCGCGCCGCACCACGTTCTCGTCGCGCCCGGGGCCCACGCCGATGTACGACATGTGGGTGCCGGCGAGCTCCTCGAGCCGCAGGACGTAGTCGCGGGCCTCGGGCGGCAGGTCGCCGAACTTCCGGGCGCCGCGGATGTTGTCGTCCCAGCCGGGCATGGTCTCGTAGATCGGGGTGGCGTGGTGGAAGTCGGTCTGCGTCATGGGCATCTCGTCGTGCCGCACGCCGTCCACGTCGTAGGCCACGCAGATGGGGATCTCGCCGATCCCGGTGAGCACGTCGAGCTTGGTGAGGAAGTAGTCGGTGAAGCCGTTGACGCGCGCCGCGTAGCGGGCGATCACGGCGTCGTACCAGCCGCAGCGCCGCACGCGGCCGGTGTTGACGCCCACTTCACCGCCGGTGACCTGCAGGTACTCGCCCCACTTGTCGAACAGCTCGGTGGGGAACGGGCCGGCGCCCACGCGGGTGGTGTACGCCTTGACGATGCCCAGCGAGTGGGTGATCTTGGTGGGCCCGATCCCGGATCCCACGCAGGCGCCACCGGCGGTGGGGTTGGACGAGGTGACGAACGGGTAGGTGCCGTGGTCGACGTCGAGCATGGTGGCCTGCCCGCCCTCCATGAGGACGGACTGTCCGCGGTCGAGGGCCTCGTTGAGCATGAGGGTGGTGTCGCAGACCATGGGCCGGAGCCGGTCGGCGTAGGAGAGGAAGTACTCGACCATCTCCTCCACCTCGACCGCGCGCCGGTTGTAGATCTTCACCAGGATCTGGTTCTTGAGGTGCAGCGCACCCTCGATCTTCTGCCGCAGGATGGATTCGTCGAACACGTCCTGGACGCGGATGCCGACGCGGGAGACCTTGTCGGCGTAGGTGGGGCCGATGCCGCGGCCGGTGGTGCCGATGGCCTTCTTGCCGAGGAACCGTTCGGTGACCTTGTCGAGCGCCTGGTGGTACGGCGCGACGAGATGGGCGTCGGCGGAGATGCGCAGCCGGGAGGTATCGGCGCCGCGGGCCTGCAGGCCCTCGATCTCGGCGAAGAGCGCCTCGAGGTTCACCACGACGCCGTTGCCGATCACCGGCACGGCGGTCGGCGAGAGGATGCCGGCGGGCAGGAGTTTGAGTTCGTACTTCTCACCGCCGACGACCACGGTGTGGCCCGCGTTGTTCCCGCCGTTGGGCTTGACCACGTAGTCCACGCGGCCGCCCAGGATGTCGGTGGCCTTACCCTTGCCCTCGTCGCCCCACTGGGCGCCGATCAGAACGATCGCTGGCATGGTTCGCTTTCACCTCGAAAGAGTCGTCTACACGGTGAGGGACGGATACCTTCTCGTGATTCCGCGCACACCAGCGCACAAGATTAGTCGCTCGTGCCCTCTCACCCTAGTCGCCGACCCCCCGCGTCCTGCGCAGTCTCACGGGTGTTCCGGGCAGGAGTTGCGAGATCCGGTCGGCGGAACGGGAGGTGAGGACGCCGATCACGGGGTAGCCGCCGGTGACGGGGTGGTCGGGGCCGAACACCACGGGGCAGCCGTCGGCGGGGATCTGGACCGCGCCGCGCACCATCCCTTCGCTGGGGATCTCGCCCCTGGTCAGCCGGGGTACGGGGCGGGCGGGGTCGAGGCGCACGCCCACGCGGTCGGCGTGGCCGCTGACGTGCCCGGTCGCGGCGAGCACGTCCCACGCCTCGGGTGGGAACAGGTCGTCGCGGGGGCCGGGGATCACGTCGAGGTCGAGGGGCCGCCCGGTGTCCGCCACCGCGCCCTCCCCGGCGACGGCGGCGTGCCACCCGTCCGCCCACGGGCCCACGACCGCATCGCCCACGTCGAGGACGTCCCCGGCCGTGAGCGGCGCGGGACCGAGCCCGGAGAGGGTGTCGCGTGAGCGGCTGCCGAGCACCGGTGGGACGTCGATCCCGCCGCGCACGCCCAGGTAGCTGCGGACCCCGGCGACGGGTCGCCCGATCTCGAGTGTCGACCCGGCGTCGAGTCGGAGGACGTCGCCGGTGGCGGCGGTGCGGCGGGAACCGTCGGGGGTGACGACGACGACGAGGGCCTCCGCCCCGGTGACCGCCACGATCGCGGGCTCGTCCGTGAGGACGGTGAGCCCGCCGAGCAGTACCTCGAGCACGGCGGCGGCGGGGTCGGTGCCGACAGCGCGCAGGGCGGTCGCGGCGGCGGCGCGGTCGGCGGCCCCGGAGGCCGTGACCCCGAGGGCGGCGTGCCCGGGCCGGCCCAGGTCCTGCACGAGCGCGGCGGGCCCGGCGCGGAGGACGAGCAGGCTCATCGGTGCGCGCCCGGGTCGTCTGAGCCGGCACCGCCGGAGTCGGCGGAACTGCTCGGGCTGTCGGCGCCGCCGACGTCGCGGAACCGCACGGTCGTCCCGGGCGTGATCAGGGCGGGCCGGTCGCGGTCGACGTCCCAGAGCCGGGCGTCGGTGGTGCCGACGAGCTGCCACCCGCCGGGCGAGACGCCCGGGTAGACGGCGCAGAACCGATCGGCCAGGCCGACCGATCCGGCCGGCACCCGCGGCCTGGGGGTCGGCAGCCGCGGCACCGTCGGCAGCGGCCGCGGGCCGGCGCCGCCGCCGCGCTCCCGGGTCCCCAGCTCCCGCTCGTCGACGAGGTAGGCGAAGCCCGGCGCGAAGCCCCCGAAGGCGGCCCGCCACGTGATCGACGTGTGCGTCCGCACGAACGCCTCGACGGACAGGCCGGCGAGGTCGGCGACGGCGGACAGGTCGGGACCGTCATAACGGACGTCGAGGATCACCTCGACCACCCCGCCCGCGCCCGGACCCGCCCCCGCATCGCCGTCCGCGCCCGCGTCCGCATCGCCGTCCGCGTCCGCATCGCCGGGATCCGCTACTCCCCCTCCGGATCCGCTACCCGCACCGGGGTAGCGGATCCGTTCTCCGGGTAGCGGATTCGGGGTGGGCGGGTACGGGGTGGGCGGGTACGGGGTGGGCGTCTCCGGGGTGGGCGTCTCCGGGGTGGGGGGCGGGCCCTCGGCCAGGAGCTCCTCCACCCGCCGCCGCAGACCGGGCAGCGCCTCGCGATCTCGCGCGGTCACCAGCACCGTGCGGGCCGCCGCGGCCACGTCGACGGCCTCGGGCCGCAACCGCCCGACCCTCCCGGCCAAATGCACGGCCTCCGCCAGATCCGCACACTCGAGCAACAGCGCCGCCTCTCCGCAGGGGCGGATCCTCGTCGTCGTCATCTATCCCCCGACCGCGCCCCGCGCGCCACCGGCCGCGAACGGCGCCAGCTCCACCCCCGCCGCCTCGACCGCCGCCCGGACGCGACGCGCCAGGTCCACCGCCCCGGGCGTGTCACCGTGCACGCAGATCGACGCCGCGCCGACCACCACCGGCGACCCGTCCGACGCGGTGATCTCCCGCCCCGTCGCCATCGCCACCACGCGCTCGGCGACCTCGTCGGCGTCGGTGATCACCGCGCCCGGCTCCCCGCGCGGCACGAGGGTCCCGTCGGGCCGGTACCCACGGTCGGCGAACGCCTCGGTCACCGTCGGGACACCTGCCGACGCGGCCTCGGTCAGGACTATCGCGCCGGGCAGGCCCAGGATCGGCAACGGCTCCTCGTCGGCGACCGCGGCGTACGCCAGGATCGCGTCGACCACCCCGGCCGCCTGCTCGCGGTCGTGGACGATGCGGTTGTAGAGGGCCCCGTGCGGTTTGACGTACCGCACCCGCGACTCGTGCCGCCGCGCCGCCATGTCCAGCTCCACCAGCTGGAACGCCACGATCTGTGCGACCTCCTCGCGGTCCAGGTCCTGCTCGACCCGACCGAAGTTCGCCGGATCGCGGTAGGAGGGGTGCGCGCCCACGGCCACGCCCCGCTCGGCGGCCGCCACGACCGTCGCGTTCATCGTGGGCCGGTTACCGGCGTGGAACCCGCACGCGACGTTCGCGGAGGTCACCACGTCGAGCAGTGCGGCGTCGTCCGGATCGGGGCCGGCGTCGGGCGCGAGCGACGCCGACCAGCGCGGAGTGCCCCGGCGGGCCTCGCCGAGGTCGCAGTTGAGATCGATCCTGGGGGAACCGATGCCGCGCGCCCGTGGATGCACACCTCCATCCTGCCCCAGGTTCGCCCCACAGGGCCCGTGCGGTCATGATGGAGGTCATGATCGTCATCCGCTGCGGCTCCGCGCCGGTTCCGACGGTCCTCGGCGAACACCCCCGCGTCGAGGTCAGTGCGGTCCCCACCAAGGACGAGGTGAACCGCGCGCTCTACGAGGTGGGCACCCGCCGCCGCCTGGTCGTGTGCGGCACCGACGCCGCCCTGGCCGCCCTGCTCACCCGCCTCATGCGGACCGAGAACCTCGACGTGGAGATCGCCTACGTCGCCGACGAGCCCACGCCCGCCACCAGGGCGTACGGCCTACCCACCGGTTCCGAGGCCGCCAAACTCGGCGTCCGGGGCGAGGCCCGCGAGACGCCGCTCGTCCGCGACGACACCGGCACCGCCCTGGTGGGCGAGGCCACCGTCCGCGGCCCGGACGGCGGCCACCTCGTGGGCGAGGCCTACGCCGACGACGCCCGCGTCTTCTCCGGCGAGATCGACACCCTCACCGTCCGCCCGACGCGCGACCTGCCGGGCGTCATCGCCACGGCCGCCCGCCCCCGCTGGCTGCGCCGCCGGCCCTGGCTCGCCGCGCGCGCGGTCCAGCTGGGCACCGAGGCCGGCCTGCTCACCCGCGACGGGGTGACCGGCCGGCGGGCCATCAAGAGGACGACCTTCTACCGTCATACCGAGCCATGGAGGCTCGTGTCGCCCTGAACGGCGGCATCCCCGGCGCCGGACGGTCGGGCGAATCCGGCCACTCCTCCGTGAGCATCTCCGGCGACACGGCCGGGGTGCGCACCGTCGGCGGCAGCGTGGCCAGCGCCGAGATCTTGCTCAGGCCCGCCACCTGCATCACGTCCACCAGGACCGACCGGATCTGCGCGAGCATCACCGTCTCGGTCAGCCCGGAACCGATCACCAGCTCCCTCTTGGCCCGCGCCGAGACCGCGCGCAGTTCCCGCAGGACCGTCGCCGCACTCGGGGCGTCGCGGTCGGCCGCGACCCGCTGCGCGAGCAGCTCCACCGCGTCGGCCAGCGCCGCGAGCAGCGAGCTCAGCGCCGGAGGCACGTCGACCTGGTCGTCCACGGCCACGATCGCCCGCCGCGCCAGCACCCGGATGTTGCGGATGCCGTTGTCGAGCGGGTTGAGGATCCGCGCGAGCTCCACCTCCTCCGGCCGCCTCCGGCGGTAGAACGGCGAGATCCGGACCAGCTCCCGGGCGCCCGCCAACTGCTCCTCCACCGCGTCGATCGCCGGCTGGGTGTCGCGGGCGTCCTGCAGCGCCTCACGGATGAGGTCGGAGTCGCGCCGCTCCAGCCCGTCGGCGACCTCCGCGAGCACCGACGAGGCCACGCCCAGCAGGGACGCCGCCTCCCGCCGGGCCCGCCGCAGCGGGTGCACCGGGATCAGTGCCATGGCCGCCAGCGCGACCGCACCACCGACGGCGGCGTCGAGCATCCGCTCGTACCCGCCCGCCGAGCCGGGCGGCAGGATCGTGGCCACGAGGATCGCCGACGACGCCGCCTGTGTCCCGACGAGCGCGCCGCGGTCGAGGAACACCGCCGCCGACATCGCCAGCACCACGACCGCGGCGATCTGCCACGGCCCGGAGCCGATCTGCGCTATGAGCAGATCGCCGAGGCCGACGCCCACGACGACGCCGATCACCAGCTCGATGCCACGTCGCACCCGCCGCCCCATGCCGGTGCCCAGCGCGATGGCGGCCGCGATGGGCGCGAAGAACGGCGCGGGGTGGCCGAGCAGGTCGAACGCGATGAACCACGAGATGCCCGCGGCCAGGCCGCACTGCAGGATCGGGAGCAGCGCGTACGCCAGACGCCGGGTCCGCGTACGCAGCGGAACCGGGAGGGCGGCGTAGACGCCCTGCGCGCGGGCGTCTAGTCGATCACGCCAGGCCGAGAGGCGCGGCGGCGTGCGGGTCTGACTCATTGATCAAATCCAGGCAACGGATGTATTCATCCTCCTCACCGATGGTCTGCGCGGCGCGGGCCAGCGCCGCGACCGCGCGGAGGAATCCACGGTTGGGCTCGTGGTCGTACGGCACCGGGCCGAACCCCTTCCAGCCGTGGCGACGCAGCTGGTCCAGTCCACGGTGGTAGCCGGTGCGGGCGAAGGCGTACGCGGTGACGGCGTCCCCGCCGTCGAGCGCGCGTTCCGCGAGCTCCGCCCACGCGATCGAGGCGGCCGGGTGATCGGCGGCGACCTTACGGGGGTCCTCGCCGGCGGCGAGTGCGTCCTCCGCCTCCGGATCGCCGGTCAGACGGGTGGGCGGGGGGCCGAGGAGATCTCCGAACTGGGTCATGCGAACCATTGTCCACGAATCGCGCGAACCGCTCCCGCGGGAGGTGCGCGCGGACCGTGCGGACAGCGAACACGGCGCGTTTGCTAAGGTGAGAGCCCTGCGGCGCTCGAGAACGGGCGCCGCGCCGCATTGCCGCAGGCGCCGTTGACCGCCGCCGCGATGCGGGAATCGAAGGACCGGTGTCGAGGCCCGGAGCGCGCGGGGACCCCCGCCGACGCCCCGCCTCCACCGGGCGTCTCCTCAGGAGACGACACGAGTGGCCGGTGACGGCCGGGAGGAATTTAGTTGTCTAACCAACGCATCGCGATCTTCGGAGCCGGCCCCAGCGGCATCGCCGCACTGCGGGCCTTCGAGTCCGCGCAGCGCGCGGGCGCCACGATCCCGGAGATCGTCTGCTACGAGAAGCAGGACGACTGGGGCGGGCAGTGGAACTACAGCTGGCGCAGCGGCATCGACAAGTACGGCGAGCCGGTCCACTCCTCGATGTACCGCAACCTGTGGTCGAACGGCCCCAAGGAGGCCCTGGAGTTCGCCGAGTACACGTTCGACGAGCACTTCGGCCGCCCCATCTCGTCCTACCCCCCGCGCGAGGTGCTGTGGGACTACATCGACGGCCGCGTCCGCCGCTCCAAGGTCAAGGACAAGGTGCAGTTCTCCACGGCCGTGCGCTGGGTGGACTACGACCGCGACCAGGACAACTTCACGGTGACCGTGGAGAACCTGCGCTCGGGCCGCACCACGACGTCCGAGTTCGACCGGATCATCGTCGCCACCGGCCACTTCAGCTTCCCCAACGTCCCCGAGTTCGAGGGCATCCACACCTTCCCCGGCTCGGTCCAGCACGCCCACGACTTCCGCGGCGCCGAGAACCTCGCCGACAAGCGGGTCCTGCTCATCGGCGCCTCGTACTCCGCCGAGGACATCGGTGTGCAGGCGTTCAAGATGGGCGCCCGCTCGGTGACCATGTCCTACCGCACCCGGCCGATGGGCTACGACTGGCCCGACGGCATGGAGGAACTGCCACTCATCGACCGGTTCGTCGGCAGCACCGTCCACTTCACGAACGGCGAGACGCGGGAGTTCGACGCGGTGATCCTGTGCACGGGCTACCTGCACAAGTACCCGTTCCTGCCGGCGGATCTCGCGCTGCAGTCGCCAAACAACATCTACCCCTCGGGGCTGTACCGGGGCGTGGTGTGGCAGAAGAACCCGCGCGTCTACTACCTGGGCGCCCAGGACCAGTGGTTCACGTTCAACATGTTCGACGCCCAGGCCTGGTACGTGCGAGATCTCATCCTCGGTCGCGCCCCGCTGCCGTCGGCGCAGGACCGCGCGGCGCATATGCGCGCCTGGCGGGACCGCTTCCAGCAGCTCGGCGGTGACGCCGACCAGGTGCGGTTCCAGGCCGACTACATCCGCGACCTCATCGACGCGACCGACTACCCCACGTTCGACCTCGACGAGGTCGTCCGGATCTTCCTCGCGTGGAAGAAGGACAAGGCCGCCAACATCCTCACGTACCGCGACAAGCCGCACCGGTCGGTCATGACCGGGACGATGGCCGCCGAGCACCACACCCCGTGGCTGCGGGAGTTGGACGACTCCATGGAGCGGTTCCTGTCGTCCCCCGAGCGCTCCGAGCTGGAGCAGATGGTGGAGGACGGCGCGCCCGCCGAGTCCACCACGCGGTGACGCCCGGGCGCCCCGGGTGAACTCTCGGTGACGTCTCAGCGATAACGGTCTTCTCACCACGGCGGATCCGTCACGCTGGACGCATGCCCGAGTCATCCGGTCGCCCCACCCGGTCCCGCCCCGGCCCCGACCGGCGCTCCGTCCTGAAGGCGGGGGTGCTGGCCGGGGCCGCTGTCGGCTCCGGCGCTCTCACCGGCCACATCGCCTCGGCCGCCGCCGCGGCGGGGGCGACGGGCACGGCCGCGGCCGGGGACACCGGCGGCGGGTCCGGAGGAGCCGTCTTCCGGCACGGCGTCGCCTCCGGTGACCCGATGGCGGACCGCGTCATCCTGTGGACGCGGGTCACGCCCTCCGAGCAGGCGACCCCGGGCTCCGGGATCGGCGGCGTCGTCGTCGTCGACTGGGAGGTCTCCACCGACCCGGACTTCACCACCGTCATCCGGGCGGGCTCGTTCACCACCGACGCCGGCCGCGATCACACAGTTCAGCTCGACTGCACCGGCCTGGACCCGGACCGCTGGTACCACTACCGGTTCCGCGCGCTCGGGCAGACCTCGCGCACCGGTCGCACGCGCACCGCCCCCGCCGACGGCGCGATGCCCGCCTCGGGCCGCTGGCGCGTCGGTGTGGTGTCCTGCTCCAACTGGGAGGCCGGGTTCTTCTCCGGCTACCGCCACCTGGAGGCGCGCGGCGACCTGGACGCGATCATCGAACTGGGTGACTACATCTACGAGTACGGCCGCGGCGAGTACACGGCCGCCGCCGGTGCGGTCCGCCCGCACGACCCGCCCCACGAGATCGTCACGGTGGCCGACTACCGGATCCGGCTGGCGCAGTATCACACCGACCCCGACCTGCAGTCCCTGCACGCGCACGTGCCGTGGATCTGTACGTGGGACGACCACGAGCTCGCGAACAACTCGTGGGAGCACGGGGCGGAGAACCACCAGCCGCACGAGGGCCCGTTCGCCGACCGCAAGGCCGCTTCGGCGCAGGCCTACTTCGAGTGGATGCCGGTGCGTCCGGAGGCACTGCGCGACGGCGGGCACCTGTACCGGCGACTGCGGTGGGGCGCGCTGGCCGAGCTGAGCATGCTGGATCTCCGGTCGTACCGCTCGGAGGACCCGGGGCGGTTCAACGGCCGGGCGACCGATCAGACGGGCACCATGACGGGCGCGGAGCAGTTCGACTGGTTGGCGCGCGGCCTGGCGTCGTCGACCGCGCGCTGGAACGTCATCGGTAACTCGGTGATGGTCACGCCGGTGCTCATCCCGCCGTTGGATGTGCGCACGACCGGGGCACTCACCGAGTTGCTGGGCATCCCCCGGGAGGGCATCACGTACAACTCGGACCAGTGGGACGGGTACGCCGGTGAGCGTCGCCGGCTGTTCGAGGTGATCCGGGCGACCGGGAACCGCAATCACGTCTTCCTCACCGGCGACATCCACACGTCGTGGGCGAACGAGGTGCCGCTCGATCCCGCGGACTACCCGGGCGCCGGTACGGGCGCGGTCGAGTTCGTCACGCCGTCCATCACGAGCAACAACATCAACGACATGGTCGGTCTGCCCGAGGACAACCCCCTGTCGCTGGCGGCGCAGGGGGCGTTGATCGGCGTGAACCGTCATGTCCGATGGGCCGACCTGGACCGGCACGGGTTCGCGGTGGTGGAGTTCACGCGCGACTACGCGCACGCGGACTTCTGGGCACTGGTCGCCCGGGAGGATCCGGCGAGCGGTGTGTATCCGCTCGCGAGTTGGCGCTCCCCGCACGGTTCGGATCGCCTCGAGCCGGCGGGTCCACTGCCCTGAGGCCGGGCCCCTGCACCCCCTGGGACTCAGGTCGCTGGGCTACCGTGGCGGGTCGACACGGCCCGTCGGGGGTCGGTGACGGGTGTATCGGGAGTAGTGGATGACGACGACGAGCCAGCAGCCGCCCGCGGGTGATCCGGGTCCGACCTCGCGTCAGGGCGGTGGCCCGGAGGGTGGGGCACGTCCGTCGGGTGTCGGGCAGGGCGGTCGCCCGGCTCGGGGCGGTGTGCTCGCGGCGGTGGCCGTGGTGGCGCTGGTCCTGGTCGCGGTCGTGGCGTGGGCGTTCCTTGCCGGGCCGTTGTCCTCGTCGGCGCGTGCGGAGCGGGCGGTCGCGGAGACGCTGGAGCGGATGAGTTCGGCGGAGTCGTTCGGCGATTTCAACGGTCACATGTGCGTGGAGAACAGGGTCCCGCAGGATCTGGTCGACACTATCGCCGCGTCGAGCGAGGCGACGGGGCCGGATCTCGATTCGATGTTCCGCGAGTCGATCGCCGGCTCGTTCCCCCAGGACCTCGAGGTGCTCGGGGTGGAGATCTCGGCCGACGGTTCCGAGGCGACTGCCACGGTGGAGTCCGAGTCCGACGGCGCGGGTCCGGAGCAGGTGCGGATGCGCGACGAGGACGGTGCGTGGAAACTCTGCCAGCCCGGCGTGGGGATGGGTTCGGTCCCGGAGGGCCAGCAGCCGGGCTGACCATCCCGGCCTGGTCACGGCAGCCGCCGGGGTCGCCGGGGCCACCGGGGGCACCGAGGTCGCCGAGGTCACCGGGGCCGCGTTCACTAGCCCGCTTCGTCCCGGTTGTTGCGGCCGCGGTTGCGGGTGCGGAGGGTGCGGTCGATGCCGGGTGGGTTGGTCAGGTGGCCGTCGTCGGTGATGAGGCGGTCGAGGTGTTGGCGCCAGGCGTGGTCGAGGATGCGGTCGCGGGCCTGGGCCAGGGGGCCGTGGGGCAGGGTGCGGTGTTCGTGGCCGGTTTCGGTGATGATGGTCAGCTCCCCGAGGGGGCCGGGTCGGTAGGCGCAGTGGCCGAAGGTTTTCTCCCGATGGTGTTTGCGACACAGGCACACCAGGTTCCATTCGGCGGTGGGTCCGCCCAGGTCGGGGCGTTGGTGGTCGAAGGCGATGACATGGTCGATCTCACAGTCGTGGGCGTCGACCGTGCAGCCGGGGTGGCGGCAGGTGCCGTCGCGTAGCCGGATCCGTTCGGCCAGGGCGGGGCTGACGCGGTACTTCAACGCCGCCTCGGGGCTGTCCTCGGTGCCGGGTTGGGGGTCGACCAGTTCGAACCGGATTGTGGCGTCGCCGCCGGAAAGTAGTTCTTCGCAGAGCCAGTCGAAGCTGGCGTAGGCGCCGGTGACGAACTCCACCCGGTTGGGCAGACCCTGGGTGATGCTGTTGACCACGGAGATGCGGATCGGCTGGTCGGTGCCCCACGAGACACCCAGCGGCGCACGATCGGCCGCGGCGTCGGCGGCCTCGGTGCTGCCTGCGGTGGCCGGGCCGGTCGCGCCGTCGTCGCCGGGGTGGTCGGGCAGGGGGTCGGCGATCTCGGTGGTGTTGGGATCGCCGAGGGCGACCAGGGCGTCGGCGCGGAGTTGGTCGCGGGTGCGGGGATGGCCGGTCTCGGCGGCGGCGCGGGCGGCGGCGTCGATGCGGCGGCGCAGTTTCTCGGCGTCCCCGGAGGGCAAGTGCGCCCACATGCTGGTCATGCCGTCGCGCTCGGGCCGGAATCTGACGGTGCGTTTCTCGGCGGCCGCGTCGACGGCATCGCCGGCCCCTGCAGGGTCGTGGCGCTCGCGGGAGGCGTCGACGGCGTCGTCCAGGGCGGTGCGGCTGGGCCGGTGCCCGCCGGCCAGGTCGCCGGTCAAGCGGGCCACGACATCGGATTCGACGCCACCGATGATGCCGTCGGGGATCTGGGCCAGGCGGCAGGCGGCGTCGATGGCCAACTGCTCGGGCAGTAGGCCGCGTTCGACGGCCTCGCGCAGGCGCGGCAGGCGCGTGTGGATCTGGACGCCGGCGGTGACCAGGTGGCCGGCGTGCCAGCCGGTCATCGCCAGCGCCGCGCTCAGGTGGTGGCGGGCCCGGTCGGCCGGGTCCAGGCGGGCGTGCGCGGGACGGGTATCGGTACCGGGCTCGCCGTGGGTGGCCTCATCCAGAGCCTTGAAGCTCTCGACCAGCAAGTGCGCGGCGTGGAGCCGGGTCGCCCCGGCCAGGTTCTGCGCCAGGGTCGCCGACCGCGCCACGTCGCTGAGCGCCGAGGCGTCCAACGACTCCAACGGCTCGTCCACCGCGCGCAGCGCCCCGAGGCCGAACACCCTCGTCGTCGTCGTATCCACCCCGGTCACCCCCCGCCCGCGCTGCAACTATTTCGAACTTGTGGTCGATTATACCAATGCCGCGGTGATCGCACAAGAGTTCGATATGCCCGCCGTTCACCACGCCCGTGGACGTCAGCGGCGCCCCTCCACCCGGGAGGGACGCCGCTGATGACGCGTGTGCGCGAGCGCGCGGAGGGGCGTCAGGCGCCCTGGGACTTGCCGGCCGACTTCAGGTCGTTGCACGCCTCGACGACGCGCTCGGACATCGACTGCTCGGCCTTCTTCAGGTACGACCGGGGGTCGTAGGTCTTCTTGTTGCCGACCTCGCCGTCGACCTTGAGGACGCCGTCGTAGTTGGAGAACATGTGCGCGGCGACGGGACGCGTGAAGGCGTACTGGGTGTCGGTGTCGACGTTCATCTTGATGACGCCGTAGCTCAGGGCCTCCTCGATCTCGCTCTTGGCCGAGCCGGAGCCGCCGTGGAAGACGAAGTCGAAGGGCAGGTCACCCTTGTTCAGGCCCAGCTTCTCGACCGCGACCTCCTGGCCCATCTTCAGCACCTCGGGCTTGAGCTTGACGTTGCCCGGCTTGTAGACGCCGTGGACGTTGCCGAAGGTGGCGGCCAGCAGGTAGCGCTGACCCGTGTTGCCGGCGCCGAGGGCGTCGATGGTGGCCTCGAAGTCCTCACGCGTGGTGTAGAGCTTCTCGTTGATCTCGTTCTCGACGCCGTCCTCCTCGCCGCCGACGACGCCGATCTCGATCTCGAGGATCTGCTTGGCGTTGGCCGTCTTCTCGAGGAGCTCCTTGGCGATCTCGAGGTTGCGGTCGAGCGGGGTGGCCGAGCCGTCCCACATGTGCGACTGGAACAGCGGGTTCTCGCCGCGGTCGACGCGCTCCTGCGAGATCTCGATGAGCGGGCGCACGAACGTGTCCAGCTTGTCCTCGGGGCAGTGGTCGGTGTGCAGCGCGACGAGGATGTCGTACTTCGCCGCCACCACGTGGGCGAACTCCGCCAGGGCCACCGCGCCGGTGACCATGTCCTTGACGTTCAGGCCGGAGCCGAACTCGGAACCACCGGTGGAGAACTGGATGATGCCGTCGGAACCCGCGTCCGCGAAGCCCTTGATGGCCGCGTTGATGGTCTCCGAGGAGGTGCAGTTGATCGCGGGGTACGCGAAACCCTCCCGGCGGGCTCGGTCGAGCATGTCCTTGTACTGTTCGGGAGTTGCGATGGGCATGTGTTCTCCTCCGGTATGTCGTTCCGTGCGACTGGCATCAGTCTGGGCGCCGGGGCCGCCTGCGACGGCCGGGCGCACCCCTCCAGCCTAGGCCAGCCCCACCTCGCGCACCCGCGAGCCGCGCGGCACCTCCCTCGACAGGGCGATATCGGGCCCGCCGCGCGACCCTGGCCATCCTCCGGGCCGCCGCGCCCCACCGGACCGCCGCGCCCCTCCGGCCCAGCCGATCACGCCCGGAGCAGGTCGGCGAACGCGGCGTCGGCCCGGGCCAGCGCGTCACGGTCAAACGTCGACGTGGACGCCATGATCTCGTCGGCGCCCGTCCGCTCGACCAGCGCCGCGAGGTCCGCCGCCACCTTCTCGGCGTCACCGTGGACGGCGGTGCCCATCCACTCCTCCATCCGCCGCAGCTGCTGGGGTCGGAACTTCCGGTCCAGCACCTCCTCGACCGACCGCAGCGGGCCGAAGGCCCCGGTCTCGCGGGACTCCGCCATCGCCCACGCCTCCGGCAGCAGCAGTTCCCGCGCGGCGGCGGTCGAGTCGGCGATCATCACCTCGAGACTCACCACCACATAGGGCGCCGCCGCCCGATCGCCGGGGACGAACGACTCGCGGTACCTCTCGAGCGGGGTGGGGTCGGCCAACAACCGCGGTCCCCCCACGACCACCGGCAGCCCGGCGCGCGCGGCGACCTCGAGACCGCGGCCGGTCGCCAGGACGAACACCGGCGGCGGGTTGTCCACGACCGGCAACGCGGTGACCGGCCCCCACCCGTGGAGGAAGTCCCGCACGGCGAGGATGTCGCGCCCGAAATCGTCGGTGTCGTACCTACTGACGCCGAGCGCCTCGCGGACCGGAGCGGTGAACCCGAGCGAGCGGCCGACGCCGAGGTCGATGCGACCCGGGTGCATCGCCTCGAGCGTGGCGAACTGCTCCGCGACGACGATTGGTCGGTGGTTGGGCAGCATCACCCCGCCGGAACCCAGGCGGATGCGCTCGGTGCGGGCGGCAGCGGCCGCGATGAGCAGCGGCGGGCTGCCACTCGCGATGCCGGGCACCGCGTGGTGTTCGGCGGTCCAGTAGCGGTGCAGCCCCAGGCGGTCGGCGTGTTCGGCGCGCCGGAGTGTCGACTCGACCGCCGAGGCGTGGGACTCGCCGTGACGGGTCCGGGACCGATCCAGCAGGGACAACCGGAGGGTGTCCGGCAGATCGGTGGGTGCCACGCCCCCACCGTAGCGCCGGGGCGGGAAACGAGGCGGGACCCAGCCCGCGACCAGCGAGGGGCCCAGCCCCGGGACCCGCGCCCTAATCCACCCCTCGCCAGCGCAGCGCGCCGACCGCGGCCGCGATGACGACCAGCACGCCGATCCCCTGCAGCCCCGGGGAATCGTCGGCCTCGCCGAGGACAATCGCCGCGCCGCCGAGCGCGAGCAACGCCAGGACGACGGCCAACGCCGCGGCGAACCGCACCGCGCGCCTCATTCCTCGTCCTCCACCCATTCCAGCAGGTCACCGGGCTGGCATTCGAGCACCCGGCACATGGCCTCGAGGGTGCTGAACCGCACGGCCTTGGCGCGCCCGTTCTTCAGCACCGACACGTTGGCCGGCGTGAGCCCCACCCGTTCCGCGAACTCGCCCACGCTCATCTTGCGCTTGGCGAGTTCCACATCGATGCGCACGACGATCGGCATCAGATCACCGTGTCCATCTCGGAGCGCAAGCCGGTGGCCTGCCGGAGGAGGGCGCGCATGACCACCATGAGCAGTGCGGCGACGGTGATGATGACGACGACGACGAAGAGCAGCAGCGGCAGCCCGGGATCGTCCGCGGTGAACCCGACGAGGCCGAGCACGGACACGAGCACCACCCAGGCGGCGACGATCGCCCAGAGGATCACGTCCACCCAGATCAGAGAGGCCTCGGTGAAGATGCGGTCCGATTCGACGAGGGAGAGCAGTTTCCAGGTGGCCACCACCACGACCTGGATGCAGACCACCAGGAAGATCGACACCGCCGTGAGCGGCCACCGCAGGTGGGCGGAGTCGGGGTTCGTCTCGGCCATGTGGGCGAACTGCCCCGGCAGGGACATCACCTCGAGCAGGACGAGGACCGCGAACAGCACCACGAGACAGATGCGAAGTGGCAGAACCGCCCGTCTTTCGATGTTCATACAACGACTATGGACTGATACCTATCGAAAATCAATAGGCGCGGCGTGCTCGCGGATCCACGCGTGCATGGCGATGCCGGCAGCGACCCCGGCGTTGATCGAGCGTGTGGACCCGAACTGGGCGATCGACACGGTGCGCGCCGCGCGCAGGCGGGCGTCGTCGCTGACGCCGGGCCCCTCCTGCCCGAACAGCAGGACGCACTCCCGCGGCAGGCTCACGGTCTCGAGCGGTTCGGCGCCGGGGAGGTTGTCCACGGCCACGACCGGCAGTCCCTCGGCGGCGGCCCACTCCATGAGCGCGCTGACGTCGTCGTGGTGCCGGAGGTGCTGGTAGCGGTCGGTGACCATGGCTCCGCGGCGGTTCCAGCGGCGACGGCCCACGATGTGCACCTCGGCGGCGAGGAAGGCGTTGGCGGTGCGGACCACGGTGCCGATGTTGGCGTCGTGGCCGAAGTTCTCGATCGCCACGTGGAACGGGTGCCGCCGGGTGTCGAGGTCGGCGACGATCGCCTCGCGCCGCCAGTAGCGGTAGCGGTCCACGACGTTGCGCCGGTCACCGGCGTCCAGCAGTTCGGGATCCCAGTGGTCGCCGGCGGGACGGGGCTCACCGGGGTGCTCGACCTCCCACGGGCCCACGCCCACCGCTCCGTCGCCCCACTCGGTGGGACCGGGCGCGTCGGCGGCGTCGGCCGGCGCTGTGGGCTCCGGGGTCGTCACGAGGTGAGGCGCTTGTTGGTCAGCCGGGTCAGGCGACCGGGGGCCACCTGGGAGGCCAGGTACATGGCGGTGGCCTGGGCGCCGACGGGCCGGTGGACCTCGCGACCGAGGGCGCCTCGGATCCGCCCCAGCAGGCCGCGCGGGGCGCGGCGGGTCTGCTCGGCGAGGTCGAGGATCTCCCCGGCGACGTCGCCCTCGGTGAGGCGCACGCCCATGTTCCGCATACCGGCGGTGTTGACGCCCGAGAGCATCGCGGTGCCCACGTAGAGCGGCCACACCGAGCACACGCGGATCCCGTGGTCGGCCCACTCCAGGTCGAGGGCCTCGGTGATGCCGCGGACGGCGAACTTGGTGGCCGAGTAGGTGGCCATCTCGGCCTGCCCGTAGATCGCCGACGCCGAGCACAGGTTGATCACCGTCGGCGCGGACGCCTCCCGCAGGTACGGGAACGCCGCACGACAGCCGTAGAGGACGCCCTTGACGTTGACGTCGACCAGGGCCGAGTCCTTCTCGTAGCTCGCGTCCATGAACGGGGTGCCGTAGAGCAGCCCGGCGTTGTTGACGAGCACGTCCAACGCCCCGCCGCTGCGGGCGGTGAGCTCGGCGAGCGCGGTCTCCCACGCGGCCGGGTCGGTGACGTCCAGCGCGCCGGTGACGATCCGGTCGTCGCCCGACGCCCACGCGCAGGGCTCCAGGTCGTACGCACCGACGAGGTACCCGGCGTCGGCGAAGCGGCGGGCGGTGGCCTCGCCGATCCCCCGGCCGGCGCCCGTGACCAGGACGGTGCGCACGGCGCTCACGCCCGGCTCCCCGCGTGGCGCGCGGCGGCCGCGGTGCCCGTGAGCAGCAGCAGCGCGGCGGTGGCGTAGGTGTCGATCACACCCACGTCGAGGGCGCGGGCCGGCGCGGTGCCGCCCTCGACCTTGCGGCGCGCGAGGATCAGCGAGTCGCTGAGCAGGAACACCGGCCCGGCCACCGCCAGCACCGCCGCGCCGCGGCCGTGCGAACGGTCGACCGACGTCGCCAGCGCGGACAGCGTCGCGAGCAGCCCGCCGTACGCGGCCAGCGGGGCGTTCTCGCGGCCCTCGGCGAGGAGCACCGCGGCCGCCGTCCCGGCGACCACCCCGTGCACGGCGGACTGCACCGGCTTGAACCGCAGCCCCGACCGCAGCATGAGCGCACCCAGCGCGAGGTGCCCGGTGGCGAACGCCGCCGCGCCCGCGGCCAGCCTGCCCACCTCCCGGCTCGCGTGGCCGTCGCCGAGCATGAGGATCACGTCGCCGGTCGTGTACGCCGCCGCCGTGGCCGACAGCAGCGCGGTGTCCACCGGCCGCAGGGGCAGACCGTCCCGCCGGCCGTCCCGCAACGCGATCGTCAGGGCCGCCGGGACGATGAGCGGCTTGGACAGCTTCTCCAGGACACCGATGCCGGTGGCCTTGGCGATCTCCGTCCCCGCGGTGGCCGCGAGAAACGCCGGCCCCTCCGGGCGGGACGTGTCGGCGAGCACGCCCACGCGCTCCGTGAGAGCCTGCCGCACGCGGTCGAGGGCGGACCTCGTCGTCGTCGCCTTGGTCGTCACGGTCACTCCAATCCCAGGTCGGTCAGGCCCAACAGGGCCCGGTACTCGACGCCCTCGGCGCGGATCACCTCGTCGGCCCCGGTCGCGCGGTCCACCACAGTGGCCACGCCCACGACCTCCGCGCCCGCCTCCCGCAGGGCGGCCACCGCGGTCAGCGGCGAGTTCCCGGTGGTCGTGGTGTCCTCCACGACGAGCACGCGGCGCCCGACGATGTCCGGGCCCTCGATGCGCCGCTGCATGCCGTGCTTCTTGGCCTCCTTGCGCACGACGAACGCGTCGATCGGGCGGCCCGGCGCGTGCATGATCGCGGTGGCGACCGGGTCCGCGCCCAGCGTGAGCCCGCCGACGGCGTCGAAGTCCCAGTCCGCGGTGAGCTCGCGCAGCAGGCGCCCGATGAGCGGGGAGGCCTCGTGGTGCAGGGTCGCGCGGCGCAGGTCCACGTAGTAGTCGGCCTCGCGCCCCGAGGACAGGGTGACGCGGCCGTGGACGACGGCCAGCTCTGCGACCAGCTCGGCCAGGCGCGTGCGGGCCTGGGCGTCGACGGGGGCGTGCTCGGTCATGGGACTCCTCGCGGGACGGCGTGCGTGGACACGGTGGGCGCGGCGGTCGTGGCGGGCGGGCCGGTCCGCCGCCGGTGCCCCCGACTCTAGTCGCCCTCGGATCGGTCCACGTCACGACCGGTTTGCCCCGCCGCGGCCGGTGTCAGTCCCGGATGTCGGGCGGCAGCTGGAGGCGGGCGGTCTGCTCGACGTCGGGGTCAACGCCGGGCCGCTCGCGGCCGGTGGGCGCCTCGTCGGGGCTCTCCTCGCCGGGGGCCTCCTCGTTGGAGGTCTCCTCGTCGGGGATCTCGGCGCGGTCGTCGTCCTCCGCGCGGCGTCGGCGGCGGCGGCCCGTCGTGGGTGTGGCGCCCACCTTCGCGGCGAGCTCCGCGACCGACAACCGGCCCGTGTCCTCCGGGCTCCGGGCGTCCGCCGAGCCGTGGCGGCCGGCCGGGGCGCGCCCGAGGTCGGAGCCGCCGTCGATGCGGGCCGCGTCGAACCGCTCGACCTCGTCGCGGATCTCGTCCTCGTCGTCCTCCGAGCCCAGCGGCTTGATGGCAGCCTCCCCGCTGACCGCGCCCGCCGCGAGCGGCGGCACCGACGCGTCCTCCGGGTACGCCTGGCCGACGCCGCGGGTCGGGCGCGACAGCGGCGGCCGCGGGGCGAGGTGGTCGGCCGCGACGTCCCCGCGGGCGGGGACCGGGCCCGTGGGCTCCATGATGTCCGCGAAGGGGTCGGGCTCGGGTTCGGCCGCCGGCCCGTCGGTGGCGTCGGCGCCCGAGCCGGCGGGGCCGTCGGTGTCGGAGGCGGCGTCCGCGTCGCCGCGGTCGGCCACGACCGGCTCATCGGTCAGGTCGCGCGCCCCCGACCGGTCGGGGACGAGGCGGAGGTGACCGCCGCGGCGCGGCTCGGGAACCGACGCGGTCGGCGCCTCGCCCGCGCTGTCGGTCGCCTCGCCTGCCGCGTCATCGGCGGCCGGGGTGGCGGTCTCGGCGGGGGTGTCAGCGTCGGCGGGGGCGGGGCGGGTGTTGTCGACGACGACGAGGTTCTCCGGCCCCGGCAGCCCCGCGGCCGCGGGGAGTCCGTGCGTGCCGGTCCCGACCTCGCCGTCCATACCCACGGTGGGATCGGCCTCGGGTCCCGCCGCGGCGGCGGGGGCGCCCGGATCGATCTCGGCGGGCAGCGCGCGGGCGCGGCCACCGATCGGCGGGAACGGCGCCAGCACATCGGCCGCCCCGTGCAACGCCATCACCACGTCGTCCCACGACGACGGGTCGTCGACGCCGTCGATGGTCGCCGCGACCCACTCGCCCTCCGCCCAGACGCGGCGCACGTCGGCGGGCACCTCACGGACGGCCTCGGAGAGCCGATCCCGGTCGAGGAGGTCGAGTCGACCGAAGTCCGACGTCCGCGCCTCGAGCGCGCCGACCTCACCCGCGTCGTGGAATCCCGGCTCGGCGTCGACGTCCGGGCGGCTCAGGTCCAGCACCACGTCGGAGGCCGTGTCGCGACGCAGCGCCAGGACGGTCCGACCGCCGGTGACGCCCATGATCGCCCGACGACCCCGGAACACGCCGTGCGAGACCGTGCCGAGCGCACTAAGCCCGCCCGCGAAGTCGCCGTGGCGGAACTCGGGCGCCGGGGTCGGGGTGGGCTCGAACTCGCGGTCCTCCAACCACCGCACCACCGGCGAATCCGCCAACGGGTCGACCGGGGGCTGTTCCACCGGCGCGGGGGTCGCCCCCCTCCCCCGGCGGGCGGGCAGGAGCGCCCGCACCTTGTCGAGCAGCCGCGGTGACGACTCCACCGTCGGCTCGGTCGGGTCGAGCGGCGCGAGGCCGGGCTCGGGCTGCAGCTCGGGCTCGGGCTCGGGCTCGGGCTGATGCTGCAGCTCGGGCTCGGCGGCGGGGGTCGGCCGGGGCTCCGGCGACTCGACGGCCTCGGCGGGAGCCGCCAGCGTGTCCACCTCGGGCTCCTCGCGGGTCGCGGCCGTCGGGCCCGGGACGTCCGACCCGTGCGACCGCTGGAACGGGGCGAGAACCGGCTCCCCCGACCGTTCCGCGGACCCGGGCTCCTGACCGTCCCCGTCCGCCGGCACGGACGTGTGCTGGTCCTCGTCGTCGTCGACCCCGGACGGCTCCCCCGCAGCCGCTTCGCCCCCCGCCGCAGGCGGAAGGACACCGGCGCCGGGGAGCCCCGCGTCGCGTGACACCCCACGCCCGGCGCCACCGCCGCGCTGCTTGGCGTCCAGGCGCAGCAGGACGATCGCCGCGACGAGCAGCACGAGGGCCACGAGGAACCAGATCCAGACCATGCCCTGAAGGGTAGTCAGCGACTGCGACACGGCCGTCCAGGTGGCGCGGCGCGTGGGCGCGTCCCGGCCGACCGCGCGGGGTAGCCGGCGCGCCCGGGCCGACCGGAGGGGGTGGCTAGCGGGGGTTCGGGCCGATCGCGACCGGGCGCTTGCGGTCCGCCGACCACGCCGACCACGAGCCCGGGAACAGACGCCCCGCGTCCAGACCCGCGACCTCCATCGCCGCCAACGTGTGACACGCGTGGATGCCCGAGCCGCAGTACACGACCGCGTCCCCGCCCTCCGTCACGCCCACGTCGGCGAACATCTTCCGGATCTGCTCCGACGGCAGGAAGCGGCCCCGATCGTCGATGAACGTCATCGTGGGCAGGTTCACCGCGCCCGGGATGTGGCCCGCACGCGAGTCCATCGGCTCGGTCCGCCCCTCGTAACGCTCCGGCGTGCGCGCGTCGATGAGCACGCCCCGCTCCGGCCAGGCGGCGGCGTCCTCGATCCCCACCGTGGCCATGTGGTCCGGGTCGAACGTGAAGTTCCCGCGCGAGACCGGGTTGCCCGGCCCCACCGCGAGGTCCTCGCCCTCCGCGATCCACGCCTTGAGACCGCCGTCGAGCAGGTGCACGTCCTTCTTGCCGGCCCACCGCATGAGCCACCACGCGCGGGCCGCGGACGTGTTGCCGAAGTCGTCGTAGATCACCACGCGACTGTCGTCGTCGATGCCCACGCGGCGCATCGCGTCCTCGAAGTCCTCCGGTGCCGGCAGCGGGTGTCGACCCTCGCGGACGTTGCGCTGCCCCGCGAGGTCACCGGGCAGGTCCAGGTACTGCGCGCCCGGGATGTGCCCGGACCAGTAGTGCTCACGCCCGCGCGCGTCTCCGAGCTGCCAGCGCACGTCGAGGATGACGGGCGGGACCGGCAGGTTGGAGACGTCGTTGATCAGCTCGCGTGCCGTGACGAGGAGGGGACTGTCGGGACGGTCGGTCGAGGGGACGGGATCGCTGGTCACGTCGCAAGGATAGTCCTTCTGCGGACGAGGTGGGCGGCACGATCCGGCCGCGGTGACGGGCCTCACGCCCGGGTGGGCACCCCCGTCCACAAGTGCGTTCTGTACACATCGGGCGGGAAGTGTCGGTGCCGCGCAACCGGCCCGCGGGCGGCCCTGCTTCCGGGGCGAGATGCGGCGAGCGCCCCGGGCGTCAGGCCCGGGGCGCTCGGAGACGGCAGTCGATCACAGAGGTGACACGATCGGCTGACCACTCGCCGAGTAGATCACTTCGATCAGCCGCGCGGCGAAGCCGAGGGCGCTCCCCGACCCCTCGCCGATGATCCCACCGAGCGAGCCGCCGAACGCCTCGACGCTCCCCTGGACGACGCCAAAGATGTTGTCAATCGAACCGAATAGCATGGTGCACTCCTTCGTCTGGTCCGAGTTTCGGATGAACTTTCAGCTGCGGGCGGTCACCGCTCAGGTTGCGGCGCCGCCGACCCCGATCAGTTCCCCGATCGACCCGAAGAGCGCACCGACGAGCCCGTCGGCACCGAACAACACCGCCATCAGGTTGTCCAGAAAGTCGTCACCGACGGCCTCAGCGGACCCGGCCAAAGACCCCATATCCCACTCCTTCTCCGAACACGGCGACCAACCGGACCGTGGCCGCCACTCACCGGCATAAAGAAAGCTACACCAGAGTGACGAACATCACAATATGTGTCCAGTGCCGGGTTGTGTCCGCCGTCCCGTGATGCGCCGACGGGCCCGTCCACCGTCAGATGGCCGGGCCCGTCGGGAGCGCGTCAGGTGCGTCAAGCGTGTCAGGGCAGGGTCAGGGTCTCGCCGTCCTCCGCCACCGAGACGTGGACGGTGTCGCCGTCGCGGACCTCGCCGCCGAGCAGCGCCCGGGCCAGCCGGTCGCCGATCGACTTCTGCACCAGTCGACGCAGCGGGCGCGCACCGTAGGCCGGGTCGTAGCCCCGCCGCGCGAGCCAGCCCTTGGCGGCGTCGTCCACGTCCAGCACCAGGCGACGCTGCCGGAGCCGGTCGGCGAGCTGGTCGATCTGGATGTCCACGATCGACTCGAGCTGCTCCTCACTGAGCGCGTCGAAGACCACCACGTCGTCCAGCCGGTTGATGAACTCGGGCTTGAAGGCCCGCTTCACGGCGTCCATCATCTGCTCCCGCGTGCCGCCGGCGCCGAGGTTGGACGTGAGCACGAGGATCGTGTTGCGGAAGTCCACCGTCCGCCCCTGGCCGTCCGTGAG
The DNA here is from genome assembly GCF_032248695.1 of Dietzia sp. CH92. Taxonomy (NCBI): domain Bacteria; kingdom Bacillati; phylum Actinomycetota; class Actinomycetes; order Mycobacteriales; family Dietziaceae; genus Dietzia; species Dietzia sp. CH92. Next base: position 72,589 of record NZ_JAVHXC010000007.1, on the reverse strand, counting down.
GCGGCCGTCGTCCAGGACCTGCAGCAGGATGTCGAAGACGTCCGGGTGCGCCTTCTCCACCTCGTCGAGCAGCACGATCGTGTACGGCCTGCGACGCACCGCCTCGGTGAGCTGTCCGCCGGCCTCGTAGCCGACGTAGCCCGGAGGGGCACCCACCAGCCGCGCGACCGAGTGCTTCTCGGAGTACTCGCTCATGTCGATCCGGACCATCGCCCGCTCGTCGTCGAACAGAAACTGGGCCAGCGACTTGGCGAGCTCCGTCTTGCCGACACCGGTCGGGCCGAGGAACAGGAACGAGCCCGTCGGCCGGTCGGGATCGGCGACGCCGGCGCGGGCACGCCGGACCGCGTCGGACACGGCCTGCACCGCCTCGCGCTGGCCGACGACCCGCTTCCCGAGCTCGTCCTCCATGCGCAGGAGCTTCTCGGTCTCGCCCTCGAGCATCTTGCCCACGGGTATGCCGGTCCACGCGGAGACGACCTCGGCCACGTCTTCGGGACCGACCTCCTCCTTGAGCATCGCGCCGGCCGCGGCCTCGCTCTCCTCCGCCTGCGCCAGCTGCTTCTCCAGCTCCGGCAGGCGCCCGTAGCGGATCTCCGCCACGCGGGCGTAGTCCCCGTCGCGCTCGGCCTTCTCGGACTCGGTGCGCAGGGCGTCGAGTTCCTCCTTGATCTTCTGCACGCCCTCGATGGCGGTCTTCTCGTTCTGCCACCGGGCCGTCAGCTCCGACAGCTTCTCCTTGGCGTCGGCGAGCTCCGCCTGCAGGGCCACGAGCCGGTCCTTGGACGCGGCGTCGGTCTCCTTCTGTAGCGCGACCTCCTCGATCTCGAGGCGGCGCACGATCCGCTCGGCCGCGTCGATCTCCTCGGGACGCGAGTCGATCTCCATCTTGAGTCGGCTCGCGGCCTCGTCGACCAGGTCGATCGCCTTGTCCGGCAGGAACCGCTGGGTGATGTAGCGGTCCGAGAGCGTGGCGGCGGAGACCAGGGCCGAGTCGGTGATGCGCACACCGTGGTGCACCTCGTAGCGCTCCTTGAGCCCGCGCAGGATGCCGACCGTGTCCTCGACGCTGGGCTCGCCCACGTACACCTGCTGAAAGCGGCGCTCCAGGGCGGCGTCCTTCTCGATGTACTTGCGGTACTCGTCGAGCGTGGTGGCGCCGACCAGTCGCAGCTCGCCGCGAGCGAGCATCGGCTTGATCATGTTGCCGGCGTCCATCGAGCCCTCGCCGGTCGCACCGGCGCCGACGATCGTGTGGATCTCGTCGATGAAGGTGATGATCTGGCCCTCGGCGGCCGTGATCTCGTCGAGCACGGCCTTGAGCCGCTCCTCGAACTCGCCGCGGTACTTGGCCCCGGCGACCATGGAGCCCAGGTCCAGCGAGAGCAGCGTCTTGCCCTTGAGCGACTCGGGGACATCGCCCGCGACGATGCGGCGGGCCAGTCCCTCCACGATCGCGGTCTTGCCGACGCCGGGCTCGCCGATGAGCACGGGGTTGTTCTTGGTACGGCGCGAGAGCACCTGCACGACGCGGCGAATCTCGGAGTCGCGCCCGATGACCGGGTCGATCTTGCCCTCCCGCGCGCGGGCGGTGAGGTCGGTGGCGTACTTCTCGAGCGCCTGGTACTGGTCCTCGGGGTTCTCGGTGGTCACGCGCGTGTTGCCGCGCACGGCGGTGAACGCCTGCTTCAGGGCGTCCTCGGTGGCGCCGAGCTCGTTCAGGAGCTTGGCGGCGTCCCCGCCGGTGTGACCGGCGGCGATGCCGACCAGGACGTGCTCGGTGGAGACGTAGGCGTCACCCATCTCCGCCGCGAGGGTCTGGGAGAAGTTGACGACGGCGAGGGCGTCGCGGTTGAAGTTGGGGGCGGCCATCCCCGAGCCCGACGCCTTGGGGTAGCCGCCGACGAGGGCCTTGGCCTGGGTCAGGGCGAGCTGCGGGTCCACCCCGCAGGCCTGGAGGAGGGGTGTGGCGATCCCGTCCTGCTGTTCGAGCAGCGCGACGAGCAGGTGCCCGGGGCGGACGTCCGGGTTGCCCGCCGCGGACGCGGATTGGACGGCGGCCGAGAGAGCCGCCTGAGTCTTGGTCGTGGGGTTGAACTGGCTCATCGACCGGTCCTTTCTAGGCGTAGTGTTGAGCGTACTGGAATCAATACCGACCCGTTTCCCGGCCGGACACTCTCTACAACGACTGTCAGATTGAGTCTATTCCACTCAAGTCCGTGATCCCGTCACGAGGTCCGCGAACTGATGTGAACGAATGTCCACAACTGAGTAGACTCCGTTCGACCCCGCGGCCCTCCCTCGACCGCTCCCCTCGACCCCAGGCAGCCCTCGTGACCGATCTCCCCTCACCACGCCCCTCCCTTCTCACTGAGTTCCCGCGCTCGGGCCTCATCGAGCAGCTCCGGTACGACGGCTACTCCGCGGACCAGGCCGCGCACGGGGCGACTGCGGCGGGCCTGTAGCGCGGTGGACCACTACAGTCCGGTGGCCCGCGCCACCCGGTTCGTCATCTATGTCCTCGCGGTGGTGGTGCCGATCGCGATCGCGCTGGCCGTTGTCGGCACGACCCCCTCGCTGCTGGAGAAGGTGCCCGCCGAGCACCGTGACACCGTCGCGGCGATCGGCGAGGGCGCGGTCCGGCTCTCGGGTGGCAACGGCGGCATCTTCCGCTCCCAGGAGGCCAACGCCGCCGACACCACCATCCCGGGCGTACCCCGCCCGCTGCACGGCGAGTGGGCGGCCCGGCGGCCCGAGGACTATCCACCGCCGGCCGGGCTCGCCGCGGGGCACGACTACAGCGTCCACGTGACCGACGACGGGCACGTCGCCCACTGGCCGTGCGAGCACGAGATCCCCGTGCGCTCCTTCCACGCGCCGCCGGGCAGCGAGGCCGACCTGGCCTGGGCGGTCGAGACGCTCGCGTTCTCCAGCGGTCTACCGCTGCGCTACCTCGGCCCCGGAGCCGAGGCCGACCGGGACGGGGAGGGGGCGATCTCGGTGACCTACGGCGACCACCCGGACTTCTGGGATCCGCAGGTCGCGGGCGTCGGAGGCCCGGCCGTCCTGCCCCGCGGCCTCATCATCCAGGGCGCGGTCACCCTGCGCCCGGAGAGCGTCAACCCGATCCCGGGAGATCCCTGGACCCGCAGCCTCACGCTGCACGAACTCATGCACGCGGTGGGCATCACCCACGCGGCGCCCTACTCACCCGAGATCATGGCCGAACGCTCGGCGCATCCGCCGCAGACCCTCCTCGGCTACGGTGACCGGTTCGCGCTGCACGTCGTGGGCTGCTCGGGGTCGGCCACCGGCTGACGGCGGCAGGAGACCGAGACGCCGAGACGCCGACGGGCCGGGCGCCGCAGCGCCCGGCCCGTCCGGATGTGGCAGGTGCGTGATCAGAGGGTCTGGACGACCTCGTCGTACTCCAGGCGCGGCAGCCGGTCGAACCAGGCACCCTCCGCGGCGGGCTTACCGATATTGATGGCCACCAGCACGCGGTGGCGGCCGTCCGGGAAGAACTCCTTGGAGATGGCGTCGGCGTCGAAACCGGTCATCGGTCCGGCGGCCAGGCCGGCGGCGCGGATGCCGATGATCGCGTAGCCGATCTGCAGGCCGGCGTTGAGCTCGGCGGTGGCGACGCGGCCCTGCTCGTCGTCGGCGAACAGGTCACGCGCGCCGGGGAAGTGCGGGAACTGCGTGGGCAGCTCGTCGTGGAAGTCGACGTCCGCCGCGAGCAGCGCGACAGCCGGGGCGGCCTCGGTCTTGGCGCGGTTGCCCTCGGCCAGCAGCGGCAGCAGCCGGGCCTTGGCCTCCTGCGAACGGAGGACGAGGACCCGCAGGGGCTGGATGTTCATCGAGGTCGGCGCCCACTTGATCAGATCGAAGATCGCGTGGATCTGCTCGTCGGTGACGGGCTCGTCGGTGAAGGCGTTGGCCGTGCGGGCCTCGCGGAAGAGCAGGTCCTGCGCCTGCTCGTCGAGGGCGAGGAGATTCCGGGTGTCGAAAGTAGTGGTCATGTCTACTATTAACGCGGGCCAGCGGCGTTCCTTCCCCGACCGGGCATGATCTGCGCCACATCCCGGTCACCGGGCGCTCGGCGCCGGAGGGGCGGCGGGCGGGTCGGCGGCAAACCCGCCGCGCGTCCGCTACGAACAGGTAGAGAGAATGATGAGGGCGACGAAGGAGGTGCGACGATGCGCAACGGCGTGGTCGTGGACATCGGCGGCAGTGGGACGCGGATCGGGGCCGTGGTGAACGGCAACGTCGTGGGCGTCCACGGAGCCGAGGTCGCCACCGCCGAGGACCTCGCCGCCGCGATCCTCGCCGTCGACCGCTCCCCCGCCGGCGTCGGTGTCTCCCTCAACGGCCACGTCGACGCCGACCGCGGTCGCGTCGTGACGTCGCGGGCCGCCGCCTGGGCCGAGGGTGACCTGCGGACCGAACTGGTGTCGCTGATCGACGCGCCCGTCTCGGTCATCGGTGACGGCGACGCCCACGCCCTGGCCCTGACGCGCCTGCCGGACGTCGAGTTCGGCGGGATCGCCATCTCCCTGGGCTCGTCGCTGGCGTTCGGCGCCCTCAACCACCACGGGGCCCTCATCCACCCGTGCGGACACACCGGCTGGGACCTGGGGCACTGGCGGATCGTCGGGGACGGCACCAACACCGAGGCGTGGTGGGCTCTCGGCGGGCACGGCCTCTACGACCTCGAACGCGAGCACGGCGACGGCGCCCCCGAGATCTACGCCTACCGGCTCGGCTCGTTCCTCGTGGACACCGTCCAGCTCTTCCGCCCCCGGACCGTCCTGCTCACCGGCGGGATCATCGTCGGGTTGGGCGAGGCACTGCACGGGCCCGTCGCCGAGCAGCTCGAATCCCTGCCGATCTCCGTGCCCACCCCGCGCGTGGTGTTCTCCCCCTCGCGGGACACCGCGCTGTTCGGCGCGGCCGTGGCCGCGGGGCTGGCCCTGCCGGAGACGCGCTGAGCCCCGCCGGGTCCGCCCGCGCGCTGAGTCGCGGCGCTACTCCAGCAGCCCCCGCAGGTCGTCGGCGGTGAGCGCGGCGGAGAAGTGCTCGCCGCTGTCGAGGACCGAGGCGAACAGCTCGGCCTTGCGCTGCTGCAGCTCCACCACGCGTTCCTCGATCGTGTCGCGCGCGACCATCCGGTACACCAGCACGGGCCGGGTCTGGCCGATGCGGTGGGCCCGGTCCACGGCCTGCGCCTCGGTCGCCGGGTTCCACCACGGGTCCAGCAGGAAGACGTAGTCGGCGCCCACCAGGTTCAGGCCCACGCCCCCGGCCTTGAGGCTGAGGCAGAAGACCTGCGCGCCGCCCTCGGTGAACTCGCCGACGGCGCCGGCGCGGTCGGCCGTCCGCCCGTCCAGGTGCGCCACGGTGATCCCCTCGTCCCGCAGCCGGTCCACGACGGTGTCGAGATAGGTGGTGAACTGGCTGAACACGAGGGCGCGGTGCCCCTCGGCCACCACCTCCCGCAGCGCGGCGATGAGCTCGTCGGTCTTGGCCGACGCGACCCCGGCGTGGTCCGGGTCGACGAGGGAGGCGTCCAGGCAGAGCCGCCGGAGCACGGTGAGTCCGGCGAGGATGCTGATGCGGTTGGAGTCGAAGTCGTCGAGGAGCTCCAGCAGCGCGGCCCGCTGCCGGGCCAGTTCCCGCTCGTAGATGCGGCGGTGGGTGGCCGACAGGTCGATCTCCATCACGGCGTCGGTGCGTGGGGGCAGGTCGGCGGCCACGAGCTCCTTGCGGCGCCGCAGCAGGAACGGGCGCAGTCGCCGACGCAGCCGCTCCAGGGCGGCCTTGTCGCCGTCCTTCTCGATGGGCGTGCGGTAGCGGGCGCGGAACTCCTTGACGTCGGGCAGCACGCCCCGGCAGGACAGCGCCGCGACCGCCCACAGCTCGGTGAGGTTGTTCTCCATCGGGGTGCCCGTCACGGCCAGCAGGAAGTCCACCCGCAGGCCGGCCAGCGCGGCGAAGAGCTTCGAGGTCGGGTTCTTGGCCTGCTGCGCCTCGTCGAGGATCACCCCCGCCCACTCGACGCCCGCGTACGCGTCGGCGTCCAGCCGCAGGACGGCCGCGGAGGTGACCACGATGTCGTGGGCGGCCGCGTCCTCGGCGACGGTCGTCGTGGCCCGCGCCTGCGTCGTCGACCGCCTCACCACCCGCAGCGAGGGGACGAACCGACGGGCCTCGGACTCCCAGTTCGGCACGACCGACGAGGGCGCCACGACGAGGAACGGCCCGGGCGGGTGGTCGCCGGCGGTCTCGTGGGCGTGGGCGATGAGCGCGAGCGACTGGACGGTCTTGCCCAGGCCCATGTCGTCGGCGAGGATCCCGCCGATCCGGTGCCGCCACAGCATGGCCAGCCAGTCGAGTCCCTGCTGCTGATAGGGCCGCAGGTCGGCGCGGAGCGCGGCCGGCACCGGCACGGGCGCGGGGGTGTCGGAGGCCAGGTCGAGCAGCGCCTGCGCGCGCCCCGACGGCGGTTCGAGGTCGTCGGCCAGAGCCGCGAGGTCCGCGAGCACCCCGGCCTGGCCGAGGCCGATCTTCACGCCGGTGGCGTTCGGCTCCCTGCCGACCCGCTCGGCGGAGGCCGCCATCGCCTCGTCGAGCAGCTCCCGCAGCTCGCCGAACCGCTCGAGGTCCACCGTCACGAGCAGCCCGTCCTCGGTGACGAACTCGTCCTGCCCCGTGACCACCGCGCGGAAGAGGGCGGCGAACGGGACGGGCCGGCCCTCGACGGTGATGGTGACCGTGAGGCCGAGCCAGTCGATCCCCGACCGATCGTCCTCGGTGGCCACGTGGATGCGCGGCGCCTCGGTGGCCCGCCGGATCCGCGGCACCGCGTCCTGCACCACCACCGTCACGCCCTCGAGCGCGCGGAGCTGCTCGAGACCGTCGGTGAGGACGCGGCCGGCCTCGCGGCCCGTCACCCGCAGGTTCCCCTCCCCGAGGATCCAGCCCCAGCCGGCGTCGGCGACGGCGGTGGTCATGGCGACGAGCGCGGGATCGCCGGGACGCGGCGTGCCGATGCCCATGTCGGCCACGGTCAGGGGCCGGCGGCGCGCCACCTCGGAGTCGTCGGACATACGCATGACGTCGAGGCGGTGCCACTGCAGCATCAGCCCCAGCTCCGCGGCCGCTCCCCCCGACCCACCCGCGCCGCTCGCCGCGCCGCTCGCCGCGCCGCCCGCCGCGCCCGCTCCCCCGCCCGCCACGGGCCGGATCGTCAGCTCGAGCTCCACGCGGTCCAGCCGGGGCAGTTCGAGCCGCCCGACGCGGTCGACCACCGGGAACCTGTCGAGGAGGTCGGGCAGGAAGTCCGCGCAGAACTCGGGCACCGCCTCGTAGGGGACGGTCAGGGCGCGCCACTGCCGCAACCGCCCCGCCACGCCGGGCCCGAGCCGCGCCACCGGGGAGAGCTCCAGCACCCGGCCACGGACCAGCGCGACCATGTCCCCGTGCTCGCCCACGAGGGCGCCGGGCAGGGGGCGGCCGGCCTCCTCGTCGTCGTCGACCCCGTCGTTCTTCCCGTCGCCGCCCCCGGGCGTGCCCTCCTCCACCTCGGCCGCGGCGACCACGACCAGCTCGGACCCGTCCGGGCTCCACGCGGTGAGCCCCACGCGGCGCGGCGGCCCGGGCACGACGTCGCGCAGGCCGTCGCCGGGCACGATCTCCATCTCGGCCTCCGCGGCGGTGGCGATGAGCGGCCACAGGGCGGGGACCTCGGCGTCGCACAGGTCGAGCCACACCCGCGCCTGCCGGTGGCTACGGGCGAGCGCGTCCACCGCCCGCAGCCATGACGCCTGCGCGAGGGAGAGCCCGCCGTCCCAGCCGTAGCGCAGCCGGTCCCACTCGACGCCCGCCGACTTCCAGCGCCCGCCGCTGCCGGGGATGACGATCCGCGCCTTGAGGCGGTTGCCGAGCCCCGGCTGCAGTCCGCCCGCCCCCGCCTCCGGGGCGAGCTCGTCCGGCACCACCGTGAGCTGCAGCCCGACGATCGGCGCCTCCTCGTACGGGCGCCCCGCGTCGATCGTGCGCAGGGACTCCTCCGCCTGCCGCCGCCAGTCGGGCACGCCCGCGTCACGATCCGCGAGCTGGGCCGCGTACAGCATCAGCGCGGCGGCGTGTTTGCACTTCAGCGCCACCGGGCACGTGCACAGGCTGCGCAGCGGGTGTGAGGACCCGTCCGCGTCGGGCGCCGCGAGGTGAACGGTCGTCGAGTACCGGGCGCGGCCGCCGCGTCCGCCGCTGCCCTCGACCTCGGCGTCGAGCCGGCGGGCGCCGGCGTCGTAGCGCACGTCGCGGATGTGGGTGCCGTCGACGTAACCGCGGGCGCGCCCGAGCGCCGCCGTGCCCACGAAGGACGCGACGTGGGATTCGGGGACCCTGGGGAGCGATGCCTGCACGCGGTCAGGCTAGAGGACGACGACGACGAGGTGACCCACACCGGCGGGCCCGTGCCCATCCCTGTGGAGACGCAAGCGGGCTGTGGAATCCGCCGCACGGATCCGTCCGCGGCGGGGTATTGACCACCCGCTGCGACAGGCCTAACGTGATACCACATGGTTTCATGTCGAACGGATGAGGTGGCCCTCGATGACACCGAGGTGGACCGACTGTTCCGCGCCCTGGCCGACGCCACGCGGCGGGACATCCTCCGGCGCACGCTCGCCGGGGAGTCGACGCTCTCGGAACTCGCGGACAGATACGACATGTCGTTCGCGGCCGTCCGTAAACACGTCAACGTCCTGGAGGAGGCCGGACTGATCAGTGATCACCGGATCGGGCGCGAGCGCCGGATCCGGGGCGATGTCGACGCGATCCGACGAGCGCAGCACCTGCTCGACGGGTTCGAGGACATCTGGCGGGGACGCATCGACCGGCTCGACGCCCTCCTCGCCGACGAGCAGCACCACGAGTAACACCACATCCGAGCACCACCCGCGAGGAAGAAGGCCCGTCATGCCGGTGACATCGGTGGACAAAGATCTCGACCAACTGACCCTGACCATCGTCGCCGAGTTCACGGTGCCGGTGCGTCGCCTGTGGGACGCCTACGTCGACCCGCGGCAACTCGAGAAGTTCTGGGGCCCGCCGACGTGGCCCGCCACGTTCACCCGGCACGACGTCTTCCCCGGCGGCCGGTCGGACTACTACATGACCGGCCCGGACGGCAGCCGCGCGTGCGGCTACTGGGAGTTCCTCACGGTGGACGAGGGCCGCTCGTTCGAGGTCCTCGACGGCTTCAGCCGCGACGACGGCACACCCGACCCGGACCTGCCCGTCACCCGCATGGTGTTCGCGTTCGAGACGACCGGGACGGGCTCCCGCCTGACGACCACCTCGCACTTCGGCAGCCTGACCGAACTCGAGCAGCTCGTCGAGATGGGCATGGAGGAGGGCACCCGCGAGGCGATGGGCCAGATCGACGCGGTGGTCGCCGACGACGACACCTTCGCACCCGACACCGGGACGCAGGTGCACTACCTCGACGACACGACCGTGCGGTTCAGCCGGGTCCTGCGCGGCACCCCGCGGCGGGTCTGGGACGCCCACCACGACCCCGACCTGCTCGGACGCTGGTTCTTCGGGCCGGACGGATGGACCCTCGTAGGGTGCGAGGTCGCCACCGAACCCGGCGGCACCACCCGCTTCGAATGGGCGCCCGAGGAGGGCGTCGAAGGCGAGCAGTTCGCGATCACCGGGCAGCTCCTCGCGAGCGACCCGCCGCACCGCGAGGTGTCCACCGAGATCATGGAGGGGGTGGACGCGCCGCCCACGCACAACGAGCTCACGCTCACCGCCGTGGAGGGCGGGACGCTGCTCACGCTGGTCATCACCTACGCGAGCGTCGACCTGCGGGACACGATCATCGGCACCGGGATGGTCGACGGGATGGAGACCGGTTACCGGAGGCTGGAATCGGAGGTGCTGTCCCCCGCCTGACCGGCGGCGGCCCGCCCGGCCGCGTCGTGCGCGGCATGCTCGGCGTGCTCGTGCTCGATCGTCGCGGAGAGCCTGCGCTCCACCACCAGGACCACCGCGACGATCGCCACGCCGCCCAGCGCGGCCGCGCCGACCGTGAGCAGGTTGTCGCCCGGCGCGAGCAGGCCGCCCTGCTCGTCCTGCCACGGCCACAGCGCGCGCAGGGAGCCGAGCATCAGGCCGGTCATCACGATCAGGGTCGGCTTGCGGAAATCCTCCAGCAGCCGGTCCAGCACCTTGACGAACAGGGCGATCCCGACGAACGCGCCGACGGCGAACACGCCGATGTAGCCCAGGTCGCGGTTCTCCACGGCGCTCATCGTGGGCGCGTACAGGCCCATCGCCATGAGCAGGAACGAGCCGGACATGCCGGGCAGGACCAGGGCGCAGATCGCCACCGCCGCCGCGACGAAGACCAGCAGATAGGACGGGTCGCTGATCGTGCCGCTCGGCAACCCGGACAGGACGAACGCCAGCACCGCGCCCACGAGGAACAGCACGACGAGCAGCCAGGTGCGTCCACCGCGGACCTGCCGCGCCATCCCCCACGGGACGGCGATGCTCATGGCCACCATGCCGAGGAACAGCCCGCGGGAGACCTCGGGGTAGTCCTCGACGAAGCCCACCATGACGCCGGCCATGGTGAACACCATCGTGAGCATGCCCACCGCCAGCAGGCCCAGCAGCCACAGATCGGCGTGCCGGAACGCCGCCCGCGTCCGCACCCGCCGGTCCGGTCCGAGGATCGCCGAGCGCATGCCGTCGACGATGTGCGCACCCGTGTCGAGCAGCCGCGGATAGACGCCCACGACCAGCGCGACGGTGCCGCCGGAGATGCCGGGTACCAGCTCGGCCATCCCGATGAGGGCGCCGCGGACGACGTTCGTCACCGCCTCGACCGGGCCGGGCCGGGTGGGGACCGGGGTGGCGGGATCCAGATCGGAGTCGGCCACCGGGTCGTGGTGGACCGACTCCGCGGGGTCGTGAGCGGGGCGGGCTGGCTGGGCAGACATACCTCCACCTTCCCCGACGCACCACCGGATCACCCAGTCGCCACCCCGGGACGGGGCGCGACCGTGGCCCGCCCGCCGCCGGTGCGGTGACTAGAATCGACCCGCGGCCGGCGTCACGTCGGCGACCGGACACCGGGCGGGAAGGAGCGGCGCTCATGCCGATGCACTACCCGCCGCTCGCCGACGGCACCTACCGCTACGGGGACCCGCCCCGACCCCTGCCATCGCCGGTGCCCGGCCCGGACGCCGACGGCCCGCCGCAGCAGCCCCCGTTCCCGGCCCCCGATGGCGGTCCCGGCACCGGCCAGGCTCCCGGGGCGCCGGAGCCGGGGTCCGCCCTCCGGGGTCGCCTCGCGACGGGCGCGGTGTTCGCGGGGGTGGCGCTCGTCGTTGTCGTCGTCCTGGGGGTGGCCCTCGCCGGCGTGCTCCCCGGCCCGTGGTCGGATCGCGGCACCGGCGCCGCGCCCGGCCCGCTCCCCCCGCTCTCCCTGCCGGAACGCGCGCCGGACCAGTCGTCGTTCGTCGTCGAGGGCACCTTCACCGTGGTCTCCACGCCCGCCGACCCGGTCTCCGGCGACGACACCGGCTGCGACCTGCCCGTCTCCCTGTCCGACATCGGCGAGGGCACCACCATCACCCTCCTCGAGGGCGCGACGTCGGTCGTCGACACCGCGCGGCTCGCCTACGCCGGCGGCGACCTCGCCTCGTGCACGTTCACGTTCGGGTTCTCGGAGGTCCCCGCCGGCGGCGCCTTCTACGTGGTGGAACTGCCCGGCCGGGGCCAGCTGACCTACACCGAGGACGAACTGCGCGCGGGCGTCGACATCACCCTGGGCAGGTAGCGGCGCGGTCCGCCCGGTGAGTCCGTACCGGCGGGCGTGTCGGTGCGCGCGGATAGGGTGTCAGGTGTCGACGACGACGAGACGGGAGGTGCACGGAGCGTGAGCAACGGCCCCGGACCGGACCCTGCCGACCACCCGTTCGGCGGCTACGACGTGGAACGCCTCGTCTCGGACATCGACCTCGACCCGTTCCTCGGGCCGCGTCACGACCCGTTGGCGGAACCGCTCGACGAGCCCGTCGAGGTGGGCGCGCAGGCGCCGCCGCTGCTCGCGCTGCGCGACCTCATGGTCGACGAGCGCTTCCCCGATCTGTTCGCCCGGGCCCTGCGCGCCGCCGACCCCGACTTCCGCGAGCTGTTCCCCCGCGACGCCACACCCGTGCTGCGGGAGTTCGTCCGGGCCATGACGTGGGCGTTCGAGACCACCGAGTACGCCCGCGGCGACCGGACGAAGGTCGAGGAGGTCGTCGAGTTCGCCCGGCACCTCGGCGCCGACCACCGCAAGCTCGAGCTCGCGCCCCGCCACCACCGGGCCTTCGGCGAGGCGCTCACCCGCACCCTGCGCCACCTCGCCGGGCGGGGCTGGGACGACCGCCTCGAGACGACCCTGACCACCGCCTACCGAGTGCTGTCGACCGCCCTCCAGCAGGGCGCGGCCGCCGGCGAGGGCCCCGCGCGCGTCGGCGCCACCGTGGTGGAGGTCCTCCGGCCCACCCGCGACGTCGTGGTGGTTCGGCTGATCTCCGACGTGATGGTCGACTACCACCCCGGGCAGTACCTCAGCGTCCTCACGCCCTACTCGCCCGGCGTGTGGCGGCGGCTCAGCCCGTCGATCCCGGCCAACCCGGCGGGACAGATCGAGTTCCACGTCCGCGACGTGCCCGGCGGCGCGCTGAGCGGTGCCCTGGTCCGCGGCGTCGGGGTGGGCGACCGCTGGGTGCTCGCCCGGCCTCTCGGCCTGCTCGAGGTCGACCGGTCGGAGCCGTTCCGCGACGTGCTCATGATCGGCGGTGGCACCGGCATCGCCCCGCTGCGCTGCCTGCTGCTCGACATGATGCGCCACGGCTCGAACCCGCGCGTCCACCTGTTCTACGGCGCCCGCTTCCCCGGGGACCTCTACGATCTCCCGACGCTTGTCGACCTCGCCGCGACCGCCCCGTGGCTGACCATCCAGCCCGTCGCCGAGGAGGACGAGGACCCCTGGTGGGCCGGCCCCCGCCAGGAACTGCCCCGCACGCTGCACCGGCGCCAGACCGGGACGCTCGTCGAGGCCGTCACGCAGTGGGGGGCGTGGGCCGACCGGCAGGTGATCGTCTCGGGCTCCCCGGAGATGCTGCGCGCGACCGTCCGCGGGTTGGTCGCGGCGGGCACGCCGCGGGCCAACATCAGCTTCGACCGGCCCTGAGAGCCGCGGGCGGGTCGACGGACCCGGGGCCCTTCGCCCGCGTCAGCGCTCCGCCGCGATGCCGACGACGGTCGTCTCGTCGTCGGCCGTGTCGCCGCCGTTCGCCTCGCCGTCGGCCGCGTCCGTGCCGTCGGCGTCGTCGGTGGTCGGGGTCGACGTCGCGGTCTCCGAGGTGGTGACGGTGGTCGTGGGGCGGGTCGTCGTGGCGCCGGTGGTCGTGGTCGAGCTGGTCCGGCTCGTGGACGTGGTCGACGACGTGGTGGAACTCGTCGCGACGTCACACGACTCGAACACGCGGCGGAAGCGGTCGGGCACGCCGAGCTGCTGGAGCTGCTCGCGGCACACCTCGGAGGCGGGCCGGGCGAGGAAGCGCCACGCGTCGTCCCGCCACGAGAACAGCTCCAGCTCGCCGCTCTCGCGGGTGACCAGGAGGAACCGTTCGTCGCACTGCCGGACGGTCGTGCCCCGGCCCAGTTCACCCGCGACGAACTCCGAGGTGCAGCGCTCGGTGGCACTCGGCGGGCCGGTCGTCGTGGGCGTGGCCGAGGTGGTCGTCCGCGACGTCGTCGGGGTGGTGGTCCGCGTGGAGGTGGTGGGCGTGGCGACCGGCTCGTCCTCGCCGCCCGACGCGGTGACCAGCCAGACCACCAGCGATGCCAACAGGGCGACGGCCACGAGGAGGGCGACGATCACCCAGGGCGTCGGCCCGCCGCCCCCGCGGCCGCCGTCCCACGGGTCGCCGCCGCCGGGTGGCGGGACGTCGCCGGGCGGAGGCGCGGCGCCGGCCGGGGTGCCGGGCGCGGCGGGGTCGGCGGGGTAACCGGGCTCGGCGGGGTCGGCCGGGTACTGCGACCACGCCGCGCTCGACGGCCCGCCCGCCGCGGGCGGGATGTGGCGGGTGGCGGGATCGACCGGCGCCAGCCGCTCGGTCGGGGGGTCCGCGGGGCCGGAGCCGGCGGGCGGGATCCGCTCGGTCGGCGGGTCTGCGGGGTCCTCGCCCCCGCGTGGGCCGCCCGGCCCGGTCACTGCGGGACCTCCCCGCCCGTGGCCTCGGTGACCCGTCCGTTGGCGAGCACGGGAATGGCTTTCCGGATGTCGGTGACCTCGTCGTCGTCGACGTCCACGATCATCACCCCCGCGCCGGGGCCGGCCTCGGCGCGCACGGTCCCGTCCGGTCCCACGAGCAGCGAGTGACCGACGCCCGTGGGCGCGCCGCGCTTGACCTCCACCCCCTCGACGGCCGGGTCGGCCTGGCCGACGGCCAGCACGAACGTCGTCGAGTCGAGCGCGCGGGCGCGCGCGAGCAGCCGCCACTGGTCGACCTTGCCCGGCCCGGCGCCCCACGACGCGCTGCACAGGGTGATGCGCGCGCCCGCGGTCGCGAGCGCCGTGAACTGGCCGGGGAACCGGATGTCGTAGCAGACGCTCAGGCCGATGCCGACCCCGTCGACCGTCAACACGCGCGTGGCGTCGCCGGGCTCGACGGTGTCGGACTCAGCGAACCCGAAGGCGTCGAACAGGTGGATCTTGTCGTAGCCCAGGTGGATCGTCTCGCCGGCCCCGGTGGGTCCGGTGACCAGGAGGGTGTTGCGGACGCGGCCGCCCTGACCGGGCGTGAACATGCCGACGACGACGAGGACACCGTGCTCACGGGCGGATTCGGCCACGGCGCCGGCCCACGGGCCGTCGAGGGGCTCGGCGATCTCGTCGAGGCGGCCGGCGCCGAACGCCCGCATGGTGGCCTCGGGGAACACCACGACGCGGGCCGACCGCGCGGCGGCCTCGGCGATCCTCTCGCGGACCAGACGGAGGTTGTCCTGCGGGTCGCGTCCGGTCAGGATCTGGGCGGCGGCGATACGCACGGCGGGTCCTCCTGGTTCGGCTCCGGCCCGGTCGGCCGGGCCCTGTCGCGGTCGACGGTACCCGCACCCGCGGGCCCGGCGGACCGCCCGGCGGGTCAGTCCTCGCGGTCCCCGCGCTGGTGCCGCGGCCGCCACACGACCACCGAGGTCGAGCGGGGCACGTGGACCAGTTCGCCGCCCGTGCGGGTTCCGGAGCCGGCGCGGCGCCGCAGCTCGGCGTTCTCCTCGACCAGCTCGGCGACGCGGTCGCGCAGGGCGTCGACCTGGTTGGTCAGTTCCATGATGCGTTTGATGCCGGCGAGGTTGACGCCCTCCTCCTGGCTGAGGCGCTGCACCTCGCGCAGCATGGCCACGTCCCGAAGGGAGTAGCGTCGGCCGCCGCCGCGGGTGCGTTCGGGCGTGACGATCCCCAGGCGGTCGTAGGTGCGCAGGGTCTGGGCGTGCAGGCCGGACAGTTCGGCGGCCACCGAGATCACCAGGACGCTGTCGTCGGGCCCCAGCTCCCCGACGTCCCGCCGGGGGCTCATGTCGCCCCGGCCCAGCCCGACCGGGGATCGAAGCCCGCCGCGCGCAACGCGTCGTCGTAGGCGGCCAGTTCGGCTTCGGCCATCCCGGCGGGGGGCGTGGCCACCCGGAGGGTGACCTTGAGGTCACCCGTTCCGGTCTTGGTCGCGATGCCCCGGCCCCGGACGCGCAGGATCTGCCCGTCGCGCGATCCAGCGGGGATCTTCACGGTGACCCGCCCGGTGAGGGTCGGCACGGACACCTGGGCGCCGCGCACCAGCTCCGGGTACGACACCGGCAGGTCCACGAGCAGGTCGGAGCCGTCGCGGTCGAACACCGCGTCCTTCTGGACGGTCACGGTGACGTAGAGGTCGCCGGACGGAGCGCCGCGGAAGCCGGCCTCGCCCTGGCCGGACAGGCGGATGCGCTGTCCGTCCTGGACCCCGGCCGGGACCTTGACGTTGATGGTCCGGGTGCGGGTGGTGACGCCGCTGCCCGTGCACTCGGGGCAGGGGTCGTCGATCTTGGACCCGGTGCCGCCGCAGTCGGTGCACGGTTCGGCGAACCCGAACGCGCCCTGGGTGCGCTGGGTGACGCCGGCGCCGTGGCAGGTGCCGCACACCTTGGGGCTGGTGCCGGGCCGGGCGCCGCTGCCGTGGCAGGTCAGGCACGGGGACGGCGAGGACAGCTTGATCTGCACCGTCTCGCCGAGCGCGGCCTCGCGGAACGTCAGGGTGAGGGCGGTCTCGACGTCCTGGCCTCCGCGCTGGCGCTGCGCCCGCCCGCGTCCGCCGCCACCGCCGCCGCCGCGGGCCTGGTTGAACAGGCCACCGAACAGGTCGGAGAAGCCGCCGGCGCCACCGGGACCGCCGCCGTTGAACAGGTCGCCGAGGTCGAAGTCGCTCGTGGTGTAGGTGCCGCCGCCGGGGGCGAAGCCGCTGAAGCCGCCGGAGCCGACCTGCGCGCGGAACGCGTCGTACTCCTTGCGTCTGGCGGGGTCGCCGATGACGTCGTTGGCCTCGCTGATCCGCTTGAACTTGTCCTCGGCGGCCGCGTTGCCCGGGTTGGAGTCGGGGTGGTTCTCGCGGGCGAGCTTGCGGTAGGCCTTACGGATCTCGTCCTGGCTGGCGGACTTGGAGACGCCCAGTTCGGCGTAGTAGTCCTTCTCGACCCATTCGCGCTGACTCACCAGACGCCTCCTTTCCTCACGTCTCGTATTCTCTCAGGTTCCCCGGCGGGGCCGGGGGCGGGTCGGCGTGCGGGCACGGCCTTCCGACCGGTGGTCGGTTCCGTGCCCGCACGCCTGTGGAGCCGGGTGGCTCGGCACGCCGAGCCGGGTGGCTCAGCGGACGATCACCATCGCCGTCCGCAGGGTCCGCTCGCCGTGGCGGTAGCCCTTGCGCAGGATCGTGCCGAGGACGGGCTCGGAGCCGTCGGACTCGTCCTGCACGGCCTCGTGCACGGCCGGGTCGAACGCGTCGCCCTCCTCGCCGAAGGCCTCGACTCCCTGGGAGGCCAGCAGCGCGTGGACCTTGTCGGCGAAGACCTTGAGCGGTCCCTCCTCCAGATCCCCGTGCTCGCGGGCCCGGTCGAGGTCGTCGACGATCGTCAGGAGCTCGGTGAGGACCGAGCCCTTGGCGGTGTCGATGATCGACTGGCGGTCGCGCTCGACGCGGCGACGGTAGTTGGCGAACTCCGCCGACACCCGTTGCAGGTCCGCGGTCCGCTCGTCGAGCTGCGCCTGCAGTTCCGCGGTCGGGTCGGCGGCCCCGCCCTCCCCGGACGCGGCGTCGTCGGACGTCCCGTCGGTGGGGGCGGCGACGTCCGCCGCGGCATCGGCCGCGGCGGACGCGTCGTCGACGACCTCGGCCTCGACGGACTCCGCGGCACGCTGCGCCTCGTCGTCAGCGCCCGCCCAGGCGGCGGTCTCGGCGGCGTCGCTCTCCTCGGGGCGGGTCACTTGGACTCACCCTTGCCCTCGTCCTCGTCCACGACCTCGGCGTCCACGACGTCGTCGTCGGCCGCACCGGCGGTGGAGGCGTCGCCGGCCTCGGCGCCCTCGGCCGCGGAGGCCTCGTAGATCGCCTGGCCGACGGCCTGGGCCTCGGTGTTGACCTTCTCGACGGCGGCCTTGATCGCGTCGACGTCCGAGCCCTCGAGCGCGGTCTTGGCCTCGGCGATCGCGGCGTTGAGCGAGTCTTTCTTGTCCGCCGGGATCTTGTCCTCGTTCTCCGAGACGAACTTCTCCGTCTGGTAGACCGTCGACTCGGCCTGGTTGCGGGCGTCCGCCTCCTCGCGACGCTTGGCGTCCTCGGCGGCGTGCTCCTCGGCGTCCTTGATCATCTGGTCGATCTCCTCCTTGGACAGGCCGGAGCCGTCCTGGATGATGATCGTGTTCTCCTTGCCGGTGCCCTTGTCCTTGGCGGTGACGTGGACGATGCCGTTGGCGTCGATGTCGAAGGTGACCTCGATCTGCGGCACACCGCGCGGCGCGGGGGCGATGCCGGCGAGCTCGAACGAGCCGAGCAGCTTGTTCTGCGCGGCCATCTCACGCTCGCCCTGGAAGACCTGGATCTGCACGGACGGCTGGTTGTCGTCGGCCGTGGTGAAGGTCTCCGACCGCTTGGTGGGGATGGTGGTGTTGCGCTCGATGAGCTTGGTCATCACGCCACCCTTGGTCTCGATGCCCAGCGACAGCGGGGTCACGTCGAGCAGCAGGACGTCCTTGACCTCCCCGCGGAGCACGCCGGCCTGCAGCGCGGCGCCCACGGCGACGACCTCGTCCGGGTTGACGCCCTTGTTGGGCTCCTTGCCGCCGGTGAGCTCCTTGACCAGGTCGGACACGGCCGGCATGCGGGTCGAACCGCCGACGAGCACGACGTGGTCGATCTGCGAGACCGAGATGCCGGCGTCCTTGATGACGGCCTGGAACGGCTGACGGCAGCGGTCCAGCAGGTCCTGGGTGATGCGCTGGAACTCGGCGCGCGACAGGGTCTCGTCGAGGAACAGCGGGTTCTTGTCCGCGTCCACGGTGATGTACGGCAGGTTGATCGAGGTGGACTGGCCCGAGGACAGCTCGATCTTGGCCTTCTCGGCCGCCTCGCGCAGGCGCTGGAGCGCCATCTTGTCCTTGGTCAGGTCGATGCCGTTCTGCGCCTTGAACTTGTCGACGAGCCAGTCGACGATGCGCTGGTCCCAGTCGTCGCCACCGAGGTGGTTGTCGCCGGAGGTCGCGCGGACCTCGACGACGCCGTCGCCGATGTCGAGCAGCGAGACGTCGAAGGTGCCGCCACCGAGGTCGAAGACCAGGATGGTCTGCTCCTTGTCGCCCTTGTCCAGGCCGTAGGCCAGGGCGGCCGCGGTGGGCTCGTTGACGATGCGCAGGACGTTGAGGCCGGCGATCTGGCCGGCGTCCTTGGTGGCCTGGCGCTGGGCGTCGTTGAAGTAGGCGGGGACGGTGATGACGGCGTCGGTGACGTCCTCACCGAGGTAGGCCTCGGCGTCGCGCTTGATCTTCTGCAGCGTGCGCGCGCTGATCTCCTGCGGCGTGTAGGCCTTACCGTCGATGTCGCCGGACTTCCACTCGGTGCCGATGTGGCGCTTGACCGAGCGGATGGTGCGGTCGACGTTGGTGACGGCCTGGTTCTTGGCGGGCTGGCCCACGAGGACCTCGCCGTTCTTGGCGAACGCGACCACCGACGGGGTCGTGCGCGACCCCTCGGCGTTGGCGATGACGTTGGCCTCGCCGCCCTCGAGGACGGCGACGCACGAGTTGGTGGTGCCGAGGTCGATACCGACTGCACGTCCCATGGTGATCTCCTTTTCTACTTCCGCGAGCGATGACTCGTCTTCAGTGGACCCGGCTCAAGGCCGCGTCGTTGACTCCACCCTGCCTTCCGGCTGCCCGGCGAGTCAACCCGACTTGAGTCCGCCCCACTGAGGTTTCTCGACCCGTACAACGGGGGCGCAGCACAATCCATTCCCATCGTGAGCCACATCACGGTAGATCCTGAGTCGGGCCGACTCAACGACGAGAGCGTCCCGGCGCCCCGCCGCGTGGGCGGAGGCGTCCGGGACGCTCTCGGATCGACCGTGGAAGAGAAGAAGACCGTGGGGACGACGACGACCAGGTGCGCCGTCGCCGGGCGCCGGGGCCGGTCGCGGGCCCCGGCACCCGGGCGGATGCGGTCCTAGATGACGCCCTGGGCGAGCATCGCGTCGGCCACCTTGCGGAAGGCGGCGATGTTGGCGCCGGCGACGAGGTCACCCGGGACGCCGTACTCCTCGGCGGTCGCGGCCGCGGTGGCGTGGATGGTCGTCATGATGCGGTCGAGCTCGGAGTCGACGCGCTCGAAGTCCCACTGCAGACGCCCGGCGTTCTGCCGCATCTCGAGACCGCTGGTGGCCACGCCGCCCGCGTTGGCGGCCTTGGCGGGACCGAAGAGGATGCCGCGCTCGTGGACGACCTGCACGGCCTCCTCGGTCAGCGGCATGTTGGCGCCCTCCGCGATCACCCGACAGCCGTTGTCGGCGAGCTGCCGGGCCGCGTCGCCGTCGAGCTCGTTCTGGGTGGCGCAGGGCAGTGCGATGTCGCAGTCCACCTCCCACACCGACCGTCCCTCGACGTACGTGCAGTTGCCGCGTTCCTCGGCGTACGCCGTGAGGCGGGCGCGGCGGATGTCCTTGATGTCGGAGAGCAGGTCCAGGTCGAGCCCGTCCTCGTCGATGACGTAACCCTGGCTGTCGGAGCAGGCCACGACGGTCGCGCCGAGCTGTGCGGCCTTCTTGGCGGCGTAGAGGGCGACGTTGCCCGAGCCGGAGACCACGACGCGCGAGCCCTCGAGGCTGTACTCGGTGTCGCGGAGCATCTCGCGCACGAAGTAGACGAGGCCGTAGCCGGTCGCCTCGGTGCGGGCCCAGGACCCGCCGTACCCGACACCCTTGCCGGTGAGGACGCCCGCCTCGTTGCGGCCGGTGATCTTGCGGTACTGCCCGTACAGGTAGCCGATCTCGCGACCGCCCACGCCGATGTCACCGGCGGGCACGTCGAGGTCGGCGCCGATGTGGTGCGCGAGCTCGGCCATGAACGACTGACAGAAGCGCATGACCTCGGAGTCGCTCTTGTCGTGGGGGTCGAAGTCCGAGCCGCCCTTGCCGCCGCCCAGGCCGAGGCCGGTGAGGGCGTTCTTGAAGACCTGCTCGAAGCCGAGGAACTTCAGCGTGTCCTCGTCCACGGACTTGTGGAAGCGCAGACCGCCCTTGTACGGGCCGAGGTCGGAGCTGAACTGCACGCGGAAGCCGCGGTTGACCTGGATGACCCCGTTGTCGTCGACCCACGGCACGCGGAAGGAGATGACGCGCTCGGGCTCGATGATCCGCTTGAGGATCCCGCCCTCGACGTACTCGGGGTGCTGCTTGACCACGGGTGCGAGGGACTCCAGCACCTCGTGGACCGCCTGCCGGAAGAGGTGCTGTCCGGGATTGCGTCGCACCACGGTCTCCAGCGCGTCGTGTAGTGCGGCGTCAGCGTCGGACATGGGACCTCCGGTCGATAAGTCTTTGGTGATGACGCGTGCGTCGTTGCCGAAGAGGCAGCCTAGCGGCAGCGTCCGCGATTCTCCGACTCCACTCCCCTCCCGGAAACCGCCGACCGATTCTCATCAATCACACGTGTCACACTGGACTCAGTAATCACAGGTCCGTAATCTCACCGGCATCAACCCGAGCCGCGATCGGTCGACCGACGGTCGTCCGTCTGTGCAACACGAGAAGGCCATCATGCGCATCAGCCCGAAGCTCGCCGCCGTCGCCGCCGCCGCGGCGTTGGTGGTCACCGCGTCGCCCGCCGGCGCGGCCCCCTCGCCCACCCCGGTCGCCCCTCCCGCCCCCGCCGCGCAGCCCGCCGGGGCGGCGGCCCTTCCCGCCCTCGCCGACGCCCTCGCACCGCAGCTGACCTCGCTCGTCGAGGCACTGCGCCGCGATCTCGGCCTCACGCCCGAGCAGTTCCTCGCCCAGGCCGATCTCGGCGGGCGACTCGCCGAGGCCGGCCCGCGCTGGGAGCAGCAGTTCCGCGACGCGTTCGGCGGCGTCTGGCTGGACGACGACGGCACCGGCCTCGTCGGCGTGGTCGCCGGAGCGGCCGGCGACCGCCTCCGGACGGAGGCCACCGGAGCCGGGTTCACGGTCCGGGACGTGGCGCTCACCACATCGGAGCTCGCCGCCCGCGAACGCCAGGTCCGCAAGATCATCGACGACATGCCCGAGGACCTCGAGGGGCTCGTCACCGGTGTGCGCGTCGACCCCGCCCGCAACGCCGTCGTCGTCACCACCCGCGGCGGCGAGGCCGCGCAGCTCGGCAACCTCGACGCCCGCCTCCGCGACCTCGCCGAGATCGACATGATCGAGGCCCCCGATCCCCGGTGGGACACCGCCCCCTTCGGTAGCGACGGCGGCGGGCAGTCCGAGGGCACGCCCACCGTCGACGGGCTCGAGCCGGCCACCACCCGCGCCGGCGCCGACGAGCGCCTCGACGCCCAGGCGGCCCCCGGCAGCGGCGCCGGCGGCTCCGGCTCGCTCGGCAGCCTCGGCCTGCTCAACGAGGCCGGTGTCATCCCCGAGGGCCCGCTGCGCACCGTCGTGGACCTGCTCGCCGGACTGACCCCGGGGACCGGGTCGATCATCGACGGGATGACCGAGCGGGCGCCCGCGCAGGCCACCCCGGTGCCGGAGGACCGGCGCCGCGCCATCCAGTCCGTCCCCGCCCCCGCGGGGCCGGTCGTGGGCGGTACCGCCTTCCAGGTGCGCGTCCCCGACGGCGTCCTCGAGTGCTCGACCGGGTTCAACGGTGAGCTCGAGGGCAAGCCCGTCGTCGTCACCGCCGCCCACTGCGCCGGCGCCGACGGCACGCGCGCGGCCCTCGCCGACGGCGAGGAGTTCGGCACCCTGACCCGCACCCAGCGCGACGGTATCGACACGGCCCTCATCGAGGTCGACGAGGACGTCGCGGACCGGTTCCGCACCAACCTCGTCGGCGCCGGGGACGGCAGCACCCAGGGCATCGTCGGCACGGCCGCCCCGGTCGTGGGGCAGAAGGCCTGCAAGACGGGGTTCCGGACCGGCTTCTCCTGCGGCACGATCTCCCAGGTCGACGCGCAGATCGACGTCGCCGGCACGCGCACCATCTCCGGCGCCTTCACAGTGGACCTGTGCGCACTGCCGGGCGACAGCGGCGGCGTCGTGTTCTCGGGCGACCGCGCCCTGGGCATCTC
The DNA here is from genome assembly GCF_032248695.1 of Dietzia sp. CH92. NCBI lineage: Bacteria > Bacillati > Actinomycetota > Actinomycetes > Mycobacteriales > Dietziaceae > Dietzia > Dietzia sp. CH92. Next base: position 49,688 of record NZ_JAVHXC010000007.1, on the reverse strand, counting down.
GAGCGCGTCGAACGTCGCCGACACGGGCACGTGCGCCAACGCGGACTCGGTCGCCCGCGCCGCCGGGTTCACCCCGCGACTGTCGGCGGTCCCGATCGCCGACGTCCTCGCGGCCCATCCCGGGCTGACGCTCCGGACCAACTGACCATCACCACAGCACACGCGGGCCCCGCCTGCGAGTGGAGCCTGCTCCGGTAAGGGCAGCCTCAACTCGGCAGACGGGGCCCGCGTGGCTTACCTTTGACCTCGACACAGTCGACGGGCGCCCACAGGGGTCTATGAGTGCTCGTGCGTCGAGAAGTGCGACGAAAGGCCGCGAACCATGTCAGGCGTGACCATCACTCTCGGGACGATCGGCGTCCTGCTCAGTCTGTTCTGCTGGGCCTCGTTCATCGGCGGCGTCAACCGCATGGTGCGCGGCCTGTTCCTGGGACAGAAGGACGGGTTCGACCGCTTCCGGCCGATCCTGCCGCGTCTCAAGAATGTCATCGTCGAGGTGGGCGCCCACACCCGGATGGCGCGCAAGCGCTCGGTGGGCTTCTTCCACTGGTTCGTCATGGTGGGCTTCCTCCTCGGATCGATCGTCTGGTTCGAGGCCTACATCCAGACGTTCAACCCCTACGGCGGCTGGCCCTGGCTGTCCGATCAGGTCTGGTACCACGCCATCGACGAGTTCCTCGGCCTGGGCACCGTCGTCGGCATCCTCGCGCTCATCGTGATCCGTCAGGTCAACCAGCGCCGCGGCCTCAACCGCTTCGTCGGCTCCGACCGCAAGGCCGCCTACTTCGTCGAGACCGTCGTGCTCCTCGAGGGCCTCGGCATGATCTTCGTCAAGGCCGGCAAGCTCTCGCTCAAGAGCGCGCAGGGGTACGACTGGCACTGGTCCACCGACTGGGTCTCCGGCCCGCTCTCGACGATCCTGCCCGCGAACGAGCTCATGGTCTCGATCTTCGCGCTCGTCAAGCTGCTCACCGGCATGATCTGGCTGTACGTCGTGGGCCGCAACATCACCTGGGGCGTCGCCTGGCACCGCTTCTCCGCGTTCTTCAACATCTACTTCAAGCGCGAGGCCGACGGCCGCACCGCGCTGGGCGCCCTCAAGCCCATGACCATGGACGGCGTCCCGCTGACCATGGAGAAGATCGAGGAACTCACCGAGGCCGACGAGGACTTCGAGCCCAAGCTCGGCGCCGGCGCGATCGAGGACTTCTCGTGGAAGGGCTGGCTGGACTTCACCACGTGCACCGAGTGTGGCCGCTGCCAGGAGCAGTGCCCCGCCTGGAACACCGGCAAGCCCCTGAGCCCCAAGCTCATGATCATGTCGCTGCGTGACCACGCGACCGCCAAGGCTCCGTACCTGCTCGCCGGTGGTCAGACCACCATGGGTGAGGAGACCGGCCTGGTCGACGCCGACGGCAACCCGGACGAGGCCCGGCTCGCCAAGATCCCCGAGGCCGCCCGCCTCGAGGCGCAGCGCCCGCTCGTCGGCCACACCACCGCCGACGTCTCCGAGGACCCGACGGCCGCGGGCATCATCGACCCGGAGGCCCTGTGGTCCTGCACCACCTGTGGCGCCTGCGTCGAGCAGTGCCCCGTGGACATCGAGCACGTCGACCACTTCATCGACATGCGCCGCTACCAGGTGCTCATCGAGTCGGAGTTCCCGACCGAGCTCGCCGGCCTGTTCAAGAACCTCGAGAACAAGGGCAACCCCTGGGGCCAGAACAACTCCGGCCGCGACGAGTGGATGAACGCCCTCGACTTCGAGATCCCCGTGATCGGCAAGGACGTCGAGGACTTCGGCGACACCGAGTACCTGTTCTGGGTCGGCTGCGCCGGCGCCTTCGAGGACCGCGCCAAGAAGACCACGCAGGCCGTCGCCACCCTGCTCCACACCGCCGGCGTGAAGTTCGCGGTGCTCGGCCAGGGCGAGACCTGCACCGGTGACTCGGCCCGCCGCGCGGGTAACGAGTTCCTGTTCCAGATGCTCGCGGAGCAGAACATCGAGACGATGAACGACGCCTTCGACGGCGTGCCCGCGTCGCACCGCAAGGTCGTGGTGACGTGCGCCCACTGCCTCAACGCGCTGAAGAACGAGTACGGGCCGCTCGGTGGCGACTACCAGGTGGTCCACCACACCCAGCTGCTCAACCGCCTGGTGCGGGAGAAGCGCCTCATCCCGGTCGCGCCGATCGAGGGCAACGTGACCTACCACGACCCGTGCTACCTCGGCCGCCACAACCAGGTGTACGAGGCGCCGCGTGAGCTCATGGACGGCTCGGGCGTCACCCTCAAGGAGATGCCCCGTCACGGGCAGCGGTCCATGTGCTGTGGCGCCGGTGGCGCGCGCATGTGGATGGAGGAGACGGTCGGCAAGCGCATCAACATCGACCGCGTCGACGAGGCACTGTCGACCTCGCCCTCCAAGATCGCCACGGGCTGCCCCTTCTGCCGCGTGATGCTCTCCGACGGCGCCACGGCCCAGACCGACGGCACCGAGCTCGAGGGCCAGGTCGAGGTCGTGGACGTCGCCCAGCTGCTGCTGGAGTCCGTCTCCCGCGACGGCGGCCTGCCCGAGCCGCGCCAGCCCGAGTGGCTGGAGGCGCCCGAGCGCGAGAAGACGTCCGCGGAGAAGGAGGCCGAGCAGGCCGAGCAGGCCGCCGCCGAGGCCGAGCGCGCCGCAGCGTCCGCTCCCGCCGAGCCGAAGACCGCCGAGGCCGCCCCCGACAACGCCGTCATCGACGAGGGCGAGGGCGCGGAGGTCGCGGCCGCCGGTTCCGGTGGCACGGTCAGCGCCGCGGAGGCCGGGCCGTCGGCCGCCGACTCGAAGGGTGCTCCCAAGTCGGGTGGCCTCAAGCTCGGTGGCGGCAAGGCCCCGGGCGGCGCGAAGGCCCCGGGCGGCGCGAAGGCGCCGGGTGCGCCGAAGGCCGGTGGCGATGCCGCGGTCGAGGAGCAGTCCGCGGTGAAGGACGCCGAGCGCACCGAGGAGACGCGCGAGGCGGCCCAGGGTTCGGCTCCGGCCACCTCGGGCGCGCCCAAGGCGAGCGCCGGCGCTCCCAGGTCGGGCGGGCTCACGCTCGGCGGTGGCAAGGCGAAGGCCCCCGGCGGCGCGAAGGCTCCGGGCGGGGCCAAGGCCCCCGGTGGCGCCAAGGCGGCGGCCGCGGAGCCGTCCGCGGGCGAGTCGGCGGCGGCGCAGACCGCTCCGGCCGAGTCCGCCCCCGCCGGATCCGCGACGGGCGACGCCGCGTCCACCGCCGAGGCCGAGACGACCGCTCCGGCCAAGCCGACGGTCGGCCTCGGGCTCAAGGGCGGCGCCAAGGCCCCGGGTGCGCCCAAGGCACCCGGCGCGCCGAAGGCCGCCGCGAAGTCCCCGGCTGACGCGCAGGCCCCGGCCGCTGCACCAGCTGACGCGACCCCCGCTGCCGACACGCCGGCTGCCGCGGACGCGCCTGCCGAGGCGACCGAGGCGACCGAGGCGTCCGCGACCGAGGCATCGACGGCCGACAAGGCCGAGGGCCAGAGCACCGACTCCGGTGCCGAGGCGTCGGCGCCCACCACGGGCGGTGCCATCCCCAAGGCGAAGAAGTCCGGCGGCTACGGCCTGTCCCTGGGCTGACCCAGCCGGAAGCCACCGCGGCCCGTGATCACAGCGCTGATCACGGGCCGCGGTCTATTTCGCCTCGCGCGGAAGAGACCAACTACCGGTCAGCATGTGTGGTACGTCTCCTGGACCCGGTACACCGGAGTGTCGAGGCCCTCCATCCGAGCCTTGAGTTGCAGCGCGAGGTACTTGGAGTAGTGCCGCGACTGGTGCAGGTTGCCACCGTGGATCCACAGTTGGTCGACGTTGGTCGGCTTCCACATGTTGCGGAGCTCGCCCTCCCACGGCCCTGGATCACGGGTGGTGTCAGAGCCGTAGCCCCACACCTTGCCCACCCGATCCGCGACTTCCTGGGACACGAGGTCCACAAGCCACTGGTTCATCGAGCCATACCCGGTGGCGTAGACGATGAGGTCTGCGGGCAGCACGCGCTCGCCGTCGAGTTCGACCCCGTCGGGCAGGATTCGTGACACCTGCCCTCGCTCCAGGGCCACCTCGCCGTCGATCAGCAACTGGCTGGCGCCGACGTCGATGTAGTACCCCGACCCGCGTCGCAGGTACTTCAGGAAAAGCCCTGACCCGTCCTCGCCGAAATCCAGGTCGAACCCGACAGCGCGAAGCTTGTCGTAGAACTCGGAATCCTGCTCGGCCATCTGCTCGTAGACGGGGATCTGTGCGCCGGGGAGCAGCCGGTACGGCCAGGAGGCAAACAACATGTCCGCCTTTTCAGTGGTCACCCCGGCCTCGAGCGCCTCCTCAGAGTAGAGCGGGCCAAGAGCCAACGACATCAGCGATTCACTCCGGGAAATATGAGTGGACGAGCGCTGCACCATCGTCACCTCGGCGCCGTGATCCCACAGCGCGGCACAGATGTCATGGGCGGAGTTGTTAGAGCCGATCACCACGGCTCGCTTGCCCGCGACATCACCTTCGCCAGTGAACTCCGACGAGTGCCACTGCTCTCCTGTGAAGTCCTCCGCGCCCTCGAAGCGCGGGATGTTGGGGTAGCCGGACACCCCGAGCGCGAAGATGAGCTGGGTTGGCCTGAGCTCGACTTTCTCGCCATTCCGATCGACCCGAACCCGCCAGGTCGACGTCGCCTCATCGAACTCGGCCCCCAGGCACTCCGTGCCCGACCAGTAGTCGAGGTCCATGATCGCGGTGTAGTGCTCGAGCCAGTCCCCGACCTTGTCCTTAGCGGGGAAGACCGGCCAGTCGTCCGGGAACGGGATGTAGGGCAGATGGTCGTACCAGACCGGATCGTGCAGGTGCAGCGACTTGTAGCGCTTGCGCCACGAATCCCCGGCGCGTTCGTTTTTCTCGATGACGATCGTGGGTACGCCCAGCCGCTTGAGTCGGGCCGCAAGCCCGATCCCGCCCTGGCCGCCCCCGATGATCACCGCGTAGGGCTGCTCGGTGTAGCCGAGATTCTCCTGCCGATCGGCCTTCTGCTCGAGCCATGTCCGGCGGCCGCGCGTGATGACGTGCTCGACGCCCTTGTCGCGGTCGCGGCCCTTCTTCTCCTCGTGCCCTTTGAGTTCTTGCAGCGTGGTGAGCAGAGTCCAGGCACGGCCGTTGCGCAGCCTGAGATGGCCCCAGCCGCGACCCGACGCGGTCTCGAAACGGATCCACGCCTCGGCCACATGGTCGGCTGTGGTCGCGGGCTCGTCGAGAGTCCAACTCGAGGGCGAGACTGCGGTGAGCTGGGCATCAAGCATCTCCCGGATCTCGTCCCGGCCTTCGAGCGTGCGGATGTTCCAAGTGAAGGACACGAAGTCCCGCCAGCATCCGTCGGCCTCGAACAGCTCGGCCGCTCGCTCCGTGTCACCCGCGCTCAGCGCCGCACCGAACTCGTTCAGCCACGTCTCCACCATCTGGTCTGCGTTCGCATCGCCAGCCTGCGCGTACGTTTCCGCCGTATGGGTCATCTCCACTCCTTCGCTCTGCTGTAGCGTTTTTCATGACGCAGATCACACTTTCTCCCCAAGGGGGTGGCAATGTCGTTGCACTCGGCGTTGCGGTTCTCTGACCCAGGGACCTTTGCGGCCCGTTCGATCGAGGCTCATGAGATAGCGCTGGCCGGCGGCACGACCAGCACGCTGGACTCACGGATCCTGCGCGCATGGCGTCGTAGTGGGGCCGCGGGAATCTCCCCGGACCAGCAGGCGCCCTCCAGCGTTCTGTCCCGCGAGGAGATCGCGCACGCACGAGGTCAGACGCCGCTGCACCGGGTCGCGGCAGATGTCGTGGCGTCGGTAGCGGACACCTCGGCCGCCGGGCGACACCTCGTCGTCGTCTCCGATACGCGAGGTCGTGTGCTGTGGCGCGCGGGCAACGCGCAGGTGTTACGCCGGGCGGACTCGATCGCCTTCGTGGAGGGCGCGGACTGGTCCGAGAAGAGCATCGGCACCAACGGCATCTCGCTGGCACTGGAAGCCGGCACTCTCGCCCATGCCACGGCCGGTGAGCACTTCGTCCGCGCCCACCATGGATGGACCTGCACGGCAAGCCCAATCCGGAACTCTCGGGGCCGCATCGTCGGAGTCCTCGACGTGTCCCACCCGTTGCGCTACTCGTCCGCTGAGACCGCCGCGCTGGTGCGCTGCGGAACGCGGCTGGCCGAGTCCCTCCTCGCCGCGCTGCCTTCGCCATTCGACTCCGACAGTCGTACCGAGGCGAGCTACGCCGGCACCCCAGGCCGAGACCCGGGCCATGATCGGACCGCTCACGCCAGCGCCGTCACCTCGATCCGGCTTCTGGGGTGGAAACCGGCTGTGATTCGGGCGGACGGAACCTCGATCCCGCTCACGCCGCGCCGGGCGGAACTGCTCGCCCTGTTGGCCTCCCGCGAGGCGTGGTCTGCGCGGGCGCTGTCTGAAGCCCTCTACGAGGACCCGTCCGCCACCACCACGGTGCGAGGCGAGGTTCGTCGGCTACGTCAACTCACCGGGCTGTCGATCGACTCGCAACCTTACTCACTGTGTCCGCGCGAGCGCGAGTGCGTTGACTACCTCTCTGTGGAACATCCCGATGACCTTCTTCCGGACTCCGAGATCCCGGCGATCATCGACCTCCGGTACGGGATCTGACCGCAGCGATCCGCCTACGACCGACGACTCCTCCTCCGACCGACGACTCCTCCTCCGACAGGGCATGTGGCGCCGGGCACGAGGAGGCGGGTGGCACAATCGGCAGGTATGACCCCTGAGACCACGGGACGCACGCTCCGCCAGCCGCGCACGCTCGACCAGTCCTCCAAGCTCAAGGACGTCCTGTACGAGATCCGCGGGCCCGTGCTCGCCCGGGCCAACCAGCTCGAGGCGGAGGGTCACCGCATCCTCAAGCTCAACATCGGCAACCCCGCGCCGTTCGGGTTCGAGGCGCCGGACGTGATCATGCGCGACATGATCGCCGCGCTCCCCCACGCCCAGGGCTACTCGGAGTCCAAGGGGATCCTCTCGGCCCGCCGCGCCATCTTCACGCGCTATGAGCTCGTCCCCGACTTCCCCCACCTCGACGTGGAGGACATCTACCTGGGCAACGGCGTGTCCGAGCTCATCACCATGACCATGCAGGCGCTCCTCGACGACGGCGACGAGGTCCTCATCCCGGCCCCGGACTACCCGCTGTGGACCGCCATGACGTCGCTCGCGGGAGGCAAGCCCGTCCACTACCTCGCGGACGAGGACAACGACTGGAACCCGTCGCTGGAGGACATCGCCTCGAAGATCACCCCGCGCACCAAGGCGATCGTGGTGATCAACCCCAACAACCCGACCGGGGCGGTCTACTCGCGCGAGGTCCTGCAGGGGATCGTCGACCTGGCGCGCGAGCACAGCCTGCTCATCCTGGCCGACGAGATCTACGACCGGATCGTCTACGACGAGGCCCAGCACACGTCGATCGCCACGCTGGCACACGACCTGCTGGTGCTCACGTTCAACGGCCTGTCCAAGACGTACCGGGTGGCCGGGTACCGGGCCGGCTGGGTCGCGATCACCGGGCCCAAGGCGCACGCCGCCGGGTTCCTCGAGGGGCTCGAACTGCTGGCCTCGACCCGGCTGTGTCCGAATGTGCCGGCGCAGCACGCCATCCAGGTGGCGCTGGGCGGCTATCAGTCGATCAACGAGCTGATCGAGCCCGGCGGGCGGCTACACGAGCAGCGCGGCATCGCGTGGGAGAAGCTGAACTCGATCCCCGGCGTGAGCTGCGTCCGGCCGATGGGCGCCCTCTACGCCTTCCCCCGTCTCGACCCGAACGTCCACGAGATCCACGACGACCGCCTGTTCGCTCTGGACCTGCTCGAGCGTGAGCGGATCCTCGTCACCCAGGGCACGGGCTTCAACTGGCCGGACCCGGACCACTTCCGCGTGGTCACCCTGCCCGCGGCGCGGGACCTCGGGATGGCGATCGAGCGGATCGGCAACTTCCTCGCGTCCTACCGGCAGTAGCCCGGGCGAGGAGTCACCCCGTCAGCGGGGTCGTCACGGCGCCCCGCGGGAACGCCGCCCGCGGTGATTCCGTGCCCGCCCCGGCGGCCGAACCGGCGACCGGCCCGACACCCGCCCCCGCACCCGGCGCGGCGACCGCGGGGACCCCGCGTCCGAGGGCGCGGTAGGTCCAGCCCGCGGCGCGCCAGCGGTCGGCGGGCATGCAGTTGCGCCCGTCCAGCAGGATCCGGCCCCGCGCCACGCCGGCGACCGCGGGCGGGTCGAGCTCGACGAACTCGGCCCACTCGGTGGCCACCAGCACCACGTCCGCGCCCTCACACGCGGCCAGGGCGGACCCGGCGTAGGTCAGGGTCGGGAACAGGGCCCGCGCGTTGTCCAGCGCCTGCGGGTCGTACACCACCGCGCTGGCGCCCTTGAGCGAGAGCATCCCCGCCACGTTCAACGCGGGCGAGTCACGCACGTCGTCCGAGTTCGGCTTGAACGCCGCCCCCAGCACCGCGACGGTCTTGCCGATCACCGTGCCGCCGCACGCCTGGACGGTCAGGTCCACCATCCGCTCGCGCCGGCGCATGTTGATCGAGTCGACCTCCCGCAGGAACGTCATCGCCTCATCGGCGCCCAGCTCCCCGGCGCGCGCCATGAACGCCCGGATGTCCTTGGGCAGGCAGCCCCCACCGAACCCCAGGCCGGCGTTCAGGAACCGCCGCCCGATGCGCGGGTCCATCCCGATCGCATCGGCCAACACCGTCACGTCCGCGCCGGCCGCCTCGCACACCTCCGACACGGCGTTGATGAAACTGATCTTGGTCGCCAGGAACGCGTTCGCACTGACCTTGACCAGCTCGGAGGTCGCCAGGTCCGTCACGATCACCGGGCACGGGTCCGACTCGAGGATCGGCGCGTAGGCCTGCTCGACCAGCTCGCGGGCGGGCCCCTGCTCGTCCGGCCCACCGGGCAGACCGATAACGATCCGGTCCGGCGTCAGGGTGTCGGCCACCGCGAACCCCTCGCGCAGGAACTCCGGGTTCCACACGACCTCCACCCGCACCCCGTCGGTCGCGTGCCAGTCCGCGATGCCCTGCAGCCGGGCCGCCGTCCCCACCGGGACCGTGGACTTGCCCACCAACACCGCATCGGCGGTCAGCAGCGGCACCAGGCGCGCGACCACGTCCTCCACATACGAGGTGTCGGCGCCGAACTCGCCCTTGCGCTGCGGCGTGCCGACCCCGATGAAATGCAGGTCCGCGAACCCGGCGGCCTCGGCGTAGTCGGTGGTGAACCGCAACCGCCCCGACTCCACGTGCCGCGCCAGGATCTCCGGCAGACCCGGCTCGTAGAACGGCACCTCGCCACGGCGCAGCCGCTCGATCTTCGCCTCGTCGACGTCCACCCCCAACACCTCGTGGCCCAGCTCGGCCATGCAGGCGGCGTGGGTGGCGCCGAGGTACCCGGTCCCGAACACGGTCAGTCGCATGGCGCCGTTCTACCGCGTTCACGCGGCGCGGTGGGAACGCGCTGGTGAACGGCGGACGAGCAGCGCGCGCCGCGGAGGCGACGAGCCCCGCCGACGGCGGGCGGGGCGGGTCAGCTCACCGGAAGTTGAGGTAGGCCTTGGAGGCGGTGGGGCCGCGCTGGCCCTGGTACTTGGATCCCACCCGCGCGCTGCCGTACGGGGTCTCGGCGGGGCTGGAGAGCCGGAACAGGCACAGCTGGCCGATCTTCATCCCGGGCCACAGCGTGATGGGCAGGTTCGCGACGTTCGACAGCTCGAGCGTGATGTGGCCGTCGAAACCGGGGTCGATGAACCCTGCGGTGGAGTGGGTGAGCAGCCCGAGGCGGCCGAGGGAGGACTTGCCCTCGAGGCGACCGGCGAGGTCGTCGGGCAGGGCGAGCCGCTCGAGGGTGGCGCCCAGTACGAACTCGCCGGGGTGGAGGACGAACGGGTCGCCGTCGGCCACCTCGACCAGCTCGGTGAGCTCGTCCTGCTGCTGCGCCGGGTCGATGTGGGTGTAGCGGGAGTTGTTGAACACCCGGAACAGCCGGTCGAGTCGGACGTCGATGCTCGACGGCTGGATCAGCTGGGGGTCGAACGGGTCGATGCCGAGCCGTCCGGCGTCGAGCTCGGCACGGAGGTCACGGTCGGAGAGCAGCACGGTCCTGAGGGTACCGCGCGCCCCCTGCCAGCAACCGGAGCTGGGTGCCGAGCTCGGTGACGCCCGTGCACGCCTCGGCGAAGGGCAGCCGCTCGCGGCGGATGCGGCCCTCGCGGTCGACGAGCTCGATGTCGACGCCGGCGCGGTCGATGCCGATGAGCAGGGGGCGCACGGCGGGCAGGCAGCGGCAGACGCGCATCGCGATGCGGGGGACGACCTGGCAGCGGGGGTCGTTGAGGTGGTCGAGCCAGTGTCCCTCGAGGTCGGTGAACGGGTCGGGTCCGGAGGTGGCGAGGTCGTCGGGGGCGATGTCGGTGACGCCGTCGTCGTCGGTGAGGATGATCTTCTCGGCGCGGAGCCGGACGAGCGCGGAGTCGGATCCGACCCCCAGGAGGGCGGAGTCGGGGAGGTCTCGCGCGATGTCCGCGGCGGTGATCCGTTGGGAGCGCGTGCCGGTCTGTTCGACGCGGCCGTCGACGACGACGATGCGGCGGCAGCGTCCCTGTGCCACTCCCCCGACGACCTCGTCGAGTACCTCGAGTCGGGCGGTGACCCCGCCGAACCCGATTGTCGCGGCGTCGGCCATCGGGATCACCAGGCTGAGGTCGGCGGTCCCCGGGGTCTGGTGCACGAGGGCGACCGCGGGCGTGGCGGTGGGCAGAGCCAGGTAGCCCCTCGCGCAACGGCGTAGCGCCGAACTCGCCCGCTCGGCCGGCTCAGGGACGGGTCCCACCAGTGATCGCATGCCTTCGCCTCTCGTCGTCGCGGTTCCCGTCTCCCGTTCCGGCGCCTCAGGGACGGCGCCGGAACGGGGAGCGGGGTGCGGGGACGTGACTACCCGCAGCGATGAACTTAGGTAAGGCTTACCTCAAAGGCAAGGCTTTTCAGGAAAATTTTGTGCGGCAGCTCACCGTGACAGCTCGGCGAGGACGCGGTGGACGTCGTCGGAATCGTCGCAGACCTGCGGGAACGCCACGCGCACGAGCTCACGGAACCCGGAGTGCACGGAGCCGATGTTCACGTCGATCCCGTAGCGGTCGATCCCGGCGAGGCAGGGCTCGGTGCCCGCGATCTGCCGCCCTGCGCGCAGCGCCAGCCGGGCGGCCAACCCCCGGTCCGCGGACAGTCGCCGCAGCCACGCCTGCTCGTCCACCGCGATCGGGTCCACGCCGGCGGCCGCGAGATCCGAGCGCGGCACCACGTGCACCCCGTCGGCCCCGACGTAGGTGATCTCCAGCGGCTGGAGCTCGCTCAACCTCAGCGACCCGACGTCCCCGCTCCCGTCGTGATCGCCGCCGTCCGCCGCGACCAGTCGACGCCGCCGCGCCGGAGAGGAGGCGGTCACGATCCCCGAGAGGGTGACGATGCCGCGGGCGACCGCGCACTCGTCGTCGTACTCCCTCCCCCGGCCCCCGCACGGCGCGGGACGGCCGTCGAGGGAGAACGAGGGGCGCGGCGCGGCGCCACGACACCGGCCCGTGCAGACGATGTCCACGATCTCCACCGTCGCGGAGGCGCCCGGGGCCGCGACCCGCGCGACGTCGCCCACCTCGCGCGCCGCCCCGCCGACGTCCACGACCAGTACGACGATCCCGTCGTCGCGGACCCGCGCCGACCGCAGGGGACGGCGCAGCATCCCCGCCCCGACGGTCCCCGACGCGCCGCGCGCCAGCACGGTCCTCACCCGTTCCGCGACGGGCCGCTCCCCCACGCCGTCCATCACGCACCTCCTGTCAGCGCCGCCCGTCCGCCGGGCGCCGTCCGTGCAAAACGGACTATCCTCCAGTTCAGCGCCGGAGGGAACCCGTTCCTTCCCGATTCACCCCGGAATCGACGTGAGACCTGCCACATCGGGCGCCGGGCCCGCCCGTCGCGTTCCCCCTGACGCCGTCACGGATATGCACCGACCGCGGCTGACGTGGTGAAATGGGCCCATGGACGAGTTCAGGGAAGAGCCCTCGAAGTACATCTGGCGCTGGACCCAGTGGTCGTGGGTGTGCGTCGGCGTGGGCGTGCTCATCGTGCTGATGGGGGTCACCAGCGGCGGCTCCGTCATCCCGTGGATCATCGGCGGACTCGCGATGGCGGTGATCGGCGGCGTGGCGTTCGGGTTCGTCCCCCGCGCGTCCCTGAACCAGCCCAAGCGCCCCATGACGCCCGGGGCGAGGCGGAAGTCCGCGCGGGATTCCACCCGCAAGTGACCCGGGTTCCCGACTCCGGTCGGGGGCCGTGCTAGTCTGAACACCGCCTCCAGCAGGCGATGCCGATGTAGTTCAATGGTAGAACTTCTGCTTCCCAAGCAGACAGCGCGGGTTCGATTCCCGTCATCGGCTCCACACCGATCAAGGCCCTCCCGCCGGGAGGGCCTTCGTCGTTTCCGCTCCGCCGTCTCCGCTCGGGTCTTTCCGCTCCGGGGCTTCCGCCCCGACCGCCCGCGGTAGTGCACGGTGCACAAACGCTCCGGTGAACTTCGTCACATCTCACGATGAACGCCCTGATCGCGGCCAGTAGTGTCCGAGATCACACAGGCCGTGACGAGGAGACGATGTGACACCCGGATACCTCCCCAGAGCGCTGGCGGACCGCTACGGAGACGCCCCCGCCATCCGCGACGAGCACACGCAACTGACGTTCCGCGAGCTCGACGCGAGGGTGTCCGCCGTCGCCGCACAGTTCCGCGACCTCGGCGTGAGCAGCGGAGACGTGGTGGCCGTGATGCTGCCCAACCGCAGCGAGCTGGTGATCTCCATCTTCGCCGCCTGGTACCTCGGCGCGGCCGCCACCCCGATCAACCCACAGTTCACCGCCGCCGAGGCCGACCACCAGATCGCGGACGCCGACGCCGCCCTCGTCGTCAACGCCGGGCACGGCTCCCCCTCAGGAGGCCGCCCCGCGGTTAGCGTTGATGACCTAAGGACCGCCGGGGAGGGACCGGAGCTCGACCCCGTCGAGCTCGCCGGTGACGAGCTCGCCCTGGTGATCTACACCAGCGGCTCGACGGGACGCCCCAAGGGCGTGATGCTCACCCACGACAACGCCACGGCGATGTCCGGGATGATGGTCGAGTCCATGCGGATGACCGCGGACGACCACTGCCTGCTGGTCCTGCCGTTGTTCCACGTCAACGCGCTCATGGTGAGCCTCCTGGCGCCGCTCCGGGTGGGCGCCCAGCTCACGATCCTCGGCGGCTTCGACGCCACCAGGTTCTTCGACACCGTCGAACAGCGACGCCCCACCTACTTCTCCGCCGTGCCCACCATCTACGCCCTCCTGCTGAGCCGGGCCGAGGGCCGGCGGCCGGACATGTCCTCCCTCCGGTTCGCGGTATGTGGTGCCGCCCCGGCCACCCGCGAACTGCTCGCCGCGGCCGAGGAGTTCCTCGACGCACCCATCCTCGAGGGGTACGGCCTGACCGAGGCCACCTGCGCCTCGGCCGTCAACCCCATCGACGGCCCCCGCAAGCCCGGCACCGTCGGCCCGGCCCTGCCCGGCCAACGCATCCGCGTCGTCGACGACGCCCTCCACGACGTCCCCACCGGCCAGACGGGCGAGGTGCTCATCACCGGCCCGACCGTCATGGCCGGCTACCTCAACCGGCCCGAGGCCACCGCCGAGACGATCGTCGACGGCTGGGTCCGGACCGGCGACGTCGGCAGACTCGACGAGGACGGCTACCTCACGATCGTCGACCGCCTCAAGGACATGATCATCCGCGGCGGCGAGAACCTCTATCCCAAGGAGATCGAGAACGCGATCGGCAGCCTGCCCGGCGTACTCGAGGTGGCCGTGGTCGGTCGCCCCGACGACGTCATGGGCGAGGTTCCCGTCGCGTTCGTCGTCCCCTACCCCGACGCCGACCTCACGCCCGAGGCCGTGATCGAGCACTGCCGCCGCCACCTCACCCGCGCGAAGGTGCCCGTGCACGTCGAGATCACCCCCGAGCTGCCCAAGAACCCCGTCGGCAAGATCGACAAGCCCGGGCTCCGGGCGTCACTCGCCGCCTGACCCGGGCCCTCCCGCCCTCCCCACCCGATCCCTCACCCTCATCCCGCCCACCAAGGAGTACCCATGGCATTCCTCACCGCCGACGTACCCGATATCGACCCGGACAAGTTCGAGTCGATACCGGTCATGGAGCGCATGAAGCTGCTCGCCCACCACTGGGTCGACCACGGCTTCGGCGCCCCGAAGATCATGCACTCGCTCTACCTCGTCAAGGGCCTGTTCTTTTTCCTCGGGGGCTGGCTGATCATCGGCCTGTCCACGCCCGGCCTCCCCCTGACCGACCTCGGGGCCTGGTGGGGTGAGCTGATCGTCTACCAGAAGGCGATGCTGTGGGTCGTCCTGTGGTCCGCCACCGGGTTCAACGAGTCCTGGGGCCCGCTCGCGTTCAAGTTCAAGCCCAACACCGCCGGCTACCGCTACTGGATGCGCACCGGGACGCTCCGGCTCCCGCCGTGGCCGGACAAGGTGCCCTTCACCAGGGGCGACGAGCGCAAGGCCGTCGACGTGGCCCTGTACTTCGGCATGCTCGCCAGCCTCTTCCTCGGACTGGTCCTGCCCGGCCAGCAGACCGCGGCCGCCTACAGCGAGGCCGGCCTCGTCCCGGCCTGGCCGTTCATCGCCTACGTCGCGCTACAACTCGTCCTGGGCCTGCGCGACCGGGTGACGTTCCTCGCCTCCCGGCCCGAGCAGTACTCGGTCATCCTGCTGGGCTTCGGCGTGCTCACGATGTACGGCGGCGGCCACGTGGACATGATCGTCGTCGCCAAGATCGCCATGTTCGCCGTGTGGTGGGGCGCGTTCCTGTCCAAGATCGGCGTCCACTTCACGCCCACCGTGCAGACTATGCTCACCAACGGCCCGCTGATCAGGTCCAAGGCACTCCGTAGGTCCCTCTACCGGGACGCCCCGAACGACCTCATGCCCACCAAGGTCGCGTTCTTCGCCGCCCACGTCATGGGCACGGTCGTCGAGTTCGTGGTCCCGCTCATCCTGCTGTTCACCACCAACTGGACCGTCGCGGTCCTCGCGGCCGCGTTCATGATGTGCTTCCACGTCTTCATCTACTCGATGTTCGCCCTGGCCATGCCGCAGGAGTGGAACCTCTTCTACGTCTTCGCGACGCCGATCGTGTTCCTGGCCTTCTTCAGCGGCGACGGTTACGCCCTGTGGGACGCGAGCAGCCCGTGGATCGTGGTGGGCGCCGCGGTATTGACCCTCACCCTGCCGATCGTCGGGAACTTCCGCCCGGACAAGATCTCGTTCCTCATGTCCATGCGCCAGTACGCCGGCAACTGGGCCAACTCCACCATGGCGTTCCGGAACAACGGCTGCGAGGCCAAGCTGGACAACCCCGAGTTCGTCACCTCCATGACCTCGCCCAAGCACCAGCTCTCGAGCCTGTTCGGCGAGGCCGGCGCGGAGATGTTCCTCCAGAAGACCACCGCGTTCCGCATGATGAACACCCAGGGCCGCGGCCACATGTCGATCTTCCCGGACGTCGTGGACAGCATGGAGAACTACCGGTTCCGCGAGGGCGAGGTCATGTGCACCTTCTTCTCCGGCTGGCAGTTCGGCGACGGGCACCTGTTCGACGAGCGGACGATCGCCGCCGTGCAGAAGCGCTGCCACTTCGCCCCGGGCGAGTTCCTCAGCGTGTGGACCGAGTCGCAGCCGCTGCACAAGAAGACCATCGAGTACCGGGTGATCGACGCCGCTCTCGGCGTGGTCGAGCGCGGCCATTACGACGTCCGCGACGTGGTGAAGGAGCAGCCGTGGCTGCCGAACGGCCCCATCCCCTACACCGTGACCTGGCGTCATCCGGAGTACCTGCCGGCCGCGGAGCGGGCCTCGTCGACGGTGCCGTCCTCCCCGGGCGCCGAGGGCGACCTGTCCACCGCCCCGACCGCGGCGGGTCACGACGAGTCCACCGTCGGGATGAGCTGAGTCCATGCCGACAGCGATCATCGTGGGCAGCGGACCCAACGGTCTGGCCGCCGCGTTGACCCTCGCCGCCGACGGAGTCGATGTGACCGTTCTGGAAGCATCCGACTCCGTCGGCGGCGGGACCCGCTCGGGCGAGCTGACCGTCCCGGGCCTCCTGCACGACCAGTGCTCGGGCTTCCACCCGCTGGCACTCGACACCGGCTTCAGCCGCCGGTTCGACCTCGAGGCGAACGGTCTGCGGTGGGCCCTACCCGAGATCCAGTACTCCCATCCCCTGGACGGTGGTCGGGGCGCGGCCGTGTGGCAGTCGGTCGAGCGGACCGCCGCCGGCCTCGGCACCGACTCGGCGTCCTACCAGCGGATGTTCGGCCCCCTCACCGACCGGTTCCCCCGGATCACCGAGGACTTCCTCCGACCGCTGCTCCACGTCCCCGAGCACCCGGTGGCCCTGGCGCGGTTCGGCACCTACGCCGCCCTGCCCGCCGGGATGCTCGCCCGGCGGTGGCGGACCGACGAGGCCCGCGCCCTGTTCGCCGGGGTCGCCGCACACGCCTTCCGCCCCCTGGGCTCCTTCATGTCCTCCGCCATCGGGGTGGCCCTCGGAACCGCCGCCCACCGCTACGGGTGGCCGGTCGCCGTCGGAGGGTCGGAGACCATCGCCGCCACGATGGCCCGGATGCTGCGCGCGCGTGGCGGCCGGATCGAGACCGGGACCACCGTCCGCGACGTGTGCCAGCTGGGCGCCCCGGACATCGTCATGCTCGACACCTCCCCGACCGCCGCCGCCCAGATCCTGGCCGGCGTCCTGCCCCGCCGGGTCGAGCGCGCCTATCGTCGCTTCCGCCACGGCCCGGCCGCGTTCCAGGTCGCCTTCGCCGTGGAGGGGGCCATCCCGTGGGCCCACGAGCCGTCGCGTCGCGCGGGCACCGTCCACGTCGGGGGGAGCTTCGCCGAGATCGCCGACGCCGAACGTCAGGTCGTGAACGGCAGGATGCCGGCGCGGCCGTTCATCCTCGTCGGACAGCAGTCCGTGGCCGACCCGGGCCGCGCCCGCGACGGGATCCACCCTGTCGACGCCTACGCGCACGTCCCCGCCGGATGGACCGGGGACGCCACGCAGACGATCATCGATCAGATCGAGCGCTTCGCGCCGGGGTTCCGTGACCGCGTCCTGCACATCCACACACGCTCGCCCGGACAGATCTGGGAACACAACCCCAACTACGTGGGCGGCGATATCGTCACAGGTGCCAACGATCCCCGCCAGTTGGTCTTCCGCCCCAGGGTGGCTCTCGACCCGTACTCGACCGGCGTGCCGGGCGTCTACATCTGCTCCGCGGCCACCCCGCCCGGCGCCGGGGCGCACGGGATGGCCGGGTGGAACGCGGCGCGCTCCGCGCTGACCTACCTGTCCGGGCGTTGATCCGCGAGGAAGGACACGGCACGGCCCGACCCCGGCAGGGGCACGCGCCGAACCCACACATGCTCAGCACCACGCCACAGAACCCGGAGCGACTCCGCGAGCTCACCCGCCGGATCGGCCTGCGGCTGAGCCCCGAGACCGACGTCATCTCCGTGAGCATGACGGCCGCCATCGAGGACGCCGTCGGCGAGCTCACCGACGAGGACATGCGGGCCGCGCTCCACGCGAGCGTCACGAACAACGTGGAGGTGATCATCGACCTGCTGTCCCACACCAGGGACCCGCACGACCTGCCGCCGCTGCCCGACGCCATGCACTACGCCGTGGTCCTCGCCCGCCGGGGCGTCTCGAGCGCGGCGCTGCGCCGTGCGTACCACGTCGGCTCCGACCGCCTCCTGGCCCACGTGTTCGACCAGGTGCAGGAGATCGACTGCGCGGACCACGAGAAACTGCCTCTGTACCACCACCTGGCGGGATGGCTCTACCAGTACGTCGACGAGATCACCCGGACCGTGATGGCCGCCCACGAGGAGGAGGTGCGCTACTCACACAACCAGGCGGCGCGCTCCATCAACTCCCTGGTGAACCGTGTCCTCGACGGCGAGGACGTCGGCGCCCCCGAGTTCGAGAGGGTGACGGGGTACCGCCTCAACCAGGTCCACGTCGGCGCTCGGGTCTGGATCGACGACTACGGTTCCGTGGCCGATCAGGCCCGCCTGCTCGCGAACATCGTGGAGCAGACCGCGCGCGTCCTCCGGGTGTCCCGCGCCCCGCTGATGATCGCCACCGGCCGCGCCACGGCCGAGGTGTGGTTCGGGATGGAGGGGCGCCGGGACACCGTCGACGTCCGCGAGGTCGCCCCGGTGGCGGCGACGACCCGCGGGGCCCGCATCTCGTTCGGCGCGCCCGCCGTCGGGATCACCGGTTTCCGCTCGACCCGCACGCAGGCCCGGCAGGCCGCTCCGGTCGCCCAGGTCTCCACCACGGGCGACGCGCACGTCGTCTCGTACTCGGACGACGGGATCCCGGTGATCGCACGCCTAGCCGAGGACGTCGCCGCCACCCGGAGGTGGGTGCACGAGGTCCTCGGCAGCCTGGCCGTGGACAGCGAGGACGCCGCCCGCCAGCGGGAGACGGTGCGCGTCTTCCTCGACTCCGCGGAGAACTATTCCGACACCGCGGCCCGGTTGCTCCTGCACCGCAACACCGTCAAGTACCGGCTGACCAAGGCCGAGCACGAGCTGGGGCGTGGCCCGGGCGAGAAGCGACTCGACACCCATCTGGCGCTGACGGTCTGCGAGGTGCTGGGCGACGTGGTCCTCTCAGCCGTGGACGGTGCGCGGCCCACCCGGTAGCGGCCGCGGCCCGTCTCAGGACGGGGACTTGCCGTTCTCGCCGCCCCGGCGGCGCAGCAACTGGAAGCCCGGGATGCCGGCCACGGCCTCGAGGCACTGCTGGGCGACCTCGAGGATCTGGTGGACCTCGGGCGCGACGGTGTCCATGGACGCCAGTACCGGCATGATGTCGGTCTCCAGGCTCTCGCCCAGCGCCGGCAGGTGGTCGATGAACTGCACGACCGCCTTGATCTCGTCCGGGTCCACGGACTCGAGGATCTCGCCGGCGATCGGCTCCAGCAGGGCGACGGTCTCGTCCGCCCAGACGAGCACCTCGGTCAGACGCGTCGCGACCCGCCGTGCGACCTCGGGGTCCAGCTCGGCGTCGACGAGCAGCGCCTCCACGACGGGCTTGACCGGGGCCAACGCGGAGTCCGCGAAGTCGACGAGCGGCGCGACGCGCTCGATGAGCCCACCGGCGTCGAGGACGAGTTCGTCCGCGGTGTCCACGATCGCGCCGACGCGGGCGACCACGCCCTCGGCGGAATCGATCGTCGCGTCCACCCGGCGCACGACCCCCTCCGCGGAATCAATGGTCGCGTCCACCCGGCGCACCACGCCCTCGGCGGAATCGATCGTCGCGTCGACCCGACGCACCACGCCCTCGGCGGAGTCCACCGTGTGGTCCACCCGGCCGACGATCCGCTCCGCCGCGGACACCGTCACGGCCACCTGGTCGACCATCTCGTTGGCCCGGGCCACCGTGCCGCGGACCTCGTCGACGGTCTCCGTGGCCGAGACGACGATCCCGTCGATCGCGCGCACGGTCCTGTTCACCTCGTCGAGGAGCACCTGGACGCGCTCGACCACCACCTCGACGTCGTCGAGCAGCGCCAACACCCGGGCGGGCAGGAGCATCAGCTCCCTCGCCAGACCCAGCTGCCACTCGACCACGCGGAACGCCGCCCCCACCACGGACGTGGCGGGAGGAGTCCGCCGCTGGATCTCTGCCATGAGGTGATTCTGCCCCACCGGCCCGCGCGGCGTGGGCACCCCGGCGAGCGCGGCACGGCATGCACTGCCTGCGGGAATCAGAGCCTTCCCTCACCTTGGACTGTTCGCCCGGAACGCATTAGCATCTGCGTTGTTACCGACGAGTAGGTTCGAGGGCCCCGCGGAGGGCGCAACCGACTCTTCGGGCGCGACCAATTCCATGACACGCACTCCGAACGGAGAAGACCGTAATGGGTCACTACAAGAGCAACGTCCGGGATCTCGAGTTCAACATGTTCGAGGTCCTTCGTATGAACGAGGCACTCGACGCCGGCGAGTTCGGCGACATGGACACGGAGACCGCCAAGGGGATCCTCGGCGAGGTCGCCACTCTCGCCGAGGGGCCGGTAGCCGACTCCTTCGCCTCCGCGGATCGCAACCCGCCAGTGTTCGACCCCGAGACCCACTCGGTCTCCATCCCCGAGGACTTCAAGAAGTCGTTCCGGGCCTGGTTCGACGCCGGATACTGGTCGATGGGCCTGCCGGATGAGATCGGCGGCATGCCGGCGCCCCGCGCCATGGTGTGGGCCGTCGGCGAGATGATGCTCGGCGCCAACGCGCCCGCGTTCATGTACTCGGCCGGTCCGTCCTTCGCCGCGGTGCTCTACGAGAACGGCACCGAAGAGCAGAAGCAGTGGGCCGCCACCTGCGTCGAGCGTGGCTGGGGCGCCACCATGGTCCTCACCGAGCCCGACGCCGGTTCCGACGTCGGCGCCGGCCGGACCAAGGCCGTCAAGCAGGACGACGGCTCCTGGCACATCGAGGGCGTCAAGCGGTTCATCACCTCGGCCGACTCGGACGACATGTTCGAGAACATCTTCCACCTGGTCCTCGCGCGCCCCGAGGGCGCCGGGCCGGGCACCAAGGGCCTGTCCCTGTTCTTCGTGCCGAAGTTCCACTTCGACTTCGATAAGAACGAGCTGGGCGAGCGCAACGGGGTGTTCGTCACGGGCGTCGAGCACAAGATGGGCATCAAGGCCTCGACCACCTGTGAGCTCACCTTCGGTGGCCACGGTGTGCCCGCCAAGGGCTGGATGGTCGGCGGCGACGAGCTGAACCAGGGCATCCGCCAGATGTTCGACGTCATCGAGCACGCCCGCATGATGGTCGGCACGAAGGCCATCTCCACCCTGTCCACGGGTTACCTCAACGCGCTGGAGTTCGCCAAGGAGCGCGTCCAGGGCGGCGACATGACCGACATGGCCGACAAGACCGCTCCGCGCGTGACCATCACCCACCACCCGGATGTGCGTCGCGCGCTCATCCGCCAGAAGGCCTTCGCCGAGGGCCTGCGAGCGGTGTACATGTACACCGCCGCCCACCAGGACCCGGAGACCGCGGTCCGCGCGTCGGGGGCCGACGCGCAGCTGGCGCACCGGGTCAACGACCTGCTCCTACCGATCGTCAAGGGTGTGGGCTCCGAGCGCGCCTACGAGCTGCTCACCGAGTCGCTGCAGACCTTCGGCGGGTCGGGCTTCCTGCAGGACTACCCGATCGAGCAGTACATCCGCGACGCCAAGATCGACTCCCTCTACGAGGGCACCACCGCGATCCAGGCGCAGGACTTCTTCTTCCGCAAGATCGCCCGCGACCGCGGCACCGCCGTCGGCCACATCTCGGCGCAGATCAAGCAGTTCCTGGCCAGCGACGCCTCGAACGGCCGGCTGGCGGCCGAGCGTGAGCTGCTGGCGACCGCGCTGGCCGACGTCGAGGCCATGATCGGCACCTGCTTCGAGCACCTCATGGGCTCCCAGGAGGACTCCACGCGCCTGTACACCATCGGGCTGGCCTCGGTGCGCGTGCTCATGGCGTTCGGTGACCTCATGATGGGCTGGCGCCTGTTGGTCGGCGCCGAGGTCGCCCTCGGCAAGCTGGACGGGGCGAGCGACGACGACAAGGCCTTCTACACCGGCAAGATCGCCGCCGCCCGGTGGTTCGCGAAGAACGAGCTGCCCCTGCTCACCGCCACCCGCGGGATCGTCTCGGGGCTCGGCAACGAGCTCATGGAGCTGGACGAGGCCGCGTTCTGACGCTCTTCTGACGGGCGGGACCACCCCGACCGGTCACCGAATCCGCTACTCCGACTCCGGATCTGCTCCCCTCCTACGGGTAGCGGATCCGGAGGCCGGGTAGCGGATTTCGTGTATGCGCGAGCGGTGGTGTCCGGGAGTCGCGGGTCCTAGGGTCGGGGCCACGACCAGCCCCACCGGACGGGCGAAGCCTTCTACCCGAGGAGAATCGATGTCCGAAGAGCGCAGGCAGGACGACCCGACCCTGACCACTCGTCAGGGCCACCCGGTCCACGACAACCAGAACACCCGTACCGTCGGGGCCCGCGGCCCGGCGACGCTGGAGAACTACCAGTTCCTCGAGAAGATCAGCCACTTCGACCGCGAGCGGATCCCGGAGCGCGTCGTCCACGCGCGCGGCTTCGTCGCCTACGGCGAGTTCGAGGCGACCGGCAAGTGGGGCGACGAGCCCATCTCGAAGTTCACGCGGGCGAAGCTGTTCCAGGAGCCCGGCAAGAAGACCGACGTGGCGATCCGCTTCTCCACCGTCATCGGTGGACGCGATTCCTCCGAGGTGGCGCGCGATCCGCGTGGGTTCGCGGTGAAGTTCTACACCGAGGACGGCAACTGGGACCTCGTCGGCAACAACCTCGGTGTCTTCTTCATCCGCGACGCGATCAAGTTCCCCGACGTGATCCACTCCCTCAAGCCGGACCCGGTCACCTTCCGGCAGGAGCCGGCGCGGATCTACGACTTCATGTCGCAGTCGCCGGAGGCGATGCACATGCTGGTCAACCTCTTCAGCCCCCGCGGCATCCCGGCCGACTACCGGCACATGCAGGGTTTCGGCGTCAACACCTACCGCTGGGTCAACGCCGAGGGCGAGAGCCGGCTGGTGAAGTACCACTGGCTGCCGCACCAGGGCGTCAAGAGCCTGACGGAGGAGGACGCGGCGAACATCCAGGCCCATGACACGGGCCACGCCTCCAAGGATCTCTACGAGGCCATCGAGAACGGCGACTACCCCAAGTGGGACCTCGTCGTGCAGATGATGTCGGACGACGATCACCCCGAGCTGGACTTCGATCCGCTGGACGACACCAAGACGTGGCCGGAGAACGAGTTCGAGCCCAAGCTCGTGGGCACCATGACGCTCAACCGCAACGTCACCGACCACCACAACGAGAACGAGCAGATCTCGTTCGGCACCGGCGTCCTCGTCGACGGCCTGGAGTTCTCCGACGACAAGATGCTGGTCGGCCGCACGTTCTCCTACAGCGACACCCAGCGCTACCGCGTGGGCGCCAACTACCTGCAGCTGCCGGTCAACAGCGCCAAGAACGCCACGGTCGCCACCAACCAGCGCGGCGGCACGATGTCGTACGGGGTGGACCTGCAGGGCCAGAACCCGCACGTGAACTACGAGCCGTCGACGATGAACGGTCTCCGCGAGGCGCGGCCCACCGGCGAGAAGGAGGTGGGCCCGGAACTGCGGGGACGCCTCACCCGCAGCGAGTACCCGCGCACCAACGACTACATGCAGGCGGGCCAGCGCTTCCGCCTCATGGAGGACTGGGAGCGCGACGACCTGGTGAAGAACTTCATCGACAACATCGGGCAGGCCACCCGTGAGGTGCAGGAGCGGATGGTCTGGCACTTCTTCCTCTGCGAGGACGAACTCGGCCAGCGCGTCGGCGACGGACTGGGCATCTCGGCCGACGACGTCCGTCACCTCGAGCCGCTGCCCAAGCAGCAGCTCACAGACTCCGAGCTCGAGCGGCTGGCGAACCTCGGCAAGAACGGGCCCCGGAACGTCGAGGGCCTGATGATGACGCACTGCGTGCCCAACGAGCGGGTCGTCGTCGAGCGCTGAGCGCCCCCACCGAAATCCGCTACCCGGACGCCGGATCCGCTACCCCCGTGGGAGTAGCGGATCCGGGCGGGGGGTAGCGGATTTCGTGCGTGCGGGCCGCGTCGCGCGCGGCGGCGTGCGCGGCGGCGTGCGCGGCGGCGTGCGTGCGGGCCGCGGTCAGTTGCCGGGCAGGCCGGGGATCCGGATCTCCGGCAGGCCCGGGATGCGGATCGGGCCGGGCCCGGGCGGCGGGGGCGGCGGCGCGGCGTCGGCGGCGGGCGGCTCGGACCGGCACTCGATCCGCTCGCGCGGGGCGTAGGTGGAGGCCACCGTGTCGGTGCTGACGGTGGTGTCGCCGCGCTGGACGGTCCTGGTGACCCGCGCGGTGTAGCCGTCACGGCCCGGGTCGGGCGTGCATCCCGCCGAGGTGACGACCCGGGTCGGCGCCCTCCGGATGTCCGTGCGCGGGGCGGTGGAGACCCGGACGGTGTACTCGCGCGTACCCCACAGGCGGACGGTCACGGAGTTGCCGCTGCCGGAGGCGTCGATCACGAGCCCGGTGTCCTGGGCGTTGCGGAACGCCACGTCCGCCGACGCGGTCGCGTCCCGCCCCGCGGGGAACGCGTCACCGTCGACCCCCCGGGAGGCCCGCACCGGGTCCTGGGCGCCGGCCTCGAACGCGGCGTTGAACAGGGCGGTGGCCACCGCGTCGGCGGAGGGGTCCCCGGACACCGTGCCGGTGACCTCCTCCATCGAGAAGCCCTCCCCCGCGGGGATGAAGTGCCCGGCCAGGGCGGCGATCATCGACTGGGCCTGCCCGTTCGCGCCGACGGCGACGGTGAACTGGCCCACCGGCTCCCGGATGCCGGCCCGTTCGGCCTCCTCGGTGGTGAGCTCGGGATCGCGGCCCACGTATCCGACGGGCAGGACGCGCGGGCCCTCGGTGTCCGTGACCTGGCCGGGCAGTGCGCCGAGCAGCGGGCCCCATTCGACCGTGCGGCCCTGCACCGCCGGGACGACGGTCGCGGTCGTGCCGCTGAACTCGAAGGTGGCGTCCCTGCCCTCCTGCTCGGTCTCCGCCAGGAGCGGCTCGAGGATCCCCTTGGCGGCGTCGGCGTCGAAGCGCGGTTCCAGCACGTCACCCTGGCGGACGAACGTGAGGTACTCGCCGATCCGGTCACGGGGGAAGAGGACGGGCACCGCACCCGGGTCGTCGGGGTCGACCATCTCGATCTCCCGCTCGGCAGTCTCGGGGCGCTCCCGACCCGCAGGCACGGGCGGGGGCGGCATCCGGGTGGTGACGGTGACGGTGGAGGGCTCGGTGCCGTCCTCGCGCATCCGGGAGGCCAGCAGCGTCACGTCGCGGGAGGCGGCGGGTTCGGCCACGTCGCGGATCAGGGCACGGACCTGCTCCGCGTCGGTCTCGGTGGGCGTGTAGTCGACGGGCAGGTCCACGCCGTCGTCGTCGAGCCAGTGCTCGAGCACCGCGTCGCGGGAGTTCTCGATCTGGAGGCGCTGGCCGTCCAGGGGGATGGCCGAGCGCACCTCGTCGCGGTCGAACCAGATCGCGCCCTCCCGGGGCTCGAAGTCGGCCTGGAGCGCGAGCCGCTCGAGGAAGTCGGTCAGCCGCTCGTCGGGGATGACGCTGGCGATCCCGACGTCCGTGGACCACACCAGGCTGATCAACCGGGTGACCGGGTTGAGGGGCTGTTCGCCGGCCCGGTCCAGGGTGCCCTGCCAGTCCACGGACAGCCCGACCGCCCGCGGGTCCAGGGTGGTGCTCACGGCCCCGGCGCGCAGATCCACCTCGTCGTCGACCCGCGGTCCCAGTTGCTCCACCAGGCGCTGTTCGGCGTCGGCGAGGGTCATTCCCCCGACCTCGATCCCGGAGACCTCGGTGCCGCGGGGCACGCGACCGATGCTGTTGACCAGGTCGAAGCCGTACAGCACCGCCAGCGCCATGAACACGCCGACGCCCGTGTACAACCACCGCGACCGCACGCGGTAGCGCCGCCGGTCGGACGCGGCCGGGTGGGGGCCGGCGCCCTCGATGGCGACGGGGCGGGCCGGACCGCCGTCGGTGCTGGTGGACTCGTCCACTCGTCACGCCTCCTCATGAAGCGGGCGGGGTCCCCGGCGGGGCGCCGGCCTGAAAGACTCCCGCACGAAGCACTGTGAACACCACTATGACCGACCGGTGCCGATGAGTGCAGCCCCCGCGCCGGGCGCGGGGGCTGCACTGGTCAGGCGTGCGCCGGGTCGGTCAGCGCTCGATGATCGCGGTGACGCCCTGGCCGCCGGCCGCGCAGATGGAGATGAGGGCGCGGCCGCCGCCGTTCTGCTCGAGCAGCTTCGCGGTGGCGGCGAGGATGCGGCCGCCGGTCGCGGCGAACGGGTGCCCGGCCGCCAGCGAGGAGCCGTTGACGTTGAGCTTGGACCGGTCGATCGAGCCCAGCGCCTTGTCGAGGCCCAGGCGCTGCGTGCAGTACTCCTCGGACTCCCACGCGGCCAGGGTGGCCAGGACCTGCGAGGCGAACGCCTCGTGGATCTCGTAGTAGTCGAAGTCCTGCAGGGTGAGGCCGTTACGGGCGAGCAGGCGCGCCACCGCGTAGGTCGGGGCCATGAGCAGACCGTCCGGGTTGCGCCCCTCCTTGCCGTGGATGAAGTCCACGGAGGCGGTCTCGGAGTCCACGAGGTAGGCGCGCACGGGCAGCTTGTGCTCGGCCGCCCACTCCTCGCTGGCCAGCAGCACCGCGGAGGCGCCGTCGGTGAGCGGGGTGGAGTTGCCGGCGGTCATGGTGGCCTCGGTGCCGTGGGCCTCCGCGTCCCGCTTGCCGAACACGGGCTTGAGCTTGGCCAGCTTCTCCTCGGAGGAGTCGGGCCGCATGTTGTCGTCGCGCGCCACGCCGAGGTACGGGGTGACCAGGTCGTCCTGGAAACCCGACTCGTAGGAGGCGGCGAGGTTGCGGTGACTGGTGGCGGCCAGGGCGTCCTGGTCGGCACGGGACACGCCGAACTCGCGGGCGGTGATCGCGGCGTGCTCGCCCATGGACAGGCCCGTGCGCGGCTCGGCGTTCTGCGGCTGCTCCGGGACCAGGCCCTGGGGGCGGATCTCACCGAGCAGCTTGAGACGGTCGACGGTGCTCTTGGCCGCGGTGAGCTTGATGAGGGTCTTGCGCAGGTCGTCGTTGACGGCGAGCGGGGCGTCCGAGGTGGTGTCGGTGCCGCCGGCGATGCCGGACTCGATCCGCCCGAGCGCGATCGCGTCGGCGACCTGGATGGCAGCGGCCAGACCGGTGCCGCAGGCCTGCTGCACGTCGTAGGCCGGGCTGGAGGAGTCGAGCACCGAACCGAGGACGGACTCGCGCGTGAGGTTGAAGTCGCGGGAGTGCTTGAGGACGGCACCGGCGACGACGGAGCCGAGACGCTCTCCCTGCAGGTTGTAGCGGCTGGCCAGGCCGTCGATCGCGGCGGTGAGCATGTCCTGGTTGGAGGCGTCCGCGTACTTGCCGTTCGAGCGGGCGAAGGGGATTCGGTTGCCGCCGACGATGGCGACCTTGCGGGGGCTGGTGGTCACGTGTGTCACTCCCGTTTGTTCTCGGTGTCCGGTGGCCCGAAACGCGGCCCTGGCAGTATTGTTACTCAGCGGTAAGTTACTTGTCGACCCGTAGGACCGCACACCTCTCCAGGAGATGATCGCCATGGCACAGGGCAACCTCGACCTCTACTCGCAGTTCGTGACCTCGGCCCCCGGGTCGTTCATCGCCGGCAAGGTCGGCCTGCCGCAGCCGGAGCAGCTGCGCCGCCACGAGGCCGGCGAGCCCGCCCTCCACGGCCCGGTCCTCATCGGTGGCGAGGGCCGCCTGGTCGAGCCGGTCCGCGAGATGCTGTCCTCGGACTACGAGCTGGCCGGGGCGGGTGCCGAGGGCAAGTTCGCCGGACTCGTGTTCGACGCCACCTCCTTCAAGCGCCCCGAGGACCTGGTGGCGCTGTACGAGTTCTTCAACCCGGTCGTGCGCAACGTGATGGCCAGCGGCCGCATCGTCGTCCTGGGCACCACGCCCGAGGAGACCGGCTCGGTCGACGAGCGCATCGCCCAGCGCGCGCTCGAGGGCTTCACCCGCTCGCTCGGCAAGGAGATGAAGCGCGGCGCGACCGTCCAGCTCGTGTACGTCTCCCCCGACTCCGATGCGGGCGCCTCCGGGCTCGAGTCCACCCTGCGCTTCGTCCTGTCGGCCAAGTCGGCGTATGTCGACGCGCAGGTGTTCCGCGTGGGCGCCGGTTCCGCCAGCGCCCCGTCGTCGTGGGACCGTCCGCTCGAGGGCAAGCTCGCCGTCGTCACCGGGGCCGCCCGCGGCATCGGCGCGGAGATCGCGGCGGTCCTGTCCCGCGACGGTGCGCACGTGATCTGCTGCGACATCCCGGCCGCCGGCGAGTCGCTCTCGGCGACCGCCAACAAGGTCGGCGGGACCTCCCTGCCTCTCGACGTCACCGCCGCCGACGCCGCCGAGGTCCTGGCCAAGCACATCACCGAGCGCCACGACGGCCGCCTCGACATCCTCGTCCACAACGCCGGCATCACCCGCGACAAGACGCTCGCCGGCATGGACGCCGCGCGGTGGGAGTCCGTGATGGCGGTCAACCTCATCGCCCCCGAGCGGATCACCGCCGAGCTCGCCGAGAAGGGCATCCTGGGCGAGGGCTCGCGTGTGATCGGCGTGTCCTCGATGGCGGGCATCGCCGGCAACCGCGGGCAGACCAACTACGCCGCCTCCAAGGCCGGCGTGATCGGCTTCGTCAACGGCGCCTCCGAGGAGCTGGCGTCGCGGGGCATCACCGTCAACGCGGTGGCGCCGGGCTTCATCGAGACCCAGATGACCGCCGCCATCCCCTTCGGCACGCGGGAGGCCGGCCGCCGCATGAACTCGATGCTGCAGGGTGGCCTGCCGGTCGACGTCGCCGAGACCATCTCCTACTTCGCGAGCCCGGCCTCCTCCGCGGTCACCAACAACGTGATCCGCGTGTGCGGCCAGTCGCTGCTGGGGGCGTGATCGGCCGTGGAGTACACCCGCCTTCCCGGCATCCCCAACCTGCTCGGCCAGTACGGCAAGGCCGCGGTCGGTGCCCTGCCCGTCGTGGGCGGCTCGCGTGACGGCACGTCGATGCCGTCGAAGGGCGTCGAGGTCACCGGAGTGCGCGTCGACGTGGCCAACCTGGCCGCGTACGCGCGCGTCTGCGACCTGCGCCTGACCGACGAGCTGCCGCTGACCTACCCGTTCACGCTGGCCTTCCCGCTGAGCATGCAGCTCATGCTGGACCCGGACTACCCGGTGCCGGCGATGGGATCGGTGCACCTGACCAACGAGATCGAGTCGCGCCGTCCCCTGCGGGTCGGCGACGAGCTCGGCATCCGCGCGCACGCGGAGAACCTGCGCGAGCACCCGGCGGGGTTGCTGTTGGATGTGGTCACCGAGATCAGGACGGGCGACGACGACGAGCCCGCCTGGGTGCAACGGTCGGGCCTGCTCTCGAAGCGGCGGACGTCTCTCACCCCGCCGAAGGACGCCCCGCGCCCGCCGAAGCCCGCGCCGCCGACCGCGGCCGAGCTCGGTGATCCCACGGTGGTGAGGTCGGTGTCCGAGGCGCGGATCGCGGAGTACGCGGCCGTGTCCGGGGACCGCAATCCCATCCACGTCTCCGGGGTGGGCGCCAAGGCGTTCGGGTTCCCCAACGTCATCGCGCACGGCATGTGGACCGCCGCGACGCTGCTCGGCGTGGTCGAGGGCGAGATCCCCCGGCGCGCCCGCTACTCGGTGGAGTTCGGCAAGCCGGTGATCCTGCCCGCGAAGCTGGGGATCTACGCCCGGCGCGGCGGTGCCGGCGACGCGGCCTGGTCGCTGACCGTGCGCAACCCCAAGAAGCTGGGGACCGTACACGCGAGCGCGACGATCGAGGAGCTCTAGCCTCTCCGACCAGCGACTGGAGCGCCCCGCGCGCCGCCCGTGAGCGGGCGCGCGGGGCGCTCCTCGTCTCTGGGGTGACGTAGGGGTGTCGTAGGGGTCGGATACCGTCATCTGAACCCCGGTGACTTCGGTCGCCGGGGCTCGTCGCCCGTGACCCCGTCGCGCCTATCCCCGGAGGCCCCGTGTTCCGCTCGTCCCCTTCGCGTCCCCGTATCCGCTCACGAGCCGGCCTGCGCGCCGGGTTGACCGCCGGTGCGGTGGCGACCGCGGCCGCCGCGGCGATGGTGGCTCCGCTGACCGCGAACGCCCAGAGTGCGGCGCCGGGTTCACTGTTCGGGTCGCTGGATGCCGGTTCATCGGGTTCGGCCGGGTCCCTCGGCTCGACCGGGTCCGCGGGTTCACTCGGCGCGCCGGCCGCCCGGCCCGAGGACCGCTACCCGGACGAGCCCCTGCCCCCCGGCCCGGAAGTCGAAGTGGAGACACTGGTCGGCGGCCTGACCATCCCGTGGGACGTGGTCCGCGACCCGAGCGGCGTGGTGGTGACCGGTGAGCGCGGGACGGGCAGGGTCGTGGCGATCCACCCCGACGGGACGACCACCGACGTCGCGGCCGATTTCGACGGCCTGTTCACCGGCGGCGAGAGCGGCCTGATGGGTATGGCGTTGGCGCACGACTTCGCCCGGAGCCGCGAGGTCTACACCTGCCACTCGGAGAACTTCGCCGACGGCACGCCCGGCGACAGCCGCGTCACCGCCTGGCGCGCGGCGGACGACTGGTCGGCGCTCGAGGACCCCGACGTGATCGTCCCCGGCATCGCCCGGCAGAACATCGGCCACCACTCCGGGTGCCGCATTCTCGCCCACCCGGATGGCACGCTCTACATCGGCACCGGTGACACCTTCCACGGCGCGGTCCCCCAGGACCTGCGGTCGCTCGGCGGCAAAGTCCTGCACGTGACCCGCGACGGCTCCCCCACCCAGGACCCGGCCCGCATCCCGGGCGCGGACCCACGCATCTTCACCTTCGGCCACCGCAACGTCCAGGGCCTGGCCCTTCAGCCGGGGACGGGACGCCTCTTCTCGGCCGAGCACGGCACGCACCGCGACGACGAGATTAACCAGCTGCGGGCCGGCGGCAACTACGGGTGGGACCCGCTGCGGCCCGGGATCAACGAGCGCGACCACGACGACGCCTCGCCCATGACCGATCTGGTGAAGTTCCCCGACGCGGTCGAGGCGACGTGGTCGTCCGGCGATCCCACGCTCGCGACGAGCGGGATCGCGTTCCTGGACGATCCGGCGTGGGGCGAGTGGGACGGCGCGCTGGCGGTCGCGATGCTCAAGACCAAGCAGATCGTGCTGATGAGGCTCGACGAGGATGGGACCAGCGTGCTCGAGCTCGGGGCCGTCATCCCCGGCGAGCACGGCCGCATCCGTTCCCTGACGGCCGAGCCCGGCGGAGCGCTGCTGGCCACCACCTCGAACGGCCAGGGCCGGGACGAGGTGCTCCGGATCCGGCCCGCCGCCGTTCCGGTGTCGCCGGCGCCGGGGGTCGAATAGGTTCGGACGGACGGAGGTTCACCCCTTCCCCGAGTCGTCCGACCCAGGAGCAGCCGTGCCCAGTCCCGCCTTCCCCCGCACCCTCGCCGGGCTCGCCGCCGCGGCGGCGGTCACCGTCGCCGTCCCGCTCACCGCCTGCGCGCAGAGCAGCCTGCCCGGCGGCTCGTCCGGCTCGATCGACACCAGCCTGATCCCGCCGGGCAGCCTCTTCCCCGCCACCCCGGGTATCGGCGCCGGAGAGGGCGTCGCGGTGGTGGAGGGCCCGGCGGTCGAGACCGAGACGGTCATGGACGGGCTGACCATCCCGTGGGACGTGGTCCGCGCGCCGGACGGCACTCTCCTCACCGGCGAGCGCGGCGGACGGGTGGTCGTGCAGCGCCCCGGCGAGGAGCAGCGCGAGATCGGCATCGAGCTGCCGGGCCTGTTCCGGCAGTCCGAGAGCGGCCTGATGGGCATGGCCGTGGACGCGGGCTTCGCGCAGAACCGCGAGATCCACGTGTGCTGGTCGCGGTCGCTCGGAGGCGAGCGTGACAACCGGATCACCACCTTCGCCGTCGACGAGGACTGGACCGCCATGACGAAGGTCCGCGACACTCTCACCGGGATCCCGCTCGGCGACAACGGCCTCCACAGCGGCTGCCGGCTGCTCACCGCCCCCGACGGTTCGATCTACATCGGCACCGGGGACACCTTCACCGGCCCGGCCCCGCAGGACCCCGAGTCGCTGGCCGGCAAGACCCTGCACATCACGCCGGACGGCGAACCCGCGACGGGGGACTCGGTGGTCCACACGATCGGCCACCGCAACATCCAGGGTCTGGCGATCCACCCCGAGACCGGCCGGATCTACTCCGCCGAGCACGGCCCGGACGTCGACGACGAGGTGAACCTGCTCGAACCCGGCGGGAACTACGGCTGGAACCCCGACGTCGGCGGCCGCTACGACCAGAACGTGCCGATGACCGACACCGCCAGGTTCCCGGACGCGATCGAGGCCGTCTGGTCCTCGGGCGCCCCGACGCTGGCGCCCGCGGACATCGAGTTCCTCGGCCCCGAGTGGGGCGAGTGGGCCGGCGCGCTGGCGATGGCCAACCTCAAGACCCAGAAGCTGGTCCTGCTCCGGCTGAGCGACGACGGCCGCTCGGTGGTCGACGCCTCCGTGCTGCTCGAGGGCGAGTTCGGCCGGCTTCGGTCCCTGGCCCCCGAGCCGGGCGGCTCGCTGCTGGTGACCACCTCCGACGGCGACGGTCGCGACTCGGTGTTCCGCGTCAGCCCCTCCGGCGCCTGACCCCGGGCGACTGACCCCGGGCGCCTGACTCCCGGGCGCCCCGAGGGTCAGAGCGCCAGCACGCGCCGGGCGGCGTCGGCCAACGCGACCGCGTAGCCGGCGCCGTGCCCGGCCGAGTGCGTGGCCAGCGGGTGCAACTGGTGCAGCGGCACCCGCTCCCGCCAGCCCTCGCGCAGCGGGTGGGCCTCGTCGTAGCCACGCAGGATGTGCTCGAGATGCGGCGCGCCGAACAGCGCCAGCATGGCCAGGTCGGTCTCGCGGTGCCCGCCGTGCGCGGCGGGGTCGATGAGCACCGCCTCCACGCCGCCCCCGCCCTCGACGTCAGCCGCGTCCGCCCGGGTCCACAGGACGTTGCCCGTCCACAGGTCGCCGTGGATGCGGGCGGGAGCGTCGTCGGGGTCGTCGAGCTCGCCGGCGGCGACGCGGTCGCAGGCCCGCTCCACCACCGCCAGGTCGGCACCGCCCACCACGCCCAGGTCCACCGCGATGCGGACGAAGGGCCGGACCCGCTGCTCGGCGTAGAACTCGCCCCACGACGCGGTCGGCCGGCAGTCCTGCGGGCGGTTACCGATGAAGCACCGGCCCGCCCAGCCCTCGGCGGGTGCGCCCCAGGCGGCCGCACCCGCATCGTGCATCGCCGCCAGCGACCGACCGAACCGCAGGGCCGCGTCCGCCGTGGCGCGACCGGCGGGGATCTTCTCGAGGGTGATCTCGTCGTCGTCGACCCCCTTCACCGTCACCACGCGCGGCCCGCCGGGGGCCGCGGCGAGCCAGGCCAACCCGGCGGCCTCGTGGCGGAAGAAGTCGGGCCCGTGGCCTGAGCCGCGTTTGACGAACACCTCGGCGCTCACGGCGTGGTCTCCTTCTCGCGCGCGGGGGCGCGGTCGGCGGATGTGTGGCCGGCGGGAGTGCGGTCGGCGCGGCCCAGCAGGGGCCCGGCCAGGGCGGCGATGAGGACGCCGCCCACGATCATCGGCGTCACGGTCCAGCGCAGCCCCGCGACCTCGGCGATGAGCCCCACCAGCGGCGGCGAGGCGAGGAAGCCCAGCCGCATCACCCAGTTCAGCACCGCCAGGCCCGCACCCGGCGCGAGGCCCGGGATGGAGTCGGCGCCGACCATCGCGCCGGGGATGACGGTGGCGATCCCCCACCCGGCCAGGACGAACCCGGCGAGCAGGACCACCAGCAGGGCCGGCCCGTCGAGCGTGAACGACGCGACGAACGCCGCGCCCGCGCCCACCAGCACGCACAGGCCTCCCGCTCGACCCAGCCGCGCGGCGCCGAACCGCTCGACCAGGGCGTCACCGGTCACGCGCCCGGCCAGCTGCGCGCCCTGCACGGCGATGAAGCCGAGCCCGGCGAGCCCGGCGCCCGCGATGGTGGTCTCGCGCAGGTAGAGCGCCGACCAGGTCTGGGCGAAGTCCTCGACGAGCTCGGCGCAGCACGCGAACAGTCCGAGCGCGATCACCAGGAGCAGCGCGCGGCCCCCGGGGAAGCGGCGCCCGGCCTTGGCGTGTGGGTCGCGCGCGCGGGCGGGCTCGGCCGGCACGGCGTCGAGGTCGCGGCCCCGCTCGTCCTCGGCGGCGGCGGGCCCCAGCCGCACGGGGTACGCGGCCAGCGCCGCCAGCGCGCACACCACCGCCGCACCGATCATCTGGGCCCGCACCGACGCCCCCGCCCCGGCGGCCACCGACCCGCCCGCCGCGCCGAGCACCGCCCCCAGCGACCACAGGGCGTGGAAGCGGTTGATCAGCGACCGGCCGTGACGCAGCTGCACGCGGATGCCGTGCGCGTTCATGGACACGTCGGTGATCGCGTCGCACACGCCGAACACCAGCAGCAGCGCGGCGAACACGGCCACGACCGGCGAGAAGCCGACCAGCGCCGCCACCACGGACGCGGCGATCATCATCGCCACGGCCACGGCCCCGTCGGAGCGGCGCCGCATGAGGACGGGTGTGAGCAGTCCCCCGACCAGCGCGCCGGCCGGGTAGCAGGCCATCGCCAGACCGAACCCGCCGGCGCCCAGGTCGAGCGCGTCCTTGAGGTCGGGCAGGCGGGGCACGATCGCGCCGAAGACGGCTCCGTTCGCCGCGAAGAGCAGGGCGGTCGCGGCGATCGGCCCCCGGACGCCGCGGGCACGATCCGCGTCGTGGGGCGCGCTCGTCGAGGTCACGCCCGCCAGGGTACGGCGCGGGGGCCGGCGGTAGCGTTGTGCGCGTGGAGTCGACCGACGGGCGGGAGCGCAACATGTACGACGTGACGGCGGAGGTCCGGACGGACGACGGCAGCACCCGGGTCGTGTGCGGCGTGCCGCTGCCGGTGGCGCCGGAGGTCGTGTGGGACGCCGTGGCCACCGCGGAGGGCATCGCGTCGTGGTTCGTCTCGTGCGCGATGGAACCGCGGGTGGGCGGGCGGATCGTCCAGTTCGCCGACCCGGGCGCGCCGGACCCCACGACCGGGCCGGAGGCGGCGGCCGAGGCGATGCTCACCGCGACCGTCGGGGAGATCACCGAGTACACGCCGCCCGCCGCGGGCGCGCCGGGCCGGTTCGCGTACGTGGAGCGGGACTGGATGGGCGAGGGCGTGCCCGTGCCGCCGTGGGAGACGTCGTGTGAGGTGGTCGACGACGACGAGGGCGGCAGCCTGCTCACCCTGCGGTCGGGGTTCGCCTCCGTCGGGGATCTGGCGGAACAGTCGGTGTCGGGCAGTGTCGACGGGTGGGCGCAGGCGCTGACGGTGCTGGCCCACCGGCTGACCCATCGCCCGGCCGACGGGGTGGTGACCGTGGACGCGGCCACCGATCCCGTGCGGCAGACGGTGCCCGAGCTGTGGGCCCGGGTGACGTCGCGGCTCATCGCGCCCGCGGCGGGTGCCGGCCACAACCCGGCCGGGGGCCCGGGGGGCGGTTCGGGCAACAGCGGCGTCGTCGCGCGCTCGGGCGAGGTCGGCGGCATCGTGGTGACCGAGTCGGAGGCGTCGCGCACGCTCATCCTGTCGGCGCCGGTGGACGGGATGCTCGAGTTGTTCGCCTTCCCGGCCGGGGAGACGCACGAGGACGCGGCGGGCCGTGCGGCGCTGGCGTTGCGGGTGTACGAGTACGTCGACGCGCCCGGCGGGGACGGCCGCCCGCTGGGTGCCGCGGCGGTCGATGTCACGCCCACGTGGGACGCCCCGCGCTGGCGCTCCTGGCTCGACGGGCTGCTCGCGGACTGACCTGCGGGGGCACCGGCGGGCGCATTAGCGGGCGCCGGACCTGCGGTTACGCCCATGGGCGGCACTCCGGGGGCTGCCGGGGGTGGTGGTGGAAACGCGGCGGTACGGTAGGGCGATCTTCCCTGTGACCGCAGTAGGGTGGCGGGGAGTTATGACACGCGCGCCGTCGAGGCGCCGTCCACCGACGAGGAGCGAGATCGCCAATGGCGGATTCCAACGAGACCGTGACCATCGCGACCGGCGAGGGCGCCACCGGCACGACCCTCCTCGGGATCGGGGCGTACCGCCCCAGTCGGATCGTGAGCAACGAGGAGATCTGCGAGAAGATCGACTCCACCTCGGAGTGGATCTACGAGCGCTCCGGCATCCTCAACCGCCGCGTGGCCGGCCCGGACGAGGGCATCGTGTCCATGTCGATCGAGGCGGCCCGCGCCGCCGTGGCCTCGGCCGGCATCGACGTGGAACTGATCGACGCGCTCATCGTGTGCACGTCCACCAACTGGACCCAGGTCCCGCACGCGGCCCCGCAGGTCGCCACCGCCCTCGGCCGCAACGGCATCGCGGCGTTCGACCTCACCGCCGGGTGCGCGGGCTTCGGCTACGGCCTCGCCGTGGCCACCAACATGATCCGAGGCGGCGGCGCCCGCTACGTGGTGGTGGTGGGCGTGGAGAAGCTCAGCGACGGACTGGACTACACGGACCGCAACACCGCGTTCATCTTCGGCGACGGCGCCGGCGCCGTGGTGGTGGGCCCGTCGGAGACCAACGACATCAGCCCGGTCGTGTGGGGTTCGGACGGCGAGAAGGGCGAGGCCATCCGCCAGACCAAGGACTTCAAGCAGTACGTCGACGAGGTCGACGGGCGGGGCCTCGGCGAGGAGGCCGTCGTCCAGCCGTTCCTCACCATGGACGGCTCCAAGGTGTTCCGTTGGGCCGCCGTGCAGGTGTCCAAGGTGTGCGCGGAGACGCTGGAGTCCGCCGGCGTGACGGCCGACCAGATCCAGGCTTTCATCCCCCACCAGGCCAACGGCCGCATCAACTCCGCGATGGCCAAGCACCTCGGCCTGCCGGACACGGTGGCGATCGCCAACGACATCGAGCAGACCGGCAACACCTCGGCCGCCTCGATCCCGCTGGCGATGGAGACCATGCTGCGCGAGGGCCAGGCCAAGGAGGGCGACATCGCCCTGTGCATCGGCTTCGGCGCGGGCCTGTCCTACGCCGGCCAGGTGGTCCGTCTGCCCGCGGCCCCGCCCGCCAGCTGACGCGTTCCCCCGCTCGACCCGCGCCCTCCCCGGCCCCGCGAGACCCCTCGTGGCGCGCCCGGGAGGGCGCCCATCTAGACACGTGTTCATGAGACGCTGAACGCATGCACACGTCCCTTCCCCGCCGCTCCGCGCGCCGACTGATGTCCGGTGCCGCCGCGGCCGCCGCCGTCCTGCTGTCCCCCGTGCTGGCCGCCCCCGCGGGTGCCGTGCCCGCTCCCGCGATCCCGGCGCCGATCACCCCGGAGACGGGGCCGCTCGAGGTGGCCGGGGGTTCGGTGCAGACCCTCGGCGCGAACATCGCCGGGCAGGTCACCGGGACCGGGATGGGCCCGTCGGTTCTCGCCGGCCCCGGCACCGGCCCGTCGAAGTACGTGGCGCTCGGCGACTCCTACGCCGCCGTCGGCCGGATCGCGCCGGGCGCGTGGGGCGCGGGTCCGGTGGCGTGTGTGCGCACCTCCGACGCGTACCCGACCGTGGTGGCCCGCGAGCTCGGCGTGGGCACGTTCGTCAACGCGACCTGCGGCGGTGCCGTGGTGGACGACTTCAGCGCGGTCGGCCGGACGGGCGCCCCGCCCCAGTTCGACGCCCTGGACGCCGACACGGACCTGGTGTCGGTGACCATCGGCGGTAACGATGTGGGCTTCGCGGCCGTGATCGTGGCGTGTGCGGTGCGACCCAACACCGCGCCCGAACTGTTGCCGCTCGTCGACGGCGCCACCGGGAACCTGTCGCGGGGTTTCGATCCCACGACCGGCTGCTCGGATGTCATCGACCGCCAGGCCGCCGAGGCCCTGGAGCGGCTCGACCAGCGCCTGGACGGGGTCTACGCGGAGATCGCCCGGCGCGCGCCGGACGCCCGCGTCGTGACCGTCGGGTACTTGGCGGCCGTCCCCGAGGACGACGCGATCATCCGGCAGTCCCCGTCGTGCGCGCCGTTCATGGGGATCAGCGCCGAGGAGCGCGCCAAGGTCCGTGGCTTCCAGGACGGCATCAACCGCGTGGTGCGCGACGCCGCCGAGCGCAACGATGTCGCGGTGGTCATCCCGGACGAGCCGGGCCACTCCATGTGTGAGGCGCCCGAGCGCCGCTGGGTCGACTTCACCGGGCTGGAGACCGGCGTCGTTCCGGTGCACCCGACGACGGCCGGGCACGCCCACGTCGCGGATCGGGTGCTGGCCGCCCTCGGCGACGACTGACGCGGCGACGCCTGACGCTCCGCCAGCCCCGAACGGGGCTGATCTCGGCGGTCTGCGCTCGCATGAGGCGAACTCTGACGTATAGCGTCCGGGTCGAACTGTATAGAGAGTGCCGCCCGCGAGCGCCAACCACACCGAGAAGGTCCTGTAGATGATCAAGCAGATTGTAGTCGGGGTCGACTCGAGCGACACCGCGTTCGCGGCCGCCCATCGCGCAGCCGAGCTGGCGAGTGCGCTCGGCGCCGAACTCACCGTCATGACCGCGTTCGGCAAGTTCGAGCGGGAGACGGTCACGCTCGGCGGGGAGACCTTCGTCCTCTCGACCGAGGACGACGCCCGCTCCGTCGCCGGGTCCGTGGTCAACCGGCTGCGCGCCGAGTTCCCCTCCGCCCGGATGAAGGCCGACGCCGAGGAGGGCAAGCCGGGCGAGGCGCTGGTCCGCTTGGCGGATTTCCTGCGAGCGGATCTCATCATCGTCGGCAACAAGCGCGCGCAGGGCCTGACCCGGGTCCTCGGCAGCGTCGCCCGCGACGTCACCGCGCACGCCAACTGCGACGTCTACGTCGCCCACACCGTCTGACGCCGCCCGCCGATTCTCGGGCGGACGTGGGCGAATCGCCCACTCACCGGCGCCGATGAGGAGACACTGAGCAGATGTCGACTCCTCATCGCCGCCGTCGCGGCCCCCTCACCACGTCCCTCGCCCTGGCCGCCGCGGTCACGCTGGCCGCGGCGCCCGTCGCCTCCGCCCAGTCCACAGCCCAGCCGGATGGCGCGATCGCCGTCAGCTCCCTGGGCGCGACGAACGAGATCCCCGGCAGCGTCGCCGGGTCGCTCGGCTCGCTGGCCGAGCCCGCCTATGCCGAGTACGTCGCGCTCGGCGATTCGTACGCGGCCTTCGGCGACCAGTCAGACGTGGCGGCCCCCTGTGCCAGGAGCGCGAGCAACTACCCCGGCCAGCTCGATGAGAGCCCGGCTGTCGGTGAGCTCACCGATGTGACCTGCGGTGGGGCGGTGACCTCGGATATGTTCGAGGCCCAGCACCCGGGCGTCGCCCCCCAGCTCGAGGCCCTCGACGAGGACACCGATCTGGTGACCCTGTCCATCGGCGGCAACGACGTGGGCTTCGGTTCGATCGTCGGGTGCATCACCGGTGGCGCGCCGGGCTCGCCCCGCGACTGCGAGAGCGAGCTCGGATCGACGGTGAGCGGTCTCATCGCTGACGTGTACGGCGAGGACGGCGCGGTCGACGAAATCTACGCCGAGATCGCCGAGCGCTCCCCCGGCGCGACCGTGATCGCCACCCAGTACCTGCCGCTGATGCCCGCCACCGATGCGGCCGGCTGCCAGTTCACACAGTTCATCGGCACGGAGAACCTGGAATGGGCCCGCGAGATCACGCAGGCGATCAACGATGCGGTCGATGAGGCGGCCCGCCGCAACGGCCATGTCTCGGCACTCCCCGTCGACAGCACCGACCGCAGCGGCTGCGCCCCGGCGAGTGAACGGTGGGTCGTGTTCCTCGACGGTTCGGAGAACAACGCCGCGTCGTTCCACCCCACCGCACTCGGCCAGCAGGCCATGGCGGACGCCATCGCCGCTGCGCTCTGACGAGGCTGCACCGGCCCGCCCACTCCAGCCAAGTCCGCAGCCACTCCCAATCCACCCTGCAGCCGCCCCTGTCGATGGCGTCTCGCGCGCTCCGCGGGGCGGGCGAGACGCCATCGCCGGGAGCGGCTGCGGAGGGAGGCGCGAGCGAGACGCCATCGCCGGGAGCGGCTGTGGAGGGAGGCGCGGGCGCGTGGGGGCCGATCGCCCGACGTGACGGGGCGCCGTCGCCGACTCACCGGCGACGGCGCCCCTCTCGGCGTCAGCCCTCGAACAACCCCTGCCCCACGTACCCGCCCTCGGGTGCGCCGGGCGGCAGTGCGAACACCGCGGACCCGATGGGGATCGTCCACGTGTTGAGCGCGTCCTGCTCGGCGAGCCGCTGTTGGACCGGGATGTACGTGCGTACCGGGTCGGCCTGGTAGGCGGTGAACAGCAGCCCGGAGTTGCTGATCTCGCCCCCCTCCGGAGGGTCGTCGTAGTTGTACGGCCTCCGCAGCATGGCCTCCCCCCGGTTCCGCTGGCGGGCCCGCGCGATGTGCGATTCCGGCGGTATCACGGGCAGGCCGGTGTCGTCGATCGCCTCGAAGTCGGCCGGATCGCGTTCGTCCCGGCCGGTCAGCGGGGCACCGGTGTCGAGCCTGCGGCCCACGCTGAGTTCGCGGGACGTGCGGTCGATCTCCTCCCAGGTGTCCATCGTCATGCGGATGCGCCGGAGCACGAGCGAGGATCCGCCCCGCATCCAGCGTTGGTCGCTGCCGTCGGAGAACAGGATCTGGTCGAAGTCGATGTCGTCCGGCCGCGGGTTCTCCGTGCCGTCGATCTGTCCGAACAGATTCCGTTGCGTCTGGCCGCTGGGGTCGGTCCCGACGGCCTTGCGGAAGCCGCGTTGCGCCCACCTCTGCCGGGCGACCCCCCTCACTCCGGAGGCGAGGATCCGGGCGGCGTGCGAGACGATCAGCGGGTCGTCAGCGCAGATCTGCAGGAGCAGGTCGCCCTCCGACCAGCGGTCCTCGAGCTGGTCGATCTGCGGGAATGCCGGCAGCTGCGCGAGCCACGACGGGCGCTTCTCCGGCATCCCGGCGGCGTCGAAGAAGCCCGGCCCGAGCCCGATGGTCACGGTGAGCCGCGCGGGGTCGGCGGCGAGTTCGGGTTCGAGGTCGGCCAGCCCGCCGTGGCCCCGGGTGAGCCGGGCGGCGTCCTGGGACCAGGCTCGCAGGACGCCCTGGATCTCGGTGCGTGTCGCTCCGGGGACGATGTCGAACGCCACGAAGGCGGCGTGCGATTGCGGCACCGTGGTGATGCCGGCCTGGCGCGGGCCGTGGAACGGTTCGGTCGCCGCCCCCACGATCCGCGAGTCGGCGAGGGCCTTCCAGTCGGTGACCCCCTCGTCGTCGTCGACGATCCCCCGCCCCCCGTAGCCCGCGGCGCCTCCGATGACGCCGCCACCCACGACGGCCGCGACGCCGCCGGTGAGCACCGACCGCCGGGACAGACCACGCCGTGGCAGACCGCGTCGGGCCTGGTCAGCCATCGTGATTCATGCCTCCGCCCGCCTCATGGCCGGAGCCGCCGGAGCCGCCGTGGCCGCCGTGGCCGCCGCCGACGTACTCCTCCTCACCGCCCTGGAAGTCGCGGGCGGAGACGGTGACGCCCTGTTCGGCGTCGCCGAACTCGAGGGTCAGCGTGATCGGCTGGCCGGTGGTGATGGGCTCGTCGAGGTCCATGAGCATGATGTGGTTGCCGCCGGGCTCCAGGACGAGCTCGCCACCGGCGGGGATGACGAAGCCGTCCTCGCGTTCCTGCATCATCATGCCGCTCGCGCCGGGGACGGTCTCGTGGAGCTCGGTGCCGCCGCCGAGGTCGCCGTCGACGCCGGTGAGGTGCAGGTCGGCGTCCCCGGGGTTGCGGATGGTCCCGAAGACGCCGGACATCTCGGTGTCGGTGGCCTTGGCCCAGCCGTCGTCGAAGGTCACCAGGGTGGTGCCGGCGCCGGGCTCGGCGGCCGCGTCGCCGGTGTCGGGCTCGTCGGTGCCGCAGGCGGTGGTGAGGGCGAGCGCGAGGGCGGTGGCCGCGGCGAAGGCGGCACGGGTGTGGGTACGCATGTGTGTGTCCTTGGTGGTGTGGGTGAGCGCCCGGCAGCGCGGGGGCGCGCCGGTGCGTGAGGTGGGATCACACAGCCACGGGTGGCGCCCGGGTGCCTCCGCGGGCGAGGAGGAACCGTCCGCGCGGGGCGTCGGCGTCGTAGGAGGACAGCAGTCGGGCGACGACGACGAGGTGGGCCGTCTCCGGCGTGGGCAGCACCCGGGCGGCCAGCCAGGACAGCGCCCCGGCGAGGACCGCCACCAGAGCGACCGTGACGACGATCGCGGCGAGGTGGGCGCCCAGCATCGACGGGGTGAGCAGCGCCGCCGCAGAGGCCGCGGGGCGGAGGCCGGCTCCGTCCATCGCGGCCCGCACGGCCGCGGGATCAGTCGCGTGGTGGCCGAGCGGGCCGGCCGCGCCGTGCGAGTGTCCAGAGGCCAGCACGAGGTGGACGAGTCCCTGCCCCGCGAGGAGGCCGGCCCCGGAGGTGAGGATCGGCGAGCGCTCCCGGGCCGTCGCGGCGGTGACGGCGCCGATCCCGGCGCTGGCGGCGGCGACCATGAAGATCTGACCCGCGGTGGGCGGGCCCGCCGCGACGCCCGCGGCGAGGCCGTGGGCGCTGATGCCGAAGACGGCGCTGACCAGCGCGACCACGATGCCCACGACCGCGGTCACCGCGGGTGGGACCTCGTTGCGGGTGCGGTCGGCGGGCATACCCCGATCCTAGGCGGGCACTACGACAGTTCCCTTATCCGGTGGTCGCGCCCTCGGTGGTGGTCGCGAGGCGCGTGCGCTCCTCGTCGGCCAGGCCCGCCTCGATGCGCTCGAGCATGTGGGGTCGCATGTCCGGGAGGTCGTCGATCGCGAACCAGCGGACGTCGGTGTTCTCGCCGTCGGCCGGGTGGGGGTCGCCGCCGAGATAGGTGCAGGCGAAGGTGTGGTCGATGTACTGCGCCCGGTCCCCGTTGGCGTACGTGACCATGCGGGAGACGCCGAGGGAGGCGAGGCGGTCGACGCGGATGTCCACGGCGGCCTCTTCGCGTGCCTCTCGCACGG
Source organism: Dietzia sp. CH92 (assembly GCF_032248695.1). Taxonomy (NCBI): domain Bacteria; kingdom Bacillati; phylum Actinomycetota; class Actinomycetes; order Mycobacteriales; family Dietziaceae; genus Dietzia; species Dietzia sp. CH92. The sequence goes on along the minus strand of NZ_JAVHXC010000007.1, from coordinate 6,624 downwards.
CCGTGTGGGCCGGGTGCTCGCCGGGGTCGACGATGCCGGTGACGGGGGTCCACCAGCCGTTGTCGCTGCGTCGGACGAGCAGGACCCGCTCGTGGGCGGGGTCGCGGATGACGGCGGTGGCCCCGGTGAGCCAGAGGGGCGCGTTTCCGACGTGCGTGCGGAGCTCGAGGACGAAGTCGGGGGTGGCCATGTCGGTGAGCGTATCGGCCGCGGAGACGGGCGGGTGAAACGACGGATCCCCCGCCGACCGTGTGGTCGGCGGGGGATCCGTGAAGTGCTATCCGGTCACTGACTCAGTCAGCGCGGGGCAGAAGATCAGTTCTGCTGATCCTCGGGCAGGCACTCGTCGCGCTCCATGGAGCCGTTGTTCTTCAGGAAGTCGATGGCCTCCTGCGGGAACTGGCAGACGAAGCCGAGGTTGACCTCGGGAAGGGCGGGCAGGTTGACGCCGCCCGAGACCGCCAGGCCGATGCCGATGCTGACGGCGGCCAGCGAGCCGAGGGTCATGATGTCCTCGGAGTCGACGGAGCCGCCCTCGCCCAGCGAGCCCTCGACAATGATGTCGCCGGAGCCGACGTTGGACGACCCGGTCTCGATGGCCTCGAGGATGCTGTCGAGCGAGCCGGCGCCCGGGAGTTCCGAGGAGCCCTCGGTGACCGAACCGAAGTCGAGGTCAGACGAGCCCTCGGTGACCGAACCGAAGTCCAGATCGGAGGAACCCTCGGTGACCGAACCGAAGTCCAGATCGGAGGATCCCTCGGTGACCGAACCGAAGTCCAGATCGGAGGATCCCTCGGTGACCGAACCGAAGTCCAGATCGGAGGAACCCTCGGTGACCGAACCGAGGTCCAGGTCGGAGGAGCCCTCGGTGACCGAGCCGAGGTCCAGGTCGGAGGAGCCCTCGCCGAGGGACTCGGTGCCGAACTCCTCGAGCGAACCGCCGAGGTCGTCAGAGCCGGCGGGCAGCTCGGTCAGCGAACCGGTGATGTTGGTCAGCGAACCGGCAGGCAGCTCGGAGGAACCCTCACCCAGCGAATCGGTCGGCAGCTCGGAGGAACCCTCACCCAGCGAATCGGTCGGCAGCTCCGACGAGCCCTCGCCCAGCGAATCGGTCGGCAGCTCCGACGAGCCCTCGCCCAGCGAATCGGTCGGCAGCTCCGAGGAACCCTCACCCAGCGAATCGGTCGGCAGCTCCGACGAGCCCTCGCCGCCGATGCCCTCGAGCGAAGCCGTGAGCGGGCTCTCCGCGCCGGTCGAGCCGACGAAGAGGTCCAGGCCGAGATCGATCGAACCACCGATGAGGTCGGTGCCGAGATCGAGGTCGAGGAGGGCGCTACCCTCCTGCGCGTTGGCGACACCCGGCATGGCGCCGAGGGCGAGACCGGTGGCCGCGATGACGGCGAGCATCCGCTTCGAGTTCTTCATAGGAATTGCCTTCCTTTGTCGTTGACGACCCGGCGACGAGTTCTGACTCCCCCACGCCACCCGGTCCGGCATGTGGCCTTGGCCACCACCTTCGGATCGTGTCGTCACTCTATCGGGGCAATTCAAAGTCGTGTTACAGGGAACCCTTGGTTGGAACACCCGGCCGGTGATGGGGACCAGTAAAGCTGCTCCGCTGGTAGGGGCGCCCGGGGTTGTGCCACAACGGTTCTCGGCCGTCTACCTCGACTTATGTTTAACCTGATAAGTGAGATAGCGCTTATTTAGCCGCTGTGCAACTCGTTGGGTGAATTTCCTCACTCTTTCACCCCCCGGGGGTCACATAGCCTGCGCCAGTCCTCGAGCCCGCCCCCACGGCATCGAAAGTTGAGGTTAACCTCGTATTGCTGTCCCCGAGAACCAGGAGCGTCATGGCACCGAGCACGACCGGAGTCCTCTTCCCCACCGATTCCGACGGAAACCGCTCCACGGGCCGGCTGGCCAAGCAGGTCGTCGCCGACGCACTCGCCACCGTCGACCCCACCGCGGCCGAGCGCGTCCACCGGATCAAGGACTGGCGCAAGGGCTACATCGGGCCCTTCACCGAACTCGTCCGGGTCGGCGTCTCCGACCCCGCCGCCTGGGACGGCGTCGCACGGGCCGCCCTCCAGTCACTGCAGTCCCGCATGGTCGGCGTCCACGAGGAGGACGGCCGACTCGTGGAGACCCCGATGACGGACTACCTCGCCGTCGTCGCCCCCACCTCCACGCCCGGAACCGAGACCATCCAGGGCACGGCGACCCCCGTCCGCGAACTCTCCATCCCCTTCCGCGGCGAAGAACTGACCGGCGACCTCCTCCGCGCCCGCCTCGACACCTGGGTCGCGGCCGGCGTCATCGAGCCCAGCTGCGCCGACGCCCTCAAGCTCGTGCAGGACAACCCCGAATGGCTGTCCCTCCCCGGCCGCGCCATGCTCGTTCTGGGCCTCGGATCCGAGATGGGCCCCGCCCGACGCCTCCTGCAGTGGGGCGCCGACGTCCTGGGCGTGGACCTGCCCTCCAGCCCCGCATGGGACCGCTTCCGCTCCGCATCCGCCACCTTCGCCGGACGCCTGCACATCCCCACCGACGCCGAGGGCCGCCCCGGCATCGACCTGCTCACCCAGCTCCCCGAACTGGCCGCGTGGGCCCGGGCCGCCGCCCCCGCGCCCCTCACCGTGGGCAGCTACTTCTACGCCGACGGCGGAACCCACGTCCAGCTCTCGTCCGCGGCCGACGCCCTCGTCGTCGACCTCCTGGGCGACAACACGGCCACCGCGCTGGCCTACCTCGCCACCCCGATGGACACCTTCGTCGTCCCCGCCGACGTCCGCGAGGCCGCCACGGCGGCCCTCGCCTCCCGGAAGATCACCGACGTCAAGCGAGTCGTCGGCGCACTCACCCGCCACAAGGTGTTCTGCCGCAACTACCCCGCCGGACAGGGACCCGCCGTCCACGACGCGCTCGTCCCCCAGCAGGGCCCCAACTACACACTCGCCAAGCGCGTCCAACGCTGGCGTGCGACCACCGCGTTCGCCGACGGCCACACCGTCTCCGTCAACGTCGCGCCCGCCACCGACACCTACTCGGTCACCAAGAACAAGATCCTCGCCAGCACCTACAAGGGCGCCTACGCGTTCGGCATCGAGATCTTCGAACCCGACACCTCCTCCGCCCTCCTCGCCGCACTGATGGTCCACGACCTCAACGTGGGCCGCCCGCAGGTCGACGTCCAGTGGCAGCACGAGTCCTCCGGCGCCGCGTCCGGCGGCCTGTGGCGTCAGCCGTACCTTCCCCGGACCGCCCTGCCCGTGGCCGCGCTGATCGGTACCGTCAAGAGGTAGAAACGCACCTTCGCCGTCGCCGACAAAAGGACCCCGCCATGCCGAACCCCTTCTCCAAAGGCTGGAACTACCTCAAGGCCTCGCTGGACAAGTCGGTCGACGACAACGCGGACCCCAAGGTGCTCGTCCACCAGGCCATGAACAACGCGCGGCAGCAGCACAAGTCCGTCGCCGACCAGGCCGCCGCGGTGATCGGCAACGCCAAGCAGCTCGAGATCGCCATGGGCACCAAGGCCCGCCAGCTCGACGAGGTGCAGGGCCAGATCCGCCAGACCCTCCAGGTCGCCGAGCAGGCGCGCGCCGAGGGCGACGCCGCCCGGGCCCAGCAGTTCGAGTCCCAGGCCGAGCAGCTCGCGGGTCGACTCGTCTCTATCGAGCAGGACCTGGAGAACACCCGCCAGCTCCACGGCCAGGCCGTCCAGGCCGCCGAGCAGGCCAAGCAGGCCGTCAAGGAGTCCGAGCACCGCCTGCGCGAGACGCTGGCCCAGGAGGACCAGCTGCTGCTGCAGGCCACCCAGGCCGAGATGCAGCACCGCACCTCCGAGTCGATGTCCGCCCTCCAGGGCGCGGGCGGCGGCAACTCCCCGACCTTCGACGAGATCCGCGCCAAGATCGAGGGCCGCTACACTACCGCGCTCGGGAAGCAGGAGCTCGCGGAGGCGACCGGCGCCCCGTCGACCGCGCAGCTCGACGCCGCCGCGTTCACGCGCGAGTCGGAGGGCCGGTCCAAGCTCGAGCAGATCCGCGCCTCGATGGGCCTGTCGTCCGGGTCCGACGCCGGCGCGGATCGCCAGCTGACCGACGGCGGCGGGGCCGGCGGGCAGGACGGCCAGGCCGGCGGTCAGGGCGGCCAGGCCGGCGCGCAAGGTGGTCAGGCCGACGGGCAGGCCGGCCAGGCGGACCGAGCCGAGCCGGCGGGGGCGCCCGACCAGGCGGATCCCGCGGCCCCGCGCGACCCCGACGAGGCCACCGACCAGCCCGGCCCCGAGGACCTGTCGGGCCCCACCCTGCCCCGCGACACCAGAGAGTGAGCCTTCCGGGGCCGGGGCCCGCCGTCTATCGTTGAGCGGTGCCCCGACATCGCTCGCCGCTCGCCCTGCCCCTCCTCGTGCCCGCGCTGGCCGCGACCCTGATCGCCGGGGCCGTGGCCCCGGCCGGTGCGCAGTCACTGCCCGGGTCGGCCGGCCCGGACATCGGGTCGGTGATGGGCTCGCTGGGAGGCAGCGTCGACCCGTCGAGCGCAGCCGCCGGTTCGGCGACCGTCGGCTCCACCGGCTCCACCGGAACGGATTCGCTCGTCGGTTCGGGCACCCTCCCGCCGCTGGGCACCGGCTCGCAGAACACCTCCGCCACCCCGCCGATCGGGATGGAGGCCGAGCCCGTCACGGAATCCGAGGTACGCGAGATCGAGGTCGGCGACCCGCTGGTGGCCGGCGGCGACCCCCGCTTCGAGCGCTGGTGGGTCGCATCGGAGTCCATGAACCGCGTTCTGCCGGTGGAGATCTGGAGGACGGCCTCGACCGCCCCTGCGCCGATGCTCTACCTGCTCGACGGCGTCGACTCGCCCTCACCCAGCGGCTGGCTACTGCCCGGCGGCGTCGACCGCATCTTCGCGGACGAGCACGTCACGCTGGTCATGCCCGCCCGCGCCGACGGCTCGCTCCACGCCGACTGGCAGCAGGACGACCCGGTCCTCAGCCGCAACAAGTGGCAGACCTTCCTCACCGAGGAGCTGCCGCCCTTGCTCGAGTCCGGGGCCATCCCCTTCAACGGCAAGCGCGGCATGGCCGGACTCTCGATGGGCGCGGCCAGTGCGGTGACGATCGCCGAGCGTCGCCCGGACCTGTACGAGGCGGTGGGAGCGATCGCCGGCTGCTACACCGCGCGCGACGACCTGGGGTTCATCCTCGCCAAGATCGTCGCCGAGACCCGCGGCGGCAACATCGCCAACATGTGGGGCCCGCGCACCGACCCCGACTACCTCGCCAACGACGGCCTCCTCAACGCCGACAAGCTCGAGGGCAAGGCCCTGTACTTCGCCACCGCCACCGGTATGCCCGACGCCTCCGAGTGGGACCGCAACGGCCGCGATCTCCTGCGCTTCACCCAGGGCGCGGGCCTGGAGATGGCGACCCACGCGTGCACCGTGGAGATGGACCGGCGGCTCGACGAGCTCGGCATCGACGCGCGGATCGACTACCTGCCCACCGGCCTGCACAACTGGGACAATTTCGGCCGTTTCGTGGCCCCGATGCGCGATACGCTGATGCCGGCGCTGCGCTGACCGCCGCGGCGCCTCCACCCCCGCGAGGAGTCGCCATGCCCACCACGCCGAAGGCCTCCGGATACCTCTCCCCCACAGGGTCGGTCGTGTTCCCGCGACGCCTGCCGCTGTCCGTCGAGGAGGGGTGGGCCGCGGTCACCGATCCGGCCCGCACCGCGCCGTGGATCGGCCCGTGGTCGGGCGACCCGGCGACGGGCACCGTGGAGCTGACGATGATCGCCGAGGACGGCGCGCCCGTCGTGCCGGTGGGGATCGTGCGGTGCGAGGCGCCTCACCTCGTCGTCGTCTCCACCGCCCCCGACGGGTGGGTGCTCACCGTCCGTATCGAGGGCGACGACGACGAGGTCGTCATCTCCCTGGAACAGGACATTCCGGACGCCGAGTCCGCAGCCTCGATCGGTCCCGGGTGGGACTTCTACATGGATCGGTTGGTCGAGGCCGAGGCGGGCCGGGATCCGGAGGCGGTCCGCTTCTCCCCCGATTACTACCCCGGGCTGTCCGAGCATTACCGGGCCCTGCTGGGCGGTTAGACCCGGCGCTTGTTGAGGCGCCCGCTAGCCCGCTCGATGTCGCGCATCTCCGCTGGTCATGGGCGTCGGACCCCATTGTGTCGTATCTCGTTGCTACTGTTCACTTGATCGAACACACGAGCGAGAGGCGTCGCCGGGCGGCGCCCCATCCGATGCGCGAACGGGGGATGGCGATGGGCCAGGCACCACAGTCCGACAGCGGCACCGAACCCGGCACCGAACCCGGCACCGATCCCGGCCCTGCCCTTGACGCCGGTGCCGCGGCCGTGGACTCTCCGCTGATCGCCGCGGCCGGAGCCGCCGCGGTCCGGGCCCTGCACGCCGAGAACATCGCCGCCGCCGCCCGGCTACGCGCCTGCTACGAGCTGTACTCGGTTTGCGAGGACGAACAACTGCGCCGCGACCTGGCCGCCGGCTACGACCCCCAACTCGACCTGAAACCCCAGCACGCCGTCATCGACCCGTTCCACATCGCCTGCGCCGAGATCGTCGCCGCCTACGGCGT